>NZ_JBVVNO010000001.1:0-617756 GCF_056850255.1 Methylomonas sp. Uni0011
AACGGCAAGCTCATCGTCTGCGCCGCCATGCGTAAGCTCATTCATCTGGCTTTCGCTATCTTGAAATCCGGTAAACCTTTTGATCCTAATTTTTCCCTTGCATGAGCGGGTTTAAGACGGTATCTACATCTGCAAGCAATTTACCGGACGATCAAAAATCCAGAAGGTCGTTCTCATTTGGCCGATAGCTATCTTTAAAAACAAAACTGATTCATTGTTTCGTATAAAGGGGCATGGGGGCTTACAAACAGCGCTCATCGAAGTAACCTCAAATAACTCTCCCATCGACGATTCCTCGCTTGGCTCGAAAACCGCAAGCCAGGGAATCCTTCGGCCCCAGATCGGACAGCGCGGGTAAGCGCTAAAGCCAACGCCATCCGGATCACCGGGAGCGTAACTGCCTACCAACCGGCCGTCTTGAAACGGGCCTTACTTTTCCGTATGCCCATGTCGCCAGGCCTCGACGGCGAATTCGGCGAGTTCTCCGGCCACTTCGGCGATAAAGCGTAGTGCCGAGTAGGCAATTGCGGCTATCATCAGTCCGAGGATTAATTTCATCTCGTCCTCCGGCATGCCGAACCGGTAACTTGGCTCGGCAGCGCTAGGAGGATTGGGCGCGATTGCGAAAAGTTCCAAGGCCGATTTTCGGCGCTAGCGGCTTGGCCCACGCGCGATTGCCGGGCAGAAACCCTAATCTTTCGGAGGCAGCGATGCAGCTCGTCAAAACACTGAGTGCGGCCGTGATGCTGGCGGCAGCCGCACCGCTGTCGGCCGAACCGGTCAAATGCGTGGTGGCAGGCAAGACGTTGTATACCGACGACGCCAAAAAATGCGCCAAAGGCGAAGTCAAACCGATCAACGGTGCATTGGTGATTACCGAACTGCCGGCCGCCAAGTCCGCCGGTAAATCCGCGCCGATTTCGGCGCCGGCTAGCTCCGATTCGTTGCTGGACTCGTTGTTGCAGCGGCTGGGGATTACGCAACAGGAAGTCGCCGCCGGCTGGAAAACCGTCGACGAGGCGCGCCAGCGCGGCGAGTGGCAGGCGCCGGAGATGCCGGAAGATGCGCGTTAAGCGCGGGCGAAAGCATCGGTTATCGGTTAGCCGCTGTTTGCTTAGCGGCTCTGTGGGGAAGCCTGTGCCGAATCGTGTCCGCGGTATCGGCTTGGTCATGGCGCTGGCCGGACAGGCTTTAGCCGGGGAATACCATTTGACGATTGCCGAGAAGCGAGTCGATATCATCGGCCAGCCGCAAACCGCGATCCTGGCGGACGACGGTTTGCCGGGACCGACCTTGCATTGGCGGGAAGGCGAACAGGTGGTGTTGCATGTCGAAAACCGGCTGTCGGAACCGACTTCGATCCATTGGCACGGCCTCGAGTTGCCGTATCGGATGGACGGCGTGCCGGGTATCAGCTTCGAGGGTATCGCGCCCGGTAGCCGCTTTACTTACCAGTTCCCGGTCAAGCAGAGCGGCACCTATTGGTACCACGGCCATTCCGGCATGCAGGAACAGCAGGGCTTGTTCGGGGCGTTGATCATCGATCCGGCGCAGCCGCAGCCGCCAACCGATCGCGATTACGTGGTGATACTGTCGGATTGGCCGCAGGCCGACCCTTACCGCACGCTGGCTCGGCTGAAAAAGCAGAGCGATTACTACAATTTTCAGAAACGCACGCTTGCCGATTTGTTTGCCGATATCGAACGGCTCGGGTTTGCGGAAACCGTCAGCGACCGTTTGGCCTGGGGAGCGATGCGGATGGACCCGACCGATCTGGCCGACGTCAACGGTTCGACCTACCATTTCCTGATTAACGGCCGCACCCCGCAAATGCAATCGCATTTTTTGTTCAAACCCGGAGAAAGAGTGCGGCTGCGTTTCATCAATGCCTCGGCGATGACGTATTTCGATGTGCGGATTCCGGGTTTGGCGATGCAGGTCGTAGCCGCCGACGGCCAAAACCTGCAGCCTTTGAATGTCAACGCCTTCCGGATTGCGGTTGCGGAAACCTATGACGTCGTGGTGCAACCCAACGCCGAACAAGCCTACAGTATTTTCGCCGAGGCGATGGATCGCAGCGGTTACGCTCACGCCAGCCTGTCGCCGCAGGCGGATTGGCTGGCGCCGGTGCCGCCGCCGACGCCGCGGACCTTGTTGACGCTGGCGGATATGGGCGGCGCCCACGCCGGACACGCAATGCAGGGCGATAATCATCTCGAACATGCCGAACATGCCGAACATGCCGAACACACCGAGCACACAGGCCATGCGCAGCAGGCTACCGACAGTCCCGAGGCCGGCCAGGCAACAGAACATACCGCCCATGCCGGCCACCATCACGCCGCAATGTCGCCGGAAATTCCGTCGTACCAGACGCTCGATTACCGCGATTTGCGCGCCCAAAACGCCACGCCGCTGCGCAAGCCGGACCGGGAAATCGAGTTGCGGCTGACCGGCGACATGCGGCGCTACATCTGGTCGTTTAACGACGTCAAATACGCCGATGCCGAACCGATTCGGGTCAAATTAGGCGAAGTGGTCCGCTTTCGTTACGTCAATCAGACCATGATGAACCATCCGATCCATATCCACGGTTTGTGGCAATACCTGGATATCGGCGCCGGCGCATACAATCCGAAAAAGCACGTTATCAACGTCAGGCCGGGGACCACCGCGGTGGTAGACGTTCCGGCCGATGCGGTAGGCGAATGGGCGTTTCATTGCCATTTGCTGTACCACATGGATACCGGCATGTTTCGTAAATTGATCGTCGAGCCGAATCATGATTGAGCGGCGCAGAGCGATAGCCACAATCATCGGCCTGCTGTGGCTGAACTGCCGAGCCGATGACGGCCACATGCTGTTCAACCGCTTCCTGGCCGAACGCCTGGAATACGAAAGTAACGGCGGACTGCATCTGGCGAAATGGGATATACAGAATTGGTTCGGCAACGACGACCACAAGCTTTGGCTGAAAACGGAAGGCGACTATTCGGCCGATCAGGACATTTTCGGCCGGGCCGATTTACAGGTGCTGTACAGCCGCAACGTCGATAGTTTCTGGGATTTTCAAATCGGCGCCCGCCGCGCGTTCGAGCCGGAGCGCACTTTCGACGCGGTGATCGGGTTTCAGGGCTTGGCGCCGTATTTTTTTGAAGTGGACAGCGCGCTGTTCGTCACCGAGAAGGGCAATGTACTGGGTCGATTGACTGTCAGTTATGAGCTGTTGCTGAGCCAGCGCCTGATCCTGCAGCCGCGCATCGGTTTGAATGTGGCGGCGGAAGACTTGCAATCGCGCGGTGTCAAAGCCGGGGTGACCGAATTCGAGGCCGGTTTACGGCTGCGCTACGAAATCGAACGCGAGTTTGCGCCTTATCTGGGGGTCGATTACGTCGAAGAGCAGTCGCTGCGCGAACATCAGCATAGCGTCAGAGCCGTTGCCGGTTTCCGGTTCTGGTATTAGCAAGGTGCTGCGAAAGGGCTGAACCAGTACTTGAATTTGCTTGTCTGATCGGATTAGGACGATAACCCACAACGGGGAAGTGGCTAATCAATACTTTCAGGAGAGCCACCATGACAAATTCCAACTTCGTCGCCATCGCTATTTTTTTAATCACTACCGCTTTTGCCACCACGGCGTTTGGCGAAATCAAACCAGCCCCAAGTCCGGTGTCCGCAGCGTATTCGCCGGATAACACGCTGCAAACTTTCAGCAAAACCGTGCACGGCGGCGTGCAGCACGTGGTCGCCAAGCCCGGTGCCGACGCCAAGGTGATCGCTGCCATCCAGGCCCATCTGCGGCAGTTGGCGGGTGCTTTGACCAGCGGCGATTTTTCCGCTAGCGAACGGATGCACGGTGCCGCCATGCCGGGCTTGGCAAGGCTGAAAAACGCGAAACCGGACGAGATTCGTTACGAGTACCGGGCTTTACCGAACGGCGGCCAGATCCATTACAGCAGCGAATACCCGCAATTGGTGCAGGCGTTGCACGAATGGTTCGATGCCCAAACCCAAGCTCACGGTGCGGCGGCAGTCCCCGGACATCAGCAACATCATGCGGCGCCGGCGCAATGATCAGGACTCGGCGTCGATAATCTCCAGGCATACCAGCATGGTATGACGCACCACGAAAAAGGTCATCGCCATCGGATACAGCGCGTAATGCCGGGTAATTAGTAAGCTGGCGGCGACCAGGCCGAGAATCATGTTGAAGTCGAATCGGCTGATTTTTTCCAGGTAACGCAAGTGTTGTACCGAGTCCGGATCGAAGTAAGGCGCTTTATTGATCAAGGCCAGGGTCAAGGTCGCGGTCAATAACGCGTAATAGATCGGAAACAAGAAAAACATCGGCGCTTCGGCGCCGAACTGAGGTTGCCAGTAGGAATACCAGACGAACAATCCGGCAGTGGCAAAGCCATCGTGCCATAGCGAGGTAGGGAGCTTTTTCAGATAGCCGCCGGCGACGCTGGCGGCCATCGCCGTGACGCCGACAGCGGTCGCCAGCGGCGACACCAGGTAATCCAGGAGCGCGGTTTGGTTTTGCACTAAAACTGCGAGGGCAATGCTACAGGCAATGAATCCGATCATAATCAGGCCGCTAAAAAAGTTAAGCCGGGAATTTAGCATTGCTGGCGCTGAAAAAGAAGCATTGCCGGCGCTGTTCGCCGCCACCCGTTACCGCTACGCCGACGATGGTGTTGTGCGTAGCGGCGGCAGGGACGGCGAGGGTTCAGAAATCCAGTTTCAATTCCATCATGAAGGTGCGCGGCGCGGCAATGAAAAATAACGGTGCGTTGCCGCCGCTGCCCCATTCCACATATTGTTCGTCGGACAGATTTTTTACGCGGGCGGTAACGGTCGCGTGCGGGTTGAATTTCCAGGCCAACTGGGTATCGAATACCGCGAATGCCGGGGCCTTGATAATGTTGCTGGTATCGACGAAGCGGTCGCCGACATAACGGGAGCCGAAGTTCCATTGCCAGTCCGGGTCGAAATCCCAGGTCAGCCAGGCGTTCGCGACCCATTTGGCAACGTTGGTCGGCCGGTTGCCCTTTCGGGAAACGATGGTGGTGTTATTGACGGTTTCCAGAAACTTGTCGTATTGGGCGTCGACATAAGCCATATTGCCCTGCATGCTCCATTCCGGGGTTAATTGCACGCCGATATTCGCTTCCATACCGGCGGAGGATTGTGCCCCGATCGGCAACACCCGGTTACGGTCGGACGGGTCGGTCATCGACAGGTTTTTACGTTCGATGTAATAACCGGCCAAGGTTGCCGAACCTTTACCGTCCCAGAAATCGAATTTGGTACCGATTTCCGCCTGACGGCCGGTGGTCAGGTCGAAATCGCGCAAGGCGGCGAAGGTGCCGGTGGTCAGGATGCCGGAAGGCGGATCGGCGGCAGTGCTGTATTGGGCATACACGTTGAAGGTGGAGGTGATGTCGTACATCAGCGCCGCGCGCCAAGTCACCGCGGTCCAGCGGCGACCGAACGCGGCCGGCGTAGTCGCGGTGGGCGGTACGATTCCTGTGCGCAGGTTGACCGCATCCAGCCGGATATCGTCCACCCGCAAGCCGGTGATCAGATTCAAATCAGGTACCAGCGTCAGCCGGTTTTCGGCGTAGCCGGCGACGGTATACAGCTCGTTGCGAGCGTTCGGCACCGGACCGGTAGCAGCCGGATAATCGTAGTAGCTGCCTACGCTGAAATTGTAAGGATGGACGGTACTGACTGTGCCGGTTGCGCTCTCCATACTGGGCGCCCGGGTTTGTTTGTTGTAGGCGACGTCGATACCGGCCGAGAATTTCGACGGCAAGTTAAACCAGCGGTCGCTGTGGACAATTTCGAAACGGTTGCCCACTAGGGCTTGGTCGTGGTTGACCGCAAACGAGCGGTTGCGAATGATTTGGGTGTTGCTGGCGTTCCAGTCGTAGCCTTCGACGTTCAACCATTGCCGGTCGGCCTTGTAGTAATAAAACGTGTTTTTGAACTGAGTATTTTCCGACAACTGGTAATCGACGATGTCGCGTAGCCAGAACACCTGTTGGTCGAAGGTCGGACTGGCGGCGTTGTAATTTCTGAAACGGGTGTTCGGATCGATCTGGCCTTCGATTGGGCCCAGACCAGGGGTACCCCACGGGACGATCCGACCGCCAACCGTCGGATTCAGTACCGGCGTACCCCAATAGGAATCGCGGTCTTCCAATTGGTGCTCGAAGGCGATGGTGTGGGACAGCTTGGAGGTGATGTCGCTCAACAACGAAAACGACATGGCACCGGAATTGGCCTCGGTCCGATCGATATAACCTTCGGAGCCGAGGTAACTGATATCGGCCTGCAACCAGTTATCGGTGTTGCCGAGCCGACCGTTAAATCCGTAAGAAGCCCGCCGGTTCAGATATTCGCCGAGCGAAACCAGCGCGCTATGGCGGTCCGGGCCGCGTTGGGCGATTTTGCTGACGTAATTGATCGAACCGCCAACGGCACCTTGCCCATAGAGAAAGGTGGACGGCCCGCCCAATACTTCTTCCCGCTCGATCAGCCAACTGTCCAGCGGCCTGGCCGCAACCACATCGTACTGTACCGTGATGCCGTTGAATAACTGGGTGATTTGCGCTCCGCTGAAACCGCGCATCGATACCGAACCGGCAGAGCCGGGTTGCGACGACACGATGATGCCCGGCGCTCTCTCCAGGGCTTCCTGCGTGGTTTGCGCGCCGCGTTTTTCGAAGGTGGCGCGGTCGATGATCGTGATCGAGGCCGGCGTTTCCCGCGGCGTCAAGCCCAGACGGCTACCGGTGACCGCTTCGCTATCCAATTGCGGTTTTTGGTTGGGTGGATTCAACGGGACAGTGCCGACCACCGTCATTGCTTCCAGGGTCTGTGTGGCGGCTTTCGGTGTCGCCGGTTTTGCTTGTTTTTCTTGTTTTGCGGGTTGCTTCTGCTCCTCTTCTGCAGCGCTGCCGTCGGCGGCAAGTGCGGCGTTGATGCCGCAAGCCAAAATGGACATGTTGATGAGTACTGCGAATTGGCGCCCGGGGGCCGGGTAGTGTTTTGTCATGGTTGCCGAATCGGTTACGTTTTGAAATGGGATAGAAGTATGCGTAATACCAGGGCTCGGAAACGCAAGTAACGGACCAGTTCCGCAGCCGGCGCCGGCTCTGGCCTGCGGAGGCACGAGTCAATTAAACTATGTTTTATAATCCGGCGTAGCTAGGGGATATGCCGTAAGTAATCGATTTTCGTTGCAGCCTTGGGTCTTGTTAAAATGGCGGCTTGGCCGGACATTCGGCGTTCGGAATTTCTGAAATCGGTTAAGGACTCAGCAAATGGCAGGATTTTTCTCGAAGCCGCGTATTATCGCCCGGTCAGGCTATAGCCGTTGGCTGGCCCCGCCAGCCGCACTGTCGGTACATCTATGCATTGGCCAGGCCTATGCGTTCAGCGTATTCAACGATCCGCTGACCCGTGTCATCGGCATTGGCGCTTCGGCTCCCGACGATTGGAAATTAACCGAGCTGGGTTGGATCTTCAGTTTAGCCATCGTCTTTCTAGGCTTGTCCGCCGCATTCGGCGGCAAGTGGTTGGAAAAAGTCGGCCCGCGGCTGACCATGTTCGTTGCGGCCTGTTGCTTCGGCGGCGGATTTTTTATCGCCGCGCTCGGCGTCAAACTGCATCAGATCGGGTTGCTTTATCTGGGTTATGGTGTGATCGGCGGCATCGGCCTGGGCTTGGGTTACGTGTCGCCGGTATCGACCTTGATCAAATGGTTTCCGGACCGACGCGGCATGGCTACCGGCATGGCTATCATGGGTTTCGGCGGCGGCGCGATGATCGGTGCGCCGTTATCGGTGTGGTTGATGGACCAATTCAAATCGGCAACGTCGGTCGGGGTGAGCGAAGCGTTTTTGGTGATGGGTGCCGTGTATTTTTGCTCGATGTTGATCGGGGCATTGGCGATCCGGATTCCGCCCGCTGATTGGCTGCCCGAGGGCTGGACGCCGCCGGTCGTCGCCAACAAAATGATTACCGACAAACACGTGCATATCGATCAGGCGCTGAAAACGCCGCAGTTTTACTTATTGTGGCTGGTGTTGTGCCTGAACGTCAGCGCCGGTATCGGCGTGTTGGGCCAGGCTTCGGTGATGATTCAGGAAATGTTCAAGGGCTCGGTAACGCCGGCCGCCGCGGCCGGTTTCGTCGGCTTGCTAAGTTTGTTCAACATGGGCGGCCGCTTTTTCTGGTCGTCGGCGTCGGATTATCTGGGCCGCAAGCATACCTACATGATTTTCTTCGCGGTCGGCGCGGTGCTGTATGCAACGATTCCGACTATGGGCATGGCCGGCAATATGGCGATGTTCGTGCTGCTGTATGCATTGATCATGAGCATGTATGGCGGCGGATTCTCGACCATCCCGGCTTATCTGGCCGATATATTCGGTACCCGTTTCGTCGGCGGCATCCACGGCCGGCTGCTGACGGCCTGGTCCACGGCCGGCGTGTTGGGTCCGGTGTTGGTCAACTATCTGCGCGAATATCAGATTGGCCAAGGGGTAGCGAAAGCTGAAGCCTATAACATGACGATGTATATCATGGCCGGGCTGTTGCTGGTTGGATTTGCCGCCAATCTGGCGATTCGGCCGGTGCATGAAAAACACCATATGAAACACGATGATTTCGACGAACTGGACGGTATTTATCCGGCCGACGAGACCGATCACTGAACCGAGACCAATTATGAACAATCCGCAAAATCACCAACCGTCCAGTCCGCTGCTCGTGGCCTTGTTTTGGCTTTACGTGTTGCTGCCGCTGGCCTGGGGCGTCTGGTCCACGGTCAAGAAAGCTTTGGCTTTATTCGGCTAAATGCGGCAGGGATTGCATCCAGCTGATGCGGTGGCTCAACGGGAACCGGATTTTTCCGCGCCCGCCGCATGGCGCAGATATTGGTTGACCACTTCCAAATCCACTTCACTCAAACTGCCGGCCGCTTCCTTCAATTTGATGCCATTGATGAGGTAGTCGTAACGGCTTCTGGCGTAATCGCTTTTGGCTTTGTACAGATTGCGTTGCTCGGTCAACACGTCGACCATGGTCCGGGTGCCGACTTCGAAGCCGGCTTCGGCGGCTTGTACCGCCATGTCGGCCGATTTGCTGGTGGCATCTAGCGCCTTGACCCGGCTGACGCTGGAAACCACGCCGCGAAAGGCGTCCTTGACGCCGCGGTTGACGCTGCGCTTGACCTTGGTCAGGTCTTCCTTGGCCGCTTGGTACTCGTGCTCGGCTTGGCGCACCCGCGACGAGACGCCGCCGCCTTCGTACAGCGGCAGATTCAATTGCAGCCCGAAGCTTTGACTGTCGCCGCGCAGGCCGTATTGGTTGCCGGTATCCATTTCGTTGTATTGAGCGACGATATCCAGGGTCGGCATGTGCTTGGATTCCTGTAAATCGATGTTCTTTCTGATGTATTCAGTCTGGTTGATTTGAGCGACGATCGAAAAATTATTGCTCTCGGCGGAATTGGCCCAGGACGACAAATCCTCCGGCGCCGGCGGCGACAGCGGAATTTCCGGTTGCAGACCCTCCAAATCGGCAGCGTTGTCGCCGACGATCTCCCGTAGCGCTTCCTTACTGTTGTCGAGCAGGTTTTGCGCTTCGATTTCGCTGGCCAGCGCCCGATCGTAGCCGGCTTGAGCTTCGTAAACGTCGGTGATGGCGATGATGCCGACGTCGAACCGTTGCTTGGCTTGTTCTAACTGCTTTTCGATGGCTTTTTTCTCGGCGACGGCAAATTCCAGATTGTCTTGCGCCGCCAGAATGTTGAAATAAGCTTCCGCGGTGCGTCGCATCAAGTTCTGGTATTTGGCCTGAAATTGGGCTTCGGCCTGGGCGATTTTGTTATCGGCCTGGTCCAATTGCACCCAATGTTCCCAGTGAAAGACCGGTTGTGTTAAGTTGAAGCCCAACTTGCTATCCCAATAATGCTGCAAGGTGGTACCCAGGAAGCTGGTACTTTCCAGCCGATTACGGCTGCTGTTGGCGTTGAACGAGAGCTTAGGCAACATCTGTGCAATGCTTTGCGATTTGATTTCGGCCGTCGCCAGTTTGTTGATATCCGAACTTTTGAAATCGGGATCGTTGGCTTTTGCCAATTGGAAGGTCTCCAGCAAATCCTGGCTGAAAGCCAACTTAACCGGGATTAACGCCACCAAAAGCGTGCATAACGTTCTTGTCATTGCTATATCTCGTGCGGACGGGTAAAAATAAATAATCATTATCGCCTAAAATAGCCCGGCGACAGTGTTTAATTCACTAAGAGTGCCATAAGGTTAGGCACACATTATTTATCCGTCAAAACCAAACTGAAACCTGAAAAGAGTCACTATGAGTCAGAAAATCACTAAAGTCGTTTTTCCAGCCGCCGGGCTTGGAACCCGTTCCTTGCCTGCCACCAAGGCCGTCGCCAAGGAAATGCTGCCGATCGTGGATAAACCGCTGATCCAATACGCGGTTGAGGAAGCGGTCGCGGCCGGCATCGACACCATGGTGTTCGTCATCGGCCGTAACAAGGAGTCGATCGCCAACCATTTCGACAAATCTTACGAGTTGGAAAAAGAGCTGGAGAAAAGCGGCAAGACCGGCTTGCTGAACATGTTGCGTGACTTGCTGCCGCCGCACGTGTCCTGCGTGTTCGTGCGCCAGGCCGAAGCCTTGGGTCTGGGTCACGCCGTACATTGCGCCAAACCGGTGGTCGGTAACGAGCCGTTCGCGGTGATTTTGCCGGACGACCTGATCGAAGACGGCAGCCGCGGCTGTCTGAAGCAAATGGTGGATCTGTTCGAAAAAGAGCAAAGCAGTATCCTGGGGGTAGAGCGGGTCGATCCGACCGAAACCCATAAATACGGCATCGTCGAACACAGCGAAACCGCGCCGCGGGTCGGCAAGCTCAGCTCGATTGTCGAAAAACCGAAGCCGGAAGTAGCGCCTTCCAACATCGCCGTTGTCGGTCGCTATATTCTGACCCCGGCGATCTTCGAGAAAATCGAGAGCACCGGCCGCGGCGCCGGCGGCGAAATTCAATTGACCGACGCGATCGCAGCGTTGATGAAAGACGAACAAGTCCTGTCTTACGAATTCGAAGGTAACCGTTACGACTGCGGTTCCAAATTCGGTTTCCTGTTGGCCAACGTCGAATACGGCTTGCTGCACCAGGAAATCAACCAAGAGTTCGGCCAATACCTGAAACAGCGCGCCGCTAAAATCTGATTGTAGCGTCCGGAACGGCTAACCGCCGCCGTTCCGGGCTTGCCGTCGGTTTACCGTTTCGTAAATCAATAGAGCCAGCATAATCAGCGCCGTGCCGGCCAGCGTGGTCGGCGTGATCGGTTCTTGATTCACGCTGTAACCCAAAAACAAGGACATCACCGGCGTCAGCAGATTCATCATCGCCACGTTGGTGGCCGGCATGTTGTTCAGCACGAAGTAATACAGCGCAAAACCCAGCGTGGTGGCGATGACTCCAAGGTAAATAATCGAATACAGCGCCTTCGGCTCGATGTCTTGCGGGAATGCCAAGCCTTCCATGCCATACCAGGTCGCCAGGTACAGCGGGACCGCGATCGACAAGCCGCCGGTGACCAACGGCAACGCCCCAAGACCGGCATCGATTTGTTTGACCCAGACCGCGCTGGCGGCGTGGATAAAGGTGGCGACCAACACCCCGATCAGACCGGTTATTGCTTGCTCGTTCAGTTCCAGCGCCGAATTGAACATGATCAGCAGGCCGCAAACGCCCAGGCTGTAAGCGAACAGCTTGCCCCAACCCAGGCTGCGTTCTTTCAAGTAGGCAGCGGCCATGAATGCGGTCATGAATGGGCTGAGGCCGAATATGACTGATATCCAGCCGGAGGGGACGAATCGAGCGGACCAATAGGTCACCAGCATGCTGCCGTAGAGTTGTACCGCCACGGCGAAGTAGCTGGTCAAGGCCGGCCGGCGCAGCGGTATCCGGCGACGCGCCACCAAGCACAGCAATAACAGGCAACTCAGGCCGATGCTCATCCGCGCCGTGGCCGCGAATACGAAGCCGGCGCCTACGCTGCTCCATTGGATGGCCAGCGGCGTCGTGGTCCAGATCAACACCACGCCGATATAGGCCAGACCGAGGCGAATATTCAACTTAAGGCAGTTTCAAGCGGTTGGCGATCAATTGCTCGACCACCGACGGATCGGCCAGGGTCGAGGTGTCGCCCAAATCGTGAAATTCGTTAGCGGCAATCTTGCGCAAAATCCGGCGCATGATTTTACCGGAGCGAGTCTTCGGCAGGCTGGGCGCCCACTGAATCAGATCGGGCAGGGCGATGGCACTGATTTCCTCTCTGACCAAATCTTTCAACTCGCCTTTCAGGCTGCTGCTGCCTTCGACGCCAACGTTCAACGTGACGTAGGCATAGATGCCCTGGCCTTTGATCGGATGCGGAAAGCCGACCACGGCCGCTTCGGCCACCAGATCGTGCAACACCAGGGCGCTTTCGATTTCGGCAGTTCCCAAGCGGTGGCCGCATACGTTCAACACGTCGTCAATGCGGCCGGTGATCCAGTAGTAGCCATCCTGGTCGCGGCGGGCGCCGTCGCCGGCAAAATAATAGCCGGGGAATTTGCTGAAGTAGGTATCGACGAAACGTTGGTGATCGCCATAGACCGTCCGCGCCTGGCCCGGCCAGGGCTGAGTCAACACCAGAATGCCTTCGGCTTCTCCTTCCAGTTCATGACCGTCCTGGTCGAGAATGGCCGGCTGTACGCCGAAAAAGGGCAAAGTAGCCGAGCCCGGCTTCAAGGTTGTGGCGCCGGGTAGCGGTGTGATCAGGATGCCGCCGGTTTCGGTTTGCCACCAGGTATCGACCAACGGACAGCGCTTGTTGCCGACTACGTGGTAATACCATTCCCAGGCTTCCGGGTTTATCGGTTCGCCGACGCTGCCCAGAATACGCAACGAAGTGCGTTGGGTACGGTTGACGAATTCGTCGCCCTGCGCCATCAGCGCCCGGATCGCGGTCGGTGCCGTGTAAAAGATATTGACCCGGTGTTTGTCGATGACTTGCCAAAACCGGTCTGGATGCGGATGGGTCGGTACGCCTTCGAACATCAACGTGGTGGCGCCGTTGCACAACGGCCCGTAAAGCACGTAGGAATGGCCGGTGATCCAGCCGATATCGGCGGTACACCAATAGACTTCGCCTTCCTGGTAATCGAACACGTACTTGTGGGTCATTGCCGCATACAGCAAGTAACCGCCGGTGCTGTGCAACACGCCTTTCGGTTGGCCGGTCGAGCCGGACGTATAGAGGATGAACAACGGGTCTTCCGCGTCCATCATTTCCGCCGGGCAAGTGGCGACAGCGGTTGCCATTTCGGTGTGGTAACAGATATCGCGCTGATCGTGCCAGGGAATGTCGTGGCCGGTATGTTTGATGACGATGACTTTACTCAAATTCGGGCACTGATCCGCAGCTTTGTCGACATTCAGCTTGGAATGGACGATTTTGCCGCCGCGGAAACTTTCGTCAGCGCAGATCAGTATCCGGCAATCGGCGTCGATCACCCGATCGCGCAAGGCATCGGCCGAAAAGCCGCCGAAGACGATGGAATGGACCGCGCCGATCCTGGCACAGGCCAGAATCACCACCGCCGCTTCGGCGATCATAGGCAAGTAGATGCAGACTCGGTCGCCCTTGCCGACGCCGTGACTTTTCAGGACATTGGCGAATTTACAGACCTGTTCGTGCAACTCTCGATAAGTCAGCGTGCGGCTGTCGGCCGGATCGTCGCCTTCCCAAATAATCGCGATCTGGTCGGCGCGGTGCGGCAAATGGCGGTCCAGACAGTTGACGGTGACATTCAATTTGCCGCCGACGAACCATGCAATCTCACCTTTGGGGTAGTCGTATTGCAGCACTGTGTGCCAAGGTGTTTGCCAGTCCAGAAACCGCTCGGCTTGTTCTGCCCAAAAAACCTCCGGTTGTTCGACCGATTGCCGATATAGCTGCTGGTATGCCGCTGCATCGATATGCGCGTTGGCCGCGACTTCGGGGGGTACCGGATAGGTTTTTTGATCTGACATGTTTTACTCCTTGTGCTAAGTCTGGTTACTGGGCGGCGAGTCCAGGCTGACGCTGCGGACGCCGCGTAAAGGCTCCGGCGACCAGTGAGCAACGGCCCAGTCTAATATTGCCGGAATTTGGGCCTGTTTCAGCGTTGGCGGCGGATTTTGGCCGAGTAAGCTTAACAGCATGAACAAGGTTTGGCGCGGCGATGTTGCGGTCACTGCTTCGGCTCGGGTTTGTTTGCTGAGTTTTTGCCCGGCACGATCGACGATGACCGGCACATGCAGGTAGTTCGGTTCCGGGAAGCCGAGCAGTTTTTGCAAGTATATTTGTTTCGGTGTGGACTCGAGTAAGTCGCAGCCGCGGACGATGTGCGTGATAGCTTGGCGCTGGTCGTCCACCACGACAGCCAACTGGTAGGCGACGATGCCGTCCTTGCGCAGCACGACAAAGTCGCCTTGTTGCTCAGCGATATTCTCGCGGATAGCGCCTTGCAAACCGTCGCAAAATTCGACGCATACCGGCATTGCTTTGACTCGCAATGCCGCCGGATGGTCGGTTTGCTGCGGCCTTAGCCGGCAGTGGCCGGGGTAAATCGGCCCGTCCGCGGCTAACGTACTCCGGCTACAAGTACAGGGATACACGGCATCTTGCTGCCGCAATTCGGCGAGCGCTTGTTGGTATTGGCTTAAATGCCGGCTTTGATAATCGGCCTCTTTGTCCCAATGCAGCCCGAATGCCGCCAGACAATCTAAAATCCGCTCCGCTGCGCCGGGCATGTTGCGCGGAGTGTCGGCGTCGTCGATACGCAGCAGCCATAAGCCGTTTTGGTGGCGGGCATCGAGATAGCTGGCCAGCGCGGTGTAAAGGGAGCCAAGGTGAAGCGGGCCGGTAGGCGAGGGCGCAAACCGGCCGATATAGGGGAGAGGTGGGGCTGGTTCTAGCCTAATTGCTTTTCCCTGATTTCGTCCAATGTCTTGCAATCGATGCACAAGGTTGCGGTCGGTCTGGCTTCCAGGCGGCGAATGCCGATTTCGATACCGCAGGTTTCGCAGTAGCCGTAATTGCCGGACTCGATTTCTTTCAGCGCTTCATCGATTTTTTTGATCAATTTGCGCTCGCGGTCGCGAGTGCGCAGTTCAAGACTGAATTCGGATTCTTGCGTGGCGCGATCGTTAGGATCCGGAAAGTTTGCCGCTTCGTCCTGCATGTGGTGAACCGTCCGGTCCACCTCCATCATCAGTTCGGATTTCCATTTGTTCAAGATGGCGGAAAAGTGTTTTAACTGCGCTTCGTTCATGTACTCTTCGCCTTCTTTTTCCTCATAAGGCTTAAAAGTAAATTCCGCTGCTGCAGGGTTAGAATTGTTCATCCAATGACTCCTGGCGGTCTAAAAAATCGGGGCTTTTTATCAGAATAGCCGGGGGCAAGCAAGAAGTTTGTTATCATGCCAAAGCTTTACCTCTACCCGGATACTGGATTATGAAACAGCACGTCGCCGACAGGATGCGCGGTATCAGTTCGTTTTATGTGATGGAATTATTACAGCGCGCCAAGGAACTGGAGCGGCAGGGCCGGGATATCATTCACATGGAAATCGGCGAACCGGATTTTGCCAGCCCGCCGTTGGTGCTGGAGGCCGGTAACCGTTTTCTCAGCAAAGGCGAAGTCAAATACACCGCTGCAGCCGGCTTGCCCGAATTGCGCGCTGCAGTGGCCGATTTTTACCGTACCCAGTACGGCGTCGATCTGGACCCGCGCCGGGTATTCATAACGCCTGGAGCGTCCGGCGCTTTCCTGTTGGCGTTTGCCACCAGCCTGAATCCTGGCGATAAACTGCTGATGGCCGATCCCTGTTATCCGTGCAACGATAATTTTGTCAGGCTGTTCGACGCAAGCACGCATTTCGTGCCGGTCGGAGCCGAAACCGGCTACCAGTTGAACGCTGAGCTGATTCAGCGCCACTGGCAGCCGCAATGCAAAGGTGCGCTGATCGCCTCGCCGTCCAATCCTACCGGCACCCTGATCAGTCATGCCGATTTGCGAGCTGCGGTGGCGGAAGTCAGGGCGTTGGACGGATGTTTTTATTCCGATGAGATTTATCATGGCTTGGTATATGGCGCTGCCGCTGAAACCGCCTTGCGGTTTAGCGACGAAGTCTTTGTCATCAACAGTTTTTCCAAGTTTTTCGGGATGACCGGCTGGCGGGTGGGCTGGCTGATAGTGCCGGAGAATTTCATCGACGCGGTGGAAAAGTTGGCGCAAAATATTTTTATCGCCACGCCGACTCACTCGCAATATGCGGCGCTGGCGTCCTTCAGCCCGGAGAACATGGACGAATTGCGCCGACGGCGCGACGAGTTTGCGGCGCGGCGCGACTTTCTTTACGATAACCTGCTGAGTTTGGGGTTTAAAATTGCCTGTAAGCCGCAAGGGGCTTTTTACATTTACGCCGATTGCAGCGAGTTTTGCAGCGACAGTTTCGATTTTGCCAGAGGTCTATTGGAAACCGAGGGCGTAGCCGTAACCCCCGGCAAAGATTTCGGCGAACATCTGGCCAATCGCCATATTCGGTTTGCATATACCGCCTCAATCGATAGAATGGCCGCCGCTCTCACCAGACTGGAACGATTCATATGCCGATAAGCCAATATACGCCCGAACAACTTCGCCAGCGTTTGCAGGAAGAAGCGCCGCCGCTGTTGCTCGACGTGCGCGAGCCGCACGAGTTTGCCTATGCCAAAATTGCCGGTAGCGTATTGATTCCATTGCAACAAATCCCGCAACGGCTGGACGAGATACCGACCGACCGGGATATCGTGGTGATTTGCCACCATGGCATGCGTAGCCAACAAGCGTGTAATTATCTGCAACATGCCGGCTTTGAACGTTTGATCAATTTACGCGGCGGTATCGATGCTTGGTCGCTAATCTGCGACTCTTCGGTTCCTCGCTATTAATAAACAATAAATCTATGTTTTTAAAAGAATTCTATGCAATTCAGGATGGCTGTGTCGCGATTAGCGCTGCGCAAGCCAGTATGTTCGCCAAAGAAGTCGCGCACGACTTCAATCCGCTGCACGATGAAGACGCCAAGCGTTTTTGCGTACCGGGCGATTTGCTGTTTTCCCTGGTGTTGGAAAAATACGGTTTGAGCAGCAATATGCATTTCACGTTTTCCGGAATGGTCGGCCACGGCGTGCTGCTTAACTTTCCCGACACCGATTCCGAACAGATCGATGTTACCGATAATCAGGGTAAAACTTACCTGCAAATCCAGCGTTCCGGCAGCCTGACTCGCGATCCGGAGCTAATTGAAACTCTGATTCGGGATTATGTGGCGTTTTCCGGGCAGAACTTCCCGTACGTGTTGGTGCCGTTATTGGCCAAGGAACAAGTGATGTTCAACATAGACCGGCCGTTGGTCATATACGAGAGCATGACCTTGAATTTAAGCCGGCTGGATTTTGCCAAGCCCAAGCTGGAAATGCTGGAGCCGACAATGGAAGTCAACGGTAAGCGGGCTACCGCTTATTTGCATTTTCAAATCCAAGCGAATGGCGAAGTGGTTGGTTCCGGATTCAAGAAGCTGGCCGTCAGCGGCCTGCGCGATTACGAAGCCGAACCGATGCAAGCCTTCGTCGACGACTATCTGGCCCGCAAACACGGCTATCTAGGCGAATTGGCCACGGCGAACGCTTAAGCTGGGCTGCGGCGAGCCGGATTGCGGATATTCGCGTTCGGCTTCGCTATCACAAATCGAGCGAGAACGGTTCCACCAACACCCGGTCGCCGCGTTTAACGCCATCGCATTCGGCGGACAGCACGATAAAACAGTTGGCTACGCTGGCCACCTTAAGTTGATGCGAGTCTTGGGTGCCGGCGGCCGTCACCGCGAATTCGCCGTTGTCCAATTGCCGCAGCACGCCGCGTTGGTATTCGCTGCGGCCCGGAACTTTTCGCAGATCGCTGTCGCTACGGGCGCTTATCTGCAGCGTCTTGGCAGGGCTGGCGCCGAGAAGCCGATCAAGACCGGGTTTTACGAATTTGTTATAAGTGACCAGCACCGCTATCGGATTGCCGGGCAGACCGAAAAACCAGCAGTCGCTTATCTTGCCGAATGCCAATGGCTTGCCGGGTTTGATCGCGAGTTTCCAAAAATGCACTTGCCCGCATTTCTCCAGAATCTGTTTGACGTAGTCGGCGTCGCCTACCGACGCGCCGCCGGTCGAAATCAGCGCGTCGTGTTGCGCGGCCGCTTGAACCAGCATGGCTTCCAAGGCGACCGGATCGTCTTTTACCACCCCCAAATCGTTCGCCATGAAGTTTGGGTCTTCGAGCAAGGCCGCCAGCAAATAGCGGTTACTATCGTAGATTTGGCCGATAGCCAATGCAGAACCGAGCGGCGCCAGCTCGTCGCCGGTGGAAAAATAACCGATTCGCAAACGGCTTTTGACTTCGACGGTACTGATGCCAGCCGCCGCCAGCAAACTAATGTCGCGCGGACTGAGCTTTTTCGGCGCCGCGATCAGCCTCTCTTGGCGCTTAAAATCGCTGCCGGCTAATCGAATGTTTTTTTGAAACAAACACGGCGCGGCAAAGTAGACGCGGTCCGCTTCGACGCGCGTTTGTTCTTGGGCCACGACGCTGTCGGCCGTTTCCGGCACCACCGCGCCGGTAAATATGCGCACGCACTCGCCATTAGCCAGCGAACCGGTAAAAGGTTTGCCGGCCCAGGCAGTGCCGACTACGCGCAGGCTGAATTCGGCGTCTCCGCAGAGTCCGGCGGCGGCAAAGGCGTAGCCGTCCATCGCCGCATTCGGCTGCGGCGGCATGTCGATTGAAGCGAACACGTCCGTGGCCAGGATTCGGCCCAATGCGCTACTCAACTCGACCGACTCTATGGTGGCAATCGGGGCAAGGGTTTGTTGAATCCGCGACAGCGCTTGCTCGGCGGACAGGAGGGTGTTTTGGGGGGGGAAGCAGATATCGTTCACTGAGAGCGGCTCAAAAATTGGTACAGAATAAAGTCGGCTATGGAATCGGTGTCGTTCAGATCCAACCAAGGGCAATCCGGTGGCGTCGCTAGCGGCGAGTCGCTGGCTACGGCGATGATCCAAGGGTCGCTCGGTTGGAGTAAGGGTTTGCCCAGCGTTGGCCGGTGCAGTTCAATTTTTGGAAACGCCTCGTGTCGGAATCCCTCGACCAAAATCAGATCCAGCTCGACAGCGGATAATGCGGCCAGTTGATCAGTCAGCTTTACCTCATCTTGCGGGAGTTCCTCGACGATGGCTCGGCGGTATTTCGAAACCAGCAGCACCGGATTTGCGCCGGATTTGCGCAGCTCGTAGCTATCTTTACCGGGTTTGTCGATTTCGAAATCATGGTGGCTGTGTTTGATTAGGCCGATTTGTAGCGACTTTGCCTTCAGCAACGGAATCAATTTGGTCAACAGCGTGGTTTTGCCGGTGCCGCTGTAGGCCGCAAAGCCCAAAACCGGGGGTGCACAATGGGTCATTAGAAAAAACGTCGTTAATCCAAGCCGAGGTATTCTAAGTTATTATGCAAACCGGTGTTAAGAAAGGACCCGTCGAGAATGGTAAGGATCGGAATAGTTTTGGTGCTGATAATTGGCGTTTTAGCCTATCGCTGGTACATCACAACGCCGTCGCAGGCGGCCAGGCGTCAATTCCGTCGTATTCTTTGGGTTTCGGCGGTTTGCATAGTGGCTGCGCTGTTGTTGACTGGAAGGTTGAACGGTTTGGTGGCTCTGATAGGCGTACTGTTGGCGTTTATGGTCAGAGCAATTCCGTTCATCCTAAATTATGCGCCGCAGTTGCACAGAGTCTGGCGGCTGTTCCAGGATAGGTCGGATGTCGGCCAAGACCATTCGCGGCCTAAGTCCGCAACGGATATGACCCGGGAGCAGGCGTTGCAAATTCTCGGTTTGCAGCCCGACGCCACCGAGGCCGAAATTGTCAACGCTCATCGCATTTTGATATCCCGCATGCATCCCGATCGGGGCGGATCGGATTATTTGGCCGCACAAATCAATCAGGCCAAGAAAACGCTGTTGGGCCGGTAAAGGCAAGTCGACGATAGTCCGTGCGGCGGTCATTTCGAGGCAATTGCCATTGCTGTCGCGGCGTACATTTTTTACGAAAACTGCTAGTCTTAAGCGCTTGAAAATGCCGATGAGGCCGACATTGGAAGACGATATCACTACAGAACTGCGCGTACTGGAGAGTCATTTAGACGGCATGTTAAGTCGCGTGCAGCATAACAGCCTGACGTTGAAACGCCTGCAAAGCTTTGAAATGCGGCTATTGGCGATGAATACTTTGGCAGAGATGATCGAATTCATTTTGGCCGAAACCAAAATTCTGTTCGGTCTGGATGTCGTCAATTTGTGGTTGGTCGATCCGAAGAACGAAATCGCGGCCTATTTGGACAGTGACCATTACGATTACCGGCGGCGCGAGGGCTTGCTGCTTCTGAATCAGGAGGCTCCGCTGTATACCGGCTTTGTCGGCAGCAAGCAGCCGGTGCTTGGCAGTTACCGCGATCACGACTGCGAGCGTTTCTTTCCGGCAGCGCAGCCTAAAAAGCCGGCATCGGTTGTGATCGCCCCCTTGGTGCGCCGCGATAAATACCTCGGTTCCTTGAATTTAGGTAGTTACCGTAGCGACCGTTTTGTGCAGGGCATGGCTACGGATTTCATCGAGCATATTGCGTCGGTGATCAGCATCTGCCTGGAAAACAACCTGAACGTGGAGACCATACGCCGCACCAGCCTGATCGATCCGTTAACCGGCGTCAATAACCGGCGTTTTTTGGAGCAGCGGATCGAAGAAGAACTGGACCGCAGCCAACGTACTCGTGATCCGCTATCCTGTCTGTTTATGGATATCGATTATTTCAAACGCATCAATGACGGCTACGGCCATCAGGCCGGCGATCACGTGTTGGCTGCCGTGGCGACGGTGATCAAAAAACAATTGCGTAACAACGATGTGTTGGCCCGATACGGCGGCGAGGAGTTCGTGGCGCTGTTATCGCAAAGCGATAACAAACATACGGTCGAGATTGCTGAGCGGATTCGCGGCAGTATCGCCGATTTGCGGATCACCTTTGCCGAGCAAACCATTCCGGTGACGATTTCGCTGGGTGCCGCTACTTACCAACCGGCTTTCGCCCTGAAAAAGCCGGTAGCCGAGATTGCGCTGCAATTAATCCAGACCGCCGATGCCGCGCTCTACGAAGCCAAGCGCAACGGCCGTAACCGAGTCGAAAACGGCGGTCTGGTGCTAAGGATGGATGCGGCTTAGTGGTAGCCGTTCGGATTCTGGCTTTGCCAACGCCAGGTATCGGCGATCATTTGGGTTAAATCGCGTTCGGCTGTCCAACCCAGTTTCTGTGCGGCCAGACTCGGATCGGCATAGCAGGCGGCGACGTCGCCGGCCCGGCGCGGCGCGATTTTATATGGTACGTCCTGTCCGGTAACCTGGATAAAGGTGTTGACCATCTGCAAGACGCTGTAACCGTTACCCGTGCCCAGATTGACGGCATCGCAGACCGGGGCGTCTGCCGGCTGGCTCAGCAGGTATTGCAAGGCTTTGATGTGACCTTGGGCCAGATCGACCACGTGGATGTAATCCCTCACTCCGGTGCCGTCGACGGTGGGATAGTCGTCGCCGAATATCGACAGCATCGGCAATTTGCCGATCGCAACCTGCGACAAGTAGGGCATCAGATTATTCGGGATGCCGTTCGGGTCCTCGCCGATCAGGCCGCTACTGTGGGCGCCGATCGGGTTGAAGTAACGCAGGACGACGGTTTGCCATGGATAGGCTGTCTGGTTCAAGCCATCCGCCACGCTGGCGTCGCGCAGAATTTCCTCGATGAACAGTTTGGTGCGGCCGTAGGGATTGGTCGCTTGCAGCGGAAAACTCTCCAAAATAGGCACCGTGTGCGGGTCGCCGTAAACGGTCGCCGACGAACTGAACACCAGCCGTTTGACGTCGGCTGCCGCCATCGTTTCCAGCAAGACCTGGGTGCCGTAAATGTTGTTGCGGTAGTAGCTGAGCGGTTGCTGACAGGATTCGCCGACCGCTTTCAAGCCGGCAAAATGGACGACGGCGTCGACACTGTGGTTGTGGAAGATGCGGCCAAGGGCCGCGGCGTCGGTAATATCGGCTTGGTAAAACACCGGCGCCTTGCCGGTGATGGTTTCGATGCGGCGGAGCGCCTCGACTTTACTGTTGCTGAGATTGTCGACGATAACGATATCGAAACCGTTATTCAGCAATTCCACACAGGTATGGCTACCGATGTAGCCGGTACCGCCCGTCACTAGGATGGTTTGAGCCATATTTCCGTTCCCTGTTTAGCGTTCGAGTATGTCCAGTCCCGGCTCGTCGGAGACGACGCGGGCCAGGGTTGAATTCGGATCGCGACGCAGGCCGGCAAAGTCGAACAAGCCGGTATCGAGCATTTGCGACGGGGCGATGTTTTGCAAGCCGGCGAAGATGGTTTCGATCCGGCCGGGGAATTGTTTGTCCCAAGCGTTCAACATCTGCTTCATCGCCTTGCGTTGCAAATTCTCCTGCGATCCGCACAGATTGCAGGGAATGATCGGAAACTGCTTGAAGGCGGCAAAGCGGTTGATGTCCTTTTCGCGGCAATAGGCCAGCGGCCGGATCACGATATTCTGTTTATCGTCGCTGAGCAGTTTCGGCGGCATTGCTTTCAGTTTGCCGGCGTAGAACAGGTTCAGAAAAAAGGTCTCGATGATGTCGTCGCGGTGGTGGCCCAGCGCGATTTTGGTGATTTTGTGTTCTCTGGCAAAGCCGTACAGCGTGCCGCGCCGGAGCCGCGAGCACAGGCTGCAGGTGGTCTGGCCTTCCGGAATGATGCGTTTGACGATGCTGTAAGTATCGTGTTCGATGATGTGGAACGGTACGCCGATCGATGTCAGGTATTCCGGCAACACGTGTTCGGGAAAGCCGGGCTGTTTCTGGTCCAAATTGACGGCGATGATTTCGAAATTCACCGGCGCGGTTTTCTGCAAATTCAGCAGAATGTCCAGCATGGTGTACGAATCCTTGCCGCCGGATAGACAAACCATGACCTTGTCGTCCGGTTCGATCATGTTGTAATCGGCGATGGCCTCGCCGACGCTGCGCCTCAGGCGCTTTTGCAGTTTGTTGAACTGGGTACGAGATTTTTGGCTGGGATCGGACATGGTGGGAAGAGAGGCGGCCTGGCTAAAGGTGCAGACCGCTTGGCAGTTAACCGTTGTAACGTTGGAAGATCAGCGTGGCGTTGGTACCGCCGAAACCGAAGCTGTTTGACATCACCGTATTCAAGGTCACGTTGTCCTGATATTCGCGGACGATGGGGATGCCGGCGGCACCGGGGTCGAGTTGGCTGATGTTGGCCGACGCGCTCAAGAAGTTTTCTTCCATCATCAGCAGCGAATAAATCGCTTCGTTGACACCGGCAGCACCGAGGGCGTGGCCGGTCAGGGATTTGGTCGAGCTGACTCTGGGCACCGTATCGGCGCCGAATACCGCGCGCATCGCTTCCAATTCGCGGGTATCGCCGACCGGCGTACTGGTACCATGGGCGTTGATGTAGTCGATCGGGTCGTTTACCGTCGCCAGCGCCATTTGCATGCAACGTACCGCGCCTTCGCCGGAGGGTTGCACCATGTCGTAACCGTCCGAGGTGGCGCCGTAGCCGACCAGCTCGGCATAGATTTTGGCGCCGCGGGCTTTGGCGTGCTCGAGCTCCTCGATCACCAAAACGCCGCCGCCACCGGAGATCACGAAACCGTCGCGGGTCTCGTCGTAAGGGCGAGACGCGGTATCAGGGCTGTCGTTATATTTGGACGACAAGGCGCCCATGGCGTCGAACATGACCGACATGGTCCAGTGCAGTTCTTCGCCGCCGCCGGCAAATACGATATCCTGCTTGCCGAGTTGGATCAGTTCCTGGGCGTGGCCGATACAGTGGGCGCTGGTCGCGCAAGCCGAACTGATCGAATAGTTGACGCCCTTGATTTTGAACGGTGTGGCCAGGCAGGCGGTGTTGGTGCTGGACATGGCCCGCGTCACCATATAAGGCCCGACTTTCTTGACACCTTTGGAGCGCAGAATGTCGGCGGAATCGACCAGATTGGAGGTCGACGGCCCGCCGGAACCCATTACCAGGCCGGTGCGGATATTGGAAATATCGCTTTCGTCCAGGCCGGAATCGGCAATGGCCTGTTCCATTGCCAAGTAATTGAAGGCGGCACCGTCGCCCATGAAACGTTTGATCTTGCGGTCTATCGCTTCGTCCAGATCGATGTTAACCGGGCCGTGGACGTGGCTTCTGAAGCCCAGCTCCTGGTAAACCGGGGCGTGCACGATGCCGGAACGGCCGCTCCGTAGCGAAGCGACGACTTCGTTCCGGTTATTACCGATGCTGGAAACGATCCCCAAGCCTGTTACAACCGCGCGTCTCATGTTGGTTTCCTTAGAAATCCTGAGTGGAAGTAAATAAGCCGACCCGTAAATCGGTGGCTTCGTAGATTTGTTTGCCGTCTACTTCCATGACTGCATCGGCGATACCCATCACCAGTTTGCGCATGATCACGCGCTTCAAGTCGATTTTATAGGTGACTTTTTTAGCGGTCGGCAGCACCTGGCCGGTGAATTTCACCTCGCCGCAACCCAGAGCTCGGCCTTTGCCGGGACCGCCGAGCCAGCACAAGTAAAAACCGATCAATTGCCACATGGCATCCAGCCCCAGACAGCCGGGCATGACCGGGTCTCCCTGAAAATGGCAGGCAAAAAACCACAAGTCGGGATTGATATCCAGTTCGGCAATAATCTCGCCCTTGCCGTATTTACCGCCTTCATCGGAAATATGGACGATGCGGTCCATCATCAGCATATTGGGAAGCGGTAACTGCGCGTTTTCCGGACCGTAAAGCTCGCCCCGGCCGGACATCAACAACTCTTCGCGCGTGAAACTGTTCTGCTTCTCCATCCAATAATTACCTGATTCGTGGGTTCAAAAACATCCACCATTATCCAATAATCGGCTTAAAAAATCAGCTCAATTTTTATCCCGGCATCACCTCGCGCAGCAAGTCGTCAAGCTTCAATGAGTCGCGTTGCAAGCGTTGCTGGTAAATCAAAGCGTACATCAGGACCGACGCGACGTAGCCGCGGGTTTCTTTGTACGGTATGTTTTCGATCCAGATATCGGCCGGTAGCGCTTGGCTTCCGGGCAGCCAACGCTTAATTTTGTTGGCGCCGGCGTTGTAGGCCGCGGCAGCTAAAGCGTAGTGGCCGCCGAACTGGTGCAACAGTTTCTTGAAATAAAATGCGCCGTACTTTAGGTTTAGTTCCGGACGAAACAGACTGTCGTCGTCGCCCCAGCTGTCGTGCAGATCGGCAGCGATTTGCCGGCCGGTTTGCGGCATCACTTGCATCAAACCTTTGGCGCCGGCGGGCGAATCGGCCTGACTGTCGAAGGCGCTTTCCTGACGAATCAAACCGTAGATGATGGCGGGATCCAACTGCCTTTCCTGCGCGATTTGCCCGATTTCCCGACTGTATTCCAGCGGAAAGCGCAACTCGACGTCATCCCAATGATTGGCTTTGGCGACGGTAGCGATGGCTAAAGCCGGCGCACGCCAGCGTTGTGCCAGTTTAGCCGCAACCGGCAATAGGTTAGGTTCCAATTTGGCAACGGCGAACTGCCATTGGCGCCTGGCTTCTGCCGGCCGATTCAATACCAGCAGTTCGTTTGCCGCCTGAAAATCGGCTCGGTTGCTTAGCGCTTGCAACTCGGATTCGGCAACTTGTAACGGTCGGTGCGCCAAGTCGATCGCTTGGCCGGATTTAGCGGCGGCCATAAATCCGTAAAAGCTGCGATTTTTCGCCAACTCTACGAATTGGCGGTTAGCGGCTTCGCCTTGGCCGACTGCCGCCAAAGCCCGCGCCTGCCAATAACGCCACTTGTCCCGATTTTTCTCTTCGCTGTTCAAGCGGGCGATGGCGGTGAGCACGTTCGGCCAATCCTGGCTATTCAATGCCGCCCGCACCCGCCATTCCCGGCTCGATTCGTCGTCGGTTTCCAAACGCGACAAGCGCGGATAGGCTTGGGCATCGTGTTTCAATGCCAAGGCCAGGGCCAGTTGTCTTTCGATAAAGGCGGCGCGATCCGGCGCGATGGGCTGCTGCGCTTTTTCCTGATCCCAATATCGTGCCGCCGCTCCAGGATCGCGCTCCAGCCAACGCTCGACGGCATGGCCCAGCATTTCCGGTGCATCTGCCGGTTGATTGCGCCAACCGGTTTCGGTCTGTATGGCTTCCGGTTGCCGATGTAGTTTCAACCAAAGTTCGGCGCGCGGCAGTTCATCAGCGGCCAGGAAACGGGCGAGATACTCGGCCAGCGCCGGATTATCGCGTTTCAAGGCGGCATGGAAACGTTGCCAGACTAGATCGTGATTAAAGTAAGGCGATGCTTGGTAGGCCGCGAACAGGCCGTCACAGTTGTTCGGTTGCGATTTACCGCTCAGCCAAAGTGCGCGGGCGAGAACGAACGCCTCGGGTGTTTGGCCGGTTTCGACGTAGGCCAGGCCGGCGTAACATTGCAAAGCACTGTCGTCGCTGGCTTGGTAATATCTTAAAAAGTCCGGCCAACGTTTTTGTTCGCCAAGGTAAGCCAACCATTTCGGCTTGAGCAAGCCGGCATAGCGGCTGGACCCGTTTTCTGTCAGGAACGCGCGTATCTCATCGTCGGCGGACAAACGGCTTTTCAACCATTGGTATTGCAAATACGGATACAACGGGTAAGTTTTCAAAGTGGCGGCGAGCTGACGGTAGTCGGATTCGCGGTGCGCTGCGATAGCTTGTTCCGCCTGCAGAAAACGTTGGCGCAGATCGCCGATTTCGGAATCTCCGGCCGTCGCCCACGCCGGCAATAGGCTGACGATTGCGGCGAGCATCAGATTTTGGATTAACGACATGGCACTTCCCCGATAATCGGACCATTCGGCCCGGCAAGCTGTTTTGCCGCGGCCATCGGACCATTATAATGGCTAAACTCAATAGAATTCGTTTACAGACGTTGAAAACCAATCAAGCTGCAAGCCACACTGAATACTCCTGGCGTTACATTTACGGTATTGCTCTCCAACACAAAAAGCAATTGTTGGCCGGACATATGATGGCGATCCTGGCGACAGTGGCCAGCGTGCCGGTGCCGCTGTTGATGCCTTTGCTGGTAGATGAAGTACTGTTACACCATCCCGGTGTCGTGTTGGCGACGCTTAATCCCTGGTTGCCGGCGGAATGGCGTACGCCTGTGGTCTATATCGGCGCGATTTTGTTGGCGAGCTTGTTGTTGCGACTATTCGCATTGGCCTTGAATATCAGTCAGACCCGACAGTTTTCTAACATCGCCAAGGATGTGGTGTTTCGAATCCGGGCCAGCCTGGTGGCGCATTTGCAGCGTATCTCGATGTCGGAATACGAAAGTCTGGGCAGCGGTACCGTCAGTTCGCACATGGTGACCGATCTGGATACTCTGGACAACTTCATCGGCTCCACGATCAGCAAGTTGCTGGTCGCGGTGTTGACGGTATTCGGTACTGCACTGATCTTGTTATGGATGCATTGGCAATTGGGCCTGTTCATCATCTTCCTTAACCCCTTGGTGATTTACCTGGCCAAGGCGGTCGGCTCCCGGGTCAAGGAGTTGAAAGCCAACGAAAACAAAGCTTACGCAATCTTCCAGCAGGCCTTGAGCGAAACGTTGGAAGCGATACATCAGATCCGTGCCAGTAACCGCGAGGAGCATTACTGTCGGCAATTGGTCAACAGCGCGCTGGCGGTGAAAAACCATTCCACGATCTACGCCTGGAAAAGCGATGCGACGGTACGGCTGAGTTTCCTGACCTTTTTGTTCGGTTTCGATATCTTCCGCGCCACTGCGATGCTGATGGTGCTGTATTCCAACCTCAGTATCGGCGAAATGTTGGCGGTGTTCGGTTATTTGTGGTTCATGATGGCGCCGGTCCAGGAAATTTTGAGCATCCAGCAATCGTTTTATGCCGCCAAAGCCGCTTTGACGCGGGTAAATCAGCTGGCCAGACTAGAACGCGAGCCTTACTATCCGCATTTGGCCAATCCGTTCCAGGGCAAGAAAACGGTTTCGGTCAGCGTCAAACACTTGCATTTCAGTTACAAGGACGAACCGGTGCTGAACGGCATCAATTTGTCGATCCGGGCCGGGGAAAAGATAGCACTGGTCGGCGCCAGCGGCGGCGGCAAATCGACATTGGCGCAAACCCTGATCGGGCTCTATCCGCCGGGTAGCGGCATGATTTATTTCGACGGCGTGCCGCTGGACCGCATCGGGCTGGACGTGGTGCGCGAACACGTGGCGACGGTACTGCAGCATCCGGCACTGCTGAACGATACCATACGCGCCAATCTGACCTTGGGCCGAGATATTGCCGACGCGGCTTTGTGGCAGGCGCTGGAAATCGCGCAGTTAAAACACGTCGTTAAAGACTTGCCGGCCGGATTGGATACGGTGGTCGGCCGCCAAGGCATGCGTTTGTCCGGCGGCCAACGCCAGCGCATGGCGATCGCGCGGATGATCGTCAGCCAACCGGCGGTCGTGATTCTGGACGAAGCCACCTCGGCATTGGACAGCGAAACCGAGTACAAGCTGCACCAGGCCTTAAACGGATTTTTGGCAGGACGCACCACCATCATCATCGCCCATCGTTTGAGCGCGGTGAAACAGGCCGACCACGTCTACGTGTTCGAACAGGGCCAAATTTGCGAGCAAGGCAAGCACGAAGTGCTGATTCAGCAGAACGGCTTATACGCCAAACTTTACGGCGACTACCAATGACCGATCCGATTTACGACTTACACTGCCATTCGACCGCGTCGGACGGTGCCTTGCCGCCGGCCGAACTGGTCGGCCGTGCCAAACGACAAGGCGTCGACGTCCTGGCGCTGACCGACCACGACACTGTGGCCGGTTTGGCCGAAGCCCGCCAAGCGGCGCAGGATTGCGGCATGCGGCTGATTCAAGGTATCGAATTGTCGGCCGGCTTTGAGAGCCATTGCCTGCATATCGTCGGTCTGAATATCGATCCGACTAACGGCCAGTTGTTGGAAGGAATTGGTCGGCAGCAGATCACGCGCGAGGAGCGGGCGCAAAAAATCGCCCAAAAGTTGGTCAAGAAAGGCATTCCGGACGCTTATCCGGAACTGCGCGGCGCGGCCGGCAACGGCGAAATCACCCGGCTGCATTTCGCCGATTTCCTGGTCAAGCACGGTTATGTCGAGACTCAGCAGGACGCTTTCGACCGTTATTTTAGTAAAGGCAAACCCGGCTACGTGCCGACTGCCTGGGCGCCGCTGGCCGAATGCGTGGCTTTGATCAGGCAGGCCGGCGGGGTGGCGGTGCTGGCGCATCCCTTACGTTACAAGCTCAGCACGAAATGGTTGGACAAGGCCCTGGGCCAGTTCAAGGCCGCGGGCGGGCAGGGGATCGAGGTGGTTACCGGCAGAGCCAGTATCGATGACATTCGCTTAAGTTACGGCTTTGCGCTCAAACATCAGTTGTATGCTTCGCAAGGCTCGGATTTTCACGCGCCGGGTAACCAGTACCTGGAATTGGGCCGGTTGGCGGCGATGCCGGCCGGCGCCAATCCGGTTTGGGATTTGTTCTGACGCTACAGCTTAGTCGGCGTCGAACAACGCGCCGAACTCGTCCGGCGGCAACGGTTGATTCCAATAAAAACCTTGGGCTTTATGGCAACCGAGCTGGTGTAAACGTTCCGCTTGTTCTTGAGTCTCGACGCCTTCGGCCAACGTCAACAAGCCCAACGTGTCTCCCAGTTGTACGATGGCCTCGACAATCGCCGCGTCTTCGGCCTTACCGGAGTTTAAATCCTGAATGAAGGATTGATCGATCTTCAGTTTGTTGACCGCGAAACGCTTTAGATAGCTGAGCGAGGAATAGCCGGTGCCGAAATCGTCGATCGCAAAGCTGACCCCCAGTGCTCTCAGGTCGGCAATATTCTGAATGACCGTCGCGGTGTCGTACATCAACACCGATTCGGTCAGTTCCAATTCCAAATATTCCGGCTCCAGGCCCGACTCGGCCAAGGCGGAGCGTACCGACTCCAGTAGATTACCGCGTTTGAATTGCAGCGCAGAAATATTCACCGTCACTAACAATTCGTAACCGGCATCGCGCCAAATCCGGTTCTGCCGGCAGGCTTCCCGCAACACCCAGTCGCCGATCGGTACGATCAGGCCATTGTCTTCCGCAATCGGAATGAACTTGGCCGGCGGAATCATCGGGCCGCTGGCCGGTTGCCAGCGCAACAAGGCTTCGGCGCCGATGATTTTGTTATCGCGAATCGAATATTGGGGCTGATAGTGCAGGCGGAATTCGTTTTGTTTCAATGCCGCACGCAGGCCGTTCTCGATATTCATGCGCTCGATAGAGGCCAGGTTCATGTCATGGGAAAAGAAACGGAAAGTATTGCGGCCTTCGTTTTTGGCCGCGTACATCGCGGTGTCGGCTTTGTTCAACAGGCCGTGGAAACTCAAACCGTCGTTGGGATAGAGGCTGATACCGATGCTGAATGAGGTGCACACGGTGATGCCCTCGATTTGAAACGGCTGGTTTAACTGATCGAGAATTTTCAGCGAGATTTGGGCGATGGTGTCCACCTCCGGAATGTCGGTCAGAATGATGATGAATTCGTCCCCGCCTTGGCGGCACACCGTATCCACTTCGCGGACGCATTGGCACAGGCGTTCGGCAATGCCCTGCAACAGACGGTCGCCGACGTCGTGACCCATCGTGTCGTTGATGTTCTTGAAATGATCCAGATCCAGAAACAGCAGGCCAACCAGCGTGTTATTGCGTAAAGCATGAGCCATGGCTTGGTCGAAACGGTCGCGCAGCAAAGTCCGGTTCGGCAGGTTGGTCAGCGGGTCGTGCCGGGCCAAATATTCAATCTGGGCTTCAGCGGCTTTGCGGGCCGTGATGTCCGAGAAAATGCCGATGTAGTGGCTGACCGCACCGTATGTATCGCCTATTGTCGAGATACCGAGCCAGGCCGGATAGGGTTCGCCATTTTTACGGGTGTCCCATATTTCGCCTTGCCAATAGCCGTTATCCTTCAATGCTTGGCGGATACGGCGGAAATGGCCGCTGTCGTTATGTTCAGAATCGAGCATCGCCGGCTTCTTGCCGAACACTTCCTCGGCCCGGTAACCGGTAATATTGGTGTAGGCTTGGTTGCTGGAGACGATAGTGAGGTCCGGCGCGCATAAAAATATGGCTTCCCCGCTGTTTTCGAACACCTTGGCGAGCAATTTCAAGCGTTCGGCGGCGATTTTACTCTCAGTGATGTCCGCGTGGGTGCCAAGCATTCGCAGCGGTCGGCCGTCGGCGTCGCGTTCGACAATACTGCCGATCGACTGAATCCATTTCCAACTGCCGTCGGCGCAACGCACACGATATTCAAGCCGGTACTCGCCGAGAGCGCCGCCGATATAGGCTCGATAGCGCTCCAGCGTTGCCTGACGGTCGTCGGGATGCAGCCTTTCGGCCCAGGCGTCGAAGTCGGCCGAAAAAGCGGTCGCCTCGTAACCAAGCATTGTCGAATATTCGCGATTGACAACGGTTGCGCCGGTCTGCGGATTCAAGTCGAAAAAGCCGAGTTTGGCGGCCTGCATCGACAAACGCAGGCGTTCTTCGCTATCGCTGAGTGCTTGTTGGGTCCGGCGAATTTCGGTGATATCGTGGGCCAGGCCGTTGACTGCAATCACCCGGTCCTGGTCGTCGAAAATGGGGGTGGCGTTTAGGCTTAGCAACCGGCTGCCGCCGTTTCGGCAGCGCAATTCCAACTCGTAATTGGGCGGCTTGATACCGTTCAAACAGGCTTGAGTATGGGCGCGGGCGGCTTGGTTGAGGGGATTTTCCGTCGCCAAAGCAAAACAATCGCCCAATAACCGGTCGGCCGGATAACCGAGAATCTGTTCTACCGATGGCCCCAGGTAACTGAACTCACCTTGCGGATTCAAAGAGAACAGAAAATATTCGGAACTCAGACTTTCGACCAGCTCGCGAAAGCGCTGCTCGCTGTGTCGCAACAGATTTTGCTGCTCCAACAAGTTTTGCGTCGTGCGATGGGCGCGCAATACGTACTCGATCCGGTGCGGCAACAGAGGCCATTGCACCGGTTTGCCGATAAAATCGGTGGCGCCCAGCTCGAAGGCTTCGTTAACCGCGTGAGTGTCTTCGATAGCCGTCATCATGACGATAGGCGTGTTACAGTGCGGCAGCGACCGGATTTGCCGCAGACAGGCGAAGCCATCCAGTTCCGGCATCATCACGTCCAATAACACCAGATCCGGCTGTTCCTGGCAAAACAAGCGCAAGCCTTCGCGCCCGTTTTCGGCTTCCACGGTTTGGTATTGGTTGGCGCGTAATACTTGGCCCACCAACAATCTGACCATGGCGTCGTCGTCGACAATCAGAATTTTGGGATCGATGGTCACGGCGAAATCGGGGCAACGACGGATTGGCTATCGAACACTCTGGCAAACTCGGCGAATTCGGCAGCCGGCATCGGCCGCTGGAACAGAAACCCTTGTACGATGTCGCAGCCATTGTCCAGCAAAAAGTTAGCCTGATCCTGGTTTTCTACGCCCTCGGCAACCACTTCCAAGGACAAGGCCTCGGCCAGTGCCAAAATCGCCGAGGTAATCGCCATGTCGTCTTCGTTGTGCGGCAAGTCGCGAACGAAACTGTGGTCCACCTTCAACTCCGATATCGGCAGTTTCTTCAGGTAGGACAACGACGAATAGCCGGTGCCGAAATCGTCGATGCTGATCCTGACACCCAAAGCCTGCAACTCGCGTAGCGTAACCAATGCCTCTTCGACATTGTGCAGCAGAATGGTTTCGGTCAACTCCAGTTTCAAATAGCGCGGCTCCAGGCCGATTTGCGCCAATACCTCGCGGACATGGCCGCAGAATCCGCGTTGGCGGAATTGGTTGGCGGAGACGTTGACGGACATCACCAATTCAGGGCAAGCGCCTTGCCGTCGCCAACTCAGCACCTGACGACAGGCGTTCTCTAGAACCCAATTGCTGATCTGTGCGATCAGACCGGAATCTTCGGCGATCGGGATGAATTGTGACGGACCTATCAAACCCAATTCCGGGTGGCGCCAACGAATCAAGGCTTCGCAACCGACTACCCGATGGCGGCGAATGTCGATTTTTGCCTGGTAATACAGTTCCAGTTCGTCGCGTTCGATGGCCCGGCGCAGGCTGTTTTCCATCGCCAGTTTATGGAAGGCAGCAACATTCAGCGATTTGCTGAAGAACTGGTAGTTGTTGTGGCCGTATTCGCCGGCGTGGTTCATTGCAAATTCGCCGTTTTTGATGAAGCTATCTTCATCCATGCCATCGCCGGGGTATACGGCAATGCCGATATTGATGCCTAAAAACAGCTCGGTGGCCTCGACCGGAAACGATTGCTGCATGATATGAAAAATCCGCTTGGCGACTTTGACGCTGTCGCGGGCGTCTTGTACCCGGTTCAACAAAACGGTAAACGTGCTGCCGCCTAGCCGGGATACCGTCATATCCGCCAGATCGACGTCCGAATTGGCCGAGACGTAATCGCATTCCCTGACTTCGGCGACCAAGCGATCGGCAAACATTTTCAGCACGTGGTCGCCGATTTTAGGCCCCAAGGTTTCATTGATGCGTTTGAAGCGGGCGATACTGATGAACAAGGTCGAAAGCGCGGTGCCGTAACGGTCGCAAGCAGCCATGGCCTGGCCCAAAATTTCTTTGAACAGGGTGCGGTTGGGCAGCCCGGTCAACGGGTCGTAATAGGATAAAAACCGCACCCGCTCTTCGATGTGGCGACGTTCGGTAATATCCTGAATCGCGCCGCGGATATGCTCCACCGCATCGTGCTCGACAATTGGTTCGCCCTGAATGTGAAGTACCCGGCTGCTGCCGTCGCGATGCGTCACCGGCAATTCGATGCGGAAACTCAGCTTGTTCTTCAGGCACAAGTCTATGGCCTGCTGCAATTTGGCGGCCTCTGAAGCGTCCACGCGGTTGAGCAGATCCAGCATTTTGAAAGAATGACGCGGCGGATCGATGTCCAGAATATTGAAAATCTCATCCGAACATTGCAGTGTGTCGCTGCTAACCTGCCAATCCCAACTGCCGAGTTGGGCAATTTTTTGCGCTTTGCGTAATTCCAACTCGCTCTTGGCCAACGCCGACATGGTGGCTACAGAGCGTAGCAGATAGCGCAACCGGTGCGGCAAGGTCGGCCAATTGATCGGTTTGGCGATAAAATCGGTGGCACCCAATTCGAATGCGTGGTTCACCGATTCCAGATCGTCCACGCCGGTCAGCATCACGATCGGCAATATGGCGTTGCCCGGCATTTGGCGAATGGCTTGCAAGCAATCGAAGCCGTTCAGATCGGGCAGCATCACGTCCAGCAGCACCAGATCGGGTTTCCGGTTGGTACAAAACTCCAGCCCTTGCCGACCGCTACCGGCACAGACCACGTCGAAGCCTTCGCGCTGCAAGATATCCTGCAACATCAGACGCACCATGTCGTCATCGTCGATGGCCAGGATCAGATTGGTTGCGTGTGGTCGTTGCATCTACGAAGCGGTGGCGGGAAGTTGTTGCACGATAGTTTTATAGGCGGTTTGCAAAGATTCGGCAATACGACTATCGAACTCAAGCGTGTTATCGCGGGCGGCATGTTCTACATTGCGGGCCAATTCCGCCAGATGATTCGCCCCGATATTCGCTGCGGTCGATTTCAGACTATGCGCCGCTTGCCTCACCTCTGCACTCTGTTGATGCTCGATCGCAAACGCGATCGCGCTGATTTGCTGCGCGGCATTTTCCCGAAACAGCCTTAACACCTCGGCCACTAACTGGTCGCCACCAATTTGGCGTAGCGAGCGCAGTTCAGCAGAATCGAATTCGGCCTGTTGGCCGCGGTCGATGTCGGCAACTGCAGCGGATACCGCCGAAACCAGGTTCGGGCGGGTGTCGCCGATTAACGCGCGGATTTTGTCATGCAAGGTTTTTTGCAAAAACGGTTTACTCAAATAGTCGTCCATACCAACCCGCAGGCATTTTTCACGGTCGCCCTCCATCGCATTGGCGGTCAGGGCGATAATCGGCGTCCGCTTGGTAGCATTTGTCCGTTCCAGTTCGCGGATCTGCTGGGTCGCGGTGTAGCCGTCCATCACCGGCATCATGCAATCCATCAAGATTAAATCGGCCGGTTCGGTTTGGAACAAGTTCAACACTTCCTGGCCGTTGCTGGCGCAAATCAGGGTGTAACCCAATTGCCGCAGCATGGCGCTGCAGATTTTCTGGTTCACCGGATTATCTTCCGCCAGCAGGATACGCACGCTGGAAGCAGGCGCAGCCGGTTTGGCGTCGACCGCGACGTCCGCCGGTAGCAAGCGTAACAGGGTATCTTGCAAGGTACGGCGGTAAACCGGTTTCGGTAAATGCACGTCGCAACCGCAGTGGCGGATTTCGGCCATCTCGGTTTCGTCGGCACTGGATGAAATAATCACGATGCGTAACCCGGCAAAACGGGCGTCGCCGCGGATACGTCTGGTCAGTTCGGTACCGCTGATGCCGTCCATTCTCATATCCAGCAATGCAACATCGAAACTCTGCCCGGATTGCGCTCTTTGATCCAAAATTTCCAGGGCATGGCCGCCGTTTTTTGCAACCCGGAAATGCATACCGAATTCGGCCAGATGATTTTCCAGGATTCTGGCGTTAGTGGCGTTGTCTTCAACGACCAGCACGTGCTTTCCGGTTAGATTGCCCTGCGCGGCAGTTTTGACCGGCAACGGCGCCAGAGCTTCGCGCAACGGCAAGTAAACGCTGAAAACCGAGCCGACCTGGGGTTGGCTCTCCACCCGGATCGTGCCGCCCATCAACTCGCAAAGCTCCTTGCTGATGACCAGGCCCAAACCGGTGCCGCCGTATTTGCGGGTGGTGGAGCCGTCGGCTTGGCTGAAGGCCTGAAACAACCGGGATAAGGCCTCCGGATTCATGCCGATGCCAGTATCGCTGATCTTGAACTCCAGGCACAGGCCGCTGCCCGACGTGCACAGCGTCGATTCCCGGTTGCGAACCTGTAGTTTGACTTCGCCGGCCTCGGTGAACTTGACGGCATTCGACAACAGATTGGTCAGGATTTGCCGCAAACGGTAAGGGTCGCCGCGGACTTCTTTCGGCGTTGCCGGGTCGATTTCGCACAACAACCGAATGTTCTTGCTACTGGCGCGCTCGAAGAACAAGGCACCGAGCTGGTCGACCAAATTGCTCAAGCTGAAATCGGTTTCCTCCAGTTCCAGTTTGCCGGCCTCGATTTTGGAGAAATCCAGAATGTCGTTAATGATGGTCAACAGCGAATCCGCAGAGCTGAACACGGTCTCTGCATATTGGCGCTGGGTCGGTTTCAATTCGGAACCTAGCAATAGTTCGGTCATGCCCAGGACGCCATTCATCGGCGTGCGGATTTCGTGGCTCATCGTCGCCAGAAATTGGGATTTGGCGATACTTGCGGCCTGCGCATCGATAACGGCCTGGCGCAGGTCGGCAGTACGCAGGTCGACTTCCCGCTCCAGGCAACCGCGCTGGTTTTCCAACTCGGCGTCGCGTTGTTGAATGCGTTCGATCATCTGGTTGAAGCTTTTCACTAATTGGCCGATTTCGTCCCGGCTTTCGCCTTGAGCCCGCACCATGTAATTGTTATCGACCGATACCTGTCTGGCCAGTTGCGACAATCGGGTCAGCGGTGCGGCGATGGATGCGGCCAGACGCCGGCCGAACCAGGCGGCAAACATAAAGGCGACGAGCATCGAGAGCAGAATTTGCCCCAAGTTGATGCCGACCGAGCGCCACAACGGACGTAAATCGATCATTATCCTCAGGTAGCCGACCACTTCCCCATTATCGTCCGGCAAGGGGTTAAGCGTTATCAGATTCAGCAACCGCATCCTTTGGCCGATCTGTTGTTCCTGGGCTTTTAACAGATTCGGCGGAAAGCTGTGCTGTAAAGCCTGTGTCGGATAGTGGGCGAAAATCTCGCCGTCGCGGCCGTAAAGTTGCGCGGACAGAATTTCCGGTTTGCCGCGTAAGGTGGCGAGTATGTCGGAACCGGTTTTGGCATCGCCGAACAATAGCGCGGCCCCGGCGCTGAATCCGATCATCTTGCCTAACGAGCGAATTTCGTTGAGCATTTCGTTTTTTTCCTGCCAAACCTGGGTAACGCTGACGATCGCCAAGGTCAATGCCAACGCCAACGCCAAGGTAACTGCCTGCAAACGCTGCAGTTTATAGGTCATCGGCAAGTCGACCAGCTTGTCCCGGATCATGACGATATCGGCTCCAGAATCATTTGTTCAGGTTCAGATTTCTAGCGAGTTTCAGCAATTGGGCGCTGATGCGGATGTTGGCGGCATTGGCATTGTCCAGGTTTACCTCGAAGTTCAGTCGGTTACCGTCCTGAACCAGCCCAATGGTACCGTTCTGTTCTAAAAAGCCCGGTTTGTCGCTGACAGTGACCACCGGTGCGCCCCTCAAATCCCGCGCAATCTCTCCGGCGCCGGTAGCCGATTTGGCGATATATACCAGATGGCAGGCTTTCAAATCTTTGCTCGCGACATCTTGCAGGACGGCCAACGGTTTGCCGTTGACGGTTTTGCCTTCCAGTGCCAGCAGATTGTCGCCAAGGTTGTGCGGGCTTACCAAGCACAAGTTAAATTTGTTCTGGCTGGCGGCATCGGGCCATTCGATAAATTTGAAGAAGTTGTATAGAAACGCGACTTTTACCGCGGCTTCGTTAGCGGTTTCTGCAGCAAAGGCGCTGTGGACAAATATCAGCGGCAGCACCAGCATCGTGCCCGCCCAGCGTGCCGACATGGCCAAATTCCGGCGCCAGCGACAGCCGCGGCGCTGAACGGCCGGTTGCATGCTGCGAGCTATTTTTTGTCGGGTTTGCAAGATCATCGAGTTCCGCCGTCCCGGTTAAAATTGCCAGCGCAAGGTGCCGTAGACCTCGCGTTGCACGGCGGTTGCGGTGGAAAATAGATCGGAACCGTATTCGAAATGATAACTGTCGAGCAGATTGCGCCCGACCAGCGCCAATTCCAAGCCCGAGCCCAGATCCCATGCTAAACGTGCGTCAAGATCCTGATAGCCTCGAGTAAAGCTCCGGTTGGTGACGGTGGAACTGACGAAGCGCCAATTCAAATCCAGTTTCAATTGCGGTGTCAGATCGTACATCGACCACAGCATGGCTTTGTGCACCGGATAGCTGCTGCCGTCATTGACGACGACATTGGCCGGCACGCCGTTGCCCGAACGGACGCGGTCTTCCTCGTGGCTGTAGTTGGCTTTTAGCTTCCACTTGTCGGAAACTTGCCAATCCAGACTGACTTCGCCGCCGTAGACTTCGGCAAGGCCCAAATTGCTCAAGCCGGTACTCACCAATACGTAACCCGCCGGCGGCACGATTTTGAAACTGTTACTAACCGAATAACTGGTGAAGTCATCGTAGTTGTAATGGTATAGGGCGACGTCGGTGCTGAGTTGCGGCATGAGTTGGCCGCGCCAACCCAGTTCGAAGCCGAGCATTTTTTCGGCTTCAAGGTTGGGATTACCGACCAAGCCGGTGATCATGGGTACCGGCAAACCGGGCTGCGGAGGACGCAAATTCAGGCTGTACGAGATATTTTGTTCCACCCAGTTCGGTGTTCTGACCGAACGCGATACCGACGCCCAGAAAGAATTACGGTCGTCCGGCGTCCATAACAGGCGGGCGTTGGGCTGAACTTCGAAATCGGTGACCGGGTTGTGTTCGACTTTGCCGCCTAAGGTCAAACGCCAGCGGTCCGGGACTAGGCTGATTTCGTCTTGGGCAAAGAAACTATAAATTCGATCAGTCCGTTGCGGCGCGCTCATTGAAATTTGCGGACTGTTCTCGAAGTCATTGAGGTTGAAGCGTAAACCGGTCCCCCACAACAGCAGGTGGCGATCGTCCAGTTTGTAGTTGTGCTGAAAGTCGATATCAAAACTATCGATCTGGTATTGAGAGTTCAGAAACGGCGATTTTCGGCTATGCCGGTCCCAATACATCCGCACGACGGTAGTAGAATCTGTACCCTGGTGGTGCTCCCAACGGCCTTGTAAATAATGCCCGGAGAATTGTTGGTTGGCGGGTAGCAGCTGGGAGTAGGGCGGCGCCATCACCGGTGTCAGATTGGCCGTAAGTGCCGGAAACTCAACCGGTGCGCCGTTACTGTCGCCGATGAATGCGTCTCCCTGGATACTCAGCTTATTGGCAATATCGAACGCTTTGTCGTAGCGAAAGCCGACTTTGCTCAGATCGCCTTCGTCGCCGGCCTGACGAGACGATTCCCGGGTTCTGGAGTCGCCGTAATCCGAGTGGCGGGCGTAGACTTTTAAATAGGCCTCGTCGCCTAGATCGGCCCCGTAACGGACTCCGCCGCCGTAGCGCTGAGTGCCGACTTGGCCGCTCAACAAAGTACCCTGAGTGTTTTTTGCGGTTTTGGTGATGATATTGATTACGCCGTTTACCGCGTTGGCGCCCCATAGACTGGCGCCGGGACCGCGAATCACTTCGATACGTTCGATGTCCTCCATCATCACGTCCTGCTGGTCCCACCAGACGCCGGAGAACAACGGGTTGTAAACACTGCGGCCGTCTACCAGCACCAGCAATTTATTGGCAAACTGGGTATTGAAGCCGCGCACCGAAACCGCCCATTTGTTGCCGTCGACTTTGGCTACGTTCAAGCCGGGGACCACCCGCAACGCTTCGGGAATCGTAGTGGCTCCGCTGCGGCGGATGTCTTCGTTGCTCAGCACGTAAATCGCTGCCGGCACATGGCTGAGGTCGGTCGACGTTTTCATCACAGACGTCACGTCCAGATTCAACAACTGCTCGACGCTCAGCGCTGTCAAATCCGGCAGATTTTCGTCGTCCGGCGATTGGTTGGCCGCTTCGGCGAACTGAGTGGCGGCCGACCAGGCCATTACCAGGGCCAACGTCGCCGGAGTCAAGGGGTGGTATGCCTTACTTAACATGGTCGGGAGCTCAGAAAGTCAATTGGAATTTCAAACGAAGCTCCCTGCCGTTCATGCGGATGATGTCTACTTGGTCGCTGACCCCCGGCATCTGCGGGTGAATATCGAACAGATTATAGATGCCGAAAGAGGTGTCCAGGCCTCGGATGATTTTATCCGAACTCAGGTTCACGTTCACCAGATTGTAAGCGTCGGCAAAGCTGCCGGCATAATCCAGTTTGCGCCGGTCGATAAAGATGTTTTCGATCCCCAGCGTTAGATTGTCGTTAAAAAAAGATTCAGCGTAATGCAATTTAAACAGGTTTTGCGGCGAGTAGGTGGCCCAAGTACCCTGCAGGTTCTCGTTGGTCAGGAGATTGTAGGTATAAGAGGCTTTTAGCAACCGGCCATTGTTCCAACGTTTTTCCGCTTCCAACTCGATGCCGTAAGCGTGGTAGCGACCGTAATTTTGTACCGAATAGTCGCCGTTGATGTCGTCGGTGACCGGCCGGCCCTGCAGCAATTGCGAGATATCGTTGTAAAACAGCGAGCTTAGCAGCCGCAACCCGCTGTTGCCGCGCCATTCGGCGACGGCTTCGTAGCTTTTGATCTGCTCCTCGCGCATGTAAGGGTTGGCAACGAACCCAAACGCATTGTAGTCGCGTTCCCAGGAGTTGGGCGCCCGAAAGGTCGAACTGTAAAGCAGTTTAAACTGGGTGTTGTCCAAAGGGCTCCAAATCAAGCCGAGCCGCGGGTTGGCCTGCATACTGTTCAGCATGTGGTGGTAGTCGAGGCGGGCGCCGGCGCTGAAAATCAGATCGTCCAGGATCTGGATATCGTCCTGCAGATACGCCTCCAGCCGATGGCCGCTACGCCGGCTTTGGACGTAGGAGAAGTAAGGATCGATGTCGTAGTTGATCAGCGACTGACGTTGATCGTATTGGTATTCCAACCCCATGATGACGCGGTGGCCGTCGATCGGCGAAAAGGTCAATTGCGCTTCGCCGCCCCACCAGCGTCCGCTGGCAATATCGTGGTTGATGGTACGGGCGCCGTCCAGCAGATAGGCTTGGTCGGCATTGTAATCGTAACCCTGGTAGTAGCCCTTGAGTTGGATCTTGCCTGTGTCGCTGAGGTTTTTTTCGTATTTGAGATTGGTAAAAAACTGTCTGTCTTCAGTGAAGTATTGCTGGTCGTTGAATACGGCATCGAATGATGCTGTCGGTACCCGTTTAAAACGATTGACATAACCGCCGCTCAACGTGAATTCTTCGAAGGTGAACTTACCGAACATACGGTCGGCGCGTTCGTCGTCCATATTGTGGGCGACACCATAGTTGGTCGCGGGGGCATCAAATCCCGGAAAATACAAGTTTTCCACACCGGCGCTATCAAAATGCGACGCCGAAAACAGCAGGTCGGCACCGTTGTCCAGCGTCTTGCCGTAACTGACTCGGCCCTTGTAGGTGTCGAAAGTGCCGATTTCCCCGGCCACTTGAGCTCCGTTAATGGCTTGGCCTTTTTTGGTGACGACGTTGATCATGCCCAAAAACGCATTGGCGCCATAGATAGAAGAACCCGAACCCGGCACATATTCGATGTGATCCACCAAGTCCAGGTCCAGCATGAACTCCTGCGCGATGTAGCCGCCGTCGTAGATGTTTTCGTTCATTCGCTGGCCGTCGATCATCAGCAAAATCCGCGAATTGTAGTCGCCGCTACGCATGAAACCGCGCGCACCAAGAAAACTATAGTTACGGTCGTTACTGGTGAACAGCCCGCGCAGGCTGTTTAGCGCTTCCGCCAGGGTGCGCCAGCCGAAGGTGCGGATGTCTTTTGCGGTCAAGATCGAAATTGACGTGGGAGCCTGACTAGTTTTTTCGCCAAGACGCGACGCACTGATGATGTCAAGTTTCAATAATTCTTCGATCGACAGATTGGTGAAATCTTCACGGGTCGCTTCATTGGCGAAGGCCGTCGAGGCGAAGAATGACGCCGCAATCAGTTTACGCATTGAGTGTAAAGATCGATTCTTGATGAATTCATTGACTCGAGTGTCTGCTAGCGCGGGATATCAATTTGGGTAACAGTAGTTGAAGCTCAATGGTGTAAGGGTTAGCAGATACTCAAAATGCGACTAGATTGCCAGATTTCGAGTTTTTGGCGAACGGTTTCCCGCCAAACCGTGCAACCTACCGCAGATTTTCACATTCGATTCCGAATAGTACTAAAAAATTGTGTTTAGCTTGGCTGTCTGCGCCAAGACCTGGCGTTTTATCGAGCGGCACGAAATTCGGTTTGGGTGGGCTGCGAGTGTATTTATGTACCGGGATTGTGGAGTCCCGCATAAACCCGATCTGCCGCAATTAAAGCGCCTTCAAGATAACCGCCCTGGTCGACGGCTGTTTCGCTGCCGGAAAAATATAACTTATCGTTCCACAGGTTTAGTTGCAGCCAGCGCTGACCGTAAATGGGGTGGGTAATCGGCGCTACGCTGTCGGCGTCCGTTGCCGCGAAACGCTCCCGGCTCCAGGGCCTTCTGGCTGGCCGTGATGGGCGGCGACAATCCCAGCGGCTTTGAGGACAGCCTGGAACATCCGGTCGAGCAAGTCAGTTGGGCTGATGTTCAACGCTTCATCGAAAAGTTGAATCAGCTGATTCCCGGCTTGACGGCGCAATTGCCCAACGAAGCACAATGGGAATATGCCTGCCGGGCCGGCACGACCACACCGTTTTCATTTGGGGCTAATATCACGCCGAAGCAGGTCAACTACGATGGCAACTATCCGTATGCTGACGGCGAAAAAGGCCTGTATCGTGAAAAGACTGTGCCGGTAAAATCGCTGCCGGCCAACCCGTGGGGTTTTTACGAAATGCACGGCAATGTGTGGGAATGGTGTCAGGATGTGTGGCAAACAGACCTCGGTACGGCAGCGGTGGTCGATCCGCTGACACAGGCGGACGAAGACACGGGCGGCGCCCGCGTGTTGCGCGGCGGCTCGTGGTACGGCGGCGGCGGGGATTTGCGCTCCGCCGTCCGCGGCCACTACCGGCCCAATTATCGCGGCGACGGCATCGGTTTCCGTCTTGCCCTAGGTCATGCTGAGCTCAGGCCGGCGGCGGAGCCGGGTCAATCAAGCTGAGCCCTTACGGACAGCGGCGTTGCGGAGTAGCCGCGGTCGGGACGGGCGGTAGTTGCCAATTAACAGGCAAGCGTTGTCATATTGACATTGTTCCCGTACGACAAGTGGGAACAATACAAGACAAATTGCAATCGACGATTTAAAAACGCTGTTGCAGTGTGTAGACTAAGTTAACTTAGTCTATTAGGGGTGAAGATGGCTACCGTCAATATTCATGAAGCTAAAACCCATTTATCGCGCTTGGTCGATCAGGCCGCAAGCGGCGAATCGTTTGTGATTGCCAAGGCCGGCAAACCCATGGTCAGAGTCTGTGCGCTGGATAGCCCGCAAGCCGGACAAGTCCGGCGGACAGGTTTCATGGTCGGCCAGATTCAAGTGCCGGAGGATTTCGACACCATGGGCAGCGACGAGATTGCCGGCTTGTTCGGTAGCAGCGATGAAACTGCTGCTTGATACCCATCTGCTGTTGTGGACTGCAGGGATGCCGAACAAACTGAGCCCGGCAGCGCGGCAATGGCTGGAAAATCCAGAGCACGAATTGGTTTTCAGTGCCGCCAGTTTATGGGAAATTGGGATCAAGCGCGGCTTGGGGCGGAGCGATTTTCTGGTTGACGCGCGCTTATTGCGGCGCGGATTGCTGGATAACGGTTACAACGAATTACCGATCAAAAGCGAACACGCAGTGTTTATCGACAGTTTGCCCGCCATTCATAAAGATCCGTTCGACCGCATGTTGGTGGCTCAGGCCAGTGTCGAGGGTTTTTTGCTGCTGACAGCCGATAGTACGGTTGCCCAGTATCCCGGGCCGGTACGTTTGGTTTGATTTGGCGTCTTTGAGCGCCGGCCACGTATAATTCCCGCCTTTTATCTTCTTGTCGAATCATGTCCGTTCAGCCACAAATTAAACTTCTGGCACAGCAATTATCCGGCGCAATGAGTGCCGACAGGCATTCGCTCAAACGCCAGCTTGACCGCTTGCGCAACGAGGTGGGCAAAGGCAAGGAAGTAGGCGGGCAACTCCAGCAACTGGCCGACAAGATCGAACGTTCCGTAGGTCGTTGTAACCAGCGGCGGGCGTCGGTTCCGGTTATCCAGTATCCGGATTTACCGGTCAGCGGCAAGAAGGACGAGATTGCAGAGCTGATTAAGAGCAATCAAGTAACGATAGTCTGCGGCGAGACCGGCTCGGGCAAGACCACTCAGCTGCCGAAGATTTGTCTGGAAATTGGCCGCGGCGTGACCGGCATGATCGGCCACACCCAGCCCAGAAGGATTGCGGCGCGCACCGTTGCCGACCGCATCGCCGAGGAGTTGGGCCAGGCCATCGGCAACACCGTCGGTTACAAGGTGCGCTTCCATGACCAGACCGCGCCGAATTCGCTGGTCAAGTTGATGACCGACGGTATTTTGCTGGCCGAGACCCAGAACGACCGCTACTTAAACCAATACGACACGCTGATCATCGACGAGGCCCACGAGCGCAGTCTGAACATCGACTTTTTGCTGGGTTATCTGCGCTGGTTATTGCCGAAGCGGCCGGATTTGAAGGTGGTGATTACTTCGGCGACGATCGACCCGGAGCGATTCGCCAAGCATTTTAACGGCGCGCCCATCGTCAACGTCTCCGGCCGCACTTATCCGGTGGACATTCGCTACCGACCGATCGAGTTGATCGAGGAAGACGACGAAACTTCGGCCGACTTGCAGCAAGCGATTCTGGATGCGGTGGACGAGCTGTACCGGGATTTGCGCGGCGACATTTTGATTTTCCTGAGCGGCGAGCACGAAATCCGCGAGACCACCGAATCCTTGCGCAAGTCGCATAACAACGGCCGCTACGAGGTGTTGCCACTGTATTCCAAGCTCAGCGTCGCCGAGCAGGAGCGAGTGTTCAAGCCTTCCGGCAATAAACCAAGAATCGTGTTGGCGACCAACGTCGCCGAGACTTCGCTGACCGTACCGGGCATCCGCTGCGTGATCGATTCCGGCCACGCCCGCATCAGCCGCTACAGCGCCCGCAGCAAGATCCAACGTTTGCCGATCGAGCGCATCTCCCAAGCCAGTGCCAACCAACGGGCAGGGCGTTGCGGCCGGGTCGCGGAAGGTATCTGCATCCGGCTGTATTCCAAGGAAGATTATCTGGCGCGGCCGGAATTTACCGATCCCGAGATATTGCGTACCAATCTGTCGTCGGTGATCTTGCAGATGGCGGCCTTGAAGCTGGGCGACATCGAGGAGTTTCCGTTCGTCGAGCCGCCCGACGAGAAGATGGTCCGCGACGGCAAGACTTCGTTGTTCGAAGTCGATGCCTTGGACAAGCAAGGCAATCTGACCGACACCGGCCGGCAATTGGCGAAGATTCCCACCGACCCGAAACTGGCGCGGATGCTGTTGGCCGCGGCGCAATTGGGTTCGTTGCACGAAGTGGCGATCATCGTTTCGGCCTTGAGCATTCAGGACCCGCGCGACAAGCCGGCCGATAAATTGCCCCAAGCCGAAGCCAAACACGCCCAATTCAAAGCCGAGGATTCGGACTTTTTGACGCTGTTGAACCTGTGGAATACTTTCGAGGAACAGAAAAAGCATTTGACCAACAGCAAGCTGCGCAAATACTGCCAGGACAACTTTCTGTCCTACATCCGCATGCGCGAATGGCACGACATTCATACTCAAATCATGCAGGTGGCGCGCGGCGATTTGGGTCTGAAGACCGCCGGCAATCCGGCCAACTACGAGCAAATCCATATGGCGCTGCTGCCGGGTTTGTTGTCCAACATTGGCTTCAGGCATGAGCAATATGAATACCTGGGCGCGCGCGGCCTCAAGTTTTTCATCTTCCCCGGTTCCGGCCAACACAAGGCGCGGCCGAAGTGGATCATGGCCGCCGAGCAGGTCGAGACCAGCAAGGTCTATGCGCGTACCGTCGCCAAGATCGAGCCGGAATGGATAGAGGCTTGCGCTCAGCACTTGGTCAAACGCAATTACTACGACCCGCATTGGGAGAAAAACGCCGGCCGTTGCGGCGTTTATGAGCGGACTTTACTATACGGCTTGACCTTGACCGCCAAGCGCAAAGTGCCTTACGAAAACGTCGATCCCAAGGCGGCGCGGGAGATGTTCATCCGCCATGCGCTGGTCAATCAGGATTACCACTCCAACGCGCCGTTTTTTAAAGCTAACGAAAAACTGCTGGAGGAGGTGGGTTATATCCAGCACAAGGGCCGCCGCGTCGATTTGATCGAGGATGAGGAATGGCTGTACCAGTTTTACGACAAGAAACTGCCGGCCGAGATCGTCAGCGGCATTACCTTGGACCAGTGGCGCAAGCAAGTCGAGCGCGACAATCCCAAAATCCTGTTCCTGACCAAGGAAGACCTGACCCGCACCGACGACAATCAGATCAACGATTGGGATTTTCCGGACAGCAAAAAAGTCGGCGATTTAACCATCGAACTGCATTACCGCTTCGAACCGGGCCACGACGAGGACGGCGTTACCGCGATCGTGCCGGTGCATCAGCTCAACCAAATTCGGCAAACCCCGTTCGACTGGCTGGTGCCGGGTATGCTGGAGGAAAAGGTCGTGGCATTGATCAAGGGCCTCCCTAAGCATCTGCGCAAACACTTCGTGCCGGTGCCGAACACTGCCAAGGCCTGCCTGGAAATCGAGCCGGATTTCAAAGGTTCGCTGTACGAATGGCTGAGTAACCGCTTGCGCAAATTGACCGGCGAGGCGATTCCGCTCAACGAATGGCAGCCGGACGCCTTGCCGGAACATTTGCAGATGAACTTTCGGGTGGTCGACGATGCCGGCCGCGCCATCGGTTACGGCCGCAATCTGGCCAAGTTACAGGCCCAATTCGCGACCAAGGCCGGCGATAGTTTCGACAAGCTGGCGCAGGAGGAAATGAACCATACCGGTTGCATCGCCTGGGCCTTCGACGACTTGCCGGAGACCTGGCAGTTCATGCAAAAAGGCCAGAGCTTCATCGGCTTTCCGGCGATTTTGGATGAAGGTCAGACGGTTGGGGTGAAGATTCTGGAAACCCAGCACAAGGCCGAGCTGGCCCACTTTGACGGCTTGGTCAAGCTGTATCAATTGGTCTGCAAAAAAGACGCGCAATACATTTTAAAAAATCACGGCGTATCGCCGGCCTTGCAACTGGCCTATAACCAACTTCCGGCGCATCCGCTGTTGAAAGACCGCGTCGGCGGCGATTTCAAGGAGGATGTGTTGTATGCAATCTTTGCCGCGGCGTTCGTCGAAGGCCAGACGATTCGCACGCAACAGCAATTCGAGTCTATTCTGGCGACGAAAAAGTCGACATTAATGTCGACCATGACGCAGGCCGGCAAGCAGATCGGCGAAATCCTGGCACACTATCAAGCATTGAGCAGGCGCCTGCAGCAACCGGCTGTGGCGCCGGGCTTGCGCGAAGAGATCGAGCAACAACTAAGCTTGCTGGTACACAAAGGCTTTTTGCGGTACACGCCGGCGGGGCAATTGCAGTCCGTCTCCCGCTATTTGAAAGCGGTGGAATGTCGTTTGGACAAGCAAAAACCGGACTCGGCCGAGGTACAGGGCTTGCAACGGTTGAACCAACGCTACTGGCAATACATAGCGAAGCAGAGCAAGACCGTCACGCCAACGCCGGAGCGGGAAACTTTTCGCTGGGCGCTGGAGGAACTGCGGGTGTCTATATTCGCCCAACAATTGAAAACGGCATTTCCGGTCTCGGTGCAGCGCCTGGAAAAGCAGTGGAGCGACAGCTATTAACAGCGGCGCTGGATAAACCAAAACCAAGAGGGCAAACGATGATACCGATTCGCGATTCGATACCTTGCCAGACTAAGCCTTACGTCACTTGGGGCGTAATGGCCTTGTGCGTCGCGGTGTATTTGATGATGTTGCTGATGCCGGACGAAGTCGGCCAGCACTTCGCTTACATGTACGGCATGGTGCCGATTCGCTATTCCAACCCGGATTGGGCTTATGCCTTCGGTCTGCCACCGGACCACTATTTGTCGTTTCTGACCAGCTTGTTTTTACACGGCGGCTTTTTGCACCTGTTGATGAACATGGTGTTTTTGTGGATCTTCGCCGACAACATCGAAGATTTGATGGGGCATAAACGCTTTGTGGGGTTTTACATCTTGTGCGGGCTGATCGCTACTTACACCCAATGGTACTTTTATCCGACCATGGCGGTGCCGGTGGTTGGCGCTTCCGGGGCGATTGCCGGGGTATTGGGCGCCTATTTTGTGCGCTTCCCTTACGCGACGGTGGTGATTCTGGTGCCGATCCTATTTTATCCGCTGTTTTTTCAGGTACCGGCGATTGCCTTTCTCGGGTTTTGGGTGATCGTGCAATTGGGCGACGCTTTCACCGCGGCGGTGTTCGACAACGTCGCAGTGGACTCGGCCTGGTGGTCGCATCTGGGCGGTTTTGCGGCCGGGGCCCTGTTGCATCCGCTATTCATCGAGAATAAGCCGGCACAACAGGATTTGAGCGCCGAATAGCGCCGGTTGCGGGCAAAAAGTAGAGAAAACGCTAGGGGTTTTATTTTATAATGCCGATGTTAGCAAGCGGTGGAAAATACGATAGAAATCAAGGCCGTTGCTTATAAGTGCAAAAGAATCCCCATTCAATCGAGAAATATTGATCATGAAAAACCTAAATGTTGTGCTGGTCAGGCTGCTGCAATTCGTGGTGTTTGCCTTGTTTACATTCATCGTGCTGGTTTATTTCGGCACCATGATTCTATTGCCGCTGGATATCGTGGTATTGATTACCAAAGCCTTGAGCGTGCTGGGTTTCGGTACTGTGTTCGGCGCAATCATTGCGGTACCTGCCGTGGCTTACCTGGGCAAAATCGTTTACAACACGCCGGGTTTGATTCAAATGATCGTCGAAAACGGTATTGAACTGGCCAACTTGGGCAAACAACGGGTAGAGGCGTTCAATAAAATTGCCGAAGCCGCGAAATAAGTTTTCACGGATAAGAAAAAGGGGCCTTTTGGCCCCTTTTTTGTGTCCGGCGGTTTACAGTTCCCGGGTGGCGCTGAAGTGGATGTCCGGCCAGCGTTCTTCCGTCAATTGCAGGTTGACCCGGCTGGTGGCCAGATACACCAGATAACCGCCGCCGTCCTCGGCCAGATTTTCGAAGGCCTTGTTCCTGAACTCTTCCAGTTTGGCCGGATTGGCCGAGCTGACCCAGCGCACGGTATTGATCGGCGAGGCGTCGTAAACGCATTCGACGTTGTATTCGTGCTTCAAGCGGTGGGCAGTGACATCGAACTGCAGAATACCCACCGCGCCCAGAATCAAGTCGTTGTTTTTCAGCGGTTTGAACAGCTGAGTGGCGCCTTCCTCGGTCAATTGCACCAAGCCTTTTTGCAGCGCCTTGGCGCGCAGCGGGTCTTTCAATACCACGCGGCGGAACAATTCCGGCGCGAAGTAAGGGATGCCGCCGAATTTCAGGTTCTCGCCTTGGGTGAAGGTGTCGCCGACCTGGATCGTGCCATGATTGTGCAGGCCGATGATGTCGCCGGGATAGGCTTCCTCGACGTTCTTGCGGCTGTCGGCCTGAAACGTAATCGCGTTGGCCACCTGGATGCTCTTGCCGATGCGGACGTGGTGCATCTTCATGCCCTTGTCGAATTTACCGGAACTGATGCGCATGAAGGCGACGCGGTCGCGGTGAGCCGGGTCCATGTTGGCCTGGATCTTGAATACGAAGCCGGTGAATTTGTCTTCGCTCGGTTCCACCAAGCGTTGCTCGGCCTGGCGCGGACGCGGCGGCGGCGCGAACTCGGCGAAGGCGTCGAGCAACTCGACGATGCCGAAGTTGTTGATCGCCGAACCGAAAAACACCGGAGTTTGTTCACCCCGCAGATATTTGTCCAGATCGAATTCGTGGCTGGCGCCCTTTACCAAGTCGATTTCCTCGCGCAATTCGTCAGCCTGCAAACCGAGGAGCTGATCGAGTTGCGGGTTGTTCAAGCCCTTGATTAGGGTAGATTCCGCAATTTTGCCGCCGTGCTGCGGGTTGAACAGCAAAATCTCGTCCTTGTATAACTGGTAGACGCCTTTGAAGCGCTTGCCCATACCGATCGGCCAAGTCATCGGCGCGCATTCGATTTTCAGCACGCTTTCCACTTCGTCCAGCAGTTCGATAGGCTCGCGGCCTTCGCGGTCCAGTTTGTTGATGAAGGTCAGGATCGGCGTGTCACGCAGGCGGCAGACTTCCATCAATTTGATGGTCCTGTCCTCAACGCCCTTGGCAACGTCGATCACCATCAATGCGGAGTCGACCGCGGTCAGCGTGCGGTAGGTGTCTTCCGAAAAATCTTCGTGGCCCGGTGTGTCAAGCAGGTTGACAATCGCGCCGTTGTGCTCGAACTGCATCACAGACGTGGTGACCGAAATCCCGCGTTCCTTTTCCATTTCCATCCAGTCGGAGGTGGCGTGGCGCGCCGCCTTCCGGCCCTTGACCGAGCCGGCCAACTGAATCGCGCCGCCGAACAGCAGCAGTTTTTCGGTGATGGTGGTTTTACCGGCGTCGGGATGCGAGATGATGGCAAAGGTTCTGCGGCGCTTATATTCTGGGACTTCCATGGAGATTCTGATAGGTTTCGCGGTAAATGTTGCGTCCGAACTGAAATGACGCAATTAAAGATCAAACCGGCATTATAACGTAAGCGGCCGCGGCGCTGGACGCTTGCCAGGTAAAGCAAAGATGTGTTGGTCGGCTAGGTCCGCCGACCCGTAGAATCAGCCTGGCGAACGCCGACGGGCGTGACGCTGAACATACCAATAGCAGGTTAGGCTGCCGCACAAGCCGCCCAACGAATCGGCCAGCCAATCCAGCGCGCTCGATTCGCGGCCGACGACAAAGGATTGGTGCCATTCGTCGGACAGGCCGTATAAGCTGCAAAATATCGTGCCGATGACGAAGTGCCAGTGGCGCGGCACCGAGAAATGGGCGAAGTAGCGCCAAGCAAACGCTGCCATCGCGAAATAGGCCAGGAAATGGTCGAGCTTGTCCTGGTTCTCGACCAGCGCGTGGTCGGGCAGTTTGGTTTGGTCGGAAAGCCAGAAAATCAGTGCGCAATACAGCAGCAGGGCGGATAGATCCAGAATTTTGGACATGATTCTGCTCAGGTTTCCGGTGGCGGTTGCAGCGGTTTGCGGTAACTGTCGAAGAGATAGCTGATTTCCTCCAGGCCGTCTTCTATCGACCAGGAAACCGTTTTGGACAGCAAATCCAGCAAAATCACGCCGTTGACGGCGGCGTCTTCGCTGATTCCGGCTTTCAGACGCTGAGTCAGGTGCTGGTTGACGACTTGTAGGTTTCGATAGATTTTCAGTAACTCGTCGAGCTCCAGCGAATAGGGCAAACCGTCCTGGCGGCGAAAATATTGTGCTAACAAAAAGGTAGCAGTCACTCGATAAATGGTTTCGTCCTGGTCGGCCAAAGGCAGATGAAAGCGCGCCATAGGCTTTAGATATTCGGTGTGCGGGCAGGGGCTGGTGGCCATGATCAAACCCAGAATCGAACTGGCAATGTGTTGCGCCGTGGTTTTGCAGTAAATCGTGCGTCGGTCGGTGATGACTTCGACGCTCATCGGTTTATGCGACACCAAATGGCCGCACAACTCCAATAGCGGCGCCAGATTGACTGCTACCGGGCAATGCGGCGTTTCAGCGGCGTGCAGCGGGCAGTTTTGGCATTGGTGGTAGCTCAATTCGGTCCAGTACGGGTAGGGTGCCTCAGCCGCCGGAACTAAGGTCATGGTCGGTTTGTGGATTTCGACGAGAAATTCCGCGCAAGTGCAATCTTCGGCGGTAAGCCTGTAGACAAAACGTAACAGGTCTTGCGGCGGGTATGCGTTGGACATAGGAGTGTAGCTTCAACCTAAATTCTGATGATTGTAGCGCTGCCTGTAAGCGTTTGCTTGGTGGGCTTGTTTGGCATTCGTTTTTGCGACGCCACAAACCGGCATTGAAGCGCTAACGCCGCTTTTCGGAGCGCTTCGGCACACCCTGGCCGCTTTGATTGCTGCGCGGAGTATGCTTTCGGCGCTGCTCGTGTTTGTTATTCGCGTTATCGAAGCCGGTGTGCTTGGTCTTAAAGGTCTGTGTTTTGGCCGGTTTGTTCACCGGTTCGGCGTCGGTTTTCGGTTGAAAACTCGGCACCAAATGTTGCTTGCCATTGCCGATCAAGTCCGCCCGTCCCATTTCCTTCAACGCTTCCCGTAATAGCGGCCAGTTTTTCGGGTCGTGGTAGCGTAGAAAGGCCTTGTGCAGCTTGCGCTGTTTCATGCTGCGCGGAATCGGAATGTCCGGGACGTTACGGCCGACTTTGTGCAGGGTATCCTTGCCGGAATGGTACATGGCAGTGGCAATCGACATCGGCGACGGCAAGAATGCCTGCACCTGATCGGCGCGGAAGCCGTTGCGTTTCAACCATAGCGCCAGATTCAACATGTCTTTGTCTTCGGTGCCGGGGTGAGCGGCGATGAAGTACGGGATCAGGTACTGTTCCTTGCCGGCTTCTTTCGAGTACTTATCGAACATCTGCTTGAAGCGGTCGTAAGTGCCCATACCCGGTTTCATCATCTTCGACAAAGGGCCTTGTTCGGTGTGTTCCGGGGCGATTTTCAGGTAGCCGCCGACATGGTGGCTGACCAGTTCTTTCACATATTCCGGCGTCTCGACGGCAATGTCGTAACGCAGGCCGGAGGCGATGAAGATTTTTTTGATGCCGGGTAAGGCGCGGGCGCGGCGGTAGAGCTTGACCAGCGGGGTTTGGTCGGTGTTCAGGTTTTGGCAGATGCCGGGATAAACGCAGGACGGCTTGCGGCAGGATGCCTCGATTTTCGGATCCTTGCAGGCCAAGCGCCACATGTTGGCGGTGGGCCCGCCCAGGTCGGAAATATTGCCGGTGAAGTTGGGCGAGGTATCGCGGATGGCTTCGATCTCGCGGATAATCGAATCTTCCGAACGGTTTTGAATGATGCGGCCTTCGTGCTCGGTAATCGAACAAAAGCTGCAACCGCCGAAACAGCCGCGCATGATCAGCACCGAATGTTGGATCATTTCGAAGGCCGGGATATTGGCCTTGCCGTAAGCATGGTGCGGCAAGCGCGAATAGGGCAGGTCGAACACGCCGTCCATTTCCGGCGTGGTCAGCGGCAGCGGCGGCGGGTTGATCCAAACCTCGCGGTTATCGTGGCGCTGGATCAGGGCGCGGGCGTTGCCGGGGTTGGTTTCGCCGTGCATCACCCGCGAAGCGTGGGCGTACAAAATCGGATCGTCCTTGACCGCGTCGTAATCCGGTAGCCGAATCACGGTTTGGGCGCGGTTTTTATTGGCGATGGGTTTGAATTGGATGACTTTTTCGTTATCCGCCAACCCAGTGTCGGCCGATGTCGGCGCCGATTCGCAACTGGGCATTTCCTGATACGGATTCTGGTGCACGATGGCTGCGCCGGGCTGATCGAAATGGGTCGAATCCTTTTCGATCCAGCCTTGCGGCACTTGTTTGACGAAGTGGACGGTGCCGCGGATGCCTTTCAAATCGTGAATGCTCTCGCCCTTCGCCAGTCGATGCGCAATCTCGACGACTTGGCGCTCGGCGTTGCCGTACACCAGCAAATCCGCCTTCGAATCCAGCAAGATCGACTTGCGTACCTTATCCGACCAATAATCGTAATGGGCGATGCGGCGCAGGCTGGCCTCAATGCCGCCGATGACGATCGGCACGTTTTTAAAGGCTTCCCGGCAGCGGTGCGAGTAGACGTTGACCGCACGGTCCGGGCGCTTGCCGGCCTCGCCGTTGGCGGTGTAAGCGTCGTTGGAGCGGATTTTCTTGTCCGAGGTATAGCGGTTGACCATCGAATCCATATTGCCGCCGGTAACGCCGAAGAACAGCTTGGGCTGGCCTAGTTTTCTAAAATCGTCGGCGCTTTGCCAATCGGGTTGGGAAATGATGCCGACTCGAAAACCCTGCGCCTCCAGCACCCGGCCGATCACCGCCATGCCGAAACTGGGATGGTCGACGTAGGCGTCGCCGGTTACCAGAACGATGTCGCAGGCGTCCCAGCCCAGCGCGTCCATTTCGGCGCGGCTCATCGGTAATTCCGGTGCCGGACCGAAGCGGTGGGCCCAGTATTTTTTGTAACCGAAGATGTTGGGGGCGTTGTGGATCATGGTTTCAGAACTCGATGCAGGAGGCTGGGATTATTGCGTTTAAAGTCTTGCATGAACACTGGGAATTCCAGTTGATATTGCAGCTCGAGCGCTTTGGCTTTGATTATCAGGGTTTTGAACTGCAGTTTCGGAAAGTTTTCGCCGAAGGCAAAGCCGATGACATTGCCGCGGTTCCGCACCGGCAGAAACAGCATGCGCCAACTGAAAATCCTGCCCATATGCCAGGAAACTTGCTGAAACATGGCCTTATCGGTACCCCATAAATTGATCACCAACACCCCGTCCGGTTTCAGCAGACTGCGGCAATCGTCGAAAAAACGTTGGCTGCCGACTTCAGGCGCCATGCCGTTCTCGCCGTACGCATCGATCATGATCACGTCGTGAATCTCCGACAGTTCCTGACTTTGACGGCGAACATGCTCGGCGCCGCAACCGATTTTGACTTTCAGGCGCGAATTGAACGGCAGGCCGAAGTGGCTACGGGCCACATTTAACACGCTGCTGCGGAATTCGACGACTTTCAGCCGGCATTCCGGGAACTGGTGCAGCATAAATTTGGCGATAGTGCCGCCGCCGAGGCCTATCATCAGCACATCACGCGGGTCGTCGTTGAACAGCAGCAGCGCCATCATCGCCCGAGCGTAGAAGGAATGCAGACGGTTCGGATCGGCCATCAACATACTGCTTTGCCGGGCAGGCGAGCCGAAATGCAGAGCGCGTTCGCCGTTGTTATCGACGACTTCGATCACACCCTCGTCGTCATGGCTTTGGTGGACGACTAGGCCTTCGTATTTGTACATGCAGTGCGGCAAACGGAAAAGACGGCGCTATTTTCCTTGAAAATCCGCTGCTTGTCTTCTGATTCCTGATAAAACCGGAGCTGGCGGCGGCAGTGCGAGTAGACGGATTGCCGTTTGTGCGCTCGACACTTGCGGTCTTAGGGTTATCGCCCTACAGTGGAGGCCCCCAAAACCACTATTCCGAGGCTTCGTTATGAACAGACTATTGCCGATCCTGGTATTGATGGCGCCGGCGCTTGCGGCAGCCAATGCCGCCGATAGCCGGAGTGTCTCCCAGCCTGCTGCGAACCCGAAAATGCAGCAGATGTTGGAAAAAATTCAAGCGATGCAAAACTGCATGAAAGACGTCGACAAAGCCGAGCTGCAAGCTTTGGAATCGCAGGCCAAACAATTGAGTAGCGACGTCAAGCAGTTGTGCGCCGCGGGCAAGCGCGACGAAGCTCAACAACGGGCGATCGGGTTCGGTCAGGAAATCGCCGCAAACAAAGCCATGCAATTGACCAAAAAGTGTAGCGAAGGCTTGGCCGGGTTGACACCGGATCTGGTCGCGGCAGAATCCTACTCGGAAAGCGGCAAAGCTCGCCATATTTGCGATAACTCGATACATCCTTAGTCCGGCGAAGCAGACGGTGCCGGCGGCCGCAGGCAGGCGATTCGCCCATGTCGTTGTTCAACTCCGCCGGCATCGCGTAAAATCGCCTTTCGCCATCATGTCCGTATTGGAGAAGAAATCATGAAATACCGTTTGTTTGCTTTGCTGATGCTCGCCGCCGGCTTGGCCAATGCCGAAGAGGCTAAAGAAGAATGGAACGAAACCAGCTTAAGCAATGAATCCATCGAAAAAATTCAAAAAGCGCAATTCAATTATAAAAAGTGCGTAGTCGACACGATGCAAAAACCGGATTTTGCCAAGCTGGAAAGCCGCAACGCGACCGATGCCATCATTAAATTGTGCGAACCGACGCTAGCCGAAATGCGCCAGGTTTATGTCGACGCGCAGGTGCCGGGCGTCATCGCCGACCGCCACTTGAAAACCATGCGCATCAAAGTTACCCGCAATTTGTTGCAGGAACTGATGTACGCCGAGGCCGCAAAAAAATCCGGCATGCCTCAGTGATTTAGCCGAGCCGACCGGCAATCTGGTCGCCGGCTCGGCCGTTCTGCGCTTGCCGCTTTGTATTCCCCCAATATCCATTTTTCATGAACACTTACACCATAGACTTATCGTTACGTCCGACTACATTCGATTTGTGGCACGTTTGCTTAGCCGGAACCGCGGCTGTGTTGGCTTTCATTTTGATCGCGGTGCTGGTATCGGTATTGCTGGGCTTACGCCGCTGTAAATCGACCCGGCAACCGGACATGCCGATCGCGGCACCCGAACCCCAAATCAAAGTGGTGGAAAAGATCGTCGAAGTCGAAAAAATCGTTCAGGCACCTGCCCCGGAACCGGTGGTGCTCAAAGAAGCCACGCCGGATGCGGCTTTACAGTTATTAAGTTTGTTGCAGAAGGAAGCCCGTTTCCTCGATTTCGTCAAAGAAGACGTCAGTGCGTTTGCCGATGCTGAAATAGGCGCCGCGGCGCGCGTCGTGCATCAAGGCTGCAGTAAAGTGATCAACGAGCACTTCAAGTTGGCGCCGGTCAGTCAGGATGCCGAAGGTAGCCGCGTGACCCTGAACAAAGGCTTCGACGCCGCTGCATTTCGTTTGACCGGCAATATTGTCGGCGAAGCCCCGTTCTCCGGCGTGTTGGTCCATAAAGGCTGGCAGGTCACCGAGCTGCATTTGCCGAAACTGACCGAAGGCCACAATGCCAAAATCATCGCTGCGGCCGAGGTTGAATTATGACGGCGCGCTATTCGGTCGGTATCGATTTGGGTACCACGCATTGTGTAATGTCTTATGTCGATTTGGCGGCGGGCGACGATAGTCCGGCACTGGAAGTGTTTTATACGCCGCAACTGGTTTCGCCGGGCGTGATTGAAGATAAAGCCCAACTGGCCTCGTTCGCCTACATCGCTCATCCGGCGGAAATTGCCGAGGGAGCCTCGGCTTTGCCGTGGACCGCCAAACCCGAGCATCTGGTCGGCGAAATCGCCCGTAGCCTGGGCGGCAAGACGCCGATTCGGCTGGTTTCCAGCGCCAAGAGCTGGTTGTGCCATGCCGGCGTCGACTGCAAGCAGGCGATTCTGCCGGTCGACGCGCCGGAAGACGTGGCCAAGATTTCACCGTTCGCCGCCAGCAAAGCCTATTTGCAGCATTTGCGCGACGCCTGGAATCATCGTTTCCCGGAACAGCCGTTGCAACAGCAGGACTTGACCATCACGGTGCCGGCGTCGTTCGATCCGGCCGCTCGGGAATTGACCGTGGAAGCCGCGCGCGAAGTAGGTCTTGGCCAAGCCGTGTTGCTCGAGGAACCGCAGGCGGCTTTGTACAGTTGGATCGAAAAAAGCGCCGGCGACTGGCGCAATCAGGTCAAAGTCGGCGATGTGATTTTAGTCGTCGATATCGGCGGCGGCACCACCGACTTGTCGTTGATTGCCGTAACCGAACAAGACGGCAATTTGCAATTGACCCGGGTGGCGGTCGGCGATCATATTCTGCTCGGCGGCGATAACATGGATTTGGCGCTGGCGTATACGGTTAAGGCCAAGCTGGAAACCGACGGCGGCAAAAAATTGGAGCCCTGGCAATTGCAGGCCTTGACCCATGCCTGCCGCGAAGCCAAAGAAAAACTGTTTAACCAACCCGATTTGGCTGCTATGCCGCTTGCGGTTGCCGGGCGCGGGTCGTCGCTGATCGGCGGCACTTTGCGCAGCGAACTGACTCGGGACGAATTGAACCGGATCCTGGTGGACGGCTTTTTGCCGCATGCTCAAGCCAGCGACAAACCGGTATCGCGGCCACGCAGCGGTCTGCGCAGCGTCGGCCTGCCGTATGCGCAGGATGCCGGCATTACCCGGCATCTGGCGGCCTTTCTGTCCAGACAGCGCCAGGCAACCGACGAGTTCAGTTCAATCGCACTGCCCGAACACGCCAGCTTCCTGCACCCGACCGCGCTGTTGTTCAACGGCGGTGTATTGAAGGCCGGCGTGTTGGCCGAACGGCTGATGGCGGTATTGAACAATTGGTTGCAGACCGAACAGGCCGCTCCAGCCCGCTTGCTGCATGGGGCTGATCTGGATTTGGCGGTCGCCCGCGGTGCGGCATATTACGGTTTCGTGCGCCAAGGTAAAGGCGTGCGGATCAAAGGCGGTACTGCCGCCGCCTACTACGTCGGCATCGAGAGTGCAATGCTGGCGGTACCCGGTTTGCCGCCGGCGATAGAGGCGTTGTGTATCGCACCGTTCGGCATGGAAGAGGGCAGCGAACAGGAATTGCCGCACGACGAATTCGGCTTGGTCATCGGCGAGCCGGTACGCTTCCGTTTCTTTGGTTCCAAAACCCGGCGCGAAGACAAGGTTGGCGATCGTCTCGACGAATGGAGCGACGACGAATTGGAAGAGTTGGACGAAATCGAAATTACCTTGCCGGTGGAAGATGGCCGTCAAGCCGGTGAAATCGTACCGGTGCATTTATCGGCCGCGGTAACCGAAGTCGGGACGCTGGAATTGCGCGCCGTCTCGCGACGCGACCAGCAGCGCTGGAAAATCGAATTCGATGTTCGCGCCGGCGAAGTCTAATCGGTAACTTTTCTGCCCTAAATAAAAAATAAGGCCGGAATTCCGGCCTTATTCGTAACTACGCTCCAGCGTGGCGGAATTATTGCCGGTAGTAAGGCTGCTGGTATTGCTGCTGTTGCGGATAGCCTTGCTGGTACGGTTGTTGTGGGTAGCCCTGCTGCGGGTATTGTTGCTGGTAGGGTTGGTTTTGCTGCGGATACTGTTGGTACGGCTGATTTTGTTGCGGATAACCCTGTTGCTGCTGCGGATAGCCTTGCTGTTGGTAAGGCTGGTTCTGCTGCGGATATTGTTGGTTTTGCTGGGCGGCGCCGGCGTTCTGGTTGGCGTTGATCGACAACTCCACCCGGCGGTTGATGGCCCGGTTGGCGTCGCTGGTGTTCGGCACTTTCGGCGAACTTTCGCCCATGCCCTGTTGCGAGATGCGCATCCGGTTCACGCCGCGGGACGATAGAAAATTGGCGACGCTGGTGGCGCGGGCTTCGGACAGACGCTGGTTGTCGGCATCCGAGCCGACATCGTCGGTGTGGCCGGTGACCGAAAGCGTCGAATCGGGATAGTTGTTCAGTACCCGGGCGACCGGATCCAGCGCATGTTGCGCCTCCGGCGTCAAATCCGATTTACCGAAGGCGAAGGTGACGTCGCTGGTGCTGGGCATGTTCAATACCAATTGGTTTTCGGCCGTACGCTGCACTTCGATACCGGTGCCTTGCAGCGATTGCTGCATCTCTTCCTGCTGTTTATCCATGTAATAACCGATACCGGCACCGACTGCGGCACCGGCCAAAGCGCCCAAGCCGGCGTTTTTCCAATCGTTGCCGCCGAACAGGGTACCGGCGCCGGCACCGACCGCGGCGCCGATGCCGGCGCCTTTGCCCAGATTGCTCATGCCGGACTGGCCGGTATACGGGTTGGTGGCACAAGCGCTCAGCAGCGCGGCGCTGATGGAAATGGCAAGTAATTTCTTATACATAGTCTTGGTCCTGGTTGTGATGCAAAAATCGTCGACGCCAATTTGGCATGCCGTCGGTTGCCGGAAATTTAAACGTCGTTTTCTTAAATCGTTCTTAAAATCGGCGGCGACCATTGCCGGGTGAGTTACCGGTTAAGGCAAAGGCGGCTGAGGCTCCCCAATTTCGTCGATCTGTACGCTCTGTCCCACGGCTAGGCTGCCCGATTTGTCATGCAACGCATTTTGCCCGAAATACACTTTGTTCTGCCATTTGCGTAACCGACTTAAGGTCGCCAAAGGTTCTTTGCCGGCAATCGCGGTTTCCGGGTCGATTGTCGGTACCGGGCAGCGCGAGCAGGGTTTGGGCAGGCGGAAGCCGATACCGTTAACGCTGACCCGCCGCCATCGGTCTTCGGCATAACTGTCGCAGCCGGAAACCACCAGATTGGGCCGGAAACGGACCATGTCGTAGTCCAATTGCATGGCTTGATTCAAGGCCGTCAACGAACCCTCGGATACCAGCAAAAACGGAAAGCCGTCGGAGAACGCCGTTTGGTCGGCGACCGTCGCATAGTTGAGGTCGACTTGGCGGCGGTCCCCGGCGGCTTGGTATACCAGGCGACAATCGGTTTGCAAAAACTCGCTGAGCCAAGCGTCGGCTTCGGCACCGCAGGTTTCCGCTCGGCATTGGTCGTGCCAGACAGTAACCTCGATGGATTCGCTGCTGCTGGCGGTTAACGGCAATATCAGATCCCTTCTGCCAGGGGCCGACAGAATCAAGCGGTCGGCATCGATCCGGGTTTTTACCAGGGCCATTTGCGGTAAACGCCGTTGGCTGAGAAATTGACGGTCGCGGTCGACGAGCATCCATTTGCGGTCGTACAGCAGGCCTTTTTCATCGACCGGCCATTGCGTAACCTGGAATCCGGACAAGGATTTGACCGGGTAGACATAGATTCGGCTGAGTGTCGGCATGGATTTTTGCTTTAGCTGAAATTCAAGTCGGTTTGGGTATGAAGTAGATGTTCGGCCAATTCGCTATTCAGACTGTCGAATTTGATGCCGTAGCGGTTTTGGTCGGCGTCATGGTGGACGACGGTGGCTTCGATCTGGAACCGTCGACCGTCGCCGAATAGCAGAAACAGGCTAACCCGGCTTTTTTTTTTAATTTTTTTGCTGGTGATGACCGCGGCGCCGCGGCTGCTGATGTCGCGCAACAATACCGGAAACAGACGCGGAAACCAAAGGCTGTGTATTTTTACGGCCGCTTTGATGTCGTTGCGCAGATAGCGCACGGCAGTGCGTTTGTTGGACCATTCGCTATCAAGATCGATTTCTTGATCGAGAAAATCCATGGAAAAATCCGAATCAGACATAGCGAATGCCACAAGCAAGGAGTGGTTAAGTATTGAACCTAAACCGGTAAAATTCAATAGAAGCCACACGATTATCGGTTAGGCTTGCTGGCAATTTATCGATAAAATGCAGGGATCTTTACGGATAGCCGCAAAACATGAAAAAACTCCAACGCTTAGCCGCCGGCCTATTGATTCCATTCTGTTGCAGTGTGCCGCTACCGGCCGCGGCCAAGGCCAAACCGACTACGGCCGCCGCCAAGCCTCAAACCAAACCAGCCCCCGCGCCGGCCCAGCAAACGCCGAAGCAAATCGTCAAGATCGTGTACTTCGCGCAGGAACAGGTCGCGCCGCCGGCTTTGTCCAACTTGGACCCGTTCATTCCAAACAAAGGTGAGCTCGGCGCCGAGTTGGCGATTAGCGACAACAATACCACCGGCCAATTTACCGGCCAGCAATACGAACTGAAAAAAATCCTGGTCCCGGCCGGCGCCGATCCGCAACCCCTATTCGATGGCATCGACGCCGAACTGGTGTTGCTTAATGTCGCAGCCGACCAATTGAATAAACTGGCCGATCGGCCGATCGCCAAAACCAAACTGCTGTTCGATGTCGCCAATAGCAGCGACGAGTTGCGCAACGCGGATTGCCGGCATAACGTCTTGCACATCTTGCCGAGCCGCGCGATGCGCGCCGACGCCTTGGCGCAATACATGTTGAAAAAGCGCTGGCAGAATTGGTTTTTAGTCGTAGGCCCGGCGCCGGAAGACAAACTCTACGCGGCCGCGATCAAACGCGCGGCCAAGCGCTTCGGTATGAAGCTCGTCGCCGAGAAAGAATGGAACCAGGATTACGACGCCCGCCGCACGGCCCAAGCCGACGTGCCGACCTTCACCCAGGTCGACGATTACGATGTGCTGGTAATTGCCGACGAGCAGGGCCTGTTCGGCGAATATCTGGATTACCGCACCTGGAAACCGCGGCCGGTGATCGGCACCCAAGGCCTAACCGCCACCGCCTGGCACCGGAGCCACGAACAGTGGGGGGCGGTGCAATTGCAGAACCGTTTCAAGGTTGCATCGGGGCGTTGGATGGAAGAGCAGGACTACGCCGCGTACCTGGCGGTCAGAGCCATCGGCGAGGCTAGTATCCGGACCAAATCCAACCAGATGCCGGCGTTGAAGGATTATCTGTTGTCCGATGCCTTTGCCTTGCAAGGTTATAAAGGCATGCCGCTGTCGTTCCGCAAATGGGACGGCCAGTTACGGCAACCCATCCTGTTGGCCGCGCCGCGCTCGCTGGTGGCAGTGGCGCCGATCGAGGGTTTTTTGCACCCGAAAACCGAACTCGATACGCTGGGCTTCGACCAGCCGGAAACGGGCTGTAAATAATCATGGTTTCGACAAATGGGATCAATTCGGCAAGGAAGTCGGCATGAGTGACAAGCGGCGGATGGAGATCAGCCAGTCGGCGATATCCGGCGTACTGGCAGTGGAAGAGCCCTCAGTCAAGGGCAAAGGCTTCCAGCCAAAGCCGTTCAAAATTCAAAGCCGTTACCAACCGGCCGGCGACCAGCCCACAGCGATTCGACAATTAGTGGAAGGCATTAACGACGGCGAAGTTCACCAAACCCTGCTTGGGGTAACCGGTTCCGGCAAAACCTTCACCATCGCCAACGTGATACAGCAGACGCAACGGCCGGCGATGATCATGGCGCCGAACAAAACCCTGGCAGCCCAGCTTTACGGCGAGATGAAGGAGTTTTTTCCGGAAAACAGCGTCGAGTACTTCGTCTCCTATTACGACTATTACCAGCCGGAAGCCTACATTCCGGCTTCCGATACCTTCATCGACAAGGACGCTTCGCTGAACGAACACATCGAGCAAATGCGCTTGTCGGCGACCAAAGCCTTGCTGGAACGGCGCGATACCATCGTCGTCGCCACCGTGTCGGCGATCTACGGCTTGGGCGAGCCGGAATCCTATTTCCAGATGGTGTTGCATCTGGTGCGCGGCGATATGATCAAGCAGCGCGACATTCTGCGCCGGTTGGCGGAAATGCAGTACACCCGCAACGATACCGAGCTGCGCCGCGCCACTTACCGGGTGCGTGGCGATGTGATCGACGTGTTTCCGGCCGAATCGGAAGAACAGGCGCTACGGATCGAACTGTTCGACGACGAGATCGAACGTCTGTCGATGTTCGACCCGTTGACCGGCGAGGTCACCCAGCGTCTGGCCCGGTTCACGCTCTATCCGAAAAGCCATTACGTCACGCCGCGCGACCAGTTGCTCAGTGCGGTCGAAAAAATCAAGTTGGAATTGGTCGAACGGCTGGCGCAGTTGCGCGAAGACCATAAGTTAGTCGAAGCCCAGCGGTTGGAGCAGCGCACGTTGTTCGACATCGAAATGATTATGGAAGTCGGCTACTGCTCCGGCATCGAAAACTACTCGCGGCATTTGTCCAATCGCACCGAAGGCGAGTCGCCGCCGACCATGTTCGACTATCTACCGAAAGATGCGTTGGTCATCATCGACGAAAGCCACGTCACGGTGCCGCAGATCGGGGCGATGTACAAAGGCGACCGTTCGCGTAAGGAAACCTTGGTCGAATACGGATTCAGACTACCGTCGGCGCTGGATAACCGGCCGCTACGTTTCGAAGAGTTCGAGCGCATTTGCGGGCAGCGGATTTACGTGTCGGCCACGCCGGGCGGTTACGAGAAGGAACACGCCGGCGCCGTGGTCGAGCAAGTGGTGCGTCCGACCGGCTTGGTCGATCCGATCGTGGAAGTGCGGCCGGCCACCAGTCAGGTCGACGATTTGCTGTCGGAAATCAACAAGCGGATTGCGGTGCAGGAACGGGTGTTGGTGACGACGTTGACCAAGCGCATGTCGGAAGATTTGACCGATTACCTGATGGAACACGGCATTAAGGTCAGGTATCTGCATTCTGATATCGAGACGGTGGAACGGGTGGAAATCATCCGCGATTTGCGGTTGGGGGTGTTCGACGTATTGGTCGGCATCAACCTGTTGCGTGAGGGTCTGGACATCCCGGAAGTCTCGCTGGTGGCGATTCTGGATGCCGATAAGGAAGGCTTTTTGCGCTCGTTGACCTCGTTGATCCAGACCATCGGCCGCGCGGCGCGCAACGCCAACGGTAAAGTGATTCTGTACGGCGACAAAATCACCGGCTCAATGCAGCAGGCGATCGACGAAACCGAACGGCGGCGGGCGAAACAGATCGAATTCAACAAGCAGCATAATATCCAGCCCCGCACCGTGTTCAAATCGGTCACCGACATCCTGGAGTTGGCGATTCCCGGTTCCGGCGGTTCGATCAGTACCGCCCGTGCCAAAGTGGCGGAACCGGCCGGCAATTACAAAGCATTGACGCCGAAGCAGGCCGCCAAGACCCTCAAGCAATTGGAAGAAAAGATGTATCAGCATGCCAAGAATCTGGAATTCGAGGACGCCGCCCGGGTCAGGGATCAAATCAAACTGTTGCAGGCAGAGATGGCGGTTTGAGCGGACACCGGCGGTGGCAGACAAATGATTACCATCGTCTAAACTTTGAACTGAGTTGAAACAAAGCGACCGCGCCTGGGGTAAAACGTCGTTACATCTCGCTCCGCGTTAAAGTCGACATGGCTAGCGCGGCGCCGAAACATTGCTAGGAACGGTTCGAATTTGAAGTCCAAAAACATGATTGCCGCCAAACACTTGCTTACCGATAACGTCAGAATCCTGAAAAGCGAGGTCTCCAAAACCACTTACCAAGGCGTGGCCATCGCCCTGCTGGCGATCGTCTGTGCACTGTTGGCTTTGAGTTTTTATTACACCGGCGAAATCTCGTTCGCGGGCATCATCCGCGCCCAAACCGAAAACTACGGCTTGTGGGTGTTGGAGGCGCTACCGTTTCTGTTCGGATTTTGGGGCCAATATTCGAGTTCGGTGATTGCGTATCAGGCTGGCGCCATGATATTCGACCAGACTCAGGAGTTGCGCAACCGGGCCGAAACCTTGGAGAAACAAGTCAGTTACTCGTCCACCCACGATGCGGTGACCGACTTGCCCAACCGGGTTTTGTTTTACGATCGGGTAGAGCAAGCGCTACATGCGGCCAGCAACCAGGGCAAAATGTTATCGGTGCTGTTGGTCGAGGTCGCCAACTTCAAGGAAGTTTACGACACGCTGGGCCGTAACAGCAGCGACATGATCTTGCGCCAAATCGCCACCCGCCTGCAAAGCGTGGTGATGGGGAGCGACAGCGTGGCTCGGATCGACAGCAATATTTTCAGTTTGCTGCTGCCCGCCACCGAAAGCGAAGACGCATCGCTGAATCTGGCCAAGAACATTCAGGCGGCCTTGGATCCCGCATTCAAAGTCGAGCGTTTGAATCTGGCCATCCACACCAACATCGGCATCGTCAATTTTCCGGAACACGGCGACGACGTCGACACATTGGTGCAAAAAGCCGGCGTGGCCTTGTTCATGGCCGCCAAATCGCACGAGGGTTATACGATTTACGCGCCGTCGTACGACGACCACAGCCCGCGCCGATTGACGCTGATGAGCGAATTGCGCCAGGCCATCGAAAAAGAACAACTGATGATTTATTACCAGCCCAAAGTGTCGATTCAGACCGGCAAAATCTACGGCGTCGAAGGCTTGGTAAGGTGGGCCCATCCCAAACATGGCTTTATCGCGCCGGACGAGTTTATCCCGATGGCGGAAAGAACTCGCGTCATCAAACACCTGACCTTGTGGATGTTGAAACGTGCGTTCAGGGATTGCGCGGAATGGCGGCGGCAAGGTCTGGAGCTGGTGGTGTCGGTCAACCTGTCGACCAAGGATTTGCACGATCCGGATTTGCCGGACGTGATGGCCGGCGTCGCCGCGGCGGCCAACATCAAGCCGGCCTGGATGATGCTGGAGATCACCGAAAGCTCGATCATGAACGATCCGGAGCGGGCCATGGAAACCATTTTGCGCCTGCATGAGATGGGGTATAAATTGTCGATCGACGACTTCGGTACCGGGTATTCCTCGCTCGCGTATTTGAAAAAGATGCCGCTCAGCGAATTAAAGATCGACAAATCCTTTGTCTACGATTTATTAAAAAGCGACAACGACGCCGTAATCGTCAAAGCCACAATCAATCTGGCGCACAACCTGGGTTTGCAGGTCGTTGCCGAGGGTGTCGAAACCGGCGAGGTGCTGGACCGACTGGCCAGTTACCGTTGCGATATCGCCCAGGGCTACTGGTTTAGCAAGCCCAAGCCATTCCACGAATTCAATACTTGGTTGCAGCAAAGCAGCCACAATCACTAAATTTGCCATTTACTCGCGAAGGAATAGAAAGACGATGTCTACAGCTTGGGCCGGCGGGGCCGATGCGATAGCGGAACGCATGGAAAAAATGACGGAACTGTTCGTCGCCGAAACCCGAAAAGCGATATACACCGGGGAATCCGCCACCCACTGCGAAGAATGCGGCGAGCCGATTCCGGAAGCGCGGCGCGCGGCAATTCCCTGCAAATACTGTTTGCCCTGCCAAACCAGCCTGGAAAAAGCCGGTAAATAACCCGCTCAGGCGTCGCTTTGCCGGAAAGGCAGATATTGTGCGGCATCCAGTTTGTACTCTGCGATCAGTTGCCGTTCCCGAGCGACGAAGCGTGCCACCGCGGCGGCGAAACCGGGATCGCGCAGCCAATGGGCGGAATAGGTCGTGACCGGCTCGAAACCGCGGGCGATTTTATGCTCGCCCTGGGCACCGGAATCGAAACGCTGCAAACCGTGCTCGATGCAATATTCCAATCCCTGGTAATAACAGGCCTCGAAATGCAAAGCGTTGTATTCTTCGTAACATCCCCAATAGCGGCCATACAGCGTGTCGGCGCCAACAAAGCTCAGGGCTGCGGCAACCGGCTGCCGCTGTTTCAATGCGACGACCATCAATAAGCGCTCCGGGATTTCGGCGGCGAGCAGCCTGAAAAACTCCGGATTCAGGTAAGGTTGGGATTGGCGTTTTAGATACGTTAGCGCATAAAAATCATAGAACGCTCGCCAATACTCGTCGCCGATATCGCGGCCGCTCAAGCGCAACATGCTAATGCCTTGCTCCTCCACCCGCCGCCGTTCGCGTTTGACCATCTTGCGCTTACTGGAACTCAGCGTCGCCAGGAAATCGGCAAAGTCCCGGTAACCGCGGTTGAACCATTGAAATTGAACGCCTTCGCGGATGTTAAACCCGCGCGCAGCCATAATCTCGGCCATTTCCGGTTCCGGGAACAGGCAGTGCAGCGACGAAATACCCTGGGCAGCGGCGCTGTCAGCCAGAAAACCGCATAGGGTATCGACTACCTGGTCCGGACTCACGCCCTGCCGCAACGCAAGCCGCGGTCCGGGGCAGGGCGTGAACGGAATCGCATTCAGCCACTTCGGATAGTACGCCATACCTTGTTCGGCATAAGCCTGAGCCCAGCGCTGATCGAACACGTATTCGCCCCAAGAGTGGCTTTTTCGATACAAGGGCAGGGCGGCGACCAATTCGCCGTTATCGGTGCAGCGCAAATGCGCGGGTTGCCAGCCGTTCTCGGCGGAGACGGCTCCGCTGCGCTCCAACGCGCTAAGGAAGGCATAGTCGAAAAAGGGATAACGATCATCGGCCAAACTGCGCCATTCCTTATCTCCAAAGTCGGCGAAACCGCTAATTTGGGTGACGTCCATGGCTAAAACCATTACAGTTGAAAGCCACAAGATACCACCGATAATTGGCTTATGACGACGCAAAAACCGTTTTCCCAATCCTGCGAAAATAACAAACAGCCTATCTTGCGGGTGATCGAAACCGTATTCACCGATCCGACCACGGTCTGGGAAATCGGCAGCGGCACCGGCCAGCACGCTTGCTACTTTGCCGAACAATTGCCGCATCTGGCCTGGCAACCCACCGACCGCGCCGAAAACCTGGCCGGTATCGAGCAGTGGCGAATCGCAGCCGGCTTGCCCAACCTGCATCCGCCGCTGTGCCTGGACGTTGAGCACGCCCCCTGGCCTTGTTCACGAATCCAGGCCTTGTTTAGCGCCAATACCCTGCACATCATGAGCCAAACCCAGGTCGAAGCCTGTTTTGCCGGCTTAGGCGAATACCTGAACGCCGCGGCTCCCGTTTGCTTCTACGGCCCGTTTAACTACGCCGGCAGTTACACCAGCGACAGCAATGCCCGATTCGACGAGTGGTTAAAGCAGCGCGATCCGCTGAGCGGTATCAAACATTTCGAGAATATTGTCGAACTGGCAGCCCAAGCCGGGCTGGAATTACGTTCAGACTATGAAATGCCGGCCAATAACCGGTTGTTGGTGTTTCGCAAAACTGATGGCTAAACCGATTGGGTGTCGAGTTCCCCGAATCGCGGCCGGATAGCCCCGCTAAACGGCGTGGATCTCTAACTTGTCCAGGACTTGTTTCACCGCTTGCAGCGAAACCGGCTTGATCAATATGGCATCGACACCGAATTCGCTGACCCAATCCAGATACATGACGTTACTGGACACTGCAATCAATTTCGGGCATTGGCTCTTTTCTTTCAGTTCCAATATGGTTTCGATCCCGTCTTTACCTTCCATCACGATATCGATGAAGCAGGCCGCTGGAGATTCTTCGCGGATTTGTTGATACAGGTGCAGCGCCGAATCGTTTTCGATGGCGGTAAAACCAAGTTGGGAAAGATGATGTTTCATCACGTGCCGAAACATCGCGTCGTCATCGACGACAAGGAGTTTTTTCATGGTGTTCTCTAACGGTTACTGCTTCATTCTTCAAGCCAGTCGCGGATTGCAGCTATTAAACGCCGATTGGCTGCCAGCAGTTCATGTTGACTGCCAAGGATGTGATCGCTACGTTTAGCCAAGGCATTTTCCAACAGTTCGGCGCTTTCCGCCAGCTCAATTGCCGCCAGACTTGCCGCTTGCCCTCTCAACTTATGCGCAAATTTTGCTGCCTCGTCAAACCGGTTGTGCGCGAGATGGTCCGTCAATTTCGCCATCAAACTCGAATTCTCGCTAACGAATAGCGCTGCCAGTTCAGCGAATAACGATAAGCTTCCACCCAAAATCAACGCGGCTTGCTTGGTATCGATCCCGGCGATTGTTGGCCAAAGCGGATCGGCTGCGTTTTCGGGTTCAGCGTCGGGAGGCGGATTGACGAGCGTGGCCTGGGCCGCAGTCGGCAATAACCATTGGTTCAGCTTGGCGATCAATCCCTCGGGATCGACGGGCTTGGTCAGAAAGTCATTGAAGCCGGATTCGAGGCAGGCCTTATGTTCTGCGACGGAAATGCTGGCGCTCAAGGCAATGACCGGCAGCGACCGATGGCAGTCCTTGTTTCTAATCGCTTGGGTCGTGCTTATGCCGTCCAGCTCCGGCATTTGGATGTCCATTAAAATGGCATCGTAGAACACCGCATCGATTTGCGCGAGCGCTTCCAGGCCATTGTTGACCGCATCCACTTCCATTCCGGCCAACTGCAAAAATTCCGCAACCACCCGCTGATTGATCCTGTTGTCTTCCACTACCAAAATGCGCTTACCCGCCAGCGCTTGAGCCGCTTGCCCGATTTGGCCGGAAACCGAAGGCGAAGCCGCGTCAGTCGCGGTGGTTTTATCCGCCGTCTGCAATACCGATGCCGCTTCTCGACACTGGTGGCAGCATTCGTCCAATAGGGCACGGGTCACTTGCCGTTGTTTCGCCGCCCATTCCAGGATTGATGCCGCGCCGAATAAGGCTTTTGCGCCAAAATTTCCGGCCGAACCTTTGATCTCGTGGGCAAGGGCCATTATTGCGGCGCTATCGTCGGCCGCGAAATAGGCGTTCAGCCGCGCTTCCACCGTTGCCAGGCTACGCGCAAAACCTTGCAGCAATTCGAACATATCTTCCTCGTTGCCTCCCAGCATTAAATTGAGGTTGGACAGATCGAACCCAGGCAACTTCAGGCGCGGCCTTTGGGGAGCGGTTAGCATGCCGATAGCGTCGGCATCGGTCCTGGACAATTCCGGCTTGGTCCAATTTAACAGGGTGTTTAACAAATGCACCGGCTCGATCGGTTTGGATACGAAATCGGTCATCCCCGAGGCCAGGCAATGTTCCTTTTCCTCGTAGGTTACGCCGGCCGTCAGAGCGATAATCGGCAGCCGAGCGTGTGCGGGTTGTTGCCGAATTAATTGGGTTGCCTCGATTCCGCCCATCTCCGGCATGTTCACATCCATCAATATTGCGGCAAAGCCGGGGTTTAACGCCAAGCATTCCAGCGCCTCCCGACCGTTGGTCGCAAACGTGGTCATGATGCCGGCCAGTTGTAAAAACTCGCGCACAACCTGTCGATTTAACGGATTATCTTCGGCGATCAGTACTTCCATGCCGGTCAACACCGCGGCATAGGTTTGCATACGGTCAGTTAGACCGCCCGCGCTGCTGTGAATAGGTTGCTCCTGGCAAAGCTGGGTTTCTTGTTCGGTCGCCAATCCCAGCGACAAAGTGAAGGTAAAAGTACTGCCTTGGTTTACGGCACTCGCGACATGAAAATCGCTGCCCATCATCAGTAGCAATTTACGGCTGATAGCCAAACCGAGGCCGGTCCCGCCGAATCGACGGGAGATGGAACTGTCGGCCTGGCTGAAGGGTTGAAATAACTTTTCCTGGTCGGCCGGGGCAATCCCAATGCCTTGGTCTGCAATGGCGAACGCCAAATTTACCCGTTGCTCCTCGCGGGAAACCAGCTCGATCGTCAAACGCACTCGGCCTTGCGTCGTGAATTTGAGTGCATTGGAGATCAAATTGGTTAAGATCTGTTGAATCCGCAATTTGTCGCCCACAACCATCGCAGGCACATCGTTTCCGATCCGCAATTGCAGCTCCAAACCTTTTTGTTCTGCCGGAAATCGAAATAGCCCCTCAATATCCGCGACCAGCCGGGCAATGCCGAACGGATGGGCTTCTATGGTCATGCCGCCGGCTTCGATTTTAGAAAAATCGAGAATGTCATTGATGATGCTGAGCAAATGATCGGAAGAACCTTTGATTTTTTCCAGATAATCCCGAATCTGCGGCGATACATCCCGATTCATGGCAAGTTGCGACAAACCGACGATCGCGTTCATCGGGGTCCGTATTTCGTGACTCATATTGGCCAGGAATTCGCTTTTCGAACGGGCGGCAGATTCCGCTTTGCTATTGGCTTGTCTGAGATCCTGCTCCAACCGTTTCAGTTCGGTGATATCGGCGGCGCAGACCACCGTGCCGTCTTCCTTACCTTGCCGGTCGTAGATCATGGTTGCATCCAACATGAACTGGCGATATTGGCCCAGGCTATTGCGCAAACTATGGTGCGCGGTGTAATTGCCCTCTAACCGAATCCGCTCCAACAGACAGGAATAAATCTGCCACGGGCGTGGCGGCGTTTGCTCTTTCAGCAGGCGAATGTCGTCTGCGGATAACCAATCGTCCAAATAAAACGGGGTTGCAGCATCTAACGCCGCCAAACCCAAAAATTGCAAACCTTGTTGATTGGCCTGCACGATACGGCCATAGGGGTCAAGCCGATAGACCAGGCTGGAAACGGCATCGATCACACGTTGACTGCGATTCGCCAGATCCTGTTGCAGCCGATTGGCGGCGCTTAATTCGTTACGCTGACGCTCCACTTCCCGCAGCATCGCGTCGGCGTGTTCGGCTTCCTCCAGCAATTGTTTTTGTAATGCGGCATTTGCCAGTTTTAGCGATTCGATCTGCAGTTGCAGCGCCTCAAAATCCTGATTGTTCTGGTTCATCGCTATGTTTACCGAATACCCATGAGAAAACAGGCCGTCTAGCCTTTGCGATAATAGATACGTACGCCGGACGGAACTTGGATTTCCGCGTCAGCGACCCCGTTCTGAAATGAGTGCAGGCTCGGTTTAAAACCGAACCTCGGTTAGGTGTTAACAGCCGCCAGGGCTAAAGGATTGGCTAAACCTAGCCGCCAAATCGATCCATCCATTTCAGAAAAAGCTGTTGCAGTGGTGGCGGGGAAGCGGGTGAAACCGGAGCATCGATCGGTCTGCAGCAATCGCGGCAAGATCCGCCGCCTTCACAGTCGGTTTCGACGCCATTCTGAAGCAGCAAAAATTTTTGACACTGTGCAGCCCGCGTTAGTCGGTGTCACTGCCGATGTAGCCGGTTTGCGAGTATGTCAGCAGTTTTTTTGGCGAAAGTAGGACAAGCCAAAACCCGCCGGGCTCCTTGCGGGTTTTGGAATCGGTTAACCCGGCCCTTGAATACCGTTCGCCCCAAGCAAAGTAAGCCCTCTTCGGGCGCATGGCGTTAACAAGAAACAGGGCAACGCTTGCAGCAAGTCTGCATTTTGCCAAAGCCCGGCATAAACGGGATCGCGAGTACCCGTTCTGAAAAGAGGGCGTGCCGATATTGATATTCCGTCCGGGCGGAGCGATCGCAGCCTGATGCGGTGCCAACCCAGTTAAACGCGGTTACGTGAACTTACCGCAGCATTGGCGTTATTCCAGTGCCGCCAACTATCAAGGCTTGGCGGGGTTGGTGGAGATGATTGTTTGGTGATGGACGCTGGAGTGTCCTGGGCGGCGTTCCCACGTGGAGCGTGGGAACAATGGAAAATCATTTGCCTTCAAGGCGCGAGATAACCGGTAGGGCGACAATAGGCGAAGCCGTATTGCGCCGAATGAAACAGTTTCACATCCGGCGTATTACGCTATCGCTAATACGCCCTACGCGGGCTTTTAGGGCATGCATGGCTGAGTTTTCCTATGTTGAGTTAACGGAACAATTCGTATTGAACGTAAAGATTTGCGGGGAGATGCTACTTGATAGTCTTTATTTGCCTTTGTTGCAGAGTTATTGGTTTTTATTGATTTCTTTATCTCTTCAAGTCTGCTGCTAATTTCTGAGAAACTCTTGTCATGAAGCTCAATTTCAAGCATTAATGAATCGATTTTATTTTTATTGTCGACATCTTGTTTAAATATTTGTGATTTTATCATGTCAATATCGGTTTGATTTTGTTGTGAGACAATGTCAACCTTTAATGGCTCCTTTATTTGCCGCCTTTCAATGCATGAGCTAATACCAATCAAAATGAAAAATATTGTTATAACAACTAATGAATTAATAATACAGCGAAAACTGGTATTCATTAAGTTCTGTCTAATTATATTAGATAAAGAATTTAACTCTGCACATATCGCAGTCTTTTTTTTCTTTTCACGCCTTCCAATATTTACAATATCTTCTGGGAATAGTTGATATATAGATATGTGCCCACTAATGGTTTTAATAGAGGCCACTCCAGCAGCTATCATATAAATGAATGCTACAAGTCCTGTAGCAAACAATACCAATTTATAGATGAAAATTAAAGATGATATGCCATCATTTAATAAAAATGTACTTGTTGAACTCATCACTGTTATGCCAACAGTTACCGAAAATAATGATGTTTTGAGTTTGTCTTCTAATGATTTTTTTACATTTAATGTTTCATCATAGAATTCTTTCACTTGCTCGTAGCTTAATTTGTCGTACCCTTTCATGTAGTCAATATAATTATTAAAATTACCTTGCTCTATTTCTTCTATTTTTTTATAGATTCTTTTGTTAGCTTCCGACAAATAAAGCCAAGGAAATAATTGTTGTGCAATATTTTTTAATCGATCAAGTAATTGCATATTGCCTCATATATCCTCTGATTTGCTGAGTCTACAAGCCACGCCCATTCACCAGTTGGGTTTACTTCTATGAAATAGAATTCATCATTACAATAGACAAGGTCAATTGCTCCAAATGACAACCCTAAAGTGTCGACAACTTGAACGCACATGCGACTTACATTCTCAGGTAATTCAGCAGGTATAAAACTAACGTTATCCTTTTCTTTTCTCCAATCCCCTATTACCCCTTCATCCCCTATCACTATTTTTACAGAAAAAACATTTTTCCCGACAACAGTTACTCTGTAGTCTATTTTGGGAGACAAGTTATTCTGAATAATAATAGGTGCAATGGATAGTTCTGAGTTCTTTAGCGATTCATGATTTATTGTATTTGTATAAACAAACGCTTCCGAATCGCCAAAATTAAATATTACAGTATCTAAAGACTTTATTATTAATGTGTCATCTATAAGTGAAAGGTGATCGGCATTGTTTGCTACAAATGTCTGCGGTATTTTAAATCCAGTTTGTTGGGCCGCTTTAAGTTGTATCATTTTATTTTCGGCATAAAATGTCGCAGATGGACTATTCATCCACTTGGCTTTGTTAAAGCAAAGTAAGTTTCTATAGAATGACATCCACTGCGATTGCTGGAGCTGTTCTTCTACGCTCTTATTTCTGGAAAATGTTTCTCTTAGATAGGTTGGCGCGCGATAATAAATTCCATGTAAAGAATCTTCATCAATCAGATGTTTATTACCACTTCTTTCTACCCATAGGCGTAGATTGCATATATCCCATGTAATTTTACAATTAGATAGAAGGTCTCTATCTAACCTAAGATAATTAGCCTTCCTTTTTTCCAGCTCTAATGTAACATAGTCAGTTGTAAAGTCTTTTGAATCAGACAATATAAGAAAATTAATCTTATTCACCTTTTCTATCTTCCCCACTTTCAACATCGCACTTCTTAGTTCGAGGTTTAAACCGGCTATCTTCGTGCATTAGTGGTCGTCCATTATGCTTACTTAACCAATAGCCTTTTGTTTCGTCGTAGGAATAATTTTTAACCAAAGATTCCTCTCGACAGGGAATATTATATTGAAATGACTTTTCTATTAATAAATGGCTCATTATTTTTCCCATTATACATCGATAGCTTATCCAATCGAAGACTACTGATGCTTCAATTTTTATTACAATATTATTTTAACAAAAACAGTCTTATTCGCCCTTTCTGTCTTCTCCTGTTTCGACATCCTCCTTTTTAGTACGCGGTTTAAACTGACTGTCTTGGCGCATTAATGGGCGTCCATTGTGCTTATTTAGCCAATAACCTTTTGTTTCGTCGTAATAGTAATCGATAAGTAAGCTTTCGCTTTGAGGGAGGATCCTATATTTAAATGATTTATCAATTAAAAGATGACTCATTATTGTTCCTTTATAAACAGGACCGTAGGCTGGGTTGAATACAATGAAACCCAGCATTGACGATATTTTATGCTGGGTATCGCTGGCGCTCAACCCAGCCTACGCTTCCAATTATTTTTTAAGCGACTGAGTTAAAATCAATACGCCTGCACCCCAAACTTCAACAACAACCTCGGCAAAATACCATCCAAATTCAACACATCTTTGTCGGTCAATTCAATCAAATTAAAATTATATTTCTGATAAATCGCGAGTTTTTCCTGTTTTCTGGCTTGGTATTTGGCGTCGTTTTCGTAGCCCCAGAATTCGATATAGACCTTACCGGTAGGGATGTAAAAGTCGCAGTAGGACCGTAGGCTGGGTTGAATACAATGAAACCCAGCATTGACGATATTTTATGCTGGGTATCGCTGGCGCTCAACCCAGCCTACGCTTCCAATTATTTTTTTAAGCGACTGAGTTAAAATCAGTACGCCTGCACCCCAAACTTCAACAATAACCTCGGCAGAATATCATCCAAATTCAACACGTCTTTATCGGTCAACTCAATCAGATTGAAATTATATTTCTGGTAAATGGCGAGTTTTTCCTGTTTGCGGGTCTGGTATTTGGCGTCGTTTTCGTAACCCCAGAATTCGATATAAACCTTACCGGTGGGGATGTAAAAATCGCAGTACATTTCTTCTTCGATCGGCAGTTTGCGTTCGTAGGCGTGAACGATTTCGGCCATGTACAGCCAGTTGTCGATCAACATTTCCGCTTTGGAGCGGACGAAGTGGCCGTCGGTGGTGCGATGGGTGGCTTCGAATTTGTGGCGGAAGCTGTCCATTTTGTCGGCGTCGGTTTTGGGTTTGTCGACGCCCTTGATGTTATCGACGTTGTCTTTCAACGCGCGGTTGCGAACGATTTTTTCCGGCCAGCGCACGTAAGGAATGCCGGAGCGGCTGTCTTCGCCTTGCTCGGCACCCATCGCCAAGCCTTGCTCGGTGACCAGCCAGCCTTTCAAGCCTTTTTTGATCCAGCCCAGTTCGGACAGGATGTAATTCATTTTATTGGCCGCGAGTTCGAATTGCTGCCCCAGCACGGTGGCGGTCAGCAATTTTGGCGCGTCCGGCTTGCTCGGTATGTTGGGTAACTGAAAGTCTTCCGGCCAGGCCACGTATTGGCCGTATTTCCCGGTCAGATAAACGCCGCCGGCGGCAACCCCGGCGTTGGTCAGTTGCCATTTGTCGTCTTGTTTTTCGATCAAACCCAAAGCGCTCAGTTGCCCGAACATTTGCTCCTGCGTGACCCCTCGCAGCTTGGCTAATTGGGTGGTGGAAAGGCGTTTTTCGTCACTCATCGCTGTAGTTTTCTAGTTAGATGGAGCGAAGTGTAGACCATCGATAATCGCTACCGCAAAGTGATTGGCAACGGTTGGTGGACCCTGGCAAGAAAAGAACTTGGGGTAACTTGTTGGGCTATACCGAGGAAATTGCGGCGCAACAAAAAACCCGCTAAGCCTTTACAGCTTGCGGGTTCTTGGATTTGGTGCCTCAGACCGGAATCGAACCGGTACGACCTTTCGGTCGCGAGATTTTAAGTCTCGTGCGTCTACCTATTTCGCCACCGAGGCTTTCCGAACATGTGTTGGAAGGCCGCGAATTCTAAAGCAATGCCGGGAATTGTCAATCGAAACTTGGCAAGCCCGGCGCCAGATGCGGTATCGGCTTAAATCGCTTGCTTGATCCGGGCCAGTGCGTTTTCCAGATTGGCCATGCTGGTGGCGATGGAAATCCGGATATGGCCGGGGCAGCCAAACGCAGAGCCTGGCACGAGGGCAACGCCGGCTTTTTCGATCAAAAATTCGGCAAACTCCAGGTCGTCGTTGATGCCGTCCAGACGCGCCAACAGTTTTTCGACGTTGGGAAAAACGTAAAAGGTGCCGTCGGTCGACAAGCATTCAATGCCGTCGATGCTGTTTAATTCGGCGACGACATAATCGTGGCGTTTCTTGAATTCGACCATCATGGTATCGATGCAGCCTTGGTCGCCGTTCAAGGCTTCTTCGGCGGCGACTTGCGAAATCGAGGTCGGGTTGGAGGTGCTTTGCGACTGGATGATGCACATCGCGTCGATCAAGTCGGCCGGGCCGGCGGCATAACCGATGCGCCAGCCGGTCATGGAATAGGCTTTGGAAACACCGTTTAAAACGATAGTGCGGTCGTAAAAGTCCGGGTGGGCGTTGAGTATGTTGACGAATTGGCCTTTATTCCACAGGATCAACTCGTACATGTCGTCGGTGGCGATCAAAATCTCGGGATAGTCGCGCAATACGTCGCCCAAGGCTTTTAATTCGTCCAGACTATAAGCCGCGCCGGTCGGGTTGGACGGGCTGTTGATGACCAGCAGGCGAGTTTTCGGGGTGATCGCCGCGCGCAATTGGTCCGGCGTGATTTTGAAACCCTGGCTTTGGCCGGTTTCAATAATCACAGGTACGCCGTCGGCGAGCAACACCATGTCCGGATACGAGACCCAATACGGCGCAGGAATGATGACTTCGTCGCCGGGATTGAGCAGGGCTTGCGCCAGGTTGAAGAAGCTCTGTTTGCCGCCGCAAGATACCAAGATTTGTTTGGCTTGGTATTCCAAGCCATTGTCGCGTTTGAACTTGGCGATAATGGCTTTTTTCAGGCCGGCGGTACCGTCCACGGCGGTGTATTTGGTAAATCCGGAGTTAATGGCCTTGATCGCGGCGTTTTTGATGTGGTCCGGCGTATCGAAATCGGGTTCGCCGGCGCCCAGGCCGATAATGTCCTTACCGGCAGCGCGCATCGCGGCGGCTCTGGCGGTGATGGCCAGGGTAGGGGAGGGTTTAACCGCTTTAACTCGGTCGGACAGTGTGATGCTCATGATTCCTCGGTCGAAATTTACTCAAATGGTCGGCATTATACGGTATAAGCCGGCATCAAACATGGTGTTTTGCGGCCAACTGGTCGGCATAATTTTCCAGAGCGTCCAGTAGCGTGTGATTCTGGCCGCTATCGGCGCGCAAGGCGTTGATTTTTTCCCGGAACTGCGCCAAGCCCATGTAACCGGCGCTTTCCCGTTCCAGCCGGTCGCGGCAAAACGCCGACCATTGCCGGCGCTCTTCCTGGGTCAATGTGTCCGGGTAATTTCTGGCGCGGTAGCGAAACAGCATTTCCGGCAGACGCAGGTCTTCGAATTCGGATTCGAAATCGGCCAAGCTCGCGGGGGCGGTTTGTCGCAGCCGTTGGCACAGAGACTTGTCGCGCTGGCTGAAAAAGCCGCCGCTATAAATCATCAAATCCGGATCGCTGGGTTTCGTGTCGTCGTTGCGGCGGCTGAACACCTCGGCTAATTTGGCGTCCAGGGCCGGCGCTGCCTGAATTTGTTTTAAGTGCCGATCATGCCCGGCCAAATCCAGTTGCAAGCGCTCCCGGTCGGCCGGTTTCAGCACGGAGATCGGCGCCAACACCGGACATTTGTTGATGTGGACAGTTTTCAACGGAATCCGCACCGTTCCCTCCGGCAAGTCGGTGTTAGCCACAAACAAGCGCTGTTTGATCTCTTCCGCGGATAGCGCCAATAACGGTTCCGGATCGGCGGCAAGGTCGTAAACGATGACTTCGTTGCTATTGGTCGGATGCTGCGCCAGCGGCAATACCACCGCCAGGCAGTGGTTGCGCGACGGCAAGCGGCCGGAAATATGTACCAGCGGCGTAAAACTGCCGAGCCGCAGCAGATTCGACACTTGGCTTTTATGGCGGTGGTTGATCAGGTATTCGAACAGCTTGGGCTGCTTTTGTTTGACCAGCTTCGCAATCGCGATCGTCGCGTACACGTCCGACAAGGCATCGTGCGCGGCGTCGTGCAACAAGCCGTTGGCTTGGGTCAGGTCTTCCAAACGAAAACTGGGCAGGCCATCTTCCTTGTCCGGCCACTCGATGCCTTCCGGGCGCAAGGCTCTGGCGGCGCGGACCACGTCGATCAAATCCCAGCGCGAATTTCCGTTTTGCCACTCTCTGGCATAGGGATCGAAGAAGTTGCGGTAGAGCAGATTGCGGGTGACTTCGTCGTCGAAGCGGATGCTGTTGTAGCCGACACCGCAGGTGCCGGGCTGGGACAAGGCCTCGTGAATCGTCTCGGCGAATGCCGCCTCGCAGACACCCTGCGCCGCGGCCAGTTGCGGCGTGATGCCGGTGATCAGGCAAGCTTCCGGATGCGGCAGATAATCGTCGGCCGGCCGACAGTAAAGCATGATCGGGTCGCCGACGAGGTTGAAGTCGGTATCGGTGCGGACTCCGGCAAATTGGCACGGCCGGTCGCGTTGCGGATCGGCGCCGAAAGTTTCGTAGTCGTGCCAGAAAAATGTGGTTGAAGTCATGACTGGAACCGGGAGGAGGGCGGTCGGGAAAATTTCCGCAAACGCGCTTTTGCGGATACTGGCGGCGGAAAATTATTCTATAATCGCCCGCTCCATTTTATGTGACCTTCATAGGAAAGTGTTATGAAAAAAACCTCGCTACTCGTTTCATCCGTTTTGCTGATGTTCGCCGGCTTAGCCAATGCGCACGGCCCCGTCAGAGCGAAAATGACCGCTACCGTGACCGTAGACGCACCCGCGGCGAAAGTATGGGATTTGATCAAAAACTACGACGACATGTCCTGGCATCCGAGCATCAAAAGCGTGAAAGGTAGCGGTAGCAACGACAAAGGCGCGGTGCGCACGCTGACTTTGGCTAACGGCGGCACCATCACCGAGGAATTGAAAGCCTACGATGCCGCCAAAATGAGCTACAAATACAAAATCACCGAAATGAGCAACACCGGCACCATCAAACATGCGGGCCAGGACGAGCCGTTGCCCGTATTGCCGGTCGGTAACTATGCGGCCGAATTACAAGTCACTGACAAAGGCGGCAAGACCGAAGTCGAGTGGGTTGCCACTTACTACCGCGCTTACGTCAACAACAACCCGCCGGCAGAGTTAAACGAAGAAGCCGCCGACAAAGCGGTCAGCAACGTGTTGAAAACCGGCCTGGAAGCCTTGTCCAAAAAAGCCGGCTCCGCGGCTGGACACGTCGAAATCGATATCAAGCGTTAATCGGCTTTATCCCCGTTCCCGGCCTTGAGCCGGGAACCATTTTCCTCCCGCCCCCATTTTGTTCATGTCCAGATTCAGGTTTAAGGCTGTTTGCTTATTTGCTATCGCCGCGATGCCGGTTCACGCCAATCCGCGTGCCTTTATTACCAATCAACTGGATAATTCGGTCTCGGTGATCGATACCCAAAACCGTAGCGTCATCGAAACGATCAAAGTCGAAGGCAAGCCGGCCGGTGTGGCGATAAACCCGCTATTGAAACAAATTTACGTCAGCACGCCGGAGGGCGGTGGCTTTGCCGTGCTGGACGGCGACAAACTGACCAAGTTGCGAAATGTCAAAGTCGGCGGCGCGTCGTTGGGCATCACAACTGACCGCAAGGGCCAACAAATTTTTGTTGCCGATTGGTATGAAAATTCGGTGGCCGTGTTCGATAGCAAGGATTTCAGCCGGTTAAAAACCATTACTGTGGGTAAATCGCCGTCGGGCATGACCGTCAGCCCCGACAACCGCTGGCTGTACGTCGCCAACCGGATAGACGATTCCATTTCCCAAATCGATTTGCGCAAACTGAGCATCCGCAACACCACCAAAGTCGGCGCTCATCCGTTCGGGATTGCAGTGGATAGCCAAGGCAAGCGCTTGTATTCGGCCAACGTGGAAAGCGACGATGTTACCGTGTTGGATGCGCGCAGCCTGAAACGGCTGGCCACGGTTAAAGTTGGCGCCCGACCTTACGCTGTGGCGCTGGCCAATAGCGACGGTTTGTTGTTCGTGACTAATCAGGACGACAGCACCGTCTCGGTCGTCGATACCGCGACCTTGAAACAAGTTGCCGTGATTCCGGTCGGCGACAAGCCGGAAGGCATTAGCGCGCACCCGGACGACAGGCATATTTATGTCGCCAATTGGTTCGATAACAATGTCTCGGTCATCGACGCCAAAACCCTGCAAGTGGTGGATACCATCAATACGGGGGAGGGCAGTCGCGCTTTCGGCGAGTTCATTACGCATTGATAGCCGACGGTATTTTGCAGGCGGCACCATTGCGGTGGTAGACTGCGCGCCGGCTTTAAAACTCGTTGAGAACTTTATGACTGAAAACGTCGAAGATTTAACTATTCGTTACGAAGATGGCGGCGTCGAGACCGTCAAGGAATTGGACAAGAAGATCCTGAGCAAAGGCGCCTGGGCCACCGTGATTTTCCGTTATCAGGACTGGGAACCGGCCAAAAATCAATACAGCCAGGACCGTTTCAGCATCCGCCGTTACCAAAAACGCAACGGCGAATATCAACAAAAATCCAAATTCAATATTTCCAGTGAAAAGCAGGCTCAGGAATTAATTGAAGCTTTGCAGGGCTGGCTTGCAGAGAGTAAGTAAGCCTCCGGTTGGCGGGACAATCTCCCGCTAACCGTTCAATCCACCCATTCGTAAATTTCGGTCAACAGCGGATCGCATTTGCAACAACCGCCGCTGCCGCAAGCGCTGCCGGCCGCAGTTTGCTTGACCTTACCTTTGCTGATCCATTTGCCGAGCATGCCTCTCAAGGCGTCGGCGTCCATGTGAAAATGCAGGACCAAATCGTGCAGCGTAGCCCGGCGTTTGTCCTGCAAATAGCCGCGCAAGTCAGACAATATCATGGCGTTACTCCACGGAATTGACGGGCGCCGTAAAAGCGCAACACCAGCAGCACGCCGGCAAACAACAGCGTGAGACCGAAAATCCAGCCTATTGCCGTTTGCGGATGCTGACTGAAGGTCATGCCTTGATAGAACAACGTCGCGGTCAGATAAGCGACGAATGTGGTCCAACACACCACGAACAGGGCCCAGCCGCCGCTGGTTTCCTTGTAGATGGCAGCGGTGGCTGCCACGCATGGCGCGTAGAGCAGAATAAACAGCAGATAGGCAAATGCGCCGACCCGGCCGTCGAAATGCGCCTGCATCACCGCAAACGTATCCAATTTGACTTGTTGTTTTTCGGCAGCGCTGGTTTGGTCGGCGACATTGGCAATGCCGATACCCAGCGGATCGAGTAATTTGTCGGCGATCGCGATCAGATTGTCCGGCACGGTTTGACAGGCTTCGGATAAGGCTGCAGCCAAATCGAAACTTTTATCCTCGACATCAGCGTCGCTGGTCGCCATCTGGCTGTAAAGCGCATCCAGCGTACCCACCACGGCCTCTTTAGCCAGTACGCCGGTAAAAATGCCTACCGTAGCCGGCCAGTTGTCCCGGGCGATGCCCATCGGTTGAAATGCCGGAGTCAATTGCCGGCCGATTTCGCTGAGTACCGATTTGTCGCTGTTTTCTTGGCCGAAGCTGCCGTCGACTCCGACCGAATTCAGCACGTTCAATACCAGCACCATCGGCACGATGACTTTGCCGGCGTTGACGATGAAGGTTTTCAGGCGCTCCCAGGTCTTGGTGTAAACCCCGCGTAGCGTCGGTAAGTGGTAGGCGGGCAATTCCATCAAAAAAGGAGTAGGGGAGCCGCGCAGCAGGGTGTAACGCATGATCAGGCCGGTCAAAACCGCAACAACGATACCGAACAGATACAGGCCGAACACCAGATTTTGGCCGCCAACCGGAAAGAAGGCGGCGGCGAACAAGGCGTAGACCGGGAGGCGGGCGCCGCAGGACATGAACGGATTCATCATGTTGGTCAATATCCGGTCGCGCTGGTTGTCCAGTGTGCGAGTGGCGATGATGGCGGGGACGTTGCAACCAAAACCAACGATCATGGGCACGAAGGATTTGCCCGGTAGGCCGATCATGCACATGAAGCGATCCATCACGAAAGCGGCACGCGACATGTATCCCGAGTCTTCCAACATGGACAGGAAGATGAACAAAAAGCCAACGATCGGAATGAAAGTGGACACGACCTGAACACCGCCGCCGATACCGCTACTGGTTAAAACTACCAGCCAATCCGGCCAGTTCATTGCCGTCAGCCATACACTAAGGCCGTCTACCAATAACGCACCCACGGCTTTGTCGAAAAAGTCGACGAATGCGCTGCCAACGTTGATCGTAAACATGAACATGGCGTACATCACCAGCAGAAATATCGGGATGCCCAAAAACCGGTTCAGCACGATGGCGTCGATTTTGTCGGTGGTATTGCGCGAGACTTCGTTTAATTTACATACCGAGGCCTGCACCAGCCGGTTAACCAGACCGTAGCGGGCGTCGGCGGCCAGGATGTCGATTTCGTCGCCACTCTGATCTTCGATTTGGCCCCGCAGGCGAGTGACCGTTTCGGTGAGTTCCGGCCCGGCCATCTGCTTAGCCAAGGTATCGTTCTCCAGCAGCCGCAAGGCCAGCCAGCGGCTATCGCAACGGTTGCGGCCGGAGATATCTGACAATAGCGGTCTCAACTCATCGACGGCCGCTTCGATCTCCGCTTGATAAGCGACTTGAAGCTGGGGAACCGGCTTGTCGGCGCAGGCTTTGCTGATGATTTCGAGCAAGTCCTTGATGCCTTGGCCGGTCGCCGCGGTTACCGGCACCACCGGGCAACCGAGATGTTTGGCCAACAATTCGGTATCAATGCGGATGCCGCGCTTTTTTACGGCATCCATCATGTTCAGAACCAGAATCATCGGCACCCGCATCTCGAGCAATTGCGAGGTCAGGTAGAGATTGCGTTCGATGTTGGATGCATCGACGATGTTGATGATTAAATCGGCTTGGCGCGAGGCGACGTAATCGCGCGCAACTTTTTCGTCCAGCGAAATGCTGTCGTCATCGGCTTCCAGCGAATAAGTGCCGGGCAAATCGACCACGTCGATCTGCTTTCCTTTGTATATATACTCACCGGTTTTTTGTTCTACCGTGACACCGGGCCAGTTGCCAACGTGTTGTTTGGAACCGGTCAGAGCGTTGAACAACGTGGTTTTGCCGCAATTGGGGTTACCGACAACGCCAACGGTATAAACGGCGTCTTTCATACTTTTTCTACGAGTAACACCGACGCTTCGTTTTTGCGGAGCGACAAGGAAAAGCCGCGAATCTTAATCTCGACCGGATCGCCCATAGGCGCGAAACGCGTCACGGTAAATTCAGTTCCCGGAGTCAAACCCATTGCCAACAGTTTTTTCCGATAAACTCCGCCGGATTGGTCAAACCCTAAGATGCGGCCAGTATCGCCAGCCGCCAGCGCTTTAAAATTTGTCTGCATGCAGGCTAATTAATAATTGTTCTCATTAATAAGCACTATAGCATATCAACAAATCAATACGGCAAATTTACATGTTCGACGAGCATCGCGGGGGCGTGCCACGGCGAGACAATATTTCGCATAATGTATATTATGTAAAATAACATGGAGTTACCAGCAAGCCTCGTGGTGAGAACTGCCGAAAGCCCATGACGTGCTCAATTTGAGCAGCGCACTTGGCAATCTGAGTTGACCCTCGTTTGATTGTTTTGGGTTAAGAAACAAGTTATCAACGGTTCATTTAATCTCGGCACTCCGCCTTCCTGTATATAGTGGAATTTACGTAGAAAAACATAGGATGTAGTTAATTCTCGTCTTTGCAAAAGCTTCAACGGTATTGTCATTCGAACAGGAGACCAATCATTCGTTATTTACAATTGTATATAACGGTATACACTACAAAACATGTTCGGGAATAAGGAGATTTGACATGTTTTTTTCTGTAAATAGAAGACTTACGACTTTAGCTGGTCTATTGGTTATCAACACAACCGCACAGGCCGAAACGGCTTTAGTGGCCGTTGCGGCAAACTTCACTAAACCAATGAACGAAATTGCCCAAGTATTCGAAAAAATCAGCGGGCACACAGCAAAATTGTCATTCGGGTCGTCGGGGAAATTTGTCGCACAATTCGAGAATGGCGCACCATTTGAAGTTTTCTTGTCCGCTGACGACAAGAGCCCGCTGAAACTCGAGGAATCCGGGCTAGCCGTGTCCGGCAGCCGGTTCACTTATGCTGTAGGCAAGTTGGTGTTGTGGTCGGCAACGGTGGATTTTGTGGATTCCCAAGGTCAAGTTTTGACCTCGGGCAATTTTAAACATATAGCACTGGCCGACCCTAAGTTGGCACCTTACGGTGCCGCGGCGATAGACACTTTAACAAACCTCGGACTGTTGGATAAGCTGCAACCCACGTTCGTGCATGGCGAGAATATTGCCCAGACATACCAATTCGTCAGTAGCGGCAATGCTGAATTGGGATTCGTTGCCCTTTCCCAAGTTATGGAAAACGGCAAGATCGGCTCCGGTTCGGGCTGGACCGTTCCGACCAATCTTTACAAACCAATATTGCAAGATGCCGTTTTACTAAACAACGGCCGCGATAATCCGGCTGCAAAAGCCTTGTTGGAGTTCCTTAAAACCGCTCCCGCGCGAGCAATTATCGAAAAATATGGTTACTCGTTACCGCAGCAGCCATGACGCCCTCCCCCTCTTAGCTAACAACTTAAACCAGGACTCATTATGAAAACCAGTGCACGTAACCAATTTAGCGGCAAAGTCGAACAAGTGTTGATCGGCGCAGTCAATGCCGAGATTTACCTGAGCTCGAAAGGCGGCGCCACCATCGTCGCGTCGATTACCAAAGAGTCGGTGGCAACGCTCGGAATCGAAGTCGGGGTAGAAGCCATCGCTTTGGTGAAAGCCCCGCAGATCATCGTTGTCACCGATTTCGGCGGCTATAAAGTTTCCGCGCGTAATCAGCTCGCCGGAACCGTGGTGGCCGTCAAACCCGGCGCGGTCAATTCCGAGGTTGACATCGAACTCGGCGGCGGCGAAGTCGTCGCGGCGACGGTGACCAACGAAAGCGTCGAAACGCTAGGACTAACTATAGGCCAGCCGGCCACGGCGATATTCAAGGCCGGTGCCGTTATTCTGGCCGTGCAAAGTTGATCGAGTTCCGGCAATGTTCCGGCTGAGGCAATTATGTTGTTGGGCGCAAATGTAAAACTGCGGCTGATCGACGCGGCACTGCAAACCGATTGCGCCTACAACGCCGAAACGGTGCGAGACAAGCTGCAGGCATCCTATCTTATCCGGCAGCGGGCGGCTTTGCGCGAAGGCGACGTCGTCTACAGCCTGAACAAAACCCACGCCATCGTCGATCTCGCCCCAGCTGGACCATCTGCCTTACCAGTGCGTCATCAGCCATGCGACGGCTACTTTTACATGAACCCGGCCGCCATCGAACCGTTAAGGCTTCCCGCTAATTTACGCAAGAATACGGCGAGCGAGCTCAATCCGGCCCGCGCCTCTCTTCCCGCAAACCGAGCGGACTGCTAACCGCTATCGGTTACAATCGACGCTTTTTAGCGGCAAACGGCATAGATATGAGGCAGGCTTTTCGATCGCCATGGTGGCTGCCGGTGTTATCCGGCGTTTTCATCGGTACCAGCTACATCCCCTTCCCGCCTTGGGCTTCGTTGTTCTGTTTCGTCCCGCTGTGGCAATTCTGGCAAAGTCAGGACAGGCTGCGACCAGTCCTGCTAAGCGGGATATTGACCAGCTTTATCTATACGATGATCGGCTTCAACTGGGTGACATACACCCTGCACGAATTCGCCAACGTCAATTGGCTGGTGGCCGCTATCGGTATGCTGATTTTCGCGGCGTTCGGCCATTTGTTCGTCCCGATCGCCGGCTTGGCCTGGTTCTACGTTCGCCGCAGCCTGGGCGCCAGTCGCGGGATATCGTTGGCTTTGATGGCGGTTCTGACCGCCTTGGCCGAATTTTACGTGCCGATGCTATTCAAATGGAATTTCGGGTATAGCTGGTACGGCGCCGGCTTGCCGCTGTACCAATGGGCGGAAATCGTCGGTTTCGCCGGTTTGAGCATGCTGACCGTACTCGCCAATTTGGCGGCGCTGTATGCCTGGCAGCAGCGCGGGCAACGCGCGGGCAAAACCGCAGCCGTTGCGATCGTGCTCGGCTTTGCCGGGTTGAATGCCGGCGGACTATGGCTGAAAAACCGGTTGCCGGCCGCCGACGATGCGTTGGACGTGCTGCTGGTGCAAGCCAACATCGGCAACCTGCAAAAACAGTCCATGGAACACGGCAAAGGCTATCGCGCGGAAATTTTGACCCAATATTTTCAGGCCACCGATGCCGGTTTGGCCGACAACCCGGACGTCGACTTCGTGATGTGGTCGGAAACCGCCTTCCCTGCCCTGTTGGGCGGCGAATACAACCAATCGCAGTACGCCGATCTGTTACAACAGTTTGTGCGCAACCGGCAATTGGCTTTACTGACCGGGGCGTACGCCAAGGACGAGCATAATGCCATCACCAATTCCTTGTTTGTGATCGACGAAACCGGCAAGGTCACCGAGCCGCACTACAGCAAAACGATCTTATTGGCTTTGGGCGAATACATTCCGTTCGCAGACGTGTTTCCCTGGCTGAAAACCGCATTGCCTATGGTCAGCCAATTCGGGCGCGGACCGGGACCGACCTTGTTGCTGCGCTTGAACGGTTTCGATATGGGGCCGCAAGTCTGCTACGAAAGTCTATTCCCGGAATTTTCCAAGGGGCTGGCCGATCTGGGAGCGCAGTTCATCGTCAACGTCACTAACGATTCCTGGTACGGCAGCTGGCAAGAGCCTTACCAACATTTATATATGACGCTGGCGCGCGGCGTGGAATTCAGGCGGCCGGTATTGCGCGCCACCAACACCGGCATATCCACAGTGTCGTTAGCCGATGGTACGGTGTTGCCGCTTTCGCCACTCGATACGAGTTGGGCCGGCAGCTATCATGTGCCGTTCTCGAAACAACCGGCCAGCACGTTTTACCAACGCCATTTCCATCTGATGCCGGGCCTGTTATGGAGCGGACTGGTTCTGTTAGTAATAGCGGGCTTGCGCGCCGGAGTTACAAAGCCCGGCGCAACTGTCACCTAAAACAATAACCGGCAGGCAAAAAAAATCCGGCTGTAAGCCGGATTTGAGAGGAGGAAGTTATTGCACTGAACATCTCTGCAATGGCGCACATACTATCAGCGATCTCTTATATTAGGAATGCGGCATATTGTCACGCGACAAGTTGCCACATTGTCCGAAAGTACAGATAAAGCCTATTGCCCAAAATAAGCCAACAGAAAATTGATGAAAGTAGTCAACTTGGCCGGGTAGAACCTGCGCTGTAGATAGGTGGCGTAAATAGCCAACTCCGGCCGCCGGTATTCACGCAGAATTTCAACCAACTCCCCGTTTTGCAAATGCGGCGCGACCGATAAGCGCGGCGCCTGGACGACACCCATCCCCATGGCCGCCGCCTGGCACAAGGCCCGGCCGTTGTTGGAAGCCAGCATCCAATCGGATTTGATCCGTTTCAGCTCGCCGTTGACGTTGAACAACCAATAATCGCCGTGTGGGGTATCGACATATTGCAAGCATTGATGGCCGCTCAGTTCATCTATAGTTTGCGGACAGCCTTTTTCAGCCAGATAGCCGGGCGAGGCATAAGTCCCCAATTCGGTTTCGGCGATCTTCCGCGCCACCACTCCCGGGTCCAGGGTGTCGGTGACGAGTAACGAGATATCGACGCTACCGACCCGCAAGTTGGGCGGCTTGTTATCCAAGGACATCAGAATTTTGACTTCCGGATATTTTTTTAAGTAAGCCTCAATGGCCGGCACCATGTACATGCCGCCGAAATCGATAGGCGCACTGATTTTGATGGTGCCTTTTACCCGCTCCCCCAACTGGGCCGTCGACGACTCCAGATCGGCCAAATCCTCCAGCAACTGTTTGCTGCGGTGGTAATAGGCCTCTCCGGCGCTGGTCAAACTCATGCTGCGGGTAGTGCGATGCAAGAGCACCACGCCCAACGAGGCCTCTAACTGGGCGATATATTTGCTGACCATCATCGTCGACAGTTTCAGTTCTTTGGCAACCGCGGAAAACGTGCCCAATTCGACGATACGGCAGAACACCCGCATATTATTGAATTTATCCATCGCCCTGCTTTTTATAAACCTGAGGTTTATATTTTATAAACTTTTCTGCGTCTTTAAACCATATTCCGGCTTCGTTAAAATTTACCCCGGAGATAGTTGTTACACCGTCTGGTTCGGCAGTTTCGGCCAGACGTTTTTTCACCCACCGAGGTTTTTATGAGCAAAATTCACAACGAAGTACTCCTAGCCAATCGCGAATACGCGTCCAGTTTCGATAAAGGCGGCTTGGCGATGCCGCCCGCCCGCCAATTCGCCATTCTGACCTGTATGGATGCCCGCCTGGACCCGGCCAAATACGCGGGTTTAGCCGAAGGCGACGCCCACGTGATCCGCAACGCCGGCGGTCGCGCCAGCGACGACGCCATCCGCTCCCTGGTCATTTCCTATAAATTGCTCGGTACCAAGGAATGGTTCGTGATTCACCATACCGATTGCGGCATGGAAACCTTTACCAACGACATCATGAGCGATTTGCTGGCCAGCAGCCTGAAAACCGCCAGCGTCGACGCCAGCGGCTGGCACGATAGCGGTGACGGTCCCGGCTCGACCGACGGTAAATACATTAATTGGCTGACCATCAAGAACCAGGCCGACAGCGTGCTGGAAGACGTCAAACGTATCAAGGCCCACTCCCTGGTGCCGAGCGATATTCCGGTTTACGGCTACGTCTACGACGTCAAAACCGGACGATTGCTTGAAGTACCGGAAGCCACTGCCGCCGGCCAAGCCAGCTAAGACTTTCCGATACGCTAAACAATTGAAGATAGCAGTTATGCAACTGCTATCTTTCACTGCATTTATTGGTAAAGCCCGAGCCAAATCAGGCAGGCCGCGCCTGCTCTCATCAAATAAAACGGCTGATCGCGTTCTTCAACCGCCATTTTTCTGGAGTACTCTGCCAAATGGGCACTCTTCTTCAGTCTTGGCCAGATCTCGGCTCATCGCTTCCGTTTACGACTTCAGATATCTATGCGTTTGCTGTATTTCCAAGGCTTATCCAGATATTGTTCTAGCATCACCCTTTATGCTTGTGCGACCGCGCCAGAGAGAGGATCAACCAAGGTTCTACAAATTCGTTAAAAGGTAACCGAGCGCACCCGCTTCACCTGGCCGAGGCCGCTATTTTTTCAATAAGCCCTGCCGATCTCAGTCACCGCGGCATTGGCTTTCGTGAAAACTGGTAGCCGAGCCAATCCGCCAACCGCAGCCTACCGAGCTGCGCGGAACAATCAGACGATTCGGCACTCTTATCCGGGCTCGATTGTAAGATTTGGGCAATCTGGTAAGCTTCCTGAACAATCACACACTGGAAAGTGTGTTTCATTAAACTAGGAGCGTTGCAATGGCGGAATATCTGCACAAAATTAAAGGTCTGACCGAAAACATCATTGATTTCACGCCGGAAGAAATCAGCCAGATCACCCCGGATGAAATTCAACGGATTTTTTACGATCTGCAGATTCATCAGATCGAGTTGAAGATGCAGAATCAGGAATTGATTAGCGCTCAGGAAGAACTCACCCGCTCACGAAACAACTACCACTATCTGTTCCACCAACTGCCGGTGGGTATCGTCATTGTGGGTGCGAACGGTTTTGTCGAGCAGGTTAACGAAACGCTATTGGAATGGCTCGGTGTCTCGAAAGGTCAGCTGGTCAAAAAGCACTTGTCTTCGGTGATAGTCGATGAGGATAAGGTGTTGTTCAATTCGCGCTTCGACAGTTTTTTCAAGAACCCCGAAGGGAAATCAATTTCACTGAGCCTGAAAGCCAAAAAAAACATGCCGCTAAAAACCAAAATGTCGGGCAAGAAAATTGGCGAAAACGAAACATCTGCACCTACGCATACTCCCGGGCAAGCTTTGATCATTACCGTAACGGATCTCGATGATCTGTAACGTCCGGTCCGACTTACCTGTTGAACCGGTCGGCAAACTTCGAATGTCTGCGAAAACGGATTTGGTAACTAAGCCCACTGATAACGCCAAGTTGGGTTCCCACGGTGTCGAAGGTGGCTCCGGCATTCAATCAGATACGGTTTTCGATGCTTGGGAGATAGGCGAATTAAGGGTATTTTGACGTGTAACAGTAATTTGGTTCATGGTTGAGACTGTCGAACGTGGCGAGTTTGACATGAACAATCTATCTACAATGTGTTCAATGCAGCCGAATAGACCCTCCGCGAACCGATGAAAAAACTCGACAAAGAAAATGACCAGCGATACGTAGTGGGTATCGGTGCCTCTGCCGGAGGTTTGGAAGCGATAGAAAGTTTCTTCAAAAAAATGCCGGCGGATACGGGGATGGCCTTTATTGTGGTTCAGCATCTATCGCCTGACTACAAAAGCTTGATGGTCGAACTACTATCCAAGCACACTCTCATGCCGGTGTTGCGAATCGAAGAAGGCATGAAAGTAGAACCTAATCATGTCTACCTGATACCGCCACGTAAAAACCTGACGATTTTTCACGGCCATCTGCTGTTGAACAATCAGAACCATAGCAACGAACTTAATTTGCCTATCGATATTTTCATGCGCTCATTAGCGGAAGATGTCGGTGAATTCGCGGTTGGCATCGTCCTTTCCGGTACTGGCAGCGACGGCACGCGCGGAATTCGCGCCATCAAGGAGCATGGTGGCATGGTCATGGTCCAGGATGAAGAAAGCGCCAAGTTCGACGGCATGCCTCGAAATGCGATTGCGACCGGCCTGGTCGACTTCATACTGCCGCCGGAAGACATGCCCAAACAGTTGATGGCATTCGTCAAGCATCCATACGCCTTTCAGGATGCCAGCATCAATTCCGAGGACAGCGATCTCACCCGCATATTTGCCCTGTTGCGCGACAAACACAAAGTCGATTTCACGTTTTACAAGCCCAACACCATCGTCCGCCGTATCGAACGTCGTATTACGATCAATCAATGCCGCGACCTTAAAGAATACCGCAACCTGCTGGAAGAAAATCCCCAAGAAGTATCAACCTTGTTTCAGGAGTTATTGATCGGTGTCACCAGTTTCTTCCGCGACGACACGGTGTTCGAAGAGATCCGGAGTAAATGGCTGCCCCAGTTGGTGAAGTCGATCAGCAACAACGAAATCAGGGTATGGATTGCCGGCTGCTCCACCGGAGAGGAAGCCTATTCGCTGGCAATCATGCTCGCGGAATATCGGGAATATTCCGGCAATTTTTTCCGGATGAAATTATTTGCCACCGATGTCGATGCCAAAGCCGTGGAGAAAGCCAGCTCCGGCCTGTATCCGGAGAGTATCGCCGCCGATATACCCTCGCATTTGCTGGTGAAATATTTTTCACGCCGGGAAGACAGTTTTCAAATATCGCAATCCATCCGCGAGATGGTGGTGTTCGCCCAGCACAACCTGATTAAGGACCCGCCTTTTACCAACATTCATTTATTGAGCTGTCGAAATTTATTGATTTATTTACAGCCCATCCTGCAAAGAAAGATACTTGAACTATTCAATTTTTCGTTGGTGAAAGACGGCCTGTTGATGCTGGGCACCAGCGAATCGATTGGCGAGATGGTCGACTATTTCGACATGGTCAGCCCCAAAGGCAAGATTTACCGGGCTCGGGGCAAATACCGCAGCCTGGGTATTAGCAGTATCGATCCGACCCCGACATTGATAACGTCCTTCAGCAATACGTCGCCGCAATCCAGTCGTCACTTTGCCGGCCGTTATCAGGACGACAAAATTCTGGAACGCTTTTTTAACGCGTTGACCAAAGATCTGCTGCCGTTCACCATGATCGTGAATGAGAACTTGGAGATATCGCATATCTTCGGCGATGCGCAGCGTTACCTGACCTATCCCAGCGGAAAATTGGTAACCGACATTACCAAACTGGTAAGCAAGGACTTGGCCATTCCGATCGCTACCGGCGTGCGAAAAGCCCTGAAAAGCGGGGAAAACATCAGTATGTCCAACATTAAACTGCGCGAAAAGGACAAGGCGCGGACCCTGAACATTCACATCAGGTTGTTGCCCGGTCGCAAGAGCCAAGAAACCCTGATTGCGATTCTGATTTTCGAGGCCGATCATCACGCCACCCAGGACATCGGCTTCGTCGCCGATAATTTCGATATCAATCAGGACGCCGCGCAACGCATCAACGATCTGGAACAGGAACTGCAACTCACCCGGGAAAACCTGCAAGCCACGGTGGAAGAACTGGAAACCTCCAACGAGGAATTGCAAGCCACCAACGAAGAATTATTAGCCAGTAACGAAGAATTGCAGAGCACCAACGAGGAATTGCAATCGGTAAACGAAGAGTTGTATACCGTCAACGCCGAACACCAGAGCAAAATAACCGAGTTGACGATTCTCAACAACGACCTCGACAACCTGTTCAATAGCACCAATATCGGTATCTTGTTCCTGGACGAGAATCTGGATATCCGCCGCTTCACTCATAAATTGCAGAGTTTGTTTCATATCGTTGAAAACGATATAGGCCGACCATTCTTTCATTTGACTCATTCGATTCGCGACATCGACCTTGAGAATCTGATCAGCCAAGTGGTGGCAAAAAAGGTCATTTTGGAATCGGAAGTGCAAAACCAGTCTGGCAATTGGTTCTTTATGCGGATCATTCCCTACGCCGTTTCGGACCGGATCTATTCCGGGGTGATCCTGACGTTCGTCAATATCGATCTGCTGAAACAAACCCAGCAAAGTCTGCAACAACGGGCCGAATTGGAAACCCAGCGTCTGGCTAGCTTTGTCAATTATTCGCAGGATGCGATTACCCTTATGGACGAATCCGGCAAATTTATCACCTGGAATCGTGGCGCGGAAATACTGTACGGTTGGAGCGAGCAAGAGGCGCTACAAATGCACTTTGAAAACCTGGTAACCCTGGACGAACGACCAAGGATGCGTCGGGTATTTGAAAAACTCAAACAGGGCGAACAAGTTGCGCAATTCGACAGCAAGCGTTTAAATCGGAGAGGAGAAGTCATTGATGTTTCAGTATCTGCCACCTTGCTCTCTTCTCAAAACGATAGCGGACAAATCTTTGCGTTGACCGAGCGGGATCTGAGAAGCCACTTGTTGATCGACAAACGTCATTGCATCAGTTGCATTCAAAAGCTGGCGTCCATGTTGATGGATGTCAGTGAAGCCATCATTATCATCGATTTCGAGGGGCGTATCGTCGCCTGGAACAAGGGAGCGGAATCCCTTTACGGATGGTCCCAATCGGAAGCGATGGGCATGAAGTTCGAGAGCTTGATTCCGACCAATCTGCGCGACGAAGCACGTAACATGTTTCAAAGCATCATTTCCGGAAAATCGAGCTATCAGGTTACCCAGATCCAACGCCTGACCAAAAACAAACAAGTGCTCGACATCACCATGATCGCGTCGGTTCTCGGCTACCAAAACGGCGATACCATGCTGGTGGTCACCACGGAAAAACCGGTTTAACAGCCGGAGACCGGAATGCCGCAACTGGATCCCGAAACCTTACGTCGCCGAGCAGAAGCGCTTCTGAACGACTTACCCAAAGGCCTGTACGCTGGTCAGTTGGATGACGTCAAAGCTTTGATCCACGAATTGAACGTGCATCAAATGCAGTTGGAGATGCAAAACCAGACGTTGCGGGAAACTTATCAGGCGTTACTCCAAGCCAAAAATAATTTCAGTCTGTTGTTTGATCAAGCTCCTGCAGGGTATTTGAAGATGGACCAGCAGGGGCGCATTCTCAAGGCCAATCAGACACTACTCGACATGTTGGAGGTCAGACAGCAGGATGTTGAAGGCCATCACCTCAGCCGCTTCATTCACCCGGATGACGCCATCATCTTCAGTGCGCGCTACCCGGCGTTTTTCAGTAAGCCCGAGCATAAAACCATCGAATTGCGGCTACTGAAAAACCCGCGGCAAAGCATACCCGTGCAGGTTCAGTTCAATGCGCGCCAGATAAGCGAACTCGACGAGAGCGGCCAAGGGCGGCAATCGTTGTTGGTGATCGCGGTGGATGTCACTGACCGGCATCGTCTGGCAGAGGAGAAAGCACTGGCCGCCAAGGTATTTGAAACCAGCGAAGAGGCGATCCTGATCACCAACGACCACAAACAGATTCTCAGCGTCAACCAATCGTTCATCGATATTACCGACTATCAGCGTTCCGAAGTGATCGGCAAGTCGGTGGTTTCCGTGCTGTTTGCAGGTCATCACCTCAAACTATTCGAGGTGATCTGGTCAAAATTGATCAGCCACGACCGATGGAAGGGAGAAGTGGAGCTTTATCGCCGCAACGGCACTGCTTTCACGGCCTCGTTGACCGTCAGTTGCAGCCACGATGCATTCAGAAAAATCAAAAACTGCATTGTGATGTTTTCCGATGTCACGCAAAAAAAATTGAACGACAGCAAGATCGAATTTTTGGCGCATTACGACATTCTGACCAAATTACCCAATCGCAGTTACTTCAACGAACTGCTGAACAATGCCATCTTGCACGCCAGCCGCTCGCGCGAGTCGCTGAGTGTTCTGTTTCTCGACCTGGACCGATTCAAACTGTTGAACGACACCTGCGGCCATCTGGCAGGCGACGTGCTGCTACAAAACGTCGCCAGTCGTCTGCTTGCCTGTATCAGAGAAACCGATAGCGTATCGCGGTTTGCCGGAGACGAATTCGTGGTGTTGTTGACCCACTTCAAAGATCTCGAGCATTGCCACTCCACCACCGAACATATCCTGCAAAAGCTGCTCCACGAATTGTCCCTCCCCCACGAAATCGGCAGCGTCCAATTTATCGCTTCCGTCAGTATTGGTGTTGCTCTGTTCCCTGCACACGGCACCACGGCGCCGGAGCTGATCAAAAATGCCGATACCGCGATGTATGCCGCCAAGGCCGCGGGGCGTAACAGCTACCGTTTCTACAACGATCAGATGCGTCAGCAAGCCATAGCCCGCAGCAGTATGGAGTTTGAATTGCAGATGGCCGATTGGGAACATCAATTCCATTTGGTTTACCAGCCACTGGTCAATTTGGCCGATCACCGGGTCTATGGCTATGAAGCGTTGCTGCGTTGGCAGCATCCGCAACGGGGCGAGTTGAAACCCGACAGCTTTCTGGCTATCGCCGAAGACAATGGCATGATCAACTCGATCGGCGACTGGGTAATCAGGAATGCCTGTCAGCAAGCATCGGTTTGGCGCGGGCAATGGCCCGATATACCGCTCAAAATTAGTATCAATCTGTCTCCTCGCCAATTTCTGCAGCCCGGTTTGTGCCGGGACATTCAAACATTGTTGACCAACTGCCACTTGGCTGGCGCCCAACTGATCCTGGAAATCACCGAATCCACCGCCATGCAAAACATCGGCGAGAGCATTCGGGTGATGCACGAATTGCGCGAACTCGGCATTTTGTTGAGCCTGGACGATTTTGGCACCGGTTATTCTTCACTGGCGTACCTGAAGAAATTCCCGCTCAATATCCTAAAAATCGATCAGTCCTTTGTGCATGAATTGGGTGCAGAGCAAGATAATGCGCTGATCAAGTCGATCATTGATATTGGCAAGAACATGGACCTGCTGATCCTGGCGGAAGGCATTGAGAATGCCGATCAAGCCCAATTACTGACGCAATTGGGTTGCCAACTCGGCCAGGGTTATTTTTATTCGCCGCCGTTATCAGCGACTGACATCAAACTGCCGTTGGTTGGCTCCAGCACGCACAATACAGCCCCAATATAATCCAGGCCCGAGCCGAATTACCCGATTCCACGGCAGGCCCGCACGCCGCGCGTTCTTGGCAGGCCATGTTCAAGCAGTCTCCGTTTCGTTAAACCATGCCCCAGCATGGTCGGCAAGCAAGTCTGATTTGCACCAGTTTGACCATATTTGTTCGCACCATAGATGTGCGATTCGCCCAAACTGTTATCAATCCCACCCGCCTTTCACCTTCGACACAATTCGGGTTTTCCGGCCAAAACCGGATAATAAATTTTCAACACTTTGTTTTAACAAAACTATTTTATATTTTCCCCATAAAAATCAAAAGTGGCACCTCGTTTGCTTAAGTCTTAATAACACCCAAAGCAGGGTTACTGTTTTAACCGCTCAATGTTGAGCAAACCGGACAAAGGCGTCCTGCACCCGATTCGATTAGGAATCGGGCTGCAGGCGCTTTTTTTTTGGCCCAGACTTTTATCGCTAACAGGAAACGACATGAAACCAGCCAAGAAACCCGCCCCCAAAAAACTGTTTGTCGCCGTCGCTGCCGCCATAGCGGTTGCCGGATTGAGTTTTTCGACAGCCGTGCAGGCCGGCGCCAAACCCGAGAAAGAAGATTTGAAATTCGGCTTTATTAAACTGACCGACATGGCCCCGCTGGCCGTTGCCGCAGAGAAAGGCTTTTTCGAGGACGAAGGCCTGTTCGTGCAATTGGAAGCCCAAGCCAACTGGAAAGTGGTGATGGACCGGGTTGTGAACGGCGAGTTAGACGGCTCGCACATGCTGGCAGCCGCACCGTTGGGCTACAGCGCCGGCTACGGTACCAAAGCCGATATAGTCGTGCCCTTTAGCATGGGTTTCAACGGTAACGCGATTACGGTGTCCAACGACATCTGGAAACAGATGAAACCGAATGTGCCAATGGAAGGCGGCAAACCCGTGCATCCGATTAAAGCCGACGCTTTGAAGCCAGTGGTGGACAAATTCAAAGCCGAAGGCAAACCCTTCAATATGGCGATGACCTTCCCGCCGGGTAGCCATAACATCAAACTGCGCTACTGGCTGGCCGCCGGCGGCATCAACCCCGGTTTTTACGCGCCGCCGCAAGACACGTCCGGCCAAATCAGTGCAGACGCCTTATTGGCGGTGACACCGCCGCCGCAAATGCCGGCTACCCTGGAATCCGGCACCATCTTCGGCTATTGCGTCGGCGAACCCTGGAACCAGCAAGCCGTATTTAAAGGCATCGGCGTGCCAGTCATCACCGACGAAGAACTCTGGAAGGACACCCCGGAAAAAGTGTTCGGCGTGACCCAAGCCTGGGCCGAAAAATATCCCAACACTTATTTAGCCGTCACCAAAGCGCTGATTCGCGCCTCGATGTGGCTGGATGCGGAAAACAACAAAAACCGCAAGGAAGCCATCGAAATGCTCTCGCAAAAACAATACGTGGGTGCAGACGTCGAGGTATTGGCGGCCAGTATGAACGGCACCTTTGAATACGAAAAAGGCGACAAGCGTTCGCTGCCCGACTTCAACACCTTCTTCCGTCACGGCGCCAGCTATCCGTCTTACAGCAGCGCGATCTGGTATTTAACCCAATTACGGCGCTGGGGCATGATCAACGAGTACAAACCTGACAACTGGTACATGGAAACCGCGAAAAAAGTCTATCGCCCTGACATTTATCTGGCTGCAGCGAAAGAATTGATCGCCGAAGGCAAAGCCAAAGCCGAAGATTTCCCGGCAGATACCAGCATCAAGCCGTCGCAAAACTTCTTCATCGACAAAATTCCGTTCGATGCCAACAAACCTAACGATTATCTGGCCAAATTCCCGATTGGCTTGAAAGGCAAACAAACCGTCTCCGGCGGCAAGATTGTCGAGTAACAAACTCTGGTGGGTGCTCTAACAGGGACGTTGTTTGGTGCAGGGAAGCACATCTTTTTTAAAGAATTAACGGACTGGATCTTCAGGCGTATTCGAGCAGCCTGAACAAGCAACATGGGGTACTCGTCGCGTACCTTGATTTCCTGAAGAGGAACATTTTATGAGTAACAAATTGATCAAATTCTTCAATATTACGGGCCTGACCTGGTTCGTACCTTTGGTGAAAATGGCGGCCGGCGAGAACCCGGCCCAACAAATGCGCCAATTGTTTCTGATCATGGGCGTGCCCATCATCGCCTTCGCTATTTTCCTGGGCATGTGGAGCGTCTCTGCATCCGGCGTAAAAACCAGTTTGGGTGCGATTCCGGGACCGGTTGCGGTTTGGGACGAGGTCGGTGGCTTGATCGACGAGCACATTTCCGAACGCACCAAAAAAGCCGAGTTTTACCAACGTCAGGAACAACGCAACAAGGAAAAACTGGCCGAAGATCCAAACGCGGAAATCAAGATTCGCCCCTACACCGGCAAACCGACTTACCTCGATAAAATTCTGACCAGCCTGCGCACCGTGTTCGCCGGCTTTGTGATTGCGACCTTGGTGGCGGTGCCGCTCGGTATCCTGTGCGGCATGAGCCCGGTGCTCAATACCGCGTTCAACCCCCTGATCCAAATCTTCAAACCGGTGTCGCCGCTGGCTTGGCTGCCGATCGTGACGCTGGTGGTCAGTGCGCTCTACGTCACCAGCGAAGACTCTTGGTTCGAAAAGTCTTTCATCACCTCGGCCATCACCGTAACGCTATGCTCGCTGTGGCCAACGCTGATCAACACCGCGGTAGGCGTGTCGTCGATCGATCGCGATCTGGTCAACGTCGGCAAGGTATTACGACTGGATTGGCCAACCCAGATCAAACGCATCATCCTGCCGTCTGCCCTGCCCTTCATCTTTACCGGCATGCGCTTGTCGCTGGGCGTGGGCTGGATGGTATTGATCGCTGCGGAGATGCTGGCGCAAAACCCCGGTCTGGGCAAATTCGTCTGGGACGAGTTCCAAAACGGCAGTTCCAACTCGCTGAGCCGGATCATGGTGGCAGTGTTCACGATCGGCATCATCGGCTTCGTGCTGGATCGCATCATGCATTCGCTGCAAAACCTGTTCTCGTTCCAAAAAATTTAAGGTGCCGCCATGACCGCTGCCGCCAAAATCATCGACCTATCCATGCATAAACATACGAGCGCCTCCCCGGCCAACGACTCCAGCAAACCGTTGGTGGAACTAAAAAACGTCTGCAAATCCTACGGCGAGGGCAAAAGCCGGACTTCGATATTGAAAGACATCAATCTGGATATTAAGGAAGGCGAATTCATTGCCATAGTCGGCTTTTCCGGCAGCGGCAAAACCACCTTGGTGTCGCTGATCGCCGGCTTGATCTATCCCGATAGCGGCGAACTGTTAAAAAACGGCCAGACCATCGGCGAACCAGGGCCGGATCGCGGCGTGGTGTTTCAAAACTATTCGTTGATGCCTTGGTTGACCGTTTACGAAAACGTGGCGCTGGCGGTGGATGCGATCTTCAAGGACTGGACCCCAGAGCAACGTCGGGCCCACACCGAGAAATACGTCAACATGGTCAATCTGGGCCGGGCGATGGATAAAAAACCGTCGGAATTGTCCGGCGGTATGCGGCAGCGGGTCAACGTCGCGCGCGCTTTGGCGGCCAACCCGGACATCCTGCTGCTGGACGAACCGCTCAGCGCGCTGGATGCGTTGACCCGCGGCAATCTGCAGGACGAAATCCTGCAAATCTGGGAGCAGGACCGGAAAACGGTGATTCTGATCACCAACGATGTCGACGAAGCCATCTACATGGCCGACAGGGTGATTCCGTTAAACCCCGGTCCGGACGCCACTTTCGGCCCGGATTTCGTCATCGACCTGGAACGCCCGCGCAACCGTACCGCCTTGAACCACGACCCGGAGTTCAAACGCCTGCGCGCCGACATCACCCGCTACCTGATGGACATCGGCATGCAAAAAGCCCAGGCTGAAATCGGTGACAAGCTGAAATTGCCGGATGTGCGTCCCAACACCAGCAACGACTGGAAACTGGATACCTCGGCCCTGAAGCCGGACCAACGCGACCTGGGCAAGGCCCGCTATCTGGAGTTTGCCAACCTGTCGAAAATCTACCCGACCCCCGACGGCAACGGCACCGTAAAAGTAGTCGACGGTTTTGATCTGAAAATGAAGAAGGGCGAGTTCATCTCGATTATCGGCCACTCCGGCTGCGGCAAATCGACGGTGTTATCGATGACCGCCGGTCTGAACGAGATCTCCGAAGGCGGTATCGTGCTCGACAACCGCGAAATCGACGGCGCCGGCCCGGACCGCGGCGTGGTGTTCCAGGCGCCGAGTCTGTTTCCGTGGTTGACGGCATTCGACAATGTCATGCTCGGTGTCGATAAAGTTTATCCCCATGCCAGCCAGGACGAGCGCGAGGACATCGTCGAGTATTACCTGACCCGGGTCGGCTTGGCCGACAGCATGTTCAAAAAAGCGGCCGACATGTCCAACGGCATGCGCCAACGGGTGGGTATCGCCCGCGCTTTTGCCTTGTCGCCTAAACTGTTATTGCTCGACGAGCCGTTCGGTATGCTCGATTCGTTGACCCGCTGGGAATTGCAGGAAGTTCTGATGGAAGTCTGGGAACGCACACACGTCACCGCCATCGTCGTCACCCACGACGTCGACGAAGCCATTTTATTGGCCGACCGGGTGGTGATGATGACCAACGGCCCCCACGCCAAAATCGGCAAAATCCAGGAGATCGACCTGCCCCGCCCGCGCAGCCGCAAGGCCTTGCTCGAACACCCCGACTATTACAAATACCGGGAGAGCCTGCTGACCTTCTTGTCCGAATGCGACCATACCCACTGATTTCGCTTCTCTGTATTTCATTTGCTTAGGGGATCTATATGCCATTACCGAAACATCAACTACCTACCGCCACGCTACTGTCGATGGCAATCGCCAGTACCACCGCATCCGCTGACCTGACCAAGGAAGTGGAAGATGCGCTGAATTTTTACCATTACGGCAGCAACGGCGCGGTAAAAATGGATTTGAACTATCGCTGGGAAAACCTCGACCAGGACCAAGGTCCGGTCATTCCGGGCAAGGCACCGCGCCGGGTCGAAACCGGTAACGCCAACACCGCCCGCCTGCGGCTGGGTTTGCTGTCGCCGACGTTCTACGACTTCCAGGCCTATGCCGAATATGAAGGTAACTATGCCTTGCAGGAAGACTATGACCAAGGCGGTACCACCACTAACCGCCACCGCGACTATTCGCTGATAGCCGACCCCGACCGCAGCGAATTGAATCAATTCTGGCTCAGTTACAAAGGCATCCCCGACACCTTGATCAAAGTCGGCCGGCAACGGATCAAGTTAGACGACGACCGCTTCATCGGTAACGTTGGTTGGCGGCAAATGGAGATGACTTACGACTCGATACTGCTGACACACAACAATCAGACCATTTTCGGCCTGACCGTCAACGCCGGCTATCTCGACCACATTCAAAACATCTTCGGCGAAACCGAAACCATCAACGCCCCGATCCTGAATCTGAACTACAAGGTCAACGACTGGGGCAATCTGATCGGTTACGGCTACTGGCTGGACTATCGGCAACGCGAGAACTATCACAAATCGTCGCAAACCTACGGCCTGCGTTTTGACGGTAAGTCGCCGCAGTTTTTCGATCGGGTGAATTTTCTGTATACCGCCGAATGGAGCAACCAGCTCGACTACGGCGACAACCCCAACGACTACCAAGCCGACCGCTTCAATTTCATGGGCGGTGTCAGCGCCTTCAACCTGAGTCTGCAAGGCGCCATCGAGCAGCTCAACGGTTACGGCTACACCGGCAACCGCGTTACCACCAACGGCACCACCTACAAATCATTCCAGACCCCGTTGGGTACCAACCACGCCTTCCAGGGTTGGGCGGATTTGTTCCTGACCACGCCCGCCGCCGGTATTCGCGACGTGTTCGCCACCGCCACGTACAAAATGATGAACGACAGCCTGATCGTCACCGGGGTGTACCACGACTTCTACGACGATACCGGCGGCATCGAGTACGGTAGCGAATGGGATTTCTCGATCTTGAAGAAATTCGGCAAGCACTACTCCTTGTTAGCCAAGTACGCCAACTTCAATACCGAGAACACTGCATATACCGACACCCAAAGAATCTGGCTGCAAGCCAACGTCAGCTTCTAAGTCCCCGCCGGCCGGGCGGCAAATGCCCGGCCGGCATCGATTCCACAGTTGTTAGATATAGTCATGAAACTGAAACTGGTAGTCATCGGCAATGGCATGGCGGGGATGCGTACCGTCGACGAATTGCTGCAGTTGGCGCCCGAACGCTATCAAATCACCGTGTTCGGCGCCGAGCCGCACGGCAATTACAACCGGATCATGTTGACTCCGGTATTGTTCGGCGCCAAAAGCATCGCCGAGATCATGATTCACGATTTCGACTGGTACCGCAAACACGACATCACCTTGTACTGCGGTACCGATAAAGCAGTAGTCGGCGTCGACCGTCACCGGCGTCGGGTTGTGGCTCAGGACGGCACCGAAGCGGAATACGATTATTTATTGCTGGCCACCGGTTCCCTGCCGTTGATGCTGGATATTCCCGGCCGCGACTTGCGCGGCGTGTTGGGTTTTCGCGATATCGCCGACGTGCAGAGCATGATTGCCGCTGCGGCGAGTAAGACGCACGCCGTGATTCTCGGTGGCGGCTTGCTGGGCCTGGAAGCGGCTAACGGCCTGTTGCAACGCGGTATGCAGGTCAGTGTCATCAACCGCGCCGGGCATTTATTGAACAAACAACTGGATAGGCAGGCGGCCGGCTTTTTGCAACAGCAATTAGCAGACAAGGGCATAAAATTTCATTTGGGCTGTACCATCGATCGCATCCTCGGCGACGACGACCATATTCAACAGGTGCAGCTCAGTAACGGCGAAATACTGCCGGCCGATTTGCTGGTGATGTCGACCGGTATCAAACCGAACATCGCCTTGGCCGAGCGCATCGGCTTGCAATGCGAGCGCGGCGTCATCGTCGACGACCTGATGCAAACCAGCGATCCGCGGGTGTTCTCGGTCGGCGAATGCGTCCAGCACCGCGGCGAATTGTTCGGTCTGGTGGCGCCGGTTTACGAACAAGCCAAAGTCTGCGCCCGCCAATTGTCGGGTCATGACGGCAGCATTTATCAAACCTTGTCGTCGGCGACGATGCTAAAAGTGACCGGCATTGACTTGTTTTCGGTCGGCGATTTCGAGGGCGACCCCGACTGCCAAATTCTGCAATTGATCGACCACGGCCTCGGCGTCTACAAAAAAATCGTATTGCGCGGCGATATCGTGATCGGCGTGATCTTGTACGGCGACACCAGCGACAGCGCCTGGTATTTGAACCTGGTCAAGGACAAAACCCCGATTGCTGCGATCCGCGATCGCCTGATGTTCGGCCAGACGCCGTTGGCCGCCGCCGCTTAACAGTTAAGCCATGACTCCAGCAACCGTTAAAACCACCTGCCCCTATTGCGGCGTCGGCTGCGGCATCGAAGCCACGGTCGAAGATCCCGCCGCGCATCGGGTCACCATCAAAGGCGATCCGGAACATCCGTCCAACTTCGGCAAACTCTGTTCGAAGGGCGCCACGCTGGGCGATACCGTCACACTGGAAAACCGCTTGCTCTACCCTGCCGTCAACGGCCAACGTTGCGATTGGGATAGTGCGCTGGACCACGTCGCCGGCCGCTTCCGGCAGATCATCGCCGAACACGGACCGGACGCCGTCGCGTTTTATGTGTCGGGCCAATTGCTGACCGAAGACTATTATGTCGCCAACAAGCTGATGAAAGGTTTCATCGGCTCGGCCAACATCGATACCAATTCCCGTTTGTGCATGTCGTCGGCTGTGGTCGGCTACAAACGCGCCTTCGGCGCCGATACCGTGCCCTGCAGTTACGCCGACCTGGAATTGGCCGATTTGATCGTGCTGGTCGGTTCCAACGCCGCCTGGTGCCACCCGATTGCGTTTCAACGCATCCGCAAAGCCAAGGAAAGCAATCCGCAGTTAAAAGTCGTCGTCGTCGATCCGCGCCGCACCGCCAGTTGCGATATCGCCGACCTGCATCTGCCGTTGAAGCCGGGCATGGACGCGCTACTGTTCAATGGCCTGTTATGCCACCTGCAGCGCGATGGCCGCATCGACCACGACTACGTCGCCAATTTCACCAACGGTTTCGCCGAGGCGCTACGCCAAGCCGAGGCCGGCGCCGGTTCGGTGGCCGCGGTCGCCGCCGGCTGCGAGCTGGATCCGGCCGATGTCGCCCAATTTTTCGCTTGGTTCGCAGCAACCGAACGCAGCGTCACGGTGTATTCGCAAGGCATCAACCAATCCAGCTCCGGATCGGACAAATGCAACGCCATCATCAACTGCCATCTGGCGACCGGCCGGCTGGGCAAACCCGGCATGGGGCCGTTTTCGTTCACCGGCCAACCCAATGCGATGGGCGGCCGCGAGGTCGGCGGTCTCGCCAACATGCTGGCAGCGCACATGGACCTGGACAATCCGGTGCATGTCGACCGCGTCGGCCGGTTTTGGCACAGCGAACACGTGGCGAACAAAGCCGGACTGAAAGCCGTGGACATGTTCGAGGCCGTCGCCGCCGGCCGGGTCAAGGCGGTCTGGATCATGGCCACCAATCCGGTGGTGTCGATGCCGGACGCGGACCGGGTGAAGCAAGCGCTGCAAGGCTGCGAGTTCGTCGTGGTATCGGATTGCATCGCCGAGACCGACACCGCCCAACTCGCACACGTGTTGTTGCCGGCCACCGGCTGGAGCGAAAAGGACGGCACCGTGACCAATCTGGAGCGGCGCATCTCGCGGCAACGGCCGTTGTTCCCGGCTTCCGGCGAAGCCCGCCACGACTGGTGGATCATTAGCCGGGTGGCGCAACGCATGGGCTTTGCCGAGGCCTTCGCTTACCAATCCAGCGCCGAAATCTTTCGCGAACATGCGGCGCTGTCGGCCTTCGAGAACGACGCCGAACATCAATTACGCGACTTCGATTTGTCGGCGTTTACCGCGATCGATCAGACCGAATTCGATGCTCTGCAACCGGTACAGTGGCCGGTAAGCCGCGACCGACCGCAAGGCCGGCCGCAGCTGTTCGATGACAAGCTTTTTTATACTGCCGACCGCAAGGCCAGATTCATTCCGGTCGCGCCGCACGGGCCGCGCCATAGCGTCGACGCCGACTACCCGTTCACGTTGAACACCGGCCGCTTGCGCGATCAATGGCACACCATGACCCGCACCGGCTTGGCCGCAAAATTGAACGCGCATCGGCCGGAGCCCTTCGTCGAAATACATCCCGTCGACGCCGAGCGCTTACAACTGAAGCACCGCAGTCTGGCCCACATCGAAAGCCGTTGGGGGCAAATGCTGGCGCGGGTCGAAATCGGCGCCGGCCAACGCCAGGGCAGCTTGTTCGTCCCGATGCATTGGACGGCGCAACTGAGCAGCCACGGCCGGATGGGGGCTTTGGTCAACCCGGTGGTGGACCCCTACTCCGGCCAGCCGGAAAGCAAGCAGACTCCGGTCAGGATCTCAGCCTGGCCGGCGACTTGGTACGCGACGATTCTGGCCCGGCAACCGTTGGCGATCGGGGATTGCGAATATCAAGTCAAAATCCGTGGCGACCAGTTTTTCCGTTACGAGTTGGCCGGCAGCGGCGCCGGTAAAGACTGGCGCCAGTGGAGCCGGGAATTGTTTGCCGAGCACGGCATGGCCGGTGCGGGCGACTGGCTGGAATACAGCGATCTGCAGGCCGGTTATTACCGTTGCGCCTACGTCAGCGACAATCGACTCCAAGTCTGTCTGTTGGTCGGACCGGATTTCGAGTTGCCGGAGCCGGGCTGGCTATGCAGTTTGTTCCCGAAACCGGAATTGAGTCGCAGCGAACGTTTGGCCTTGCTCAGCGGCCAGCCGCCGAAAGGCGAAGCCGATATTGGCCGAATCGTCTGTTCGTGTTTCAATGTCGGCGAGAAAACCATTCAACAAGCGGTGCAAACCCATAAGTTACAAAGCGTGGCGGATATCAGCGCCTGCCTCGGCGCGGGCAGCGGCTGCGGTTCCTGCGTCGCCGAATTGAAGGAGTTTTTGCCTCAGCCCGGTTAACTCGACGCGCACAAGGACCATGCCAGAAAAATCAACGCTATTTCCCTATTTTCAGCCCATCATTGCGATAGCCAGCAGCAAAATCGTCGGTTACGAAGCCTTGGCCCGCCAATACGATGCCAAGGGCAATGTGGTTTCTGCCGGCGCCCTGTTCTCCTCCGCCGATGTGGACATCAAACAGCGTACCGAACTGGATCGACAGGTACGCTGGCAAGCCCTGGAAAAATTCTCGCAGCAAGCCGATAGCCAAACCTATCTGGCGCTGAACATTTCGGCGGCCTGGATCGAGAATCTGCGCCAACTCAATGCCTTGCCGACCCTGCGCATGCTGGAAGAGTTGAATATCGACCGCCAGCGCATCGTGGTCGAAATCTCCGATGCTCACGTCGATCCGCACAAATTGAAACAGATCGTGCAGCGTTACCGCAAACACGGCCTGCGGGTGGCGATCGGCGACTTCGGCGCCGGTTCCTCGCAACTGGAACGGGTGATCGCAATCCAGCCCGACATCATCAAAATCGATATGCGTTTGTTCAAGCGTGCCGCCCGCGGCAGCAGCATCGCTACCGACATCGTGCATCTGATGTCGCGCCTGGGCCAGCGCACCGGCGCCCGCATCGTCTGCGAAGGCGTGGAAAGCGACGAGGAATTTTTATTCGGCTTGAACTGCGGCGCCCAATTCATGCAGGGCTTTTTGTTCGCCAAAGCCGAAGCCGATTTCCTGCCCATCAACAGTTTCGAACAGCACGCGGCCTCGCTACGCAGCAAGTTCGTCAAAAACACGCTGCCGCGGGTACAAAAAGAAATCAACGCGATCAACGCCATCAAGGCTTTGATTTACCGCTTGGCCCAAGCACTACAGGACGATTTCAACCTGAACGAACTGGTCAGCTGGAATTTCAGCCAAAGCGGCGTGATCCGGTTTTACCTCTGCAACAATCAGGGCGACCAGATTTCGCCGGATTTCAATTTCAGCGAAAACCAATGGTTTACCGATCCGCGCAAGATCGGCTTCAACTGGTCCTGGCGGCCGTACTTCTTTCAGTTGCTGGCGCTGGAAAACTGCGGCGATCGCAACCGCATCGTCACCTCCGAACGCTATCGCGATTTCGAAACCAGCCTGCTATGCAAGACCCTGGCGCTACGCCTGGACAATGAGCGAATTTTATTGGTGGATACCGTGGTAGGTGACTAGACTCATCTGTCCCGAACGGCACCGGCAACTGGCCGCGGCCGGCTTTTTACTATAATCAGTGCAACATGGTAACTGGCTGGAGTATACAAAGGCGGCGAGATGAGCGACGACGAGAACTTATCGAAAATTCTGGTGATCGACAGCGACAGGCCGGCGATTTTGGTTGTCGGCAGCGATCCGGAATTGGCAACCCGCCTCAACCGGTTGTTCAATCGGGCGGCAGTGGCCGATAGCAGCCAAATTTCCGGAAAACCGAGCTACGCCGTACATTGGTCCGGCAATGCAGCGCATGCGGCTCAGGCGATTGCCGACGGCTTAGCCGCAAACGCCCCGTTTAATTTGGTTTTTGTGCTGCATCCTTTGCCGCAAGCCAGCGGCGTGGCCTTGATAAAACACCTGTGGGAATTGGATTCCGGTTTGAACGCGGTGCTTTGCAATGCCGATCCGGGACTTGACTGGCCACAGATCGCCGAAACGCTGGGCGAGAGCGATCAGTTGCTGATTTTACAGCAACCGGTTTGCGACTTGGTCGTCCGCCAAGTGGTCCATGCTATGGTCAGGCAATGGCAATTGGTGAAGCAAACCCAAGACGTCATGCAATTTATCGTGATGCAGAACCAACGGCTCGACGCGACCAACCACAAGTTGCAGGACATGCAGGCGCAGTTGCTGCAATCGGAGAAAATGTCTTCAATCGGTCAATTGGCTGCGGGCGTTGCCCACGAAATCAACAATCCGATCGGATTCGTCAAATCCAATCTAAATACTCTGAAGGGATATACCGAAGACTTATTAGCTCTGGCCGAGACTTACGAACAGGCCGAGGCAGCGCTGGCCGACCCGGTCCTGCGTGCCGAAATCGACTCGGTCAAACGCCGGATCGACTTCGACTACTTGCGAGACGACGCGCCGGATTTGCTCAACGATTCGCTGGACGGTATTAACCGGGTTGCCAAAATCGTTCAGGACTTGAAGGACTTTTCCCATCCGCAACACGACGGCGACGCCTGGCAGTGGGCCGATCTCAACGCCAACCTGGATAGCGCGTTGAACATTGTTTACAACGAACTCAAATACAAAGCGGACATCGTCAAACACTATGGCGAGCTGCCTTTGGTCAATTGCTTGGCTGGCCAACTGAATCAGGTCTTCGTCAACTTGCTGGTCAACGCCGCATACGCCATTGACAAGCGGGGCGTCATCACCATTGCCACCGGCAGCGGCGAAGGCCGGGTCTGGCTAGAAATTTCCGACACCGGCTGCGGGATTGCCGACGAGCAACTGAACCGGATTTTCGATGCCTTTTACACCACTAAACCGGTCGGTAAAGGGACCGGGCTGGGCTTGACAATTTCCTACGGCATCGTCAAAAAACACAGCGGCGAAATCAGCGCGCGCAGCCGAGTCGGCGAAGGCACCACCTTGCGCATTGAACTGCCGGTCAATGCCGAAGCAAGCCAGTGAAACCCTTATCGGCATTCGCCGGCCGCCGCGGTTGCACCAGCCCCCATCCGTAACGTGCGCGGTTGATTTCGGAACGCTTTTGATGGCTTTAAGTTTCACGGGAAACTCGTAACAAAGCACTTTAGCCAGCATTAAGTTTATCCCGTAATTCACTTCAAGAATGTTTTACAAGATATTGATGTTAAACATTTTGTTGTATTTTAAGCCGAATTATCGGACTCAGGCGAGTTGATGGCAACGATAAACCGAATTCCTCAGCCACGGCCGGGCCGATTCCGCGCCAATCGCGGCGCCGGCCGGCTCGAACATTGTAAACAATTAATATCCATAGAGTTTTCGTGCGACTTTAAGATAAACTGCAGCCAGGCGAACCCAAACCGGAACCGAATACCTTGAAGCACGTTTCGCGGGAGTATGTTTATGCGCACACTGTATTACAGCCATCCGGATTTTCTGGCCCACGATACCGGGCTGGCCCATCCGGAATGCCCCGAGCGGTTGCGAGTCATCGCCGAAGCGCTCGCGGCACCGAAGTTCGCCGCACTGACGCATGTACAAGCGGCATTGCCGGACGACATTGAAGACAAAATCGGGTTGGTTCACGGTCGGGCCATGATCGCCAAACTGCTGGCCGAGATACCGGAACACGACCTGACCAACCTGGATGCCGACACAGTGGTTTCGCCGGGTTCGCGCCAGGCGGCGCTACTGGCCGTCGCGGCGGTATGCGATGCAGTGGATAAAGTCTGCGGCGGCGCAGCCGACAATGCCTTCTGCGCGGTGCGTCCACCCGGACACCATGCCATGCCCGACTACCCGATGGGTTTTTGTCTGTTCAACAACGTGGCGATAGCCGCCGAGTATGCCCGCAAGAGTTACGGCCTGGAGCGGATCGCGATCGTCGATTTCGACGTGCACCACGGCAACGGCACCCAGGCCGCGTTTTACGACCAGCCGCAAGTGCTCTACATATCCAGCCACCAATGGCCGCATTACCCCGGCAGCGGCCATCCTTCGGAACACGGTGCCGGCAATATCCTCAATCTGGCGTTGGCGACCGGCAGCGACGGCGAGGTGATTCGGGCCAAATATCGCGATACGGTATTCCCCGCCCTGCGCAAATTTGCACCGCAGTTGGTTTTGGTTTCGGCCGGATTCGACGCGCACAAAGACGACCCGCTCGCCTCGTTGCGCTTGACGGAAGCAGACTACCATTGGCTGACCGAACAATTGCGAGCGATCGCCGAGGAGTATTGCCAGGGGCGTCTGATTTCGGTGCTGGAGGGCGGCTACAATTTGCGGGCCCTGGCAAACAGCGTCGCCGCGCATGTGGCGGCTTTGATGGGCTTGGGCAACGAGGGCGTTTGACCGCCCTCTTTCCATCCGTTGTTATTGCAGATTCGGCAGGGTATAGACGTAGTCGGCGTCCTTCATCGGCGCGTGGCAGGCGAAGCAAGGGGCTGATTGCTCCTTGTCGTACATTTTTAAAGTCTTGCCTTCCCAGATACCGAAACCCCAACCGCCGGTCTCAGCGTATTTCTTGCTGTCTTTGACCATCGCTTCGGCGGCGGTAAATTCGCCGGGCACCGAGGCGTGTTCCCAATTCGGATGCTTGCGCTCGGCCCATTTGATCTTGGCGATGATGCTGCCGTCAGGCCAGGGCTTGGTCTTGCCGGCCCGCGCGGCATTGATGGCAACATCGTTGCCGACGATCGCCCGCATGCTGTTCTTTTCGTGGCGCAGCGACACGCCCAACAGCCGCCAATCCCGATATTCGCCGTGCTCCGGTTTCGCCGCCGGCACGGTTTCGGCGGCAACGCCATTGGCAACCAAAATCAAAGCGGCGGCCAGCAGCCGGCCGCCGGAAATCGTTTTGTACATACACCCTCCGTTAATAGTCATGTAAACCAGCGGCGCGGATTGTAACGGCTCCATAGGGCGGCGACCAATACAAAACCGCAAAGCCCGGCCAGTATTTCTTCAGCCAGCCGCCCTCAATGTCGTTAAGAGCTTGATCGCGGGCATGGCCTGCTCCTACCATCCTTGACATAACGCCGCTGCGATGCAGATTCGCTTGGTGCCCTATCGCTCCGGTAATGCCTGCCGGAGCGATCGTTTCGTTCAACAGCAGCGTCTTTCCCCGTGGTCCCAAATGGGACGGACTCTTAGCCCGCGGGAATGGTTTTGTTGGCTTATGCAACTTGCGCCATCCCTAAACGGCTGTTTAGAATGTGAAGTTAATCTCAAACTTCATAAACTCAACGATGCGCCATACCTTCCATTCCTCAAGCCCGGTGATTCCAGCAGCCGATAGCCGCCGGCTATGGGTGCTGGTCGCGCTGATCGCGGTGGCTGGCTGGTTTTTGTTGGCGAATGTCGAACGCAGCGGTTTGAGCAGCGGTTTCGCCCATCCGTTTGCCGGTAACGATCATTTGATCACGATGTTGGCGGTTGGCATCTGGGCCGCCCAATTACGCGGGCATGCGATTTGGATGCTGCCGGCCACGTTCGTCGGCGTCATGAGCCTGGGCGGTCTGGCCGGAGCGCTCGGCTGCTACCTGCCGCAGATCGAAACGATTGTGCTGCTGTCATGCGCCGTATTCGGCGTATTGATCGTGCGCAACCTGCGCTTCAGCACCAATACCAACTTGGCGATCGTTGCATTGTTCGGTTTTTGCCACGGCTTTGCCCACGGCCAGGAGATTTCAGCTTCCGCCGGTTTGATTTCGTACGTGTGCGGTTTCGTATCGGCAACCTTGCTATTGCACGGCGCCGGGATCGTCTTCACCAAAGGCGTGATATTGGCGGTCGGCTGTTTTTTTTCGATGACGCTGGCGCAACCCCCTGCAATCGGTGCGGTAAAGGCGAATATTCCGGACGCGCTGCTCGCCGTTTCCAAGCGGATGCAGACCGAAGCCGTGGAGCGGGTTCAAGCGCGGTTCAGGCAAACGGCCCCTGCCGACGCCGGATACTTCCCGCCCCAAATCGAATCGGCGCCGCCAGCCGCGGTTGCTTGCCGCTTCAGACGGCTATTTCCTGAGATTAACCACTCACCGGGTTTGAGCATGACCAGTAACGGCGTCGGTCGCACCTCGCCGCCGCGATTGCCTTTCATTACCGTATCGACAACCTCGTCCGCCATACTGCTCGCGCCCCAGCCATCGACGGCATGGGCCCCTGCTCCATCCCCCGCTTTCAGCCTTCCCGGCTTTCAGTGCGTTTGCACCAGTTTCTCCGCTGCCGCGCAACGGCAACTTCCGGCGATATCGCCAATGCTACCCGCCGCTAGTGGGTACTTTCCCGATTTTATTCAGCAATCAAGGCTCGCATACCCATGAAAATTCCAGAGCAACTCGCCAAAACCGTATTGGCGTTTACCATCGCTTCCGTCGTCGGACCGAGCGTTAAAGCAGACCCGCGCGCTACTACCGCGCCCGCTAAAGACAAAGCCCAGGATTCGGCGCAAACGTTGAGCGAAGTGGTCGTCGATTCCGAAACCGGCAAACCCAAGTTTCCCAACACCGCTAAAGCCACGCCAAGTTTGACGGTAAACCGGGCGGATATCGAAACCAAAGTCAACGAAGTTACCATCGAGGACGCGTTGCGCTACCTTCCCGGCGTCAACGTCCGTCGCCGCTACCCGGGCGATGCGAACGCACCGATCGCGATGCGCGGTTCGAATATCACCCAGTCTGCCCATACCATGGTATTCGCGGACGGCATGCCGATTTACAACATGGTTAACGCCGGCCACACCGCCGCACCGCGTTGGTCGATGGTTGCGCCGAACGAAATCGAATCGGTCGACGTACTGTTCGGGCCATTTTCCAGCCAGTACGACGGCCACTCTTTCGGCGGCGTGGTCAATTTCAACACCCGCATGCCGGATAAATTCGAAGCGGAAATGAGCGCCACCGGCATCTTTCAGGACATGCACCGCGGCGGCCGCGATCAGGTATTGCAGGGGTTTCGTACCTTCGTTTCCGGCGGCGACCGTATCGATAAATTTCGGGTGTACCTCTCATACAACCACATGGAAAACCAAGGCCAACCGATGGATCCGATCGGCACATCAGCCGCCTCGCGCGGTTTACCGAGCAATCTGGCCGCCGGCGCCACGGCCATCCCGGTCACCGGGGCACAACTGATTCCGAGCCCGACCGGCGGCCGGAATTTTATTTTCGGCGACTCGGGCATCGATCGGGCCGAAACCGATTTGTTTAAACTGAAAACCTCTTACGACCTGACGGATGACTTGCAGGCTCGATTTACTATTGCCTACGAAGAACGCAATAGATACAACAACGATCCGCTGGCCCTGTCCAAAAGCTCTGCCACCGGGCAAACCCTGTTTAGCAATAGCACCAACAACAACGGCCGTTTTACCAATTACTATACGCAAGACGGCTATAACTTCACGGTGCCGTTGAATGGCTTCCGTTTGCAGGAACAGAACCGCCAAGCCTTGAATTACGGCTTGAGCCTGAAAGGCAAGATCAGCGAGCGCTGGCACATCGACACCACGGCCAGCTTTTACGACGCCTTTAAGGATACCAGCCTGCAATCCAGGGGTGCCCAACTGGACCCCAACGCCCTGGTCGCTGGCCAGTTGCCGGGACAAATCACCGATGTCAGTACCTGGTGGGCGACTTACGACCTGAAACTCGCCACCGACCAGTTATTCGGCCGCGACGATTTATCCTTTATGGGCGGCTACCAGTTGGTGCACGGCAACAATAATAACCGGGTCTATGACAGCAGCGTTTATGCGAGCGGCATGCGCGGTAACGAAATCAGCGACTCGGGCGGACAAACCCAGACCAACAGCTTGTTTTCGCAGGTCGAATGGCGTTTCCTGCCGGATTGGAGCGTAATGGCCGGCTTGCGCTACGATCATTTTCAGACGATAGGCGGCCATTTTTACAACTACAACCGTAGCGCTACCGACGTCAGGCGCATCCAGAATTACGAAGACCGCAGCCAGGCCCGGATCTCGCCTAAAGCCGCGATCGAGTATTCGCCGGATAATTGGACTTTGCGTTATTCGTTCTCCAAAGCCTATCGTTTTCCGGTGGCTGAAGAATTATTTGCCAGCAAGAATACCGTCGCCGGAACCACATTCGCCGATCCAAACCTGGGGCCGGAAAATGGTTATTTTCATAACTTCATGGTTCAGTACGACCTGCACCAGGGCTTGGTCAGGGCCAACTTTTTTTACGACCAAATCAACGATGAAATATTTTCCTATAACCCGCTGCTGGCGGGCGGCAACGGGCCGAACACCTATCTGGCCATCGGACAAACCGAATCGATCGGTGTCGATTTGACGTATCAGAAATACGGTTTGTTCGGCCTGCCGCTGGATTTTGCAGCCAATACCATTTTCCTGAACAAGCAAATCGTCAATAATCCCCAGGCGCCGGGGCTGGCCGGTAACGAGTGGCCGCGGACGCCTCGTTTGCAGGCCAATGTTCAGGCGACTTACCATATACTGCCGGAATGGGATGTCACGCCATCGGTCCGCTACCGTAGCGACATGTTCCACCAAATTACCAACGTCGATACCGAAGCCAACGTATTCAACGGCTCCGACGAATACACGCTGGTGGACTTCAAAACCAACTACAGGCTGCCGACATACCACAATCTGAAAAGCACAATGTCGGCCGGTATCGATAATATTCTGGACCAGGATGTCTACGAAAATAATCCGCTGGCGCAACGCACCTACTATGTCAGCTTATCCGTTAAGTACTAAACCCAACTGTTCAGCCATGACGACAACCCACATTCTCGAAACCCGCAATCTGGTGGTGGAATACCAACAGCATCGGGCGATCGACCAACTGAATTTAGCGGTACCTGCCGGCTGCGTTTACGCCTTGCTGGGCGGCAACGGCGCCGGCAAAACCACGACGATCAGCACCTTCTTGGGATTTAACCGTCCCAGCAGCGGCCAGGTCTTGATCGGCGGCCGCTCGCTGCAGAACCAACCGGAGCTGGTCAAGTCCGAGTTGGCCTATCTGCCGGAAAACGTGGCCTTGTACGACCTGCTCAGCGGCGCGGAAAACCTGCGGTTTTTCTGTGCGCTGGCCGGAATCGAATTGAGCCGGGAGCAGACCGGCCGCTTGTTGAACGACAGCGGCTTGCAGGCAGACGCCCACGACAAGCGGGTCGGCCACTATTCCAAAGGCATGCGGCAAAAGGTCGGTCTGGCGATCGCCAGCGCCAAACACGCCAAAGCCATGTTGCTGGACGAGCCCACCTCCGGCCTCGACCCGAGCGCGGCCAACGACTTTGCCCAACGCATCCGCGCCGCGGCGGACGCCGGCATGGCGGTATTGATGGCGACCCACGATTTGTTCAACGCCAAGCAAGTCGCGGATCGCATCGGCATCATGAAGCAAGGCCGGCTGGTCGAGGAGTTCGATGCCCACAGCGTGCAACACGACGAATTGGAAAGCAAATATCTGGCGCATGCCCGGGGGTTGGCATGATCGCCATTGTCATGCGCAAGGAGCTGGCCACTACGTTGCGCGACGGCCGTTTGCTGGTGCTGGGCCTGTCGCTGTTTGTTTTGTTCGCCGGCTTTTTTCTGTTTTCCAGTTACCAGTTGCAGGCACAGCGCCAGGAAAAACAGCGCGTCGGCGCGACGGCCAAGGAACAGTGGAATTCGCAGAGCGTCAAGAATCCCCATGCCGCCGCGCACTACGGTATTTACGTGTTCAAGCCGGATTTGCCCAGCGCGGCGATAGATCCTGGCTTGACGCCGTTTACCGGTCAGTCGCTGTGGCTGGAGCCGCACAAACGCAACCTGACCCGTTTCAATCCGAGTGCCGACGACGTATTGGCCAATCGATTCGGACAGGCCAGCAGCAGCTTCGTGCTTTATGCCTTGTTGCCGCTGTTGATCGTCGCGCTCAGTTTCAATTCGGTGTCGCAAGAGCGCGAACGCGGCACCTTGCGCATGTTGCATAGTTTAGGAGTGGCGCCGCGGGCCTTGTTGTTCGGCAAGTTGCTCGGGCTGTTGACGGCGTTCTGGCTGGTGATGTCGCCCGCCGTGTTACTGGCGGCGCTGACGCTGGCCGGCCAATTCGAGCTGGCTATCGACGACCTGCTGCGTTTGAGTTTACTGCTGGCCGGCCTGCTGGCGTATTACACGGTGTTCGCCGCCTTGTCGATTGCCGCCTCCGCCTACTTTCGCACCAGCCGCAACACCTTGTTTTGCCTGCTGGGATTCTGGATGGGCAGCGTGTTCGTCGCCCCGCGGCTGGGCGCCGCGATCGGCGATGTGCTTGCGCCCAACCCCAGTGCCAGCCAATTTTGGGATGCGATCAAGACCGATATCGCCCAAGGCCTGCCCGGTGACGGCTCCAAGCAACAACGCGAAACGGCCTTCGAAGCCCAAGTGCTGGCCCAATACGGCGTTGCCAGCAAAGAGCAGCTACCGGTGGGTTTTGTCTCGCTGAATCGGCAATATAACGACGTTTATTCCAGCAAAGTCCACCAGTTGCATTTCGATCGCCTGCGCGCCAACTTCGCCACTCAACAGCAACTGGCGCATCTGGCCGGTTGGCTGGGGCCCAGCCTGGCGCTGCGTTCGTTGTCGATGGCCGTAGCCGGCACCGATTTGGCGCACCAACGCGATTTCGAAGACGCCGCCGAGAGATATCGGCGTTATTTCATCGATCTGACCGAAGACTGGGACCGCGAACGCAGTCGCGGCACCGAACGCTCCGCCAAAGGCGCGGAAACCGATTGGCGCAGCGTGCGAGACTTTGCTTACGCCGTTCCCACGGTCGGATTTTCGCTAAAAGCCAGCCTGCTGCCGCTAGCGGTGCTGGGCGCCTGGTTGGGCGCGGCACTGTGGCTGTTGGCCCATTCGGCACGGAGGTTGGCACCATGATGGCTATCGTCAAAGTGGAATGGATCAGAATCCGGCGCAATCCGCTGAACGCGGCGATATTGCTGATTTTTGCGGTCTTGATGGGGCTCAGTGCCGTCTGGTCCGGACTCAGGGCCAGCGAGATTCGCGCTGCCGCGGCGGCGCCGCAAATCGCGGCATCGGCCGCCAATGCCGCGGAAATGCACGACGCGCCGAAGGCGGACGCGCATGACGGCGGCGATGGGGCCTACGCCGCCAGCAACGACCGGGCGCCACTGCAATTGCCGCTGCTGGGCGGTTTGGTGCTGAACGTCAGCCAAGCCGATTTGGTCGGCACGTCCATTAAAGTCTCCAGTCGCAGCCGCCATACCGACGGCCGCAACAGCGACCAATTGTTCAATCCGTTGAGTTACGAATTCGGTTTGCTGGACTTTGCCAGCGTGTTCGCGCTGTTGACGCCGCTGGTCGTCATCGCCTTGAGCTACGGCTTGGTGCAGGAGGAACGCGAAAGCGGGGTCTGGCGCCTGGTCTGCACCCAAACCGCGCGGCCGTGGCAATTGGTGTTGTGCAGCCTGGGCTGGCGTTTGCTGCTGGTGGCACTGGTCGCTTGCTCCAGTTCGCTGCTGGCGTTTCTACTGGATAGCGGCTCGGAGCTGTCGGCGCTGGCTTACTGGTGTTTGATCAGCCTGAGCTACGTGCTGTTCTGGTTCAGTCTGGCCGGCTTGTTCCTGTTGCTGCCGATTTCTTCCGGCGCGGCGGCGATAGGCTTACTCGGCAGTTGGCTGATATTGACCTTCGGCGTGCCGGCCGCGCTGCATTGGGCCGCCGACCAGACCCGGCCGAAACCGTCGCGCATGGCCGCCATTATCGAAATCCGCCGGTTGCAGGAACTCTCCAACCAGCAGCGGCACAATTTGCTGGCGGACTGGTTTAAGGCCCATCCCGAGCTGCTGGGCGACACGCCGCTCGCCAAACTGCCGCGGGAAGTCGGCGGCCTGCCGGCCGCCCTGCAACTGGACAACCAAATTCGCCCGCTGATGATGCAATTCGAAACCCACCGTGCCGAACAATTCGGATTCATGCAGCGCTGGTCCTGGACTTCGCCGGCCTTGGCCGTGGCGTTGATGGCGGATCGTTTATCCGGGCTGGACGCACCCCGGCACGCCAGCTTCGTCGCTGCCGTCAACGATTTCGAAGATCGGTGGCGGGCTTACTTCGTGCCATCCATAATGGCCCGCGCCGCCTGGAACGAAGCGCAGCAAGCAGCAGTGCCGGGCTTCGATTTCGACGAGTCCTTCGACATTGCCGAACTCAACGGCCTGATCGGCTTGCAGGCGCTCTCGGCGGCATCGATGCTGGCAGTTCTGCTCGCGCTGCGGCAGCGCTTCTCGCAATTTTAGCGTTGGCGGCTCCGGTCCCGGTCGGTACACAACACCGCGATCTTGCCGACGGGCAAGCGCGATGCGGCCGGACCGGCTGCACTCGGTTTCGAACGGCAGGGTTTTAGGGATAAAGCGCCTGCCGCGAACGCCGGCGGCGTGCTACCATTTTGCGAAATCCATCGCATCCCAATCCGACTTTCAGACAGGAATCGTCATGTCAGGCAACAAGCACTCGCTTCCCATCAACCTATACTGGGGCCTCGTCGCTCTGGCCGCGGCCGGCGCCATCGCCGGTATTGCTTTGCAGCGCGGCGAAACCATCAGCAGCATGTGGCTGATCGTCGCCGCAGTCTGCGTTTACGCGCTCGGCTACCGTTTTTACAGCGCCTTCGTCGCCGCCAAAGTCCTGGTGCTCGATGCCAGCCGGGCCACGCCGGCCGAACGCTTCGACGACGGCCGCGACTTCATGCCCACCCACAAATGGGTGGTGTTCGGCCACCATTTCGCCGCCATCGCCGGTCCCGGCCCGTTGATCGGCCCGACTCTGGCGGCGCAGTTCGGCTATCTGCCGGGCACCTTGTGGATCCTGATCGGTGCGGTGCTGGGCGGCTGCGTGCAGGATTTCGTCACCCTGTTCTTTTCGGTCAGGCGCGACGGCCGCTCGCTGGGGCAGATGGCCAAGGACGAATTGGGCAACATCGGCGGCGGCGCAGCGATGCTGGGCGTGATGACGATTATGGTGATCCTGATCGCGGTACTGGGCCTGGTAGTGGTCAATGCGATGAAACACAGTCCCTGGGCGACCGCCACCGTCGCCGCGACGATACCGATCGCGATGTTGATGGGCATGTATCTGAACCATTTGCGGCCGGGGCGGGTGCTGGAAGCGACGCTGATCGGCGTGTCCTTACTGGTGTTTGCTGTGGTCGGCGGCGGCTGGATCGACGAAAATCCGGCCATCCGCGGCTGGTTCGATTACGACGCGCCGGAACTGGCGTTGATGGTGATCGGTTACGGCTTCGCCGCCGCGGTGTTGCCGGTCTGGCTGCTGCTGGCGCCGCGCGACTACCTGTCCACCTTCATGAAACTGGGCACCATTGCCGCGCTGGCCGTGGCGATCCTGATCTTGCGACCCGAGCTGAAAATGCCGGCCTTGACCCAGTTTATCGACGGCAGCGGCCCGATCTTCGGCGGCAAATTGTTCCCGTTCGTGTTCATCACCATCGCCTGCGGCGCAATTTCCGGCTTTCATGCGCTGATTTCGTCGGGCACCACGCCCAAATTGCTGGCTAACGAAACCGACGCCCGTTTTATCGGCTACGGCGCGATGATGATGGAATCCTTTGTCGCGATCATGGCGATGATCGCGGCGTCGGTGTTGGAGCCGGGAGTTTATTTCGCCATCAACAGCCCGGCCGGCGTGGTCGGCAAGGAAGCGGCGGAAGCGGTGGCGAAAATCAGCAGCTGGGGCTTTCCGGTGGCCGTCGAGCAAATGCAGCAACTGGCGCAGACCATGGGCGAATCGACCTTGTTCGCCCGCACCGGCGGCGCGCCGTCGCTGGCGGTCGGCATGGCCAGCTTGTTCGCCCAAGTGTTCGGCCAACATCTGCTGGCCGCCTGGTACCATTTCGCGATCATGTTCGAAGCCTTGTTCATCCTGACCACGCTGGACGCCGGTACCCGCGTCGCCCGCTTCATGCTGCAGGACATCCTCGGTAACTTCAATATCGGCCGCGGCAGCAGCGGCGGTTACGCCAGCATCTTACTGACCAGCGCCGCCGTGGTCGGCGCCTGGGGTTACTTCCTGTACATGGGCGCGATCGATCCGTTGGGCGGCATCAACAGCCTGTGGCCGCTGTTCGGCATTGCCAACCAAATGCTGGCGGCGATCGCGCTGTGCGTGGCGACGACGATTCTGGTCAAATCCGGCAAGCTCAGGTACGCCTGGGTGACCGCCCTGCCGCTGTCTTGGCTGATTATCGTCACCAGCAGCGCGGCCTGGCAGAAATTGTTCGCCGAGGATTTACGCATCGGTTTTCTGGCGCACGCCGCCGATTTGTCCGCAAAAATCGCCAGCGGTTCGCTGCCGGCCGCACAACTGAAAAGCGCCCCGCAATTGATTTTCAACGATTACCTGAACGCCGGCCTGACCTGCCTGTTCATGCTGATCACCTGGCTGCTGCTGGCCGACATGCTGCGCGTGATCTACCGGGTAACCAGCGGCCAGCCCTACCCGCAATCCAGCGAATCGCCGCATATACCGAGCCGGTTGGTGGAGAATTGGGTTAGGGATTGACCGTCCTGATCGGTTGCTGCTGCCGGCCACAGACTATGCGCCGGAATTGGCGCCCGGATTTGTTGACACCTTGACGAAAAAAAGGCGCCGTGATCGCGGCGCCTTTTGCTGTTGCGGACTTGGTTTCCGGCCTACCAGCTAAAACTAGCGGACACTTGGCCGCTGCCGTCGTAGCTATAACCACCCTTAACGACCTTGGTCACGGTAAACGCACAGGTTCCGGACGAATTCACCGGTAAGTTCACACTACTGAGACTGGCGGTACCGGTCGTACCGGTGGTAGCCGAGGTAACACCGGTTACCGTAGTCGAGCCGCTGCCGGTTTTCACCGACCCGCTCCAGTTTCCGTAGAGGGTTGCGCCGGAAACGGCAGAAACACCGTCATTGATCGTCACCGTCGCCACGCATTGCGCCTTGTTTTTCCCCACCAGCCGCCGTGTCACTTTGGTGCTGGCGGCTTTCATGCTGAGCGCCACTGGTGCTTGAGCTACCGAGATGACTTGACTGGCACTGCCTTTCAAGCCGCTGTTGTCGGTCACCGTCAAGGTCGCATTGTAAGTTCCGGGCGTGTTGTAGACATGGCTGACGCTGGCGGAATTGCTGTTTGGCGTACCGTCACCGAAATTCCAGGCGTAAGCGGTGATCGCGCCATCCTGATCGACCGAGCCGGTACCATTCAAACTCACGGTCAGCGGCGCACTACCGCTGGTCGGCAAAGCCGAAATCACGGCAGTCGGTGCTATCGTTGTGGCACTGCTTTTCGGATAAGTACCGGTAATCAGGTATTGGCCGACACTGGCATAGTCAGAGTACCCGGTAGTCAAGTCGCCGTAGCCGATGCCGTCAATTTGCAGAAAATACTGGCCCGGCGCCAGGGTCGCCGCCAATGAAGCCGACAAGCTATCCGCCGGGTTTGCGCTAGTCAGGACGGCGCCGGAACTGGTCATCAACTTTAGCGAAATATCCAGATTGGCTGATACCGCCCCGGAGGCGGCGTTGAATTGCACATTGCCGCCATCGGTAGAGAAACTGAATACATCGAGATCGGTACGGCTCTCGATAGTGCCAATTTGCAATACCGCGCCAGCGCTGCCGGACAGCGGCGCCGCAGTGGCTGGCGTTCCGCCGAAATCGTCGGCGCGTTGCGGCGCACCGGCCGCCGCGATCACAGCAATATCGTCTTGCTGGTTATTGGCGTCCGGATATTCGCCCTTGCTCCATTGAGTCACCGGTTGGTAATAGCCGACCCCCATAATTGGCGCCCAACCGGTGGCCCCGCTGCCCTGGCCCGCATAGTAACTGCTGGTGGAGGTACCGTCGTGAGTCAAATTCAGAGCGTGGCCCACTTCGTGCGAAACGGCATCGGCTACATATCTCGGATTGCCGCCGCCCAACTTATCGAAAAACACCCAGACTGGGTTGTAATAGTCGGGACTGCTCGACGAATAATAGGAAAACACATTGATGTAGGCAACACCGCCGCAGGCTTGGCTGCAAAGCTCGGGCATCGATTGCGTGATCGCGGCACGAATACCATACACGGCGTCCGAACTACTGGTGCGCTGCAGCGCTGCGGCCGCCGGTTCCTGCGTCGTCACATCCACATCGAAAGGCGCGTAATCCTCCGCCACCCGCTGCCAAATTTCGCGAATATTGTTCTGTTCCGCACTGCTAAAACCGGATGGATTACCATCGGTATCATAGGCCTTGGCATTCAACGTACCGTTGTACCAAGCGCTGTTGCTGGCCTGGTAGCCGTTAAAATCCAGATATATGGTGCGGTTCGATCCGGGTTTACTATGGAGCGTAAATGGATCCGCACTCGCCGCTGCCGTTGCGTTGAACGTATCGGTTCCGGCGGCAGTGGTAGCGTAAGCGCCGGTGACACCGGCAATCCGGCTCTCCGGCAAAGGGGTCGGCTCATGCGCGGCATCGATGTACAACAAGTGGCCGCTTTGGTCGATCCAAGCGCTAGAGTCGGTACGTAAGATCGATTGCAAACGCTCTGCCGACATGCCGTAGTGTTCGGCAACCCCAGGTAATTGATCGCCTAAAGCTTCGATCGCAGCCTGGCCGTTGACTTTTTCCTTAAGCGTAAGTTTGGGAAACGGCATTTCAGTAGCATCGGTACTACCTGCCCCAATCTGATTTTGGGCCAGCGCGTCAGCCGTTTCAGTCCCAATCGCGCTTTGTTGCCCGGAACCGTTCAATCCCGACACGAAAGCTTGGTAACGGCCATCGCTGAGCTGCTTCAAGCCATAGTTATAGCCGGCTAGCGTTTGTTCCGCCGCTTCGCGGCTTGGAAAATAAAGCGGCACAGTTAAAAGATTGGCGGCGATTAGGGAAGCGGTTAGTGACATGAGATTTCCTGATTTACTTTATAGAATCGGCAGCATGCGAGTCCCTGTGGCCTGATATGGCCATGGGCAAAGTCGGATAGTTTTCGAGCCTTTTGGCAGGCAGATACAAACCATCTCGCTTTGAGGGGTCAGCTCAAAAAGCTATCGAATTTACAGATGAAAAGTGAAAGAAAACCTACATAAAGCATTAAGATCCGATGAAAATCGGTTTCCGGACCGGAGATGGGCAATCATTGCGGAAGATTTTCGGCACAGCCTTGACCGAAAAATCCGCAACGTTGGAATCGAAACGAGTCAAATGACTCGGGAGAATTGTGGTTGTTTCTGCACCAGATACTTGTCAAACACCATGCAGATATTGCGGATCAGCAGGCGGCCGGCGCTGGATACTTGAATGCCGGCGGCGGTTAAATCCAACAAACCGTCCGTTTTCATCGGCTGCAGGTTTGCCAATTCGGCGGCGAAATAGTCGTTAAAGACGATACCGAATTCCCGTTCGATGTGTTCGAAACTCAGCTCGAAATGGCAAATCAGTTGGGTAATCACGGCCCGGCGCAGTTTGTCGTCGTCGTCCAGATCCACGCCACGAAACACCGGCAATTTACCTTGCGCGATGGCTGCGTCGTATTCGTCCAGTTCCTTGTAATTTTGCATGTAGGCGTCGCCGACCCGACCGATCGAGGTCACGCCCAAGCCGACCAAATCGCAGTCGGAATGGGTGGAGTAGCCCTGGAAGTTGCGGTAAAGCTTGCCCTCGCGTTGGGCCACGGCCAACTCGTCGTCCGGTTTGGCGAAATGGTCCATGCCGATGTAGACATAACCAGCATCGGTCAGTTTTTGGCCGACCATTTGCAAAATCTCCAGTTTCGCCGCCGGCGACGGCAAGGCCGCTTCGTCGATTTGGCGCTGAGTTTTGAAACGGCTGGGCATGTGGGCGTAATTGAAAATCGAAAACCGGTCCGGGGCATAGGCCAACACCTGATCCAGGGTATCGGCAAAGCTGCGCACGGTTTGTAACGGCAAGCCGTAAATCAGATCGATATTGGTGGAGCGGAAGCCTTCCTTACGCGCCGCTGCCAGCACCGCGAAGGTTTGTTCCTTGCTTTGCAGCCGGTTGACGGCTTTTTGCACGTCCGGATCGAAGTCCTGCAAACCGAGGCTGATGCGATTGAATCCCAAGGCTCTTAGCTCGGCGATGGTGCGGTGGTCGGTTTCGCGCGGGTCGACTTCGATCGAATACTCGCCGCTATCGTCACTGTGCAGATTGAAATTGGCCCGAGTCGTGTCCATCAACCGCCGCATTTGCTCGGCGTTCAAAAAGGTCGGCGTTCCGCCGCCCCAATGCAATTGGTTGACCGGCCGGCTCCGATCGAACAGCGCCCCCTGCATCTCGATCTCCTGGCACAGATTGTCCAGATACGGCAGCGCATGGGCGCGGTTTTTGGTGACGATCTTGTTGCAGGCGCAATAAAAACAGACGGTGTCGCAGAACGGAATATGGAAGTACAGCGACAGCGGCCCGCCGGCGGCATTGGATTTTTCGATATGCCGCCGGTATTCGACCTCGCCGAAGCCTTCGTGCAACTCCAATGCGGTCGGATACGAGGTATAGCGCGGGCCGGACTTGTCGTAGCGTTTGATCAAGTCCAGATCGAATTTTATCGATTGATCCATTATTTCAGTTCCTGATCGATAGTCACGCTGACGGCCGCCGTCGGCGATCCATCCAGATTGACTTCGGCGCTGCCGACCAGATCGCCCGGTTGCGGCATCGCGTTACCGGATTTGGATATGCGGGCAACGATACGCAGTTGTTTGAAATCGGCCAGATGGGTTTGCGGCTGCATGGCCATGCTGTCGTTGAGTACGGCTTGCAGCGGCAGGTCTTTTACCTGTTGCTTGACGATAGCCAACGGCATTTTCGGACCGCTCAGGGCCTGGGCGTAAACGAATAGCGTGTCGTCCGGTTTTGCCTTGGTTTTCAGCTCGTCAGCCAGGGCGGCATCGATTTTAATTTCGACCGGGGCCGTGGCAGCCGCAGCGCCGGCGCCCTGCTGGGTTTCAGCCTCCGCCATCGCAATCATTTTCTGCAATTGCTGCCGGGTTTCGTCTTGCTCCGGCAACATGGCCGACAGTTTTTGCCAATAGGCGATGGCTTGGGCAAAGTCGCCTTCCTCGGCCTTGGCCATACCGCCCAGCCACAGCGCGGTTTGGTCTTCCGGCACCAGTTTCAATGCCTGATAGACCAATGCGGCCGGTTCGCCGCGCATCTGGCCGTTACGCGCCATCGACAATGCGTCGGCATAGTGCAGCATCACCGCCGGTTCGTTCGGTTTACGCCGGTTCAATTCGGCGAACGCTTGGGCGGCGCTATCGTATTGTTGCATGTACAAATAGGCCCGCCCCAACATCATCCAGCCCTCAAGATCGTCCGGTTGTTGTTGCAGGCGCTGTGCCAACGCGGCGACCATATTCTGCACATTATCGGCTGCTTTAGCCTGATTTTGCGCCAGTTCAGCCTTGGCAAGCGCTTGCGGCTCGCCCAGCGTCAGGTAGAGAAACAAGCTCAATACAGGCACCGCCAGGCCAAGCAGCGGAATCACCCAGCGCCCGGTTCCGGGCCTGAGCGCAGCCTGAGCCGGTGCGTCTTGCTGGATTTCATCCAATAAAGCCAGTTGCAATTCCTGGTACTGAGCATCGAACTGGCTTTGGGTCAATACGCCGTCTTGCAGTTGCTGTTTCAATTCGGCCAATTGCTGCCGGGCGATGGCTTTATTGCGGGTTTCGCCGTCGGCGTCATGCAAGGGCGCAGTTTTAAATAAGGGCGGCAACAAAATGGCCAAAGCCACGGCCACTAATCCGGCTATCGCCAGCCAAAACTCGATAGTCACGCGTCGTCACCCTGTTCCAGAATTTTTTTCAATTTCTCCCGCTCGGCAGCCGACAATTCCTTATCCGCACTGGCGCCTTTGGCGCGCAAAGTCCACACCACGGCCAGACCCAAGACCAGGAACAACACCGGCCCCAGCCAGAGCAAAAATGTTTTCAGTTTGAACGCCGGTTTATACATGACGAAATCGCCGTAACGCTCGGTCATGAAATTGACCACGTCCTGCTGCGATTTGCCTTGTTGCAGCATTTCGTAGACTTGGCGGCGCAGGTCCTTGGCCAGGTCGGCGTTGGAGTCGGCGATGGTCTGGTTCTGGCAGACCAGACAGCGCAGCTCATTGATCAGGCTCTGGTAGGCCTGCTCCTGTTCCGGTTGCTTGAAGTCGCGGTATTCGATGTCGGCCCTGGCCTGAACCAGGTGCAACGACAACATCAGGATCAGCCAATATTTCATGCGCTTTCCGCCTCTAGTTGTTGAATCAGCGGTAAAAACAGTTTTTCCAGATCGCCGGCTTGAATCGGTCCGGTATGTTTGTAACGCACCACACCGCGCTTATCGATAACAAAAGTCTCCGGCACGCCGTAAACGCCGTAATCGATGCCGGTACGACCTTCGCTATCCATGACGCTGACCGTGTAGGGGTTGCCCTGCCTTGCCAGCCAGCCCTGGGCAGCGTCGGCCTGATCTTTATAATTCAGACCGACCAGCGTGACTTTGTTCAGTTTGGCCAACTGGTTCAACAGCGGATGCTCTTCCCGGCACGACACGCACCAGGAGGCCCAGACGTTGAGCAGCCAGACTTTGCCTTTCAAGTCGGCCTGACTCAGGCTCCGCTCCGGCGTTGCCAGAATCGGCAACGTGAAAGCCGGCGCCGGTTTGTCGATCAACGGCGACGGGATTTCCCGCGGGTTCAATTTCAAGCCTATCGCCAGAAATACCGACAAGGCGATAAACAGTAGTAGCGGCAATAAATATTTCATCGATTTTCAGCGGTTTGTTTACTCGGCAACCGATAGCGGCGATCGCAGGCAGCCAGCAACCCGCCCAATGCCATGAACACGCCGCCCAGCCAGATCCACCGGATGAAGGCTTTATAATAGACTCGCAAACTCCAGGCGCCCTGCTCTCCCAAGGGTTCGCCGAGGGCTACGAACAAATCCCGAAACAGGGCGGCGTCGATCGCCGCTTCGGTCATCGGCATGGTTTGCACCCGGTACACGCGTTTTTGCGGCGCCAACTCGGCGACGATTTCTCCGTTATGACTGACGCTCAAATGGCCTTGTTCGGCGCGGTAGTTCGGGCCTTCACTGGCGGTGACGCCGTGAAACTGGAACACGTAACCGAATAGATCCAGCGTTTCCTCCGGCGCCAGACGCACGTCGCGTTCGATGCTGTAGACCGACGTGAAGCTGATGCCGATGACGAACACCGCGATGCCGATATGCGCCAAGGTCATGCCGTAAAAGCCGGCCGGAATTTGCTTCAAGCGTTGCCAGGACCAGCTTTGCAGGCGTTGTTTTAAGGCAAAAGCGCTGACCGCCAGAGTCCACAAGGCCAAGGCCACGCCCAACGCGGCGCCCCACGAATAAAACGGCATCGCCAACGGTGCCAGCAACGCGATGCCGATGCAGCCGGCAATCAAACCGCGCAGGCGCGCGCCTAACGCTTTGATATCGTCGCTCTTCCAGCGCAGCAAGACGCCGATCCCGACCACCAAAGCCAGCGGCGCCATCAACGGGATGAACACGGCATTGAAATACGGCGGACCGACCGACAATTTACCCAGGCCCAATGCATCGACCACCAGCGGATACAGCGTGCCGAGCAGAATGCTGGCGGCGGTTACGACCAGCAAAACGTTATTGACCAGCAATACCGACTCTTTCGAAACCAGTTCGAAGCGGGCGTAGCTTTTGACCTGCGGCGCGCGGATCGCGTAAAGCAGCAACGAACCGCCGACCACCACACCCAGAAAAATCAGGATGAACAAACCGCGGGCCGGATCACTGGCGAAAGCATGTACCGAGGTCAACACGCCGGAGCGCACCAAAAAGGTACCCAGCAGACTCAACGAGAAGGCGAAAATCGCCAGCAGCACGGTCCAGGTCTTGAACGCGCCGCGTTTTTCGGTGGCGGCCAAGGAATGGATCAATGCAGTACCGACCAACCAGGGCATGAACGAGGCGTTCTCGACCGGATCCCAAAACCACCAGCCGCCCCAGCCCAGTTCGTAGTAAGCCCACCAACTGCCTAGCGTGATACCCAGCGTCAAAAACATCCAGGCCACATTGGTCCAGGGCCGCGACCAGCGCGCCCAGGCCGAATCCAGGCGTCCCTCCAGCAGCGCGGCAATCGAAAAAGCGAAGGCTACTGAAAAGCCGACATAGCCCATGTAGAGCATCGGCGGATGAATCGCCAAGCCGGGATCCTGCAACAACGGATTCAGGTCTCGGCCTTCGGCCGGTGCCGGAAACAGGCGTTCGAACGGATTGGAAGTCAACAGCAAAAACAATATGAAGCCGACGCTGACCAAGCCCATCACACCCAGCACCCGAGCCCGGGTGGGATCGGGAATCCGGGCGCTGAAGGCGGCGACCAAGCCGGTCCAGATCGACAAGGCCAATGCCCACAGCAGCAAGGAGCCTTCGTGTGCGCCCCAAACGCCGGAGATCAGGTACAAAAACGGCAGTTCGGTATTGGAGTTTTGGGCGACATAGGCCACCGAAAAGTCGTGGCTGATAAAGGCATAGGTCAAACAGCCGTAGGCCAACGCCATGAACGCCAACTGACCGAATGCGGCCGGCCGGGCGACATGGACCCAGCCGCTAACCGCCTTGCCGGCCCCGAATATGGGCAGCGTGCCTTGAACCAGCGCCATGCATAGCGCCAGGATCAGCGCGAAATGGCCGATTTCCGGGATCATGGTTGCTCCGCCGGTTTCTTCAGACTACCCGCCACTTCCGGCGGCATGTAATTCTCGTCGTGTTTGGCCAGGACTTCCTCGGCGACGAATACGCCGCGGCTATCCAGTCGGCCTTTGGCGACGATGCCCTGCCCCTCGCGGAACAAGTCCGGCAAGATGCCGGAATACTCCACCGCGACCTCCTGGCTGAAATCGCTTAGTTTGAAACGCACCAGCAAGTCGGCGTTGGGCCGCTGCACGCTGCCTTTGACGACCATGCCGCCCAGCCGGAATACCGCATTGTTCGGTGCCTTACCGGCGACGACGTCACTGGTCGAAAAGAAATACATCAGATTTTCGTTGAATGCCTTCAACGCAAAAAAAGCCGCCAAGCCCAGGCCGGCCAACATTAACAGGATTAACAGCAGGCGCTGTTTGCGGATCGGTTTCATTTGGACTGCGCACGTTTTTGTTTGATGGCCAGTTGCCGAAATAATTGTTTGCGTTGCCAGACCGGCCACACCAGGTTCGCGACCAACACCAGCGCCGTGACGCCGTATGCCGGCCAGACATAAGCGGCGTAACCGCCCATGTACCAAAAGCTGTCCCAACTCATGCCTGTTTCTCCAACATGTTTTTCACCCATTGCGACGAGGTTTCCCGTTTCAGCAATTCCAGCTTGGCCGCCTGCAATACCGCAATCAGGTAGTAAAACTTGAACGCGATCGCCATCAGCAACAGCGGCACCAGCATCGTAATGTGAATCGACGGTTTATCCAGTTTGCTGACCGTCGCCGGCTGATGCAGCGTATTCCACCATTCCACCGAATAGTGGATGATCGGAATATTGACCACGCCGACCAAAGCCAGGATAGACACCGCTCGGGCGGCGCTGCGTTTGTCCTCGATCGCGCCGTACAAACTGATCACGCCCAGATACAGGAACAGCAGGATCAGCTCCGAGGTGAGCCTCGCATCCCAAACCCACCAAGTGCCCCACATCGGCTTGCCCCACAGCGATCCGGTAACCAGCGCGACGAAGGTAAAGCCGGCGCCGATCGGGGCGCTGCTGATCAGCATTACCTCGGCCAGTTTCATCCGCCAAATCAGAGCAATGCCGCCCATTACCGCCATCATTACGTAGACGAACAAGGACATCCAGGCCGCCGGCACATGGATGTAAATGATCCGGTAGCTGTCGCCCTGTTGGTAGTCGGTGGGTGCCAGATACAAGCCGCCATACAGGCCGGCGCCGAGCAGCAGCAGAAAAACGGCCGTCAGCCAAGGGATGAAACGGTCGGCCAGCGCGTAAAAATGCGGCGGCGAAGAAGTACGGTGAAAAAACCGGCTGACCGGCGCGGGTATCCAGGACATCAATTAACACTCATTTTTAACGCAATGGAAGTCGGCAACGGCGCCAGGGCCAGCGCCGCCAGCAACATCGCCAACAAAATATTCAACTGGGCGCCGACCGGCAATCCGCCGGCGGCACGATCGACCGCGCCGCTGGCGAATATCAACACCGGCACGTATAACGGCAACACCAGCAAAGACAACAACATACCGCCGCGGCGCAGACCGACCGTCAAGGCCACGCCGATAGCCCCGATCAGGCTCAATAACGGAGTTGCTAAGATCAATGTCAGCCATAAAGTTCCCATCGCCTGCTCGGGAAGCCCCAAGAACAAGGCCAGCAGCGGCGCGACCAGCAACAGCGGCAGCCCGCTGACCAGCCAATGGGCGACGATTTTGCCCAACACCAACACCGACAAGGCATGCGGGCTAAGCAGCATTTGCTCCAACGAGCCGTCTTCGAAATCGCTGCGGAACAGGCTATCCAGCGACAGCAAGGTCGCCAGCAAGGCCGACACCCAAATCACGCCCGGCGCCATGGCTTGCAACAAATTGGGTTGGGCGCCGATCGCCAGCGGAAACAAGGTCACCACCAGCACAAAGAAAAACAGCGGATTGGCCATTTCGGCGCGGCGGCGGAACGCCAGCAGCAAATCGCGGCGGATGATGGCCATAAAGGCGCGGATCAATGGCATGCTTGTAGGCGGATACGTTTCAGATTCAGGTCCGCCATGCGCAGATCGTGGTGCGAGGTCAGTACCGCCATACCGCCGTGGCTGATGTGGTCGGCGATCAGCGACTCGATCAAGGCGATACCCTGTTTATCCAGTGAAGTGAACGGTTCATCGAGTATCCACAACACATTTTGGGTGATCAACAAGCGAGCCAAAGACAGGCGCCGTTTTTGCCCGGCGGACAGCGTGTGCACCGGATTGTCGTCGAAACCGGCCAGTTTGACTTTGTCCAGCGCGTGGTCGATTTGGTACTTGCCAGGACTACCCAATGCCAACGCGAATTTGAGATTTTCCAATACCGTCAATTCCTTTTTGGTGCCGTCGGCATGGCCGACGTAGGCCATATCCCGGAAATAAGAGCTTTGCTCTACCGGCTGGCCACACCAGATGATCCGGCCGGAATCGGCTTCGCGCAATCCGCACAGGATGCGCAGCAGCGTGGTCTTGCCGCTGCCGTTGGCGCCCTCCAGTAACAGCGACTGCCCGGCCTGCACCTCGAAATTCAATGCCGAAAACAGCAAGCGTTCGTCGCGAAAGCAGGATAAATCCCTGACTTCCAGCGTCGCATGTTGCACGTTTTCCATTCTACTGTCCCTAGGTTCGGTGGTTCGAGTCATAAGAGGGGCGCTATCTTAACACTAACCGCCGCCCGCTTCCCAACTTGGCGACCGAGAAAATCGCGCTAATTATGCGATAATCGGCCGGATACGATTTATGGCAAACACCGGAGATTTTGCATGACCGCATTGATAGGTATCATCATGGGTTCCACATCCGACTGGGAAACCATGCAGCATGCTGCGCAGACCTTGGAGCATCTGGACATTCCCCACGAAGTGGAAGTGGTATCGGCGCACCGGACCCCCGACAAACTGTTTCGCTACGCCGAAACCGCCGAGAGCAAAGGTCTGGAAGTCATCATTGCCGGCGCTGGCGGCGCGGCGCATTTGCCGGGTATGACTGCGGCTAAAACCGCATTGCCGGTGTTGGGAGTGCCGGTCCAGTCCAAAGCTTTAAACGGCATGGATTCACTATTGTCCATCGTGCAAATGCCGGCAGGGATTCCGGTCGGCACCCTGGCCATCGGCAAGGCCGGCGCCATCAATGCCGCGCTGCTGGCCGCTGCCATTATCAGCAACAAGCACCCGCAATACCGGGCCGCGTTGGATGCCTACCGCCAACAACAAACCGACAGCGTCATCGCGACTCCCGACCCGCGTCAGGTGGCCGGATGAAGGTTGGCATTCTGGGTGGCGGCCAACTCGCCAGGATGATTGCGCTGGCCGGCTATCCGCTGGGCCTGAAGTTCATCGTCCTCGATCCCGATGCCAACGCCGGAGCCGGCGGCTTGAGCGAGCATTTGCTCGGCGCTTACGACGACCCTGCTCTATTGGCCGAATTGGCCGAAAAAGCCGATGTGGTGACCTATGAATTCGAGAACGTGCCGGCCCACGTTGCCGAATTCTTGTCCAGCCACACGCTAGTCTATCCGCCGGCCGGCGCCTTGGCCGTGGCGCAAGACCGTTTGCTGGAAAAAAACTTCTTCCGCGAATTGGGTATCGGCACCGCGCCGTTTGCCGCGATCGATAGCCTAACCGACTTGCAAGCGGCGATGGCGGAAATCGGCTATCCGGCTATTTTGAAAAGCCGGCGCATGGGCTATGACGGCAAAGGCCAGGCCGTATTGCGGTCGGAAGCCGATCTGGCTCCTGCCTGGGACAGCATGCAGGGTGCCGCTGCTATTGTCGAAGGCTTCGTCGATTTCCAACGCGAAGTCTCGATCATTGCCGCCCGCAGTCCGTCCGGCGAAATCGCTTATTACCCGCTCTCGGAAAACCGACACCGCGGTGGAATTTTGCGCATCGCCGAATGTCGCGACAAAGATCCGGCGCAATCGCTGGCCGAAGACTACGTCAGGCGCCTGTTGGAAAAACTCGATTATGTCGGCGTCGTTGCGCTCGAATTGTTCGATGCCGGCGATGCATTGCTGGCCAACGAATTCGCGCCCAGGGTGCACAATTCCGGCCATTGGACCATCGAAGGCAGCGAAACCAGCCAATTCGAAAACCATTTACGTGCAATTTTAAACCTGCCGTTGGGTTCGACCGCACCGCGCGGTTACGCCGCCATGGTCAATTTCATCGGCGGCCTCGCCGACGACGGCCAAGTGCTGGGCATCGCCAACGCCCACCTGCATTTGTACGACAAAGCGCCGCGCAAGGGTCGCAAAGTGGCGCACGCTACCATACGCACCGACTCGGAAGCCGCTTACCGCGCCGGCTTGCAACAGTTGGCCGATCTGGCCGCTGCCGCCGACGATTCCTGAGCAGTTGCCTGCCGCCGGTCGGCTGTCAGCCGAAGTAATTGTTTTTGGCAACCGAATCGATGGAGACCATGCGATTTGAGCCGAAGTGTCGGAACCAGACTCGCCCGGAGCTCACAGATACAGCGGCGCCATGCGCCGCCAATAATGGCCTTGGTGTGCCCGCCCTTCCCATTCGTATAACGCGTGCGGCACGCTTTTTTCGGCCAAGACCCGGCTCAATGCGTGGTTATTGGCCAAGAACGGATCCTGTTTACCGATCACCAAGGTAATTTCCATCCGCCGGATAGCCGACAATTGCGCCTCGCAGGCCAGATTAGGCAAAAAATGGCTCGGCGTGTGGAAATAAATATTTTCGTCGTAATAGCCGTCGAACAGGTTTTTGAAACATTCGACTTCCAGCGTCAAATCAAATCGACCGGAAAATGCCACTAATTTCCTGAACAAGTGCGGATGGCGAAATGCAATGTTGGCGGCATGAAAAGCCCCCAAGCTACAACCGTGCGCAATCACACAAGGGTGCGGATTTTTCAGTGCCATGAACGGCATGATCTCGTTCAACACATAGTCTTCGAAGTCTATGTGCCGCTGAATACGGTCTTGCGGTTTACGCCAAAAACAGTAAAAGGTCTCGTGGTCGATACTATCGACGCAATAAAGCTGTATGTAGCCAGCCTCTATTTTGTTACGCAGCCGTTCGACGATGCCCAGGTTTTCGTATTCGAAGAAGCGGCCGTCGCGCGTCGGGAAAACCAGGACTTTGGCGCCGGCGTGGCCGAACACCAAAAACTCCATGTCTCTACCCAATCGCGGGCTGTACCAGTGGTGGTATTCGCGGTTCATAACCTATGCCGGCGATACTCCGAAAAATTGCTGCAATTCGGCAACCAATTGCCGATCCTGTTCATGTTGGCGGGGGTATTCGAAATGCCCGGCCTCCAGTAAAAATAAACGCTTCTCGCCGGACCAGGCGTTGTAAATTGCAAATTGTCCGGGCGGAGCCACAACCGGATCGAACAACGCAACTGCCGCATGTAACGGCTGATTGGCATGGCGCGCGGCAACCGCGGCATCGTAATAGGCTAATGTGTCAAAAATATGAGGATGGTATTGGCTGTGCGCCTTCAGCGCAGCGGCACTGCCGCTGCTGGGCAAACTCAAGCGCAAAGGCTGATTACCGAACGTCGGTACGTTCAAATGCACACGTTTGATCCTGTGGTCCCACGGTGCAGCCAACGCACCGAGGCCGCCGCCGAAGCTGATTCCCATATAGCCGATACGCTCTACACATTGTGGATATATAGCCGCCAGAACCGTCACCGCCAGCCAGATATCCTCGACGCAACCGCCAATCACGTACCGATTCCGATCGTCTATCGCATGCAACACGTGTTGGTTAGGCTGTTCCGGCAAATGTCCGTTGCGACTGCGCGAAATACCGCGCATGCAAGGAAACAACAACGCGGCGCCGGCGATTTGCAGATGATAATCCGGTTGATCCCTGCCGCCGTAACCATGGCCGACCACGATGGCTTGGGTTATGGCCTGATTCTCGGGCTCCAGCAACCAGCCGCCGATCTTGAAATCGTCGGTAGAACGGTAATGCAAATCGTAGACCCGGTAACCAGCACGAGTAGACTGGTATTCAAGCGAATAATCCGCTGCGATATCGACGGTTCGTTGGTATTTTTCCTGCCAGAAATTGCAAAAATCGAGCGGCTGCTCCGGCGCGGGGACTGTCAGTAAATCGCTAAGGTTAAGACCATATCCAGGATCGTAACTGTAGTTGTGATGAAATAAACTCACTGACGATTACTGTAATTTGGATTGGCGATCCACAAACGGGATGAGATGAATGGTGATGGCTACTGCCGTCACGTTAGAAGCGTGAAATGAGGGAACGAAGCCAAGCACCCCGTTCCGATTACGGCTTAATCAACGATTTTGTATTTTTCCCTGGAAGCGTCGACCATATCCCGCAGCTCCTTTCCAGGCTTGAAATGCGGCACATGCTTTTCTGTCAACGACACCGAATCCCCGGTTTTCGGATTCCGGCCCAGACGGGCGGAACGGTGGTGTAATGAAAAACTGCCAAAGCCTCTGATTTCGATTCGTTCGCCACTGGCCAATGTATCGCTCAAGTGATCGACTACACATCTGACCGCCAATTCCACATCTTTAAGCGCGAGGTGCGGCTGCTTACGCGCCAGCATCTCTATCAATTCTGATTTCGTCACATCCAGCCCTGAATAATCAAAAAAGGGTGGCATGAGTGCACCCATGCCACCCTCGAAGATGGTTTTATTACTTGTCCATTTGTTTAAAGATATCGCCCAACGTTGCAGTACCTGCATTTTGCTGGGAATAATCTTTTATGGCGTTGGATTCTTCTTCGGCATCCTTCGCTTTAATAGACAACGAAATAGACTTGGTCTTTTTATCGACACCGACGAATTTGGCTTCGATTTCGTCGCCGGCTTTCAGCAACTTGCTGGCGTCTTCGACACGGTCGCGCTGAATTTCGGAAGCTCTCAAATAACCTTCGACATTGTCGGCCAGAGTGACGACGGCGCCTTTGGCATCGACTTCTTTGATGATGCCTTTGACTAAGCTACCTTTCTCATGCAAAGCGATGTAGTTTTGGAAAGGGTCTTGTTCCAGTTGTTTGATGCCGAGAGAGATACGCTCGCGCTCGGAATCCACTGCCAAGATAACAGTTTCAACTTCGTCGCCTTTCTTGTAGTTGCGAATCGCTTCTTCGTCGTTCTCGTTCCAGGAAATATCGGACATGTGCACCAAACCGTCGATGCCGCCTTCCAGGCCGATGAAGATACCGAAATCAGTGATCGATTTAATTTTGCCGGAGATTTTGTCGCCTTTGTTATGAGTCGCTGCAAATTCATCCCAAGGATTGGATTTGCATTGTTTCATGCCCAAAGAAATACGGCGGCGTTCTTCGTCGATTTCCAGAACCATGACTTCAACTTCGTCGCCCAACTGAACCACTTTGGACGGGTTGACGTTTTTGTTGGTCCAATCCATTTCGGAAACGTGCACCAAACCTTCGACGCCTTCTTCGATTTCGACGAAGCAACCGTAGTCGGTCAGATTGTTGACCTTACCGAACACGCGAGTGCCGGCTGGGTAACGACGAGCAATGTTTTGCCATGGATCTTCATCCATTTGCTTCATACCCAAGGATACGCGGGTTTTGTCTTTGTCGAATTTCAGGACCTTGACTTTAACTTCCTGGCCGATCTCTACGCACTCGGACGGATGGCGAACGCGACGCCATGCCATATCGGTAATGTGCAACAAGCCGTCGACGCCGCCCAGGTCGATAAACGCACCGTAATCGGTGAGGTTTTTGACGATACCGGTAACAATCGCGCCGTCTTGCAGCGTTTTAACCAATTCTTCGCGCTCTGCGCTGTATTCGCTTTCGACGACAGCACGACGCGACAACACGACGTTGTTACGTTTTTGGTCGATTTTGATGACTTTGAATTCCAGATCGCGGTTTTCCAGGAATGCGGTGTCGCGAATCGGACGCACGTCAACCAGAGAGCCAGGCAAGAAGGCACGCAATGCGCCAACCGCCACGGTGAAACCGCCGCGAACTTTGCCGTTGATACGGCCGATAACAGTTTCTTGAGTTTCGAAGGCTTTTTCCAATTCAGCCCACGCCTTGCTTTTCTTGGCTTTGTCACGGGAAAGAAGCGTGGCGCCCAGGCCGTCTTCAAACAGATCGAGAGCAACTTCGATCTCGTCACCGATATTGACTTCCAAGTCGCCGTCGGCATTCAGGAATTGCCATTTCGGAATGACACCTTCTGATTTCGCCTGTGTACTGACGATGACAAATTCGTTTTCGATGTCGACAACGGTACCAATCAACATCGCGCCAGGACGCATTTCGGTCTTGGCATAACTCTCTTCAAACAACTCTGCAAAGCTTTCGCCCATCTTTACTTTCCCAAACTTGCCACAACACCAGCAAGTTTTAACAATTATCAAAAAATTAATAAAAGCTACCGGCTAACGCCGATAACTGCCAAAAGTCTCATTCGACTAGATTTACTACCTGATCAATCACCTGTTGAATAGACAAGCTGGATGAATCGATAAAATGCGCACCTTCCGGCACGGTGAGCGGCGCCGAAGCCCGCTGAGTATCGCGATGATCGCGCTCCTCTATCTCCCGAGTGATTTGCGGAAGGTTAGCATCAATTCCCTTTTCAATCAACTGTTTATATCTGCGCAACGCCCTTTCTTCGGCACTGGCGGTCAAGTAAACTTTAAACTGGGCATCCGGAAACACCACGCTACCCATGTCGCGCCCGTCGGCGACCAGACCTGGAAGCTGTTGAAAATCCTTTTGTTTTTGCAGCAACAATGCCCGTACAGGCGGATAGGCGGCAATGATGGACGCCGCATTGCCGGTAGTTTCAGTGCCTAGCAAATCGGTTATGTCTTGACCGTTTAAAAGTACCCGTAAATTGTCGCCACAATCAAAACTCAGCGTCATGCTTTCCGCAATATCGCAAACCGCATCGATATCAGTTAAATCCAGTTCTGCCTGCAAGCAGGCGATCGCCAGCGAGCGGTATATCGAGCCGCTATCCAGATAATTCCAACCCAGAAGCCTTGCCACAGCGCGACTAACCGTGCCTTTACCAGCCCCGCTGGGGCCATCAATCGTTAAGACCGGAACTGACATAACTTACATCGTGCCCAAATTCAAACCCAATTGGGTCGCTAACGCCGGAAACTCTTTAAACGAGGTATTGACGTTGGCGCAATCGTTAATTGTGATCGGGCCGCTGGCGCGCAGGCCGGCAATCGAGAACGACATGGCGATGCGGTGATCGCCGTGGGAATCGACTTCGCCGCTACCCAATTGGCCGCCATTGATGACCATGCCGTCTTTGGTCGGTTGCGCGTCGATGCCGAGGATTTGCAAGCCGTCCGCCATCACCTGAATCCGGTCGGATTCCTTGACCCGCAATTCCTCAGCGCCAGTCAACACGGTTTGACCCTCGGCGCAGGACGCGGCGACGAACAACACCGGAAACTCGTCGATCGCCAGCGGCACCAGATGCTCGGGAATATTGATGCCTTTCAGCTGCGCCGAACGCACGCGCAAATCGGCCACCGGCTCGCCGCCGACTTCACGCTCGTTCAAGACTTCGATGTTGGCACCCATCAGGCGCAGAATGTCGATCACGCCGGTACGGGTCGGGTTGATGCCGACGTGCTTCAAAGTCACATCGGAATTCGGCGCAATGCTGCCGCCGACCAGGAAAAATGCCGCCGAAGAAATGTCGCTCGGTACGTCGATATTGGTTGCGGTCAACTTGCCTTCGCTGCTGATTTTCGCGGTGGCGCCGTCGCGGGTGACCGGGTAGCCGAAACCGGCCAGCATGCGCTCGGTATGGTCGCGGGTCGGCGCCGGTTCGGTGACGCTAGTCTCACCTTCGGCGTACATGCCGGCCAGCAACAAACAGGATTTGACCTGAGCACTGGCGATCGGCATGTCGTAATGCATGCCTTGCAATTTGCCGGCCTTGCCTTTGATATGCAGCGGCGCGGTGCCGTTGGGTTGGGTTTCGATTTCGGCGCCCATTTGTGCCAGCGGCACGGTGACGCGTTTCATCGGCCGCGACTCCAGCGACTTGTCGCCGGTCAATACGGTGTCGAACGCTTGGCCGGCCAGTAAGCCTGACAACAGGCGCATCGAGGTGCCGGAATTTCCCAGATACAGCGGCTTGTCCGGCGCTTTCAAGCCATGCTTGCCGACGCCGTGGATCGTCACCTCGCCGTTGACCGGACCTTCGATCTTAACGCCCATCGCCCGAAACGCTTCCAACGTGGAAATGGCGTCTTCGGCATTCAAAAAACCGGTGACATGGGTGACACCCTCGGCCAAAGAGCCGAGCATGATCGAGCGGTGGGACATGGATTTATCGCCGGGTACGCGAATTTCGCCGTTCAGGCTGCCGCCGGGTTGGACTTGGAAAATGACGTTAGTGGATGAAGACATAATGGTTAAGTGGGATCGTCAAAAGTTTCGAGAAAACGTTGCCGGGCTTGCTTGGCGTAACTAAAAGTGTCAAACAATGATGATGCCTCATCGTTTTGCAACAGACGTTCGATTTGGCCAAGCTCGGCTTGAAATTGTTGAATCAGCGGAATGATTTCCTGTTTGTTGGCCAGACAAATATCCTGCCACATGGTCGGATCGCTGGAGGCGATGCGACTAAAATCCTTGAAGCCGCCGGCGGCGTATTTGAAAATCTCGCGCTGCTCGTCCTTGCGCCCCAGCATGCCGACCAAGGCAAAGGCCAGAATATGCGGCAGATGGCTGGTGGCCGCCAACACCGTGTCGTGATGCTCGACCGTCATCACCGATACGCTGGAACCGATGCGCCGCCAGAACTCACCGAGTTTATCGACGGCTCCGGTGTCGGTTGAAGACAAAGGTGTCAGAATCACGCGGCGATTCTTGTATAAATCGACCTTTGCCGCCTCAACGCCGCTACGCTCGGCGCCGGCAATCGGATGCGCGGGTACGAAATTGCTCGGCACGTCACCGAACACTGCCCGCGCCGCCTCGATCACACTGCCTTTGGTACTGCCGGCGTCGCTATACAGCGTTTGTGAGTTCCAATGCGGTTTCAGCTGTTCGAAGATGGCCTGCATGCTGCCGACCGGCGTACAAATGATTACGCAATCGGTGCCGGCCATCGCCTGCGCGGTATCGGTGTAAAACGCATCGACCACGCCCAATTCCAGAGCGCGTTGCATATTGGGCAGATTTTTTTCCCGCCCCAAAGCGACCACCTGCTGGCACAAACCTTCGGCACGAGCGGCCTTGGCGATAGAGCCGCCGATCAGGCCAATGCCGATGATGCACAGGCGATCAAACACCTTGTAACACCTGGCTTAACGCATCGATGAAAATTCGGTTTTCCCGTTCGGTGCCGATACTGACCCGCAAATGGTTAGGCATTTCGTAATTGGCCACCGGGCGGACGATGACGCCTTTTTGCAGCAAGGCCTGGTATAGCGGCAACGCCGGTTGTTTCATATCCACCGACACGAAATTCCCGGACGAAGGAATCCACGGCAAATCCAACGCTTTGAATGCAGCCGTCAATTGGGCCATGCCGGCGTTGTTGACCGCCACGGTCTCGGCCAAGTATTCAGCGTCGGTCATCGCCGCTTCCGACGCAGCCAAGGCCAATATATTGCCGTTGAACGGTTGCCGTACCCGATTCAGCAAATCCGCCACTTCCGGCGAAGACACACCGAAGCCGATGCGCAAGCCGGCCAAACCGTAAGCTTTGGAAAAAGTGCGGGCAATCACCAGATTCGGATATTTGATCGGCCATTGCATCGACTCGGTGCGCACGGCCGGCTCGACGAACTCGTAATAGGCTTCGTCCAGCACGCACAGCACGGATTTGGGCAACGAAGCGATAAAATCTTCCACCGCTTGCGAAGCCAGCAAAGTTCCGGTCGGATTGTTCGGATTGGCGATAAATACCACCCGGGTTTTAGCTGTCACTGCCGCGCGCATTGCGTCCAGATCGTGACCATAATCCTTGGCTGGCACAACCACGGCCTTGGCCCCGACCGCTTGAGTCAGAATCGGGTACAAAGCGAAGGCATGTTGAGCGAACACCACTTCATGCTCCGGCGCGACGAAGGTGCGCATGACCAGTTCCAGAATCTCGCTGGAACCATTACCCAGCGTGATCTGTGCTAAATCCACACCCCAGCGGGCAGAGATCGCTGTTTTCAAGGCGTAACCACTACCGTCAGGATAACGGGCGATTTCCGGCAAGGTATTTTGAATCGCTTCGGCGACCTTGCGGCCGGTGCCGAGCGGGTTTTCGTTGGACGCCAGTTTGATGACTTCGCTCAAACCCAGCTCGCGCTGCAATTCTTCGGCCGGTTTACCCGGCACGTAAGGCATCAATTGCTGAACGCCTTCCAGGGCAAGTTGTAAAAATTGATTCATGAAGCAAACGGATTAAATGACAGCTTTAGGATAGGAACCCAATACTTTCAACATCTTGACGTTGTTTTCCAATGTTTTCAACGCTTTGGCCACTTCTTCGTCTTCGCGATGACCTTCGATGTCGATAAAGAATACGTACTCCCACAAACCTTGCCGCGAAGGGCGCGACTCGATGTGGGTCATACTGATCCCATATTGTGCGAACGGCTGCAGAATACGGTGTAACGCACCGGGCTGGTTGCCGGTGGACACCAGAATGGACGTCTTGTCCAGGCCGGTCGAAACCGGTTGCAAACGGCCGATGACGATAAAACGGGTGGTGTTGTTGGCTTCGTCCTCGATGTGTTTTTCGATGACGTTCAACTCGTACAACTCCGCAGCGGTCAAACCGGCGATTGCAGCCTTGCTATGGTCCAGCGAAGCCAGGCGGGCGGCCTCGGCGTTGCTGCTCACCGCAGTACACGGTACGCCGGGTAGATTCGCAGTCAGCCATTGCCGACACTGGGCCAACGATTGCTGGTGTGAGAACACTTCGCTAATGCCGACCAAGCCATCCATCTTGCCGAGCAGGTTCTGGTGCACCCGAATCTCGACTTCGCCGCAAATCTGCAGCGGACTGTCCATGAAGCGGTCCAACGTGTGGGCAATCACACCTTCTGTGGAATTTTCCACCGGCACCACGCCGAACTGGCAATGGCCGGTCTCGACCGCCTGAAAGATTTCATGAATGGTCGGTACCGGAATGTCTTTGACCGCATGACCAAAATGTTTGAAGGTGGCTTGCTGAGAAAAGGTACCGGCAGGGCCGAGAAACGCCACTTCCAGCGGTTTTTCCAGCGCCAGACAGGCCGACATCAGCTCCCGAAACAAATGTGCGGCGGCATCGTCGCCTAACGGTCCCGGGTTGAGTTCCTTGATCCGCCGTAATACCTGCGCCTCCCGATCCGGGCGATAAAAACTGCCGGTCTCGCCTTCGGCCTGTTTGGTGCGGGCCACTTCAAGCGCGCATTCCGCGCGCCGGTTCACCAGTTCCAGAATCTGTTGGTCTATCGCGTCGATACGATCGCGCAGTTCGGACAACGGAATAATCGGTGTCATAAAGCCTTAGTGGGTACGCTCGAATTCGGCCATGAAGGCTATCAACGCATCAATGCCGGCTTCCGGCATTGCATTGTAAATGCTGGCACGCATGCCGCCGACCGACCGGTGGCCGGCCAAAGTGCTCAAACCGTTGCGCTCGGCTAGAGCCAAAAACTCCTTGTCCAGCGCCGGGTCGTTCAACACGAACGGCACATTCATCCGCGAACGGTAAGCCTTGTCGACCGGGTTTCGATATAAGCTGGAATTGTCGATCGCATCGTACAGCTTCCCAGCTTTGCGGATATTGCGCTGCTCGATCGCGCCGACGCCGCCCTCGCCTTTCAGCCATTGCAGAGTCAAGCCCAACAAATACCAGTTGTAGGTGGCGGGCGTGTTCAGCATCGAATCAGCTTTGGCTTGTTGGGCGTAACTGAATACCGCCGGCGTATTTTTCGCCTCCAATCCGACCAGGTCGTCGCGCACGATAACGACGGTTACGCCGGACGGCCCCATGTTTTTCTGAGTGCCGGCGTAAATGATGCCGTAGCGGCTAACGTCGACCGGCCGCGACAAAATATTGGACGACATGTCGCAAACCAGCGGCAGCTCACCTACCTCGGGCACGTCGTTGAATTCGACGCCGTGGATGGTTTCGTTGGAGGTGTAATGCAGATAGGCGGCGCCGGAATCGATCTGCCACTCGGCGTAAGCCGGAATCGTGGTAAACGAGCCGGCTTCGCCGCTGGCGGCGAGTTGCACTTCGCAATACTTGCCGGCTTCCTTGATCGCAGCAGTGGACCAAGCGCCGGTATTGACGTAACAGGCCTTGGTTTTGCCGTTCAGAATATTTTGCGGAATCATCGCAAATTGCGCGGTGGCACCGCCTTGCAGAAACAACACCTGATAACCGGCCGGAACCGCTAGCAATTCGATCAGGTCCGCCTTCATTTGCTCGGCAATCGCCATGAAATGTTTGCCGCGATGGCTCATCTCCATCACCGACATGCCGCTGCCCTGCCAGTCCAGTATTTCTTGCTGGGCTTGCAACAGCACGGCTTCCGGGAGCATCGACGGGCCGGCGCTAAAATTGTAAATTCTTGCCATTACTCTTCCTCTCCCGCAGCGGACGGGGTGCCGTCCTCGAATTCCTGATCGCCGATTTCGTCGCCGTCTTCATCGCCAAGGCCATCAATGCGGTCCACGCCAACCACTTTCTCGCCTTTGTCCAGCCGAATCACGGTAACGCCCTGAGTATTTCTGCCGACGACCGAAATCTCTTTGACCCGGGTCCGCACCAGCGTGCCGCCATCGGTGATCAGCATGATTTCGTCGGTATCGTTGACCAATACCGCGCCGACCACGGCGCCGTTACGTTCCGAGGTTTGAATTGCGATCAAGCCCTGGCCGCCGCGGCGGTGTTGGGTGAATTCTTCCAACCGGGTGCGTTTGCCGTAGCCGTTCTCGGTGATGTTCAAGACCGTACCCTCGCTGGAAACGATCAACGAGATCACTTTTTGACCGTCCTGCAAGCGGATGCCGCGCACACCGGCCGCGGTTCTGCCCATCGAGCGCACGTCGGTCTCGTTAAAACAAACCGCCTTGCCGTCGCTACTGAATAGCAAGACGTTCTGCTGGCCGTCGGTAATCGCGACGCCGACTAAGGTATCGTTTTCGCTCAAATCGATCGCGATCTTGCCGTTGCTGCGTTGGCGTTCGAATTCGGGTAGCGGCGTTTTCTTGACGGTACCGGACGAAGTGGCCATGAAAATGTATTTATCGGCACTGTATTCGCGCACCGGCAGCATCGCATTGATTTTTTCGCCCTCTTCCAGCGGCAACAGATTGACGAAGGGCTTGCCGCGCGAGGCCCGGCTGGCGACCGGCAGGTTGAATACCCGCAGCCAGTAGACTTTACCGGCCGACGAGAAACACAGAATCGTGTCGTGGGTATTGGCGATGATCAGTTTCTCGACGAAATCGTTTTCCTTGGTGGCGGTCGCCGATTTGCCGCGGCCGCCACGGCGCTGGGCCTTGTAATCGTTGAGTGGTTGAGTTTTGACATAGCCTTCGTGTGACATGGTCACCACCATGTCTTCTTCGGTGATCAGATCCTCTGCCGACAGGTCGGAGTAATCCTGGACTATTTCGGTGCGACGTTGGTCGGCATACTGGTTACGGATCTCCTCCAACTCCTCGCGGATCACTTCCATCAGGCGCACGTCGCTGCCGAGGATATGCAGATATTCGTCGATCAACGCCAGCAACTCCCGGTACTCATTGACGATTTTTTCCTGCTCCAATCCGGTCAGGCGATGCAGGCGCAAATCCAGAATCGCTTGAGCCTGATTCTCGGACAAGCGGTAAACGCCTTCCGCCAAACCAAATTCAGGCCCTAAATCTTCAGGGCGGGAACGGTCGGCATCGGCCCGGTCCAGCAAAGAAGCTACCAGACCGGCATTCCAGGTTCTGGCTAACAAGCCGGCTTTGGCTTCCTGCGGATTCGGCGAGGTTTTGATCAGCTCGATCATCTCGTCGATGTTGGCGAGAGCTACCGCCAAACCTTCCAAGATGTGCGCCCGTTCGCGCGCCTTGCGCAGGTTGTAAATGGTTCTGCGGGTAACAATCTCTCGACGGTGGTCGATGAAGGCCAGCAAAATGTCCTTCAAATTCATGCAATGCGGCCGGCCGTCGTACAGCGCCACCATATTGATGCCGAACACGGTTTGCAGCTGGGTCTGTTTGTACAGGTTGTTCAGCACCACATCCGGCACTTCGCCGCGGCGCAACTCGATGACCATGCGCATGCCGTCCTTGTCGGATTCGTCGCGCAGTCCCGAGATGCCTTCCAGCTTGCCTTCCTTAACCAACTCCGCGATTTTTTCCAACAGCCGCGCTTTGTTGACTTGGTAAGGCAATTCGGTGGCGATGATGGCCTGACGGCCGCTGTCGCCAATATCTTCGAAATGGCAGCGCGCGCGCAGATAGATCCGGCCGCGACCGGTGGCATAGGCTTCGTAAATACCGGATGCGCCGTTAATGATGCCGGCAGTCGGAAAATCCGGACCGGGGACGATTTGCATCAATTCGGAAATCGACAAATCGGAATTTTCGATCAGAGCTAGACAGGCGCTAACGATTTCGCCCAGGTTATGCGGCGGGATATTGGTGGCCATCCCGACCGCAATGCCGGCGGAGCCGTTGACCAGCAGGTTCGGCACCCGGGTCGGCAGCACTCTGGGTTCGGATTCGGATTCGTCGTAGTTGGGGACGAAATCGACGGTTTCCTTGTCCAGATCGGCCAGAAGTTCATGGGCGATTTTGGCCATACGGACTTCTGTATACCGCATCGCCGCCGGCGAATCGCCGTCGACCGAGCCGAAGTTGCCTTGGCCGTCGATCAGCATGTAGCGTAACGAGAATGGCTGCGCCATGCGGACGATAGTGTCGTAAACCGCGGTGTCGCCGTGCGGGTGGTATTTACCGATCACGTCACCGACCACGCGGGCCGACTTTTTATAGGGTTTGTTCCAATCGTTACCGAGTTCGCTCATCGCGTACAACACGCGGCGGTGAACCGGTTTCAGACCGTCCCGCACGTCGGGAAGCGCTCTACCGACGATCACGCTCATGGCGTAATCGAGGTAGGATTGTTTCATCTCGTCTTCGAGATTGACCGGGATAATTTCTTTAGCGAAGTCTGACATGGATCCGTGATTCTAGTGCGGCCTAACGGTTACCCGTTCGACAGGACAGCCCGATGCATCAATTCCGTTTACTCAGTGCTGGCCGGATTATAAAGCGCCGAATTATAGCAAACGCCACCCTCTGCCGTCAGGCAAAAATCTCGGCCAAGAAGTTTTGCAGCGCTTGCCAGGAGCGGCGGTCGGCCAGCGGTTGGTAAACTGTGCCGAAGCCGGGGTTATTGGCAACCGGATTAGTAAATGCGTGCATCGTGTTGCCGTAACTATGAACTTGCCAATCGGCACCGGCCCGGGTCAACTCGGCCTGCAGCGCCTGCACCTGCGCCGGCGGCGCCATCGGATCGTCGTGGCCGTGCAGCACCAATACTTTGGCTTTGATCCGTGGCTCCGGGATATTGTCCGGCGGCAGCAACAAGCCGTGAAACGATACCACGCCGCGAAGGTCGGCGCCGGAGCGGGCCAAATCCAGCGCGCATAATCCGCCGAAACAAAAGCCGATAGCGGCGATCTTGGCGTTATCGGCCCAAGGCAGCAATTTCGCGGCCGATAATGCGGCATGCAACCGTCTCTGCAATTGCGCCCGGTCGGCCATAAAAGGTTGCATCAGGCCGGCATTTTCTTCCGGATTCTTGCCAAGAACACCACGACCGTATGCGTCGGCGGCAAAACCCAAATAACCCAATTCAGCCAATAGCTTTGCCTTTTCGGCAACAAAACCGTCCCGTCCGCCCCACGCATGGTGAATCAGTACAACCGGGCGTGGGCCGGCGATCGCGTCGTCGTAGGCAAAAAAGCCTTCCAGAGCCACGTCGCCATCCAAATAACCTACGGTATTCGACACAATCGCCATAAGCGCTCCCCGACCAACGTCTTTAAAGTTGCAAATCGCCTTTAGCCTGAAGTGCTTGCAAAAATCCCTCGGAGGCTTGTTCGACCAAATCCAAAACCCGTTCGAAACCATAGCTACCGCCATAGTAAGGATCAGGCACATCCCTTTGATTCAGGTGCGGCGCATACTCGAGAAAACGCCGAATCTTGTGAGCCTGATCTTGCGGACAAACCTCGCTCAATATCGCATGGTTATCGTCATCCATGGCCAGGATATGGTCGAAATTCTCGAAATCCTCGGCTACTACTTTACGCGCTCGGATATGCTTCAATTCGATACCGCGTTCCCGAGCCGCTTTCTGCGCCCGCAAGTCCGGCGCATCGCCAATGTGGTAAGCGTGAGTGCCGGCCGAATCGATCTGAAACCGTTCAGCTAAGTTCTTTTCGGCCACCAAGTGGGCAAAAACACCTTCGGCCGTCGGAGATCGACAAATATTGCCCATGCATACAAACAAAACCTTAATTTTCCGCATTGTTGTTTAAGTTTTCCGAATTGTTGACGCTAAATTGTAAGCTATACTCAGCCCGTCTGTCTTGCGGACCAAGCCGTCTAATACGAGCTGATCTAGCTAAAAAATACAACATGTTTCGGGAGCTTTAGGATGTTAATGATGAACTGGCATTCTGTGGGGGTGAAAGTGGTAGCAATTACCATGTCCGTCCTCACACTAGTCGGCGTAGCGATATTGATCGTGTATTCGAGTGCCGAAAAACAAAAACTGATCGACAGTCAAATAGCCTCTTCTCGCCAACTGTTGATCCTTTCTGAATCAGTTCGCGACAACGTGGTTAAGAAATGGGAATCCGGCGTTTATTCTCCGGAACAGTTGATGGGTTTAATTGAACAGTTCGGACAAGCCAAAGCCCGCGAATTGGTGATCGCGACGGTACCGACCGCCAACGCTTGGGATGTGGTGGAAACCGAAGCCAAAGGCCACGGCTTTCGTTTCAAAGCGCCTAGCCTGAATCCACGCAATCCGCGAAACGCCGCGGACGATATCGAACGCACAGCATTGGAGTATTTCAGAAACAACCCTTCGGCCAGCGATTACAGCTATGTCGACGAAGATAAAGAAGAAATACGCTACCTGCGTCCGGTAAAAATGGTCAAACAGTGCGAACTGTGCCATGGCGATCCGAAAATGTCCCAGACCTTATGGAAAAACGATAAAGGGGTCGATTTGCTGGGTTACCCGATGGAAAACCGCCGAGCCGGCGAATTACATGGCGCATTCGAGATCATTACGCCGTTCAGCGTGGCTTTAAACGAGTTGAAACAGCACGTCTATTACGCCATCGGCTTCCTGATCATCACCTTGATTATCATCGGCTTCACCGGATACTTCATGATGAACAAAATCATCATCGGACCGTTGACGGCTCTGGCGCTGAAGCTGCAGGACATCGGTAGCGGCGACGGCGATTTGCGCGCCCGCCTAGACGCTAGCGGCAAATCCGAGTTTGCCTGGATCGCATCCAGCTTCAATTCGTTCGTCCGTAAAATTGCCAAAACCATCGACCAAATCAGCGTGACCAGCGAAAAACTCGCCAGCGCTTCGCACAAATTAGCCAATATTACTCAGTCCACCCAATCGGGCGTCGAGCGGCAATTGCACGAAACCACGCTGGTTGCCAACGCCATGAAACAAATGACTGCTACCGTGCAGGAAGTGGCCCGAAACGCAGTCCGCGCGTCGGAGGCTGCAGAAATTGCTGATCGAGAAGCGTCCTCCGGCAAAAATATCGTCAAAGACGCCGTAAACGGCATCAATAACCTGGCCTCCGAAGTGGAAAACGCGTCCAACGTGATCCACGAGCTGGAAAACGATAGCAATAGCATCGGTGAAGTATTGGGCGTTATCCAGGGCATTGCCGAACAAACCAATCTATTGGCACTAAACGCAGCCATCGAAGCGGCTCGTGCCGGCGAACAAGGCCGCGGTTTTGCCGTCGTAGCCGACGAGGTCAGAACCTTGGCCAGCCGGACCCAAAACTCGACCTTGGAAATTCAAAAAACCATAGAACGCCTACAAGACCGGGCAAAACAAGCGGTAAACGTGATGGAAAACGGCAGAAGCCGAGCCACATCGAGCGTTGAACAGGCCGCTTCCGCCGGCGGCTCGATTACCTCGATCAGCGAACGTATTGATACGATCAATGATATGAACAATCAGATCGCCAGCGCCGCCGAGGAGCAAACCGCGGTGGCTGAGGAAATCAACCGTAACATTACCAATATCAGCCGGGTATCGGAAGAAACCTCGATTGGGGCAAAAAACACCGCGGAAGCCTGCCACGAACTGATGGCTCTGGCCGATCAATTGCGTTCGATGGTCGGCAACTTCAAAACCTAACATAACCCTCAAACGGAAGCCGGACCGGCCGCTACGGCTGTAGTTCGGCTTCCAAATCCCCAGTAAACCCACAACTGGCGGCTATACTTAAGGTGCACATCCACTAACGCACTTTTAGGAAATAGGACATGCCCACTTCCATTAACCAGTTGTTCGATCAAATTCATAAGATCCCTCAAGTACCTGAGGTAGTCAGATCCATCATCAACCAACTGAACAATCCGAATGCGGACATGCTCAACATCGCACGTGATGTTGAGAAGGAACAGGTCATCGCGCTAAAAATTTTGCGATTGGTCAATTCGGCGCATTTCGGCTTGTCGCGAAAAATTGGCTCTATCAACGAAGCGGTTGCCATGTTGGGATTAAATCAACTGAAAACCTTGGTCATCGCGTCCGGAATGATTGGCGCCATGCCCGAGATAAAAAACTTCGATGTCAAACGAAGTTGGCAGAACAGTTTTCGCACTGCTGCATACAGTAAATGGTTGGCGGAACAGGCGGGAGTCGCTGCCGATATCGCATACACCGCCGGCCTGCTATCCAATCTGGGTAACGTGTTGATTCACATTGCCTGCCCAAGCGAAGCCAATGAAATAGATCAACACGTCAAAGCCGGCGGCGCGGAGCGGTTGGACATCGAGAAAAACCGTCTTGGCTTTACCAGTCAGCAGGTTTGCGCCGAACTTTGCCGACGCTGGCGTTTCGCCGAAATCCTGATTGAGACGTTAGAACAGTCTGCAGAGCCCTGGTTATCGGAGCAGCCAAATAAATTAAGTTGCGCCGTCTGCCTGGCCGGTTGGATCAGCGAACGGCAGGACCGAGGCATGGAACCGGCGGAAATTCTGGCCAATCTTCCGGAACAAATCACCGGTCCGCTTGGATTCCAGGCAGATCTGCTGAACGAAAAGATGCCTGCGGTTCTACTACAAAAATCCGAACTCGACGGGCTATTAGACTGAATCAAACCCGGATTGGCGTTGACTCAACGCAGCGTCAATCCCAAATTGACGGCAATATGCGCTAATTCGGTCGTGGTATCCACCTGCAATTTTTTCTTGATTTGCGTGGCGTAGTTCGCCACGGTTTTATGCCCAAGGCACAGTTGGTCGGCGATTTTATGCACCGTCATACCTTGGGCCAACAAACTGAACACATCGAATTCCCGCGGCGAAAAACCGGCGATAGCGGCCTGATGATCGGAACGCGGCGTATCGGTTTGATTCAGGCTTTTGATCAAACCCTGTTCTACGTACTCGCCGCCGTCCATGATCGCAGCAATAGCTTCGGCCAGAATGCCGGGCGCGCTGTTTTTGGTAATATAGCCTTTCGCACCGGCGTTCAGTGCCCGGCCGACATAAACCTGTTCGTGGTGCACGCTGAATACCAAAGTCTTCGCGGCCGGATCGCGCTGCATAATTCGGCGGATGGTTTCCAACCCGCCAATACCCGGCATGGATAAATCCATCACCAACATATCCGGTTGCAGTTCCTGGTAAAGTTGAATCGCCTGTTCGCCGCGTTCGGCCTCGCCTATCACTTCGATCGCATCGCCTGCAGCCAACAGCATCTTAAATCCGGCCCGTACCACTAAGTGGTCGTCAACCAACAATATCTTGATTTTCGTCGTCATAACGGAATCCTGGCATCGACAACCATTCCTGCACCGGGACTGGAAACCACTTTCAGTTCGCCGTCCAACGATTTGATGCGCTCCTTAATCCCCAATAGTCCGAAACCGCGCTTTACCGCCTGCAAATCGCAACCCTGGCCGTCGTCCTGCACTTTAAGATGAAGACAGGCCGCAGGCGATTCCATCCGTTCCAGATCGATGGCCACACGCCCGGCCCCGGCGTGCCGCACCACATTGGTCAGACATTCCTGAATCACCCGGAATATCTGAACCGTCAGATTTTTATCCAGGTCGTCGACTGCATCGCTGCAGCGGATATTCAATTGCAAGCCGGCATTCCGCTCCGACCAATGGTTGACCATTTCTTCCAATGTCGCTTTCAATCCCAACTCACTGAGCACTAGCGGATGCAACTGTTGCATCATCGAACGCACCACCGTCATCAAATGATCGCAAATTTCGCTGATCGACGCGCTGATCTTAACCGTATCGGCTTTTTGGTGGCCGGCTGTGACGGCCATCACCTTAATCGCCGTCAGGGATTGGCCAAATTCGTCATGTAATTCCTGAGACAAGCGCCGGCGTTCTTCTTCCTGGATTGCCAGCGAATGTTGGGTCAGCGCTCGGTTTTCCTGGCGAGCTTTTTCCAACTCAGTGGTCATGTGATTGATTGCATTGGCAATATCGTCGAATTCTTTGGTGGAAAACGGCGGCAACTTGAGTCGGTACTGGCCGGTTTCGATAATCCGTAAAGCATCGACAATAACGGCAATCGACTGCAGCGACTTATTAAACACCAGATTGACAGCCAAAAAAGTCAACAAGGTCAGCAGCGAAATCGACGCTAAAAAACCGACGCTTTCGCCCCATACTTCGGTAATTTCGTCCAGCGGTTGCGCCTGAATGATCAGCTTCAACTCCTGTCCCTGTTCGGTTTTCAACTGATGTTCGACTTGCGGATAATCGCTTTTCACCAAGCCGATGAACCAAGCGGGGGGCATTTCCTCGGGAGAGCTAGGCAAGGTTTCGCCGGCAAAATGAATCAGTTGGCCGTCCGGCTTTTGCAGTTGGATGGTCAAGTGGCGGGTCTGACGCAGCGCACTGAAGCGGGATAAATCGCTGCTTTGTTGAAACACAGGAGTGTCGGCTATGCCCAGTGTAATCAGTTGCAACGCCAAATGAATCGACGCGTCGACCTCTTTTGCCACTGCCTGCCGGGCTTGCCATATTGCAATCGCCCCGCCCAACAGCAAAATGCAGAGCGACGACAACAACACACGAAGGATAATCTGGTAGCGAAGACTCATTGCACAGTGACACTCAAAACCGGGTATTATCCGGTGTGGTTCCAAATGCAGCCACAGGAAAAATTCACTTTCTGGGTTGTGCCTGATAGCCGGCCTATTCGCCATCGTTTACGTCGCCGACATTCGACAGCCGGAGCCAAAGTTCGACATGAAGATTCGCTCCTACCGGTACTGAGCAAGCGGCGGTGATCCAATTATCGCAGGCATGCGGTCTGCTGCGCCGCTGGAACGATCCGTATCTGGATATCCAACCCAAACTAAGTGTGCAGCCGGAATTGTTCCTGGTTGGCGTCGATGCCGACGCCAACATTATCGGCAACGCAATGGCCAGTTACACCGGCCGCCGCGGCTGGATCAACTACCTTGTCGTGGCGCCGGACAAACGCCGGTCGGCGTTGGGGAGGCAGTTGATGCACGCTGCAGAATCGGAACTAACCAAGCGCAGCTGCAATTTGCAAGTTCGGGTCGGCAACGACGCCGCGCTGGCGTTTTACCGAAACCTGGGTTACCTGCAGGACGATGTGGTCAGCCTCGGCAAAAGGCCCATCTCGGACCTCGACCCGAGCTAAGCGCATTCTCCCCGCAAAGCCCTAACCGACCCAGACTCTCGCATTTCTGAACATCCGCAACCAAGCGCCATCTTCGGCCCAGTCCGCCGGATGCCAGGAGTTTTGTAATGCCCGGAAGCAGCGCTCGGGATGCGGCATCATGATAGTGAAACGGCCGTCAGCCGTGGTCAGGCCGGTAATGCCGTTCGGCGAGCCGTTCGGGTTGGCCGGGAAAGTCTCGGCGACATTGCCGTAGTTATCGACGTAGCCGACTGCCGCTAGCGCGTCGGCCGGATTCAAGCTGCCGAACTCCGCCCGGCCCTCGCCGTGCGCGACCACCACCGGCAGCAGCGAACCCGCCATGCCGGTAAAGAAAATCGACGGCGAGTCCTGAATCTTGACCATCGCCACCCGCGCTTCGAATTGCTCGGACAGATTGCGTTTGAAGGCCGGCCAGTGTTCGGCGCCGGGAATAATGTCCTTCAAGCCGGACATCATCTGGCAACCGTTGCAGACGCCCAGACCGAAGGTATCCGGGCGGGCAAAGAAAGCGGCGAATTCGTCACGGGCCTTGGCGTTAAACAGAATCGATTTGGCCCAGCCGCCGCCGGCGCCGAGCACGTCGCCGTAGGAAAAACCGCCGCAGGCCACCAGGCCTTTGAATTCGCTCAGGCTGACCCGGCCGCCGATGATGTCGGTCATGTGTACGTCGATGGCATCGAAGCCGGCGCGGTCGAAGGCCGCCGCCATTTCCACGTGGCCGTTGACGCCCTGCTCGCGCAGGATCGCAACTTTCGGTTTTACTTGCCCGCCAAAACCGGCGGCGATGTCGTCGTTCGGATCGAACGTCAATTGCGCCGTCAGACCGGGGTCCTTATCGTCAGCGATGCGCTCGAACTGTTGCTTGGCGCAATCCGGGTTGTCGCGCAGTGCCTGCATCCGGTAACTGACTTCCGACCAGATTTGCTGCAACTCGGCGCGCGTAGCGCTGTAGAGTTGCTGGCCGGATTTAAAAATCCGCAACTGCTGGCCCGCCACCACGCGGCCGACCACGTGGCTGCAGTCGTCCAAGCCGGCGTGATCCAGCAGACGGGCGACTTGGTTCAAGTCGCTGTTTTTGATTTGCAGCACCGCGCCCAACTCCTCGTTGAACAGCGCCGCCAGAGCGTCGCCGGACAAATCGGACAAGTCCAGATCGACTCCCTTACGGCCGGCGAACAGCATTTCCGCAACCGTGGCCAGCAACCCGCCGTCGGCGCGGTCGTGGTAGGCCAGGATCAGGCCTTGCTGGCTTAGGGTTTGGACGGCGTCGAAGAAACGTTTGAATAGGTCGGCGTTGTCCAAGTCCGGCGCTTGATTGCCGAGCTGATTGTAAACTTGCGCCAATACCGAGCCGCCGAGGCGGTTTTTGCCTTGGCCCAGGTCGATCAACAGCAATACACTGTCCTCGTTCTTCAATTCCGGCGTCAGCGTGTCGCGCACGTCTTGTACCGGCGCGAAGGCGGTGATGATCAACGACAGCGGCGAGGTCATGGTTTTGTTGCCCTGATCGTCCTGCCAGACGGTTTTCATCGACAATGAGTCTTTGCCGACCGGTATCGCGATGCCCAATTCCGGGCAGAGATCCATACCAACCGCTTTGACGGTATCGAACAGGGCCGCGTCTTCGCCGGGGCTGCCGCAGGCCGCCATCCAGTTGGCGGACAGCTTGACGTCGTTCAGTTGACCGATGCGGGCAGCGGCCAAATTGGTCAAGGCTTCGCCGATAGCCATGCGACCCGATGCCGGCGCGTCGATCAAGGCCAGCGGCGTGCGCTCGCCCATCGCCATCGCTTCGCCGGTGTAGGCCTGAAAGCCGGACGCGGTGACCGCAACGTCAGCCACCGGTACTTGCCACGGCCCGACCATCTGGTCGCGAGCGACCAGACCGGTGACGGAACGGTCACCGATGTGGATCAGGAAGCTCTTGTCGGCAACGGCCGGAAACGCCAATACCCGTCTAATTGCTTCGGCCAGCTCGACTTGATCTAAAGCCAAATCCGGCAAGGTTTTGTGCAGCCGTTGCACGTCGCGGTGCATTTTCGGCGGCTTGCCGAACAATACCGACATCGGTAAATCAATCGGAGACGACTGCCCAAACCATTCGTCGCTCAGGGTCAAGTGTTCCTCGTCGGTGGCATGGCCGATCACCGCGTACAGGCAGTGTTCGCGCTCGCAGAAGCTTTGAAACAGTGCCAGGGATTCAGGCTTGATCGCGACCACGTAGCGCTCTTGCGCTTCGTTACACCAGATTTGCATCGGCGACATGCCCTTGTCGGCGTTTTGCACCTTGCGCAATTCGAAGCGGCCGCCGCGATCGCAATCGTGAATGATTTCCGGCACCGCATTGGATAAGCCGCCGGCGCCGATGTCGTGAATCGACACAATCGGTGTGTTATCGCCCAGCGAGTTGCAGTGGTTGATCACCTCCTGGCAACGACGCTGCATTTCCGGGTTTTCGCGTTGCACCGACGCAAAATCCAGTTCCGCCGCGCTGGCGCCGGAGGTTTGCGACGAGGCCGCGCCGCCGCCCAGGCCGATCAGCATCGCCGGGCCGCCCAAAATCACGATCAACGCCCCGGCCGGAATCGGCTGTTTCTCGACCAGCATCGGCCGGATGTTGCCAAGGCCGCCGGCGATCATGATCGGCTTGTGGTAGCCGCGGAATTGATTGGCTTCGCCGTTTTCGGCGGGCTGCTCGAAGCTGCGGAAATAGCCGGCCAGATTGGGCCGGCCGAACTCGTTGTTGAACGCCGCGCCGCCGATCGGGCCTTCCAGCATGATGTCCAAAGCCGAGGCGATGCGTTCCGGCTTGCCGTTGTCGGCTTCCCAGGGCTGCGAAAAACCGGGGATTTTCAGATGCGACACGCTGAAGCCGGTCAAACCGGCCTTGGGCGCGGAACCGCGGCCGGTGGCACCTTCGTCGCGAATCTCGCCGCCGGAACCAGTCGCGGCGCCGGGATGCGGCGAGATCGCGGTGGGATGGTTGTGAGTCTCGACCTTCATCAAAATGTGCGCGGCTTCCTCGACGTAACCGTAGCGATGGCTATCGGCGTCGCGGATGAAAACCTGCGCAGTCGGGCCTGCCAGCACCGAAGCGTTGTCCTTATATGCCGACAACACCCCTTGCGGGTTTAGGTTATGGGTATTGCGGATCATCGCGAACAGCGATTTGGCCTGTTCCTCGCCGTCGATAGTCCAACTGGCGTTAAAGATTTTATGGCGGCAATGCTCGGAATTGGCCTGAGCAAACATCATCAGTTCCACGTCGGTCGGATTGCGGCCCAACTGGCTGAAGCTATCGGTCAGATAATCGATCTCGTCGGCCGACAAAGCCAGGCCCAGTTCGGTGTTGGCTTGTTCCAACGCGGCGCGGCCGCGTTCGATGATGGCGACGGTTTGTAAGGGCTTCGGCGCGTGGCTGACAAACAAGTCCAATCCGTCGGTGTCGGACACAACCTGCTGAGTCATCCGGTCGTGCAACACCACCGCCAAACGCTGTTTAACCGCATCGGCCAACGGCGCGTCGGCAAAAAAACGGTACTCGATACCGCGTTCGATGCGTTTAACTGCAGTCAAGCCGCAACGCTCGGCGATTTCCGAGGCCTTGCTCGACCATGGCGAAATCGTACCCAGACGCGGCACCACCCACAGGGTTCCGGCCGGTTCCTGGTCAACGCCGGCAGTTGGCGCGCGGTCGGCGGCATCGCCGTAGTCGAGTAAGCGCGCCAGCATGGCCTGGTCCGCCGGATTTAGTTGGTCGTCGAGTTGTATGAAATGTTGAAAGCGCGCATCGAAACCGACGATGCCGGCTTCGATAGCCTGTAAATCGCCGAGCAATTTTTCGATACGGAAACGGGACAATGCGGAGGTGCCGGGAAGGATCAACATAATAAATTCGAAGGTCTGTAACGCAAAAGAGATGTGCTTGCCGCGCCGGCGTAGCCGCCAAACGCGAACTTAGCGCAAACGGCTATTTCTCCGCCGGCGCTTCCGTGGGTTCCGCCGACATATCCTGCTTGATACCGTCGGTAATTAATCTGAGTAAAGAGGTGGCGACGTCGTTGGACAGCGTGGTGCCCGCTTCGTCTTGCACGGTGACTTCGGCCGATTGGGCATCCAACTCGTTGACGCTTATTCTGTATTCTTGTTCACGGCTCGGATCGTCGCCGAACAGGAAATTGATTTCATCCAGAAACGATCCGTCGTCCGGCTTGATGGCGTTCGGGTCGTATTTAACGAAGAAATAGCGTTTATCGACATTGCGTTCGACGACCTCCAGTTTTTGCCGGCTCAAGGCCTTGCCTACCAGCCACCAGGCTTGCTGCGCGGATTGGTCGATTTGCAAGCTGCTGACATTGGCTGTGGCTGCCGGACGCGGCGCAGGTACCGAGGTTTCGGCAGGCCGAACCGACTCGGTCGGCGGCCTAGCCTGGGCAACCGCCTCTTCCGATTTCGTGGGAACCGGTTGCGGGGATACAGCGGCAACCGGTTCCGCCTTCGCCACCACCGCAGCAGCGGGCGGCGCAGCCAGGGTTTTGCGTTTGAGATCGTCCGGGATCACCAATTCGGGAATTTCGGTCGTGAATTGGTAATCGCGCTCTTTGTCGGGAAACCAGCTTTTGACATAACTACAGGCCGGCATAAGGCTGACCAAAGCGCCGGTAAATACCAACCGTAGAAAATTCGTCGATTTCATGAGGGCAAAACGCCAGCTTGCCGCATCGCAGCTCTCACGGTGTCGAAACATTCCGCGCTGAGCCAGGTTAGCGGCAGGCGAATACCCTTGCCGATCAAACCCATTTCCGCAACAGCCCATTTCACCGGAATTGGATTTGACTGGATGAATAAGGCCTGGTGCAGACCGGTAAGGTGGGCGTCAATCGCTTCGGCTTCGACTCTATCGCCCCGCATTGCCGCCGCCAACATTTGGTGCACCAGCTTGGGCGCCACGTTGCCGGTCACGGTGATACTGCCGTTACCGCCGATCAGGCAAAATTCGCAGCTGGTGGCATCGTCGCCGGTGTAAAGCGCAAACGATGCGTCGGTTAAATCCCGGATTTGTTTGACGCGTTCCAGTTTGCCGGTGGCTTCTTTAACGCCGACGATGTTGGCGATCTTGGCCAGCCTGCCTACCGTTTCCGGCAATAAATCGCAACCGGTGCGGCCGGGCACGTTGTACAGAATTTGCGGAATGTCCACTGCCTCGGCGATAGCCTTGTAATGCAGGTACAAACCTTCCTGAGTCGGCTTGTTGTAATACGGCGTCACCAGCAAGCAGGCGTCCGCTCCGGCTTGTCTGGCCCGATCAGTCAAACGGATCGCTTCGCGGGTGCAATTGGCACCGGTACCGGCGATCACCGGTATCCGGCCGGCTACGCAATCAACCACGAATTTGATTACCGCGCAGTGTTCGTCTTCGTCAAGAGTTGCCGATTCGCCGGTGGTGCCGACCGCCACCAGTGCGTCGCTGCCCTGCTCTATATGAAATTCAACCAGTTTTTTTAAGCTGGCTTCATCCACCGCACCGTCTTCCATCATCGGGGTAATCAGCGCAACGATACTACCTTGAATCATGCAAATCTCTCGTTAAGGTGAACTAAAACCGACGCATTATATCAAGCCGGCCTTGAAAACTCAGCCTGTTAAATCGGCCCGGCCGGCAAACAAGTTGGCAGCGAAGGGCGCTACAGTCAACGCTCGGGGCGTAGATGCAATTTGGCAACCCGCACATACCAGCCGTAGTACAAGGCATAAGCCACCAGAAACACCAAGTAACCCGACCATAAAATATCGGACACGAAATGCCCTCCCGAGGTCATTCGGGTAAAGCCCAGCGTCCAAGCCAACGTCAGTGTCAATCCAAAATACAGCAGCTTATGGTTTTGCGATAAAAAATACAGCACGAAGAAGCTGTATCCGACCGAACAATGGCCGCAGACGAAGGATTTATCCGGGGTATGACCGAATTTCAACGGCGGCGTGTATTGATGCTCGCCGCCGAATTGGGTGACATGCACCGGCCGGGCTCGCCCCCAATGGTCTTTGAAGATCAAATTGACCACCAATCCGGGACCGATGGCAATCACCAACAGAATATATAACGCTCGCAAGCGGAACCTGCGGGTATAAGCATGAAAATGGCTGGCGATATAAACAATCAGCGCAATGGTGCCGGCACATACCGTGAACGGAAACGCGTAGTCGTACAAAACTTCCCACAGCCCCCAATGCTGGTATGGCCAAACATCGCCGATGCTGTCGGGCCGGTAAAACAATCCGGCCAGACGTAGATCCAAATCACTAAACCAAAACGGCAATGTGGTGAGTCCCGCCAGTATTAGCAATATCGCCAGTTCGCGCCGGGCGCGCCTAATTGTCCGATGTAACATGGGCATCCTTGTGAGTTAATCCAGGGCTGACCGGGTCCGGCCAGAATTTCAAGTTTTCGCCGAGGTACAAATAGTATTTCGCCCCCGGCCGATCCGGATTTGCTATTTCCGCCAAGAACCGAAACCGCTCAAATGCCGTCGTCAACACCGGCGGCAACGAGTCGCGAGTTTGTTCGGCGATGACAAAACCATTTTTGCCGATGTACTCAACCGGTCCTGGCCATACCTCATATTGGCTACTGACCTCGCCGCTGGTTTCGAAGCGGTAAGTCCGGGGATGGTCCGGCAGATAAAATGCCAGTTCGCTGGCAAGATAACGGTGGCCTAGCGCCAGCAAAAACGTGTCCTCAACACTCGGCACACTAATCAATCGCTCAAAATGAACATCGATCGCCAATTCCCGCCAGCTTTTGAAGCGTTTGGTTGGATCCAGCGCCGTGTTTTGCAGATTGAACGCCTGCAACAGAATCGGTAAAGCGTAGGTGGTAATCACCATCAAATAACCGAAAGCCAGCGCGTATTTGAAGCTGCGCCGCCAGTAACCGGCGGCGCGTTCGCCGGCCAATAGTATCAGTCCGGTAAAATAGAACGGCATCGGCCAGTTGCCCTGAGCCTTTTGCAGAAAACTCAACAGCAACACACCCAATAATAACGCCGGCCCCATCAGCAGCAGAAAGCGCTGCTCGGCACCAAGTTCACCGAACTTGAACACGGCCTGCAGGCTGCTCAGCAGCAGCAATACGAAAATCCCCGGAGATATCAACAGGATTTGGTACAGCAGAAAATCCCGCGCCCATTGCACGTGCTTGCCAATCGGGACCGGCTCATGATTGCCGAAGTGGCTGCGACTGTGGCCGAACATGACCCAATCGTGCTGCTGGTTCCACCACAGGATCGGCACTGCAGCGACTAAAATCGGCAATAAATACAACAGAAATTCCCTTTTCAGCAGATGGCGGCGTTGGCTATCGGTGACCAGAAAGATCAGCAACATCGCCGGCAAGGCCAATGCCGCCTGTTTGCTGAGCAAAGCCGCTGCGCTGGCGCAGCCGGCCCATAACCAGGCCCGCGCTTGGCCATCGAATAGGGCGCGGCGCAAATGGTAAATCGCGATGATCCAAAAGCAGTACAGCGGGGGATCGATCGTCATCAAAAAATTAGCCAGCACATTGATCGGCGTCGCCAAAATCAACAACAAGGCCAAGGCCCCGCCGCGGCCGCCGTAAAAAGCGCGTGCCGTCGCATAAAAAAACCAGAGAAATACCGTCCCCAACACCAAGGTCGGCATTCGCACCGCAACGGTGTAATCGCCCAGTAACCAGGTAGACAGGCCGATCAGCCAAGCCACCATCGGCGGTTTGCTGTAGTAACACCAGTCCGGCCGCCGCGACCAGTCCCAGTAATACGCTTCGTCGCCGATCAAATCCAGCCCGTTTGCCAACAAAAATATGGCGCGCACCGCCAAAGCCGTCAGAATTAGGGCAACCGGGTAGGTCTCGATCCAGCGCAAAACTTTTTCAGTCATCGGCCAACTCACTCCCATTTTTCCAAGTAGTGCAGTAACAGTTGCAGGCTGCGTTGACCGCGAAATTCGTTGATGTCCAATTTGTACGCCGCGTTGATTTTGCGGCAGCCGAGCCATTTTTCCGGATGATCGGCGAAAAAGGCAATCGCATCCAATAGTTGCCCGCCGAACGGTAATCGCAGCACAAATTTCAGGTGTTGCTGGCCGACGATACGGCATTGGATCACGTCGAACACGCCATGAAATTCCGGCTCCGGGAACGCCTGCCCCCACACCGCGGCCTGGCGCAAGGTTTCGGCGAATTCCAAGCTCAGATGGCGTTCGTCGAGTTCGCCGTCGGAATAAACCTTCTGCTGCAAGTCAACGTTTGCCAGTTTGCCCGCCACCGTTTCGGCGAAGGCCAGCGCAAAATGCGGATAATCGTGCAGCTTTATGGTCAAGCCGGCCGCCATCGCGTGGCCGCCGAATTTAGTCAAAATCTGCGGATGCTTGGCGGCGATGTCGCTGAGCACATCGCGCACGTGCACGCCGGCAATCGACCGGGCCGAGCCTTTGATATCGCCGTTCTCGGCCGGGGCGAACGCAATCACCGGCCGGTGCACGCGGTCCTTGATCCGCGCTGCCAGAATTCCAATCACTCCCTGGTGCCAATTGGCGTCGAACAGGCAAACCCCGGCTGGAACATGCTGCTCGTCTAAAGCCTTCATCTCGGCCAATAAAGCCATGGCTTCGGTTTTCATCTGCCCTTCCACTTCCTTGCGGTCCTGGTTCAGCACATGCAATTGTTCGGCGATATCCCGTGCCAAGCCGGCGTCGTTGGTCAACAGGCACTGGATGCCCAGGGTCATGTCGTCCATCCGCCCGGCAGCGTTCAGCCGCGGTGCAACGGCAAAACCCAAATCGCTGGCGTGAATGGCGGACAGCGACTTCCCGGCCACTTCCACCAAAGCCTTGATGCCGGGCTGGCATTGGCCGGAACGAATCCGCAACAGGCCCTGATGCACCAGAATCCGGTTAACCTGATCCAACGCCACCACGTCGGCCACAGTACCTAAAGCGGCATAATCGAGTAGTTGGGCCAGATTGGGTTCGGCAATTCGGCGTTTTTCGAACCAATGGGTTTCCCGCAGACGAATGCGCAACGCCATCAGGATATAAAACATGACGCCGACGCCGGCGATATTGCGGCTGGGAAACTTATCGTCGGGCAGATTCGGATTGACGATGGCGTCGGCTGCCGGCAGCTCTGCGCCGGGCAAATGGTGGTCGGTGATCAGTACCGTGAAGCCGGCGGCTTTCGCGGCTTTGACGCCGTCGATACTGGAAATGCCGTTATCGACGGTAAGAATGACATCGGGACTCTGCCGTTTTACCAGCTCAACGATTTCCGGTGTCAAACCGTAACCGTATTCGAAACGGTTGGGGACCACGAAATCCAGGTTTTCCGCCCCCAACGAGGCCAAACCCTTCAATGCCAACGCGCAACTGGTGGCACCGTCAGCATCGAAGTCGGCCACCACAGTGATTTTGCTTTGCCGCTCCAAGGCGGCAAGCAAGTGTTCGGCCATGGCTTTCATGCCGGACAACAACCAGGGCGACGGCAAACGCGCCAAGCCGCGGTCGAGTTGCTCCGCATTTTGAATGCCGCGGCTGTTGAAAATCCGTTGCAACACCGGATCCATCTCGCCGAAATGCGGATTTTTAACCTGCTCCGGGCGGGGAACGATGACTTTTTTTACGCTTTGCAGATACATATCAGCCAATAAAAAAGCCGGCTGCAGCCGGCTTTTGCGGGAACAATGCCAGGATCACATGTTATCCAGAATCGCTCTTTTCACTGCGTCCAGGGTAGCTTCGACCGTCACCGGCTGGTCGTCCCGGCATTGGGCGATCGCGGTATCCGGGTCCTTGATACCGTTGCCGGTCAGGGTGCAAACGATGGTGCTGCCTTCCGGAATGTTCCCGTTGCCGATGTCGAACAAGGCCCCGGCCAACGAAGTCGCTGAAGCCGGTTCACAGAAGATGCCCTCGTAAGCAGACAGCATTTTTTGCGCTGCCAGGATTTGTTCGTCGGTGAAAGAGGCAAACCAGCCGCCGGATTGTTTCTGTGCGGTCCAGGCGCCGTCCCAGGATTGCGGATTGCCGATCCGTATCGCCGTGGCGACGGTCTCGGGGTGTTCGATCGGGTGGCCGGCCAGAAACGGCGCGGCACCGGCGGCTTGATAACCGCACATTACCGGACGTTTTTTGGTCACGGCTTTGTGCGTCGCACTGTCGCTAGAATATTCTTTATAACCCTTCCAGTAGGCGGTGATGTTACCGGCATTGCCCACGGGTAAGCAGTGGAAATCCGGCGCATCGCCCAGGGCGTCGACAATTTCGAACGCCGCGGTTTTTTGACCTTCCAGCCGATAGGGATTGATCGAATTGACGATGGTCACTGGCGCATGGTCGGCGATTTCCTTGACTATCGCCATACCGGCATCGAAGTTGCCTTTGATCTGAATGATCTTGGCGCCGTACATCATGGTCTGCGCCAATTTGCCCAACGCAATCTTGCCCTCCGGAATCAGCACGAAGGCGCGAATGCCGGCGCGCACGGCATAGGCCGCGGCCGCGGCCGAGGTATTGCCGGTCGAGGCGCAGATAATGGCTTGGCTACCCTCTTCCACCGCTTTGGTCACGGCCATGGTCATGCCACGGTCCTTGAAGGAACCGGTCGGGTTCAGGCCTTCGAACTTGACGTAAATATCGACATCCTTGCCGATCAGGCGCGGGATGTTTTGCAGTTGGATCAGCGGAGTGTCGCCTTCGCAAAGACTAATGATCCGGGTATCGTCGGAGACCGGCAAACGGTCGCGGTAACGATCGATCAGGCCGGTGTAGCGTGTGGGTTTTGCCATTGTTTATCCTAAGGTTTCCAGGCGAATGCGCGCGACTTTGCCGCTGACGGTGGCCAGGGCTTCGATGTCGGCAATCGCCGCGTTCATTTCACATTCCAGCGTCTGCTGAGTCAGCATGATGATTGGTACCGAGGTTTCGCCTGCCGGCGGCTCCTTTTGAATCAGGGCTTCGATGCTGATGTGGTGCGCCGCCAGAATGCGGCTGACATCGGCCAACACGCCGGGTTTGTCCTCGGCGGTCAACCGCAGGTAATAGGCGGTTTTGATCGCGTCGGCCGGCAGCACCGGAATGTCGGCGATGGCGTCCGCTTGAAACGCCAGATGCGGCACCCGGTTTTCCGGGTCACTGGTCATCGCTCTGACGACGTCGACCAAATCGGCGACGACTGCCGATGCTGTCGGTTCCGCACCGGCCCCGGCGCCGTAATACAAAGTCGGGCCGACCGCATCGCCGCATACCAGCACCGCGTTCATGACGCCGTCGACATTGGCGATCAGGCGCCGTTTCGGAATCAAGGTCGGATGCACCCGCAACTCGATACCGTCGTCGGTTTTGCGGGCGATGCCCAGGTTTTTGATCCGGTAGCCCAGGGCCTCGGCATATTCCACGTCGAGCCGGGTGATCTTGGTAATGCCTTCGGTGAAGACTTTGTCGAATTGCAGCGGAATGCCGAACGCGATCGAAGCCAGAATCGTTAGCTTGTGGCCGGCATCGATGCCTTCGACGTCGAAAGTCGGGTCGGCTTCGGCGTAACCCAGGGCTTGCGCCTCTTTCAGCACGTCGTCGAAATCGCGGCCTTTGTCGCGCATTTCGGTCAGAATGAAGTTCCCAGTGCCGTTGATGATGCCGGCCAGCCATTTGATCCGGTTGCCGGCCAAGCCTTCGCGGATGGCTTTGATGATCGGGATACCGCCGGCCACGGCCGCTTCGAACAATACCATCACGCCTTGTTTGCTGGCTTCGGCGAACACCTCGTTGCCGTGCAATGCGATCAGCGCCTTGTTGGCGGTGACGACGTGTTTGCCGTTGGCGATCGCGGTCAACACCAGTTGTTTCGCCAGGTCGTAGCCGCCGATCAGCTCGACGACGACGTCGATCTCCGGGTCGTTGACGATTTCGAATGGATCGGTGGTCAAGGCAATGCCTTGAGTATCGCAGATGCGGGCGCGATTCAACTCACGTGCCGACGCCCGCGTCACGACGATTTCGCGGCCGGCACGGCGGGCGATTTCTTCGGCATTGCGTTTCAACACGTTGACGGTACCGCCGCCGACGGTGCCCAGCCCCAATACTCCAACTCTAACCGGCTTCAAATCCGACTCCTTTTGTTTACCCAAAACGGCGGGCGATTATACAACGTTGTCTTTTTTCAGCATATTACGGATGCTGCGCAAGGCTTGGCGGGTGCGTTGCTCGTTTTCGATCAGACTGAAACGGATATGGTCGTCGCCGAATTGGCCGAAGCCGATGCCGGGCGATACCGCGACTTTGGCATCAATGATCAGTTTTTTGGCAAATTCGATCGAGCCCATCTCGCGGTAGGCTTCCGGGATTTTGGCCCAGACAAACATGGTCGCCTTCGGTTTTTCGACCAGCCAGCCCATCGCGTTCAGGCCGTCGCACAACACATCGCGGCGCGATTTGTACATGTCGCAGATTTCCTGCACGCAATCCTGCGGGCCTTCCAGCGCGGTGATCGCCGCCACCTGGATCGGCGTGAATGCGCCGTAATCCATATACGACTTGATCCGGGTCAATGCCGAGACCAAGGTCGGATTGCCGCACATGAAACCGATCCGCCAGCCCGGCATGTTGTAGCTTTTGGACAGGGTGAAAAACTCGACAGCAATGTCCTTGGCACCCGGCACCTGTAGAATCGACGGCGCGACATAGCCGTCGAACACGATATCGGCATAGGCGATGTCGTGCACGATCCAGATGTTATGTTCCTTGCAGATGGCGACGACTTTTTCGAAAAAGTCCAATTCCACGCATTGGCAGGTCGGGTTGCCCGGAAAATTCAAAATCAGCATTTTCGGCTTCGGCCAGCACTCGTCGATGCCTTTCTGCAATTCGGCGAAGAAATCGACGCCGGGAGTCAGCGGCACGTGGCGAATGTCGGCACCGGCGACTACGACACCGTAGGGATGGATCGGATAAGCCGGATTCGGCACCAATACCACATCGCCAGGGCCCAGAGTTGCCAATGCCAGATGCGACAAACCTTCTTTCGAGCCGATGGTGACGATGGCTTCGGTATTGGGGTCGAGATCGACGTCGAAACGCTTTTTGTACCAGCCGCAAATGGCCTTGCGTAAGCGCGGAATGCCCTTCGACACCGAATAACGGTGGGTGTCTCCGCGTTGCGCCACTTCCACCATCTTGTCCAGGATGTGCTTCGGCGTCGGTTGGTCGGGATTGCCCATGCCGAAGTCGATGATATCGTCGCCCGCGGCGCGCGCTTTGGCTTTCAGTTCGTTGACGATGTTGAATACGTAAGGCGGCAGACGGCTGATGCGGTGAAATTCTTCCATTAACGGCTCTTGTTGGTCAGATTTTGCGAACGGCTTTTTTGAGAAAGCCGGCTAAGTTACTGTTGTTGCCTGGCGATGTCAATTCGCCGGGCAATATCCGGGATTCAGGGTTTATTGCGGCTGAGGTTTCGCCGCAAGTTCCGGACTAGCCGCCGCCGTTTCCGTGCGTTGCTGGTGCAGATAAGAACCGCCGACCAGAAACCCCAACACCAACAGGTAAACGATGGCGGCAATGTTTTTCACTTTTTTGTGTTCGTCTCGATCAGAGGGATGCATTTCGGTTTCGGTTCCGCTGGCTGAAAGTGGCGTATTTTAGCCGCTGCCGCGGCGGAAGAGAATGCGCTGCGAAATTGTTAGGCGCGGCCTGACACGGGTCAACCGGCTTTGACAATCACCGCGGTACGCAAACGGCTCTTGCCGAAACAGCACATCCGGTCGAAATCCTCACGCGCGATCGGAATGAATTGGCAGTCCAGCTCGCTTTGCCGGCCCTCTTCCGGATCAGGATCGTGCATGTACAGGCAGTCTTTATCGAAACCGCTCATGACCACCCAATGCGGGGTTTTCTTGCGATCCATCGCGAAGGTGCTGATCAAAATCAACGGAATCGCTCCGGCCTCGAAGGCGGCGGTCAAATCGTTCTGGGTGATATTGGCGTAAATCACGGCGACCCCCTGCTCGGCCGCCAGGTGTTTGAAGCGGTTGTCGACCAATTCGACCACCTGTTTCTTATCCTCGCTGCGCACGCTGTCGATAAACAGCGGTCCGCTTTGGTTGATCCAAACCTCGACGGCGAATTGCCGGCGTTTTGCGGCCAATGCCAGCCCCAACGGATGGCAGCCGCCGTGGCCCGAGGTCATAAAAATCGTCGTCGCTTCGCGCCAGATTTCGATTTCCTCTTCCCGCGACGGCAAATACTGCTTGTTTAACGCGTGCAGCGCCATCATCAAAGAGGCCGGCCCACAGGTAAACGGCGTGGTTTGCCGCAGCCAATGTACCGGTCGCTGCTGCGGCTGGTCGTGGTAACGGCGAATGCGCTTTTGGTAGCGCAAGGCATCTTTATGATCTTGATAATAGTCGCGGTACAGGCCGAATTTTTTGTATCCCAAGGTCTCGTAAAGTCCGATTGCCGGCAAATTATCGACGCTGACTTCCAGCCGCAAATACAGGCGGCCGTCGGCTTCGGCCGCTTGCTCGCCGGCCAGCATCAAGGCCTTGGCAATACCGTTTCCGCGCAATTGCGGCGCCACGGCCAACGAATAAATCCGCGCCAGCCGGGTACCGGGATGGTAAATGATCAGGATATAGCCGGCCGTTTGACCATCGTATTCAGCCAGTAACAACGCCCGGTGCTCGCTGGCCAACCAGTGTTTGAAGCTGCGCCGGCTCAATTTATCGGTATTGAAACTGGCGTTTTCCAGAGCGACCAAGGCCGCCAGATCGGCGTTTTGCGCCGGCCGCAAGCCGATATTCAAACCGAGACTCCCGGCAAAGCCTGACCGATCACTTGGCGGATGCGGAACAACACCATTTCTCTCCAGGCCGTTGCCGCCGGGCAAAAGTGAGCCAGCATGAGCTGGGCGTGCACCTGCCGTTCGGCGCCGTTCCCGTCCTGGGCCCAGATCAAGTGGTCGCGCAGCAGGGTTTCGAACAAACGGTCGGTGCTGAAGGTGCCGAACTCCAAAGTGACATAGCAGCTTTCCGGCGTCATCGCCGCGTGCCACAGATAATCCAACAGGCCCAGCTTCGGCACCGAACTCGAGGTACCGGCCAGCGGCAAGGTCACCGAATCGCCATACCAACGCTTGGCCACTGCCGCACCGGGACTGTCCGGCGCGTGGTCGCAAATGATTTCGCCGTAACCGTAAGGCCCCAGCCCGCTGTGCAAGTCGATGACCGCCAACCGCCGCTGCTGCAGCGCATATTTGCTGATCAATGCTTCGCACACCAAGCGGCCGTGTGCCGGAGCCCGGCCGCCGTAGAACGGGCCTTCCGGATCGGTGTATTGGCCGCCGCTGATGCCCTGCTCCAACGCGACCCGGCCGTATTGCGCTGCATAATCGGCGAAGGCCTGGCGGCGTTGCTCGGCGTCGGGCTGAAATATGGCCTCTCGCAGCCGCTTGTAATCCGGGTTTTCCGGCAACGGCGCCGAAAAGTCCACCGCGTTCCGGTTCAAATCGACGCCATCCCGGTCGCAACGCCGCAGCCAGGCGTAACCCCAGGGTGTCAACGCGTGTACCAACAAAACCGCGCTTGTCTGTGGCATGACTACCCGCCCGGCCCGCAACGAATCGAGCAAATCGATTTGGCCGGCACTACCGACAAATCCTTCGATGCCGTGAGTGGCAGCCAATACCACCACGACGTTGGCGGCATCGGCATCGCCCAACCAGACGCTATCGGTTACCAGCGCTTCGCCGTCCGGCCCGAGGCCGGAACAGGGAAACGCCTGTAATTGCATCGGGCAATCGAGTGCGGCCACCCGTTGTAACCACTGTTGCCTGGCTTCGGCATAACTGGCAGGAAAAACGCTGGCATCGATATCGGCATAGGAATAGGACATTTCGCAGCAAGCAGCCTCGGTCGGATAAAGCAGAAATATTACTCCTTGTTTAAAAACCTGTCTGGTTTCAAAATTCAGCCTCCCCAACCCACCGAGTTTGAGCAACATGGCAAGTACGCTGCTGGTCGTCGACAATCTTTCCGACTGGAACCCTTATTATCCCAGCGAGCAGGTCGTCAGTTTCGAAACCTATCTGGCCATGGAACAGACCGACCCCGACCAACGGGTGCGGGTTATCAATCTGTGCAGCAGCTACAGCTATCTGTCTGACGGTTACTATTGCTCGTTGCTGGCCGAAGCCCGTAATCACCACGTGATTCCCTCGGTGAAGATCATCAACGATCTGGGCAAAAATGCGTTGTACCGACTGCAGCTGGAGGATTTGAACCAGCCCTTGGCCCGCGCCCTCAAGCACCAGCACCAGACCGGCGAATACCGGCTGTACAGTTATTTCGGCACGACGCCGGAACCGGCATTTCAGGAACTGGCCCGCTTGTTGTTCGAACGTTTCGCCTGCCCGATTCTGGAAATCACGCTGAGCCTGGAACAACAGTGGCAAATCACCGATTTGAAAGCGGTTTCGCCCAGCCAGTTGGACGACACGATGCAAACCCTGTTTGCCGAGGCTCTGGACCGCTTCAGCAAAAAAGTCTGGCGTAAAAGCCGGGCCCGCAAGAATGCGCGCTTCGATCTGGCGATCTTGATCAATCCGGCGGAAGCCCTGCCGCCCAGCAACCGCGGCGCGCTGAAGAAGTTCATCGCGGTGGGCCGGCAAATGGGTGTCGACGTGGAATTGATCACCCACAACCACTACGGCCGCCTGCCCGAGTTCGACGGCCTGTTCATCCGCGAAACCACAGCAATAGACCACCATACCTACCGTTTCGCGAAAAAGGCCGAAGCGGAGGGCTTGGTGGTGATCGACGACCCGACCTCGATTCTACGCTGCGCCAACAAGGTCTATCTGGCCGATCTGTTCCGCACCCACAAAGTGCCGTCGCCGAAAACCTGGATTCTGCATAAAGGCAACACCGAACACCTGGACAAGCTGGAAGCCATCGCCGGCTTTCCGGTCGTTATTAAAGTGCCGGACGGCTCTTTTTCGCGCGGCATCGTCAAAGTCAATAACCGGGCCGAACTGGAAACCAAGGTCGCCGAATTGTTCGAACAATCCGCTTTATTGCTGGCGCAGGAGTTTCTTTATACCGATTTCGATTGGCGGATCGGCATTTTCAACCACAAAGCGCTGTATGCCTGCCGCTATTTCATGGTGAAAAACCATTGGCAAATTTACCGCCACGGCACCAACCGCACCGACAGCGGCAATTTCGCCACGCTGCCGACCTTCGAAGTACCGAAGCCGGTGCTGGACGCGGCGTTGAAAGCCACCCAGCCTATCGGCAACGGCCTCTACGGCGTTGACGTCAAGGAAATCAACGGCAAAGGCTATGTGATCGAAGTCAACGACAACCCCAGCATCGACAGCGGCGTCGAAGACAAATATTTGGGCGAAGAATTGTACCGAGCCATCATCGGCGAATTGTTGCGGCGGATGGAAAACCGCAGCAAAGGCCTGGATTAAACGCTAACCGCACCTGCATATGGAACCGGACTTGATTGATTTGGATGTACTTTGCGTCGGCCATGCCAGCTACGACTTGGTGTTCAGCGTACCGCACCATCCCGCAGCCGACGAAAAAACGGTGGCCGACGCATTGCTCGGCTGCGGCGGCGGCCCGGCGGCAAACGCCGCGGTCGCCGTGGCGAAACTGGGTTACCGCGCAGGATTCAGCGGCTATTTGGGCAACGACGTCTACGGCGATAGCCATTTAAGCGAATTGCTAAGCCATGGGGTCGATACCTGCTGCATCGTCCGCGGCGACTCGCCGACGCCATTGTCGGCAGTACTGGTCAAGCCCGACGGCAAGCGCGCGTTGATTAGTTACAAAGGCGACACGCGAGCGCTACCGGCAGACAGTGTGGACTTCGGGGTGATCCGGCCCAAAGTGGTGTTGTGCGACGGCCACGAGCCGCATATTTCAGCGCGCTTGCTGGAGCGCTGCGCCGCCGAAAAGATTCCGACCGTTCTGGATGCCGGATCGTTACATTCCGGCACCGAAGCCTTGCTGAACAAAATAAACTACTTGGTGTGTTCGGAAAAATTTGCGCTTCAGCATTCCGGAGGCATTGACGCGGCGCTGTCGGGGTTGGCGGAAATTGCACCCTGGGTGGTGGTCACGCTGGGAGAACGCGGCCTGGTTTGGCGGGCCGGTCAGGAAGCAGGCCGTTTGGCCGCGCCGCCGGTCACGGCGATCGATACCACCGGGGCCGGAGACGCGTTTCACGGCGCCTTCGCCGCCGGTTTGGCGGCCGGTTTGGCCTGGCCCGAGTTGCTGCGTTATGCGAGTGCCGCCGGCGCGTTATGTTGCACCCGCTTGGGCGCCCGCCCCGGCTTACCCGATAAGGCAGCCCACCGCGCGCTGTTGCAACGGTGGCAAAGCGAACCGACGCCTTAGCGAGAACGCTTGGCCCGCTCCGGTTCCAAGTATTTGTGGCGCAAATCGACGTAATTGCCGCCTATCCATTGCCAGAAAGTCGCGGCCGCTTCCGGGTCGGTACTGAGCAATTTGACCGCAATCGCACCGTTGGCGCTGATATCGGTGATTTGGGCGTCAATATCGATCGAATTCCTGTTTTTGACGACGCGCTTGTCGGTTTCCACCCGAAACGTCACCGGTTCGCCGAGCTTGAACACGATATCCCGCTTCAGTCCGCCCAGAAATTGCAGCCGGTACTCCGGCACCGACTGGAACGGTAGTACAAACTCCGCATGCCAGCGAAACGGCGGACAATGGATAGGTCCGCTGTGCTTCGGAAAATGCACGGTGTAGCCGTCGTCGACTTTGGCCTTGATTTCGCCTTTGGTGTAAATGTCGCGGCAATTGGTCAGCACCGCATCACCCGGTTCCAAATTGTATTTGGCGGCAAATGCGGTTTGGCTCAGCAGGCCGATAGCGACGGCCAATCCGTATCGGCAAAGGTTCGATCTGTTCATGGCGAGCTCCTGACTGTGATTATTGTGTTTTACCGGGGCGGCAGCGGTGTGGCGGCCGGGAGCGGCCCCAATAAACTGCGCGCCAACGGATCGGTTTCGTCGATATCCACCGTCACCATATGGCCGGTATTGGCGCCAATATAGCCTTGCATCGCGGCAGCCATGTAAGGAAACACCAAGCGCAAATCGTTACTAACACCGCTGCTCTGCACGCTGGTTTTCCACAGTTGTTTGCGTTGCTGCTGCGTCAAATAAGGCCCGGTTTCGCAGGCTTCCAAGGTCAGATAGCGGCGAAAAGTGGTGTACGTGTCGATGCGTTGGGTATATCCGGTGCCGGCAAAACCCGGATAAAACCCGCGGTAATAAAATGATCTTCGGTACGGGTAAAAGTAGCCCCAATCGTTCCACATCGGCACGTCGTAAGCGTATTGGTGCACTTCCGGCTGGCCGACGCCGTAGCCGAGAAACACCACCAGATCGCTGTCCTGAGCTGTTGCCGCTTTGACGAAGCCGCGGTTAGCCAGTACCTTTTCGATATAGCCTTTGAATTCGATGAATTGCAAATCCTGCTCGTTACCGCCCGGATTGCCCGGCAATACCAGAAAACGGTTGCCGATCGTTGCGCCGGGCGCGGCCAAAGCATCGATTTCGGTACGGAACTGTAGCGTCGAATTAACACTACAACCACTCAACATTGCCATCAATACGCCGAATACGACGATCAATAGCGTCGAATTAAGCCTCTCCATGCTCGCCTCCTGTTGGCTCTGCCAAATCGTGTTCCTGCATCAAAGTTCGCGCCCGCTGCTGCATACGAAGTTCGGCCAAGACTTCTTGCTCGTGCAATCCCGCCCGGTGCGCCAATTGGTCGGTCAATTGCCGGTTCTCGGCACTACGTTGCCGGACCTGGCGTTTTTCCTGGCTGAGCAATTCGGCTTCGAAGCGCATTTCCTGTAACTCGGTATCGTGCCGCAGTTGTTCGGCATGCAGCCGTTTTTCGATTGCCAGTTGCTGGGTCAATTGCTCGAATTTGTCTTCAGCCAAACGCCGCTGTTTTTCGGCTTCGAGCGCCTGCATCTGTTGTTCCAGATCGATCATCCGCCGCAAATGTTCCAGTTGCTGGCGTTTTTCGTGAATTTCCTCTTCTTCGAGCAAGCGCTGTTGTCGCGACAACTCCAGATTTTTGGTCTGGTTCAATTCGAAGGTTTTTTTCAGTACGTTGACGTAAACGGCGTCGCGCCCCAACTGGACATCGGGAAATTCGGCAAAACCGGCGTTCAACCTGCAAACCGCCAAAGACTGAATCTGCTGTTGCGCCAATAATTCGTTGATGCGTTGGGCGATGCGTTTTTCGGCATCGGCCAGACCGGTATTGACCCAGTTGCCGTCTGCCAGAGTCTGCAATTCCAGATTGACGGCATCCTCGACCATAGCGGCGTAGACATTACGGATATGGGCGTTGATATCCGGCAACAATTCGGTATTTTTCTGTGCGTAATCGAATGTCGCCTGAAACCGCAAATCCAGCGCCAAGTCCAGCGTGCAAAACCCTTCGAACAGCATTATCTGCCGGCGGTAAGGCCAGGACTCCACCGGTAGCGGATAAAGCGTGTGGTAAAAACGCTTGATGAATTGCTTCGGCCGCAAATACAGCTTTTGATAAGGCCCCAACTTAACCAGCACTACTTGGCGGTCGGCATCGAAACCGGCCAACCAGTAGCTGTCATCGGCACCTAAATCATCCTGCAGATCGCTGCCGGTGAGCCAAGCATCCAGTTCCGATACTGAGCTATTCATGGCCGGCCGGCGCAGTGAGCGCCTTTTGTTTCAGAGCCGCGATTTTATCCGACATTTTCTCGGCAACCAACGGATACAGGTTGGGCGCGAACTCCACAGTACGGTGGTCCACTTTGCGCAAAAATCCGCGGCTAAGGAGAAGGCCGACCACAAACATCCGGGTCCAATCCGAATAGCGCCGGGCCTTTTCCAGATCGGATTTTTCGATCACCATTTCCAGCTCGTCATTCTGGTTGATGCGAAACTCGGTGAACTGGCGCAGGCATTCGAATACCAATTCTTCCTCCTGCACCGTCAATGGCCCAGGCGCGGTGAACTCCAATCGGTACGACAGCAGCACGGTAAAAAAATCCACCATGGCCGCGCAGACGAAAGCAAACCAGGAAAATCCGCGCCACATCGCAAACGACGGTTTCACGTCCTCGACGAATTGTTTGTAGGTCATCGGCAACGGCGCATCCGGCGGACTCACGCCCATACTGCTGGCCAATTGGTTCACGCCCAGTTGGATATCCTGGTAGTGCTTCAAAAATTGGGCGTAGGTAGCTTCGTCGCTGCTGACATCCAGCTGATTCAAATTTATGTGTAATTGGCGGATGTGCTCGTCCAGCTCGCGGAAGGTTTGCTCCTGCTGTTGCAACGCCTGTTTTTTTTCCTGGTAAATCTGGTTGTAATGCCGCCAGAACGGGCCTTCGCCGACCTGATTCTTGTAGCCGGGACCGATCTGATTATGAGTGCCGAAATAGGCTTGGCTGGCGTCGAGTGAGGCTTTATCCAAATCCTGTTTTTGCTGGAGCGAGATTCGGCTCTTGATCTGCAGCACGGCGTCCAGATAGTCCTTGCTCTGCTGGCGCAATTGATTCAGACGGTTGATGTGCAGAGTTTCGCGCTCGGATATTTCGTAAAACTTGAAATAAGAAAAAGTGATCGAGGCGGCGATCGCCACGGTCAACGACGCCACCACCGAGAAATATCGAATCCGGTTGGCTGTCCAATGAATCCCGGCCATCTCCAGCGAGCAAATCACGATGATGGATTGAATGGCGACGGTGATCACCAGCGCGATCCACGGGGTGATGAAATGCGACAGACCGTAATAAGTGGTAAAACCGGAGGAAACGCTCAACATAAGAACGATGGGTATCGTCCAGATGCGCAGCATGCTGACGAATAGGGTCTGTATCCGATTCAGAAAATAGCCGGGCCCGCCGGGCCGGTGCTTGTTGCTGGTGTCGTTCATAATTATTGTTCTAATGACCAGCGTAAAACCCGAACTCGGGTTCAACTCATGCTGAGATAACGTTCGCCGGTGTCGTGGACGATGGTGACAACGGTCTTGCCTGGCCCCATTTGCGCGGCCACCCTGACCGCGCCGCAAACGCTGGCCCCGGAGGAAATGCCGACCATGATGCCTTCTTCTTCGATTAAGCGTTTGCGCATCGAAAAAGCTTGTTCGGTGCTGACCAGTTCGATGCCGTCGAGCAAATCGACTTCCAGATTCTTCGGCACGAAACCGGCGCCGATCCCCTGAATTTTGTGCGGAGAATGGCTACCGCCGGAAATGACCGGCGACTCTGCCGGTTCCACTGCAATCACTTTGAATTGCGGATTCCGGTTTTTTATAACATCAGCCACGCCGGAAATGGTGCCGCCGGTACCGACCCCGCAGACGAACGCATCGACTTGACCGTCGGTGGCTGACCAAATTTCCTGAGCGGTGGTCTGTCGATGCACCTCAGGATTGGCCGGATTTTCGAACTGGTGCGGCATAAATGCACCGGGATGGTTGGCGACGATCTCCTGCGCCTTGGCAATTGCGCCTTTCATGCCGTCCGCACCGGGCGTCAGAACGATTTCCGCTCCGTAAAGCGCCAACAATTGCCGCCGCTCGACCGACATGGTCTCCGGCATCGTCAAAATACAACGGTAGCCGCGCGCTGCGGCCACCATCGCCAAAGCAATCCCGGTGTTGCCCGAGGTGGGTTCGACAATGATCCCGCCACCTCGCAGTTGACCACTTTTTTCCGCCGCCTGCACCATGGCTAAACCGATGCGATCCTTTACAGAGCCACCGGGATTTCTCGACTCAAGCTTGACCAATACCGTCGCCGAGTTTTCCTCGACGACTTTCTGCAATTTGACCAACGGCGTGTTGCCGATCAATTGAGTTACATTACTGGCGGCAGGCATTGAGTCACCTCAATCATTTTTCGATTTTGAAAGCCAAGAACACCGGACTGCCGTTACGTTGTACCAAAAGCGCAATAGATTTTTCAACCGGTAATTTGGCGACGATGCTGTTGAATTCAGCGGCATCGCGCACCACGGTGTTTTGAATCCGCAAAATCACATCGCCCGGCTGAATCCCTGCATCCAAGGCAATCCCTTTACCGACTTTCTGGACCAGGACCCCATTCTTTTCCACCTGCAACTGTTGGCGTTGTTCAGCAGTCAGATCAGCCACCGCCAGCCCCAATCGGTTCACCGCAGTCTCCGGAGCCGCCGACGGTCCGGCAGCCGCCATGCTTTGCTGCGCCGGCAACAAGCCGATTTTTACCGTAATGTCTTGCTTGTCGCCCTGGCGAATGATTTTGACTTTAGCTTTTTCATCGACTGGCGTCATGCCTACCCGCGGCGGCAATTCGCCTGAGGTTTCGATGACTTGGCCGTTAAATTCGACAATGATGTCGCCAATCTGGATGCCGGCTTTCTCGGCCGGACCGCCGGGAATCACTTTTGATACCAACGCGCCGTGCGGACGGTCCATGCCAAACGACTCCGCCAATTGCCGAGTAACGTCTTGAATTTGCACGCCTAACCAACCGCGCGAAACCTTGCCCTTACTTTTGATTTGGTCGACCACGTTCATCGCCACGTCTATCGGTATCGCAAACGACAATCCCATGTAACCGCCTGAGCGGCTATAGATCTGCGAGTTGATGCCGACCACCTTGCCCTGCATGTTGAACAGCGGGCCGCCCGAGTTGCCGGGGTTGATCGCCACGTCGGTCTGAATGAAAGGCACATAGTTGCCGTCCGGCAAACTGCGACCCTTGGCACTGACGATACCGGCGGTGACCGACTGGTCGAAACCGAACGGGGTGCCGATCGCCAATACCCATTCGCCGACTTGCAATTGGTCGGGTGCGCCGATTTCCACCACCGGCAGGTCTTTAGCGTCGACTTTCAATAAAGCCACATCGGTACTTTCGTCGGAACCGATCAATTTGGCGATCAATTCCCGGCGGTCTTTTAATTTGACCACGATTTCCGATGCATTATTCACCACGTGATGATTGGTCAGGATATAGCCGTCGCGCGAGATGACGAAGCCGGAACCCAGCGAATTGGTTTCCCGTGGCGTGTAGCCTCGGCCCGGCCCCTGGAAGAAATGGCGGAAGAACTCCTCCATCTCCGGCGGCATGTCTTGCGGCATTTGCTGAGGGTCGGCCCCGGCTTGCGAATCGGTCGCTTTCTGGGTGGTGCTGATATTCACCACGGCATCGCCGTTGGTCTTCACCATTTCGGTAAAGTCAGGCAGTTGGGCGTAACCGGAGTTGATCGCCAAAAGCATTATAAGAAATCCATAAAACAGCTTATTAAGCATGTAATCTCCAAACGTACGAATGAAATATAAGAAGACGTTTATTGCCGAAACGCGATGCCGCCGGCAATCAGTTCGACTGTTTCCGCAGGAACTTCGCCGAGCACGGTAATCTGGGTATTGTCTATCACTTTGCTGAAAGAGTTGACAGTTCCCAAACTATGCAAACCGTTGATGCCATCGGCTTCCTTAGCTTCGAGGTAAACCGAAACGGTGGAAAAGCCGTCGCTGACCAACAGATGGTCTACGGCTTTCTGCGACTGTTGGATCGAGTTGCGGATAAAAAAGACTGGCTCGAAACCCTGAGGCCAATTTTTCAAAACGAATGTAGCGCTGTCCAAAGGCTCGGCTTGTGCGCTGTGGATGTGTTTAGTGTGGAACTTATCGTCAACGTTATTGCCGTTGAGGGGTTCTGCTCCAGCCTGCGTGTTCAAGTCGGTGAACATGACTTGTTCCAGAGCATGCCCTTCCAAGCCATAAACTTCAATTTTCAACGGCAGAAAGGTTTGGGTGTTGATCCAAATTTTTCTCGGGTAACGCAGTTGGTCTTTCGGCTGCGCCGCAACGATTTGCGCCGGCAACATCGCGACGGATTCCTGACCAGCCAGTTCCAAGTTGTAGGACTTTTGTAACATCGCCGCACTACTCGGCATGTTAATGATAAAAGAACTGTCCAACGGATGGTGGTTAATCACCTTTTCGCTGGTTTCCTTGAACACACAAGTGACTTCGTTGGATTTGCGCGTCACCTCCCTCATCGGCGAGTTCAAGGAAGATAAGCGTTCCTGCGAGACACCGTTATCGACGCTATGTCGATATTTCATGGTTTCGATCTGGCCGTTTTTCATGAAAATTACGGTACCCTCGTAATTGAGGGTTTTCATCGCCAGATTCATTTTATCCAACCATTGCACCGCCGTAAGATTGTCGCCGGCAGCGGTTTCGGCGATCAAGCCGATCAAAACAACCAGTAATAATCTCACGTCCTTATTCCTGCGAATATCCCACCACCCGCGCATAAGGTTGCGCCGCCTGCACCGTGTTTACGTAAAGCGTGTTGTCGTGAGCCTGCAAATAGTCCTTAAAACGGGCGTGCATTTCAGTTGACTCCGAACCGCTATGCGCCACCACGCCGACGGCACTGAACGGATTAGCTTGCCTAGGCTCGACTTTACTGGCTAGCCAGACAACGGCGAGGACTGCAGATGCAGCGATCGCAAGCCCGGCTTTTTGCCACTTTATCGCCGCTTTCTGTCGCGGCATGAAATAAATCGGTTCATGACGTAATTGCTGATGGATTTTGTCGGCAAAATCGCTACTCACCAGCGAATACTCACTACTTTTCAACACTTGACTGGCAATTTGATAGCGCCTTAGCTTGTCTTTCAGGGCGTCGTCTTCGCTAACGGCCGTCAGCAACTCCAGCGATTGCGCGCCATCCAGTTCGTCGTCTATGAATTGCGATAGTTTTTCGTTAAGTTGTTCCTGCATCGATACACCTTTAGTCGAGCAATGGGTTTAATTTTTGGTCAATGGCTTCGCGGGCTCTAAAAATCCGCGAACGCACGGTGCCGATAGGGCAATCCATAGCCTCGGCTATTTCTTCATAGCTCATCCCTTCGAATTCTCGGAGAGTAATTGCTATTCGCATTTCTTCCGGTAAATTTTCAATAGCCGCTCGTATTACAGCGACAATTTGCTCGTTCATCAGTTGATGCTCGGGCGTTTCTATATCTTTCAATTGCGGCGCGTTTTCCACCTGCTCCGCATCTTGAACGTCGATCTCATAATCGGAGTGGCGACGGGAGCGCGACAAAAGATAATTCTTAGCTGTATTTATCGCGATCCGGTAAAGCCAGGTGTAAAAGGCACTCTCTCCGCGGAAATCGCCCAGAGCCCGGTAGGCTTTGATAAAGGTGTCTTGTGCCACATCCTGCGCTTCACTGGGATCTTTAACGTAACGATTCACCAAGTGGACGATCTTATGCTGATACTTTAAAACCAAAAGATCGAAGGCGGATTTATCACCTTGCTGCACCCTCCGCACCAAGCTCTGATCGACATCTTCGGTGTTGCTAATTTGTTCGTTCACTGCTCTATTTTTCTGATGAGATGGACAGAATTAAACCTTATTAGTTCTGGCAATACAAAAAAAATTGCCGGCCAGATAAAACAAGATATTATTCCCGGCCGGTTTGAACTTTTTCCTTCGCTGATCAACTTGACGACCTTGACCCATAGCAATACCGTCCCAAACGCAAACCTTCACTACGACGTCTTGATTGCCGGCAGCGGTGGCGCCGGACTGAGCTTGGCACTACATTTGGCGGATCGGTTTAGAGTCGCAGTGCTGGCGAAATTTGCGCTGACCGAATGCAGCACTTACTACGCCCAAGGCGGGATCTCAGCGGTATTCGACGACCGTCACGACTCCATCGAATCGCATATCGAGGATACTTTAATCGCCGGCGCCGGGCTGTGTGACCCTAACATAGTCCGCCTCACCGTCGCCCAAGGCCGGCAAAGTATAGAATGGCTCCGCTCTCAAGGCGTCAACTTTACCGAAGAACACGACGCCGACGGTGTAAAACAGTTGCATCTTAACCGGGAAGGCGGACACTCCCACCGGCGTATCGTACACAGTGACGACGCTACCGGCAAAGCCGTATCGCTGTCTTTGATCGACCGGGCCAAAGCTCATCCCAACATCAATTTGCTGGAATACCACAATGTCGTGGAATTAATCACCGCGACCAAGCTGGGGGCTGAGCAACAGCGAATATGCGGCGCCTACGTTCTGGACAGCAAAACCGGAAAAATCAAGACGATAGCGGCAAAAATCGTGGTACTTGCCACGGGCGGCGCCAACAAGGTCTATTTATATTCGACCAATCCGCACATTTCCACCGGCGACGGTATCGCGCTAGCCTGGCGGGCGGGCTGTAAAGTGGCAAACATGGAATTCATGCAGTTTCATCCGACCTGCCTCTATCATCCCACTGCCCGTTCTTTCTTGATCAGCGAGGCGGTACGCGGCGAAGGCGGTCATTTGATTTTACCGGACGGCGAACGCTTCATGCGCCGCTACGACGAACGTATGGAATTAGCGCCGCGCGACATCGTCGCCCGTGCCATAGACAGCGAAATCAAGAAGCACGGTATCGAATGCGTGTATCTCGATATCAGCCACAAATCCCGAGAGTTCATTCAAAAGCACTTCCCGACCATCTACATGCAGTGTCTGGAATTGGACATCGACATCAGCCAGCAACCCATTCCAGTGGTTCCGGCCGCTCATTATACTTGCGGCGGCGTCGTTACGGACGCGAATGCCCGTACCGACATTCCGGGTTTATACGCCATCGGCGAAGTTGCCTGCACCGGTTTGCACGGCGCCAACCGCATGGCCAGCAACTCGTTATTGGAATGCCTGGTTTTCGCCGAACAAGCTAACCAGGATATCCGGCGGATTTTCGACCAACTGCCGGAACCGATAGCATTGCCCGACTGGGATGAATCCAAAGTCAGCGACTCGGACGAGGAAGTAGTGATAGCCCACAACTGGGACGAATTACGCCGCTTTATGTGGGACTACGTGGGTATCGTCCGGACTAACAAGCGTCTGGAACGGGCAATGAATCGACTGGTGTTGCTGAAAGACGAAATCGCCGAATACTACGGCCAATTCCGCATTACCAGCGACCTCCTAGAGCTTCGCAACTTGGTAATTGTTGCCGAACTGATCATTCGCTGCGCACAGCAACGCAAGGAAAGCCGCGGTCTGCATTACACCAAGGACTACCCGGCTCCGGACAACAGCCGCGTCCCGACTAACACGGTACTAACCCCCGAACAGACCAACCAATAATCGACCAACCCTGACAAAGCCTTACCCACGGGCGGGACGACGAACGCGCATAAAAAAAGGGCTTGAGAAAATCTCAAGCCCTTGCTTTAAATGGTGGCGACACCGGGAATCGAACCTGGAACCTCGGGGTTATGAATCCCGCGCTCTAACCGGTTGAGCTATGTCGCCACAAATCTTGTTCAACGAAACAAGCAATCATTATACTGACGCGTCAAAACCTTGTCAAACGTTGAACCTAAAATGCATCACATCGCCGTCCTGCACTTTATATTCCTTACCTTCCAGACGCCATTTGCCGGCATCTTTCGCACCTTGTTCGCCTTTGTAATTGACAAAATCTTGATACGAAATTACTTCGGCCCGGATAAAGCCTTTTTCAAAATCCGAATGAATCACGCCGGCTGCTTGCGGCGCCAGCGCATTGACCGGAATCGTCCATGCTCTGACTTCTTTGACCCCTGCCGTGAAGTAGGTTGAAAGATTTAACAACTCGTAAGCCGCTCGCACCACCCGGTTCAAGCCGGGCTCTTCCAAACCTAAATCCGCGAGAAACTCGACCTTTTCCGCGTCGTCCAACTGTACGATTTCGGCCTCGATCGCAGCACATACCGGCACCACTTTAGAGCCTTCGCCGTCGGCAAAGCTTTTTACCTTATCCAACAACGGATTATTTTCGAAGCCGTCGTCCTGCACGTTCGCCACATATAAGGTGGGCTTGATCGTGATCAAACACAATTCCTTAATTAATTTAGCTTCGTCTTCGCTCAGCCCCAAGGTGCGGACCGGTTCACCGGCGTTCAGGTGTTCCAGGACCCGTTCCAACACCTGCTTTCTGGCCAACTCGTCTTTGTTACCTGATTTGGAAGCCTTGGCCGATTTCTGTAAGGCTTTTTCCACCGAAGCCATGTCGGCCAAGGCCAATTCGGTATTGATGACTTCAATATCGTTGACCGGGTCGACCTTACCGGCAACGTGAATCACGTTATCGTCATGAAAACAGCGCACCACATGCACGATCGCATCGGTTTCTCTGATATTGCCGAGAAACTGGTTTCCCAAACCTTCGCCCTTCGAGGCGCCAGCCACAAGTCCGGCGATGTCGACAAACTCGATGGTTGTAGGCAATACCCGCTCCGGGTTGACGATTTCAGCCAGTTTATCCATCCTCGGATCGGGTACCGGAACCACTCCGACATTCGGATCGATGGTGCAGAAAGGATAGTTCTCGGCAGCGATGGTCGCTTTAGTCAGCGCGTTGAACAGGGTTGATTTGCCGACGTTGGGCAAGCCGACGATTCCACAATGAAGTGCCATAGCAATAATTTCGAAATTTGACAGGAATGTCCGGCACAACATGGCCGGGTTGGAGAGGCGGCGGATTATACAGCGATTTTACGAATTGAGAACCGATACCCTCGCCTGGACAGCTGGCGCAGCAAAGGTATCGGATAGAAGCAAAAGCGTTTTAGAACAAACCGGAGATCGATCTGACCAAACCGGAGGTTAAGCTTGGCGCCGCCGCCTCATATTCCAAATTGGCCTGATTGGCAGTGCTGACGATCCGCGTGCGGTATTTTTTTCGGTCGCTGACTTCCGAAGATGTTTGCCGGCGCGAACCGCCGATGCCTTGCTTGGCGTCCTGTTGGCTGTCCTGCCTGACGACAACACCGCTTTTGGCCTTTTCCGCGATTTCGATGTCGGTGACCACCATGTAGGTTACGTCCTTGACTGCAGCATCGGCGATGGTTTCGATGGCGCCGCCAACCGCGACACCGGCCAAACCGCCAATACCGGCTCCCGACCAACCGCCGAGGCCGCCGCCGATTGCCGCACCGGCCGCTGCGCCCGCCAACGAACCGCCGTAGCCGGAATGCAACGCCGATTCCGCCGCGGTGGGACTGGCTTTATCGACACTGAGCACATTCGCTCTCAACCAATAATGCGACGCTTCCGGATCGGTGGAAATGATGTAACCTTTGGACTGCAGAGCTTGTTTCACCGGTAACATCACGTCGAAATTGGCTTTGTCCGAGGTATTGCGCACATCGAGAAAGATGGTGCGCTGTTCCGGCCCGACCGGATCGAGAAATATCGTGTCGCTCATCTTGGTTTGGACGTCCAGGTCCTTTTTGGCAATCGATGTGTGTACGGCGGCACACCCGCCCAACATTGCGGCCACAGCCGCCGCACCGGCAAGTTTCATGAATGTGTTTCGAGCAATAGCCATCTATATCTCCAAATGAATTGATCCAAAAATAAAATTGCAATTTAGTAAGGCCAATAATAGCCGTAATAACGGTAGTAATAACTGCAATCCCGGTAATCGTTCCAAGAGTAACGCCGTAAATCGTTGCAGGTGTAACCGCGGCGCCAGTATTTACTGGGCTCGGACTTCGGTGGCGTACCTCTTTTCGTCGCTTCTTCGATGTAGCTGTTGAGTTTGGCTTCGTCCTCAACGCTGAAGGGTTTGGCCATAACCTGATCGTTGAGCATTTTTTGCATGTCGCTGGCTTGATCGGCCTGCACCACCCAACTTGCTAATATCAATCCCAGCGATAAAACGCACTGCGGTAACATTTGTTTCATTCGATCTCCTCCCAGATACCAAGAGAACACAACGCCGTTCTCCGTTTTGATGACAATCGCGCCGATTTTAGAATCGATAATGCCGCCGAACAACCGATTTGAGCCGACAACGTTAATCGCCGCGCACTATGTGGTCGTCGAATACTACTAATTGGTTGCGGCCATTGGCTTTGGCCTGGTAAAGCGCCGCATCGGCACAGTTAATCATCTCGTCGATGTCCGGCGCCAAGTTATCCGAATAGCTGTCGGCTGCCAAGCAAAACAGGCCGATACTCAGTGTCACGTTTACCCTCTGACCGCCCAATTTCCATTCCAATTTACTGATTTCCTGCCGAATCCGCTCGCCGAAAACCTTACCGCTCTCGCTCGCCGTATTGGTAAAAATCAATACAAATTCTTCGCCGCCGAAACGCACCAATATATCGGTACTGCGGACTTGGCGTTTTAATGCGGAAGCGACACCGACCAGTATCTGGTCACCGAATAAGTGGCCAAAGCGGTCGTTAACAACTTTGAAATGATCGATATCGAGCACCAACAAACACAAGCTGTTGCGATAACGCATATGCTGGGCGACAACAATTTCGACCTGATCGTAAAAAAATCGCCGATTATGCAGGCCAGTCAACTGATCGTGCATTGACATACTGGCGAAATGTTCTTTGAGCTGATTGGTTTCAGCGACCAGACTTTCCAATTCGGCCGTCCGCGACGCGATTCGTCGCTCCATTTGCCGCAACAAACGTTGGCTAGTAATCAATTGACCGAGGATATTTTTGTAGATTTCCAGCAAGCGGATGTGCCAATCGTTGAAGTAAAACGGCTGCGGATGCGACACGTTCAACACGCCGATCAGCTGCCGATTCAAGGTGAACACCGGTACGCTGATCAGCGAACCCGGCGGCGTAGCATCCGCCGTTCTTTCGAAACGCGGGTCTTCCGGGCAATTTCGGCAATACTGCAACTCACCGGTCGCGGCAGCCGCACCGATTATCCCCTCGCCGATTTTGAAGGTTAGCGGCGTGTCCGGTACCGACTCTACCACCTGCAGTGACTCTTGAATGCTAGTTCCGGCTAAATTGGTCAGGCATCCCAAATCATCCAGCATAAAAAACGAGCAGCGCTCCATGTCCTGATACTGAATCAAGCCGGTGAGCGCTTGTTTTACCAGCAGGGCTTCGTCGTCGATCTGGCAGTCGAGTTCCGACAACTGCTTAATCGCCGACAAGGCGTTGAATAAATCCATCACCAAGTCATGAATGCCGCTGGTTTGACTAGGATTTGAACCTTCGGATTGCGAATTCATCGCGCCCCCATCACGCCGGCCAAGCTATCTAAAGCCTGCTTGTTTTGAGCTAGCCAATCCACCAGGTTTTCGATAGCTAGTTCCGATAATTCGATTTCGCGACAAGCCGCATCCACCACGCCGCTATTTACCGCCGTTCCGCTATAAATGCGGGCGCTTAACTGGCGGGACAAACCGAGCAATACCAGCAAAGGCCGTTCCGGGCCGCTAAAATTGGGTTGCCGGAAGTTCGCCAGTACGGTCTGATACACCACCGGCAATTGCCATCTATTCAATAACACGTAGCCGAATTGGTAATGGCTAAGCCCAAATTCCCGGACAATTTCGTCACCGACCGCTTCCCCGGACGTTTTGCATTTTTCCAGGATCGCGTTCAGCTGCTCCGGCAGCAAAAATCCGAGCGCCAGCAAACCGATATTCAACAATAAACCGCTGGTATAAACCGTCGATACCGAGAAACCATGTAAATGGCGGCTTTCCGTCGCCAATTTTTGCGCCGCAATCGCAATCAATAGCGACTCGCTCCAGAAGCGCTCGCTATCGAAATGTTGGCACTTAGTGGTATCGAATTGGGCGTTGAACACAATCCCTAACGCCAACGACTTGACCAAGTCCATACCCAAAACCTGGAAAATCGCGGTACGCAAATCACTGACAACACCACCGCGGGAAAAATAGGCAGAATTGGCCAATCCCAACAGTCTGGCTACCAGCGCTGGTGACAACGCCAACACCGAGCTCAGCCTATCTATCGAAATATCCGGCGTATTCACGGCAGCAAGTATTCTGACACTGGCCTCAGGTAAGGCCGGCAGGTTTTTCAATGCACCTATTTCTAACGCGATGGTTCGAGAAGTAGCGTTCATTTGGTTTGGTCAATTTGGGAAATTTTCAGGCACACCAACAACCTGCGGAACTGGTCGCGTCGCAACATGTCAGGGAACACCGCGAGTGAGTTGCGGACTCCACTCCCGTCGCGCCAATGCACCGCCACCACCACCCGGCTAACAACGGAGCTGGGCAGCAAGCGAATCGGGAGAAATTCGCCTCGCCCTTCTCGTACCGACCAGCCTCGGCTCAAATGGAAGCGTAACTGGATTGGCCCGACCTTTTCGGCCACAATTGCTTTGGCCCAGCTCAAAACCACCAACGCCGCCAGACTTACCCGGCAACCCGCCGGTAACCCATTCAGCCAACAACCGGCCAACGCCAAGCTGTGCAAGACGCTAACACATATCCGGCGCTGTCGGGAAACGCCAAAGTTAAAATCCACGCTTTGCTCGAGATTTTTGGTCACAAAACCTTCACCCGGCCTTACCTAAGGTAAACTAATCAAATTATTCTCGGTTTTAACAGCCTTATGATTGTAGACCCTACTCCGGCCGTAGCGGCAGAACCAGCGAAACTTCCCCAAAAACTATACGCCGACACCGGGTTGGCTGCCATCGGCGTCAACGGTGTTGATGCCGCCGGCTTTTTGCAAGGCCAACTCACCTGCAACGTGCTCGACCTGAGCGAATCGCAAGCCAGCATCGCGGCATTTTGTAACGCCAAGGGCCGGGTCATTAGTACGCTGTTAGTGGTCAAAACGCCACCAGGATTCTTATTGATTCTGCCGCTCGCGCTAAGGGACAGCGTTTACCGCAAACTACGCATGTATGTGCTGCGTTCCAAAGTGGAATTGACGATGGACGACCGGCTGAAAATATTCGGGATCACCGGTTGCGCCAGCAACTTCAACGACCGAACGTTGCTTCAGGCCGATTTTGCAGTGTCTACCGGCCCGGAGCTCTTGCTCAAGCTACCCGGCAGCGAACGGTTTTTGTGGCTGGTGCCGGAACACGAAGTCGCTAGCCAAGTAGAAAAATTGACTGGTCAGCCCGGTTTTACCCACGGGAGCCCGGCGGAATGGCGCTACCACGATATAGCGTCAGGTTTACCGTGGTTCGGTCCGGAGCAGTCCGAGCAGCACATCCCGCAAATGCTGAATATCGACCGACTCGGCGGTATCAGTTTCAACAAAGGCTGTTATACCGGCCAGGAAATTGTGGCGCGGACTCATTACCTCGGTAAAGTTAAACGCGCGTTGTTCGTGGCAGCCTGCTCAGGCGCCAGCCAACCGCAGCCTGGCGCCGCCGTTTTGGACGGCGACACACAAACGGTCGGAAGCGTCCTCACTGCCGCCACCTGGGAAAACAGCACGCGCCTATTGTTGGTCCTGCAAATAGTTGATGGTATGCCAAAACACCTTATACTTGACGGCGATAACAACGCGCAACTGACGCTGATTTCGGTCCAATAACGGAAATTCATTCATGCAATTCAAATCAGTTCAAGACTTTCTGGTCCACGTACAAGCGGAATTGGACGCCAATCGTCTGGTATTGCCGACGCTGCCGGACGTTGCCATCAAAGTCCGAGAAGCTGTTAGCAAAGGCGACGCCACCGCACAAAGTCTGGCTGAAATCATCGCCACCGACGCGGCAATTTCGGCACGTCTGATTCAGGTTTCCAATAGCCCTTTGTACCGGGGCACCGTTGAAATCAAAAACATTCAAATGGCGGTAACCCGGCTCGGCAACAACACGATCCGGACTCTGATCACCAGCCTGATCATGCAGCAGATGTTTACGCCTGCCAGCGCATTGTTGGAAAGCTACTTCCGCAGCACCTGGGAACAGGGCGTGAACGTCTCGGCGATCGCCCGCGCCCTGAGTTCTTTCGTTCCACACTTGAACGCCGACGAAGCCATGCTGGCGGGCCTGATCCACCAAATCGGCAAACTGCCGATACTGACCTTGGTGGAAAAAATTCCGGAATTCCGCGACAGCCCCTCCCGACTCGACAAACTATTGGAAAAGGCCCATCCGCACGTCGGTAAACTCATCATGAATACCTGGAATTTTCCGGAAGAATTGAAGCGGGTGCCGTCTGAATACGTCGATTTTCAGCGGGACTCCGGTCCGCAAGCCGACTATGTGGACTTGGTACAAGTTGCCTTCTTACAAAGCATCGCCGGTACCGATCACCCCGCCTGCCGGGTCGATTGGAGTACGGTGCCGGCTTTTGCCAAATTGGGCCTGCAAGCCGATGCCGAAATTTTGGAAATCGAAGGGGTTTCCGAAGAGATCGAATTGGCCCAGTCCATGTTTTTATAACCCCGCCACACCATGATAGACGATCAGGCTGCCGCCCGCTTCCGTCGCCTAGGCGCGCTGACAATATTCGCCGTGTATTTTGTGATTCTGGTGGGTGGCATCGTCCGCGCCTCCGGCGCCGGCATGGGTTGCCCCGACTGGCCGACCTGCTTCGGCCAATGGGTCCCACCCACCGACGAATCGCAGCTTCCGGCGAATTACCACGAAATATATGCTGCGCGCGGTTACGAGAATACGGCCTTCAATCCGGTGAAGACCTGGACCGAATACACCAACCGCCTGGTCGGCGTGACGATAGGTTTCTTGATTTTCCTGACGGCCTGGTCCTCGCGCATTTATCTGAAAGCCGACAAGACTATTTTTTATTTGGCGCTGTCGGTGTTCTTGTTGGTCGGTTTTCAAGGCTGGCTCGGTTCGGCCGTGGTAGCCAGCAACCTGAAACCGCTGATGATTACGCTGCACATGCTGCTGGCCCTGGGCATCGTCGCACTGTTGATTTATGCCATCGCCCGCTCGCAGAAACCTCTGCTCCAGGCGATAGACACACATTGGCTGACGCCGCGTTTCGCGACGGTTTTGAAAGTAGCCATGGGCATGACCTTACTGCAAATCGCGATGGGCACCCAGGTACGGGAAGCAGTCGATTACATCGCTCACGAACACAGTTACATTGACCGCCAATATTGGCGCGACAGTTTTCCAATCATCTTCTACGTCCACCGCTCGTTTTCATCGATTATTCTGTTTACCAACCTGTGGCTGGTTTGGAAAATCCGCGAGCAAGCGGCCGCCGGCAACCTGTTGTTGCGGCTAGGCTATGTCCTGGCGGGCTTAATCGTGACGGCTATTCTGGCCGGTGTCACATTGGACCGTTTAGGCTTCCCGGCGTTTGCACAACCGGTGCATTTGCTGATGGCGAACCTGATTTTCGGCGCCCAATTTTTTCTGTTTATTTGCCTGAGCTATTCGGCAAACCGGGCAGCATAGCGTATCGATATTTTTCTGTAATTATCAATAAGTTAAGCAAGATTCAACCGAACTGCGTTACAATGCCGGCTATGACTGTGCTCCTAGCCGGCCGATCTCTTTTCATCTACAGGTATTTTTAATGTCCGATACGCCCTCCGCAACCGCGCCTTCCTTCAAAGATCTCAACCTCGCCGATCCCATACTCAAAGCGCTGGAAAGCGTCGGTTACGAAACCCCTTCGCCGATTCAGGCTCAAATCATACCGTTCGTCATGGCCGGCCGAGATGTGTTGGGCCAGGCCCAAACCGGTACCGGTAAAACCGCCGCCTTCGCCCTGCCCATCCTGAACCGCATCGACATCAAGCAAAAAGACCCGCAAGCCCTGGTGCTGGCGCCGACCCGCGAACTGGCAATCCAGGTGGCCGAAGCCTTCCAATGCTACGCCGCTCACATCAAAGGCTTCCATGTGCTGCCGATATACGGCGGCCAGGACTACACCAGCCAATTGCGCCAACTGAACCGGGGCGCGCATGTCATCGTCGGTACACCGGGCCGTGTCATGGACCACATGCGCCGCGGCACCTTGAAACTGGACCAGTTGCAAACCCTGGTGCTGGACGAAGCCGACGAAATGCTGCGGATGGGCTTCATCGACGACGTGGAATGGATCCTGGAACAAACTCCGCCGACCCGGCAAACCGCATTGTTCTCGGCAACGATGCCAAGCGAGATCCGCAAAATCGCCCAGCAATACCTGAACAACCCGGAACAAGTCACGATCAAGGTCAAAACCGCCACGGCAGCCAACATCCGCCAACGTTACTGGTTCGTCAGCGGTCTGCACAAAATGGACGCCTTGACCCGGATTCTGGAAGCGGAAAATTTCGACGGCATGATCATTTTCGTCCGCACCAAAACCGCGACCATCGAAGTGGCCGAAAAATTGGAGGCGCGCGGTTTTTCCGCATCGGCAATCAACGGCGACATGTCGCAGGCACTGCGCGAACGCGCCATCGACAACCTGAAAAGCGGCAAGCTGGATATTCTGATCGCCACCGACGTTGCCGCCCGCGGCCTGGACGTCGACCGTATCACCCACGTCGTCAACTACGACATTCCTTACGATACCGAGTCCTATATTCACCGTATCGGCCGCACCGGCCGCGCCGGCCGCACCGGCGACGCGATCCTGTTCGTCTCGCCACGTGAAAAACGCCTGCTGGCCAATATCGAACAGGCCACCAAACAGAAAGTCGAGGAAATGCAGCTGCCGTCGACCGAATTCATCAACAACGCCAGGATCAACAAATTCAAACAGCGCATCACCGACACGCTGGCCGGCGAAGAACTGAGTTTTTATACGCAGCTGATCAACCAATACCAGGTGGAACATAACGTTCCGGCGATGGACATCGCCGCGGCCCTGGCCAGACTGTTGCAGGGCGACACACCGTTGCTGCTCAAAGACAGCGGCAAAAAACCGCGCAAAGATGCCGATAGCAAACCGCAAACCGAGCGGGGCGAACGTGGCCCGCGCCGGGAAAAAGGCCGCGTCGGCGCGGTGGAAATGGAAATGTTCCGCATTGAAGTCGGCCGCGCCGACGGCGTCAAGCCCGGCAACATCGTCGGCGCCATTGCCAACGAAACCGGCATCGACGGCGACCACATCGCCCGTATCAAAATCGAGGAACACTACAGCACCGTGGAGTTACCGGCCGGCATGCCGAAAGACTTATTTCAAGCTTTGAAAAAAGTGCGCGTGGCCGGCAAGCCGTTGAACATTTCCCGTTTCGACGCCGCTTTGGTCAAGAAAGACAAAAGCAAAAAACGCGTCGGCTCAACCTCAAAACGCGCTAAAAGCCGGGAATAAGCCGGCAAATGCAGCCGGCTGCGGGCACGCGCCGGCTGTAAAACGTCGGTTCAATCCGACAAATCGATAGTACCTTCGGCAAATATTGCCGCCTGTCCGCCAACCCGGACCGTCAGATACTCCTGCTGCTTGTTGTCCATTTCCAACTGTATCAAACTGCGGCGACCGGCGTGGTGGCCGCGCTCGACGGCGAACACATGGGTACCCTTACGCGTGTGTTCGAAGGAACACAGATAGCTGCAAAAAGCCGGCGTTGCACTGCCGACCGGCGGGTCTTCATGCATACCGATGTTCGGTCCCAACAAACGCAAGGTGAAATCGGCTTCCGGGTTCGGCGATTTCGGCGCGAACAGCAAAATTTCCTGGGCGGCGGTTTGCGGGGCGCTGGACTGGCTCCACGCCGAATAATTAAATCGGGCCTTGCGCACCGATTCGTAACTCCACACCGGCACCACCAGATACGGAAATCCGCAGGAAACCAGGCGCGGCGAATATTTCTTATGGTCCAAGTCGGCGATTTGCAAACCGAGGAATTGGGCCAGCTCTTCATCGCTCGGGGCAAAACGGTCGACGACGGCGCTAATGCTCCGGCTAAACTGCACCAACGTCGGCTTACCGCCGGCGCTGGAGATATTGGCTTCGATCACGCCAACGTTTTGTTCCAGCAACAATGGCGTCACCGGGTCGGCCAACGCAATATCGCCGCAAGCGGCCATCACATAGGCCGCGGCCACAATGGACTGACCGCCAAACTGAATCTCCCCTAACGGAGAAAAGATACGCATTCGCCGACCGCTACCCGCACCCTGGCCTGGAAACAAGAACACGGTTTCTGGCAGGTTCAATTCCTTGGCGATGGCAACCATCGTTTCGGTATTTAGACCGTTACTCTGCGGCAACACCGCAATCTGGGCACCATTAAAGATTTGCCGGGTAAATACGTCGGCAATGTAATAGCGGTATTTCATCGGTTTACTCCGGCAACTGCACCGCTACCCTGCCGCGATCGATTCTGACCCGGTATGCAGGCGTTGCGACGCTGGGATCTTCGAAACAGACGCCGGTATGTAAATGAAAATGCTGCTTATACATCGGCGACGCCACCATCGGCTCACCGCCGATGTCGCCTATCATGCCACGCGACAACACATTCGCGCGACTGAACGGGTCGAAATTACCGACCGCGTAAACCGCTTGCCGTCGCGGCAGATAAAAAATCGCCACTTGTTGACCGCCGACCAGAGCGCAAATACCGGAATCCGGCTGCAAATCGTCGATACTGCAGACATCGATCCAATTGTTCATTAGGCGGCCTCCTCAACCAGTTTAAAATGTTTGCGCTCGAAATCGTTGGCCGGCCGAATCTGGCCGCGCTCCTCGACAAACACCACGTTGTCGTCGGCTTGGTCGCTGTTGACGAAATGGCGGAACCGTTTCAGGCGTTGTTCGTCCTGCAAGGTGGTTTTCCACTCGCATTGATAGGTGTCGATGACACGCTGCATCTGCTGCTCCAGATCGCCGCCAATCCCGAGCTTGTCGTCGATCACCACCGACTTCAAATAGTCCAGACCGCCTTCCATGTTTTCCATCCAGACCGAAGTGCGTTGCAGCCGGGCCGCGGTACGCACATAAAAGATCAATACCCGGTCGATGTATTTGATCAGGGTTTCCTTGTCCAGGTTGGTGGCGAACAAATCGGCATGGCGCGGTTTCATGCCGCCGTTGCCGCAAACGTACAGATTCCAGCCGTTCTCGGTGGCGATGACGCCGATATCCTTGCCCTGGGCCTCTGCGCACTCCCGGGTGCAACCCGACACGGCGAATTTGATTTTGTGCGGCGCCCGTAAGCCCTTGTAGCGATTTTCCAGTTCGATCGCCAAACCGACGCTGTCGTCGACACCGTAGCGGCACCAAGTACTGCCGACGCAGGACTTGACGGTGCGCAGCGACTTGCCATAGGCGTGGCCGGATTCGAAACCGGCATCGGTCAGTTCCTGCCAGATCGCCGGCAATTGCTCCAGCCGGGCACCGAAAAAGTCGACGCGCTGGCCGCCGGTGATTTTGGTGTACAAATTGTATTTTTTGCCGACCTGTCCCAGCACGATCAACATATCCGGGGTGATTTCGCCGCCGGCGATCCGCGGCACCACCGAATAAGTGCCGTCTTTCTGCATATTGGCCAGGAAGGTGTCGTTGGTATCCTGCAGACCGATATGCGGTTTTTCCAAAATGTAGTCGTTCCAGTAAGAAGCCAAGATCGAGCCGACGGCTTGCTTACAAACCTCGCAGCCCAAGCCCTTGCCGTGTTTATCCAGTAATTCGTCGAAGGTTTTGATCTGGCCGACCATAATCAGGTTGTACAAATCCTGGCGGGTGTAGGCAAAGTGTTCGCACAGGTCGGTGCTGACCGCGACGCCCATCTTGCCTAATTCGCAGTCCAATACCGACTTCAACAGCGCCGAACAACCGCCGCAACCGGTGGCGGCTTTGGTCTGCGCTTTTAAATCGCCCAACGTCAGACAACCGGCTTCGATCGCGCCGCAGACCTGGCCTTTACTGACGTCGTGGCAGGAGCAGATTTGTGCCGACGCCGGCAGCGCGTCGGGCCCCAGTCCCACCGATTGGTCGGAGCGCTGCGGCAAAATCAACGAATCCGGATTTTCCGGCAACTCGATACCGTTCAGGCAGTATTGCAACAAGGTGCCGTAGCCGGCGGCATCGCCGACCAACACTGCGCCGAGCAGGTGCTTTTGATCCTGGCTGACCACCAAGCGTTTGTAGATTTCGGCCGAACCGTTCTGGTAGGTGTAAACCAATGCTCCCGGCGTCTTGGCGTGAGCGTCGCCGATGCTGGCAACATCGACCCCCATCAGCTTCAGTTTGGTGCTCATGTCGGCACCGGTAAAGCTGGCCGCGTCGTCGTTTAATGCGGCGACGACAGTTCTGGCCATGGTATAACCCGGCGCGACCAGACCGAAAATCTGGCCGTTCCACAGTGCGCATTCGCCGATAGCGTAAATGTCCGGATCAGAGGTTCGGCATTGATTGTCGATGACGATGCCGCCGCGGGGGCCGACTTCCAGCCCGCATTGGCGGGCGATCTCGTCGCGCGGCCGAATCCCGGCCGAGAACAACACGATGTCGGTTTCCAGCACTTGGCCGTCGGCAAAATTCATTTTGTGCCGGCAGTGCATGCCGTCGTCGATCAAGGTGGTGTTTTTGTTCAAATGAACGTTGACGCCGAGGGCTTCGATTTTGTGTTTCAGCATCGCGCCGCCGCCTTCGTCCAATTGCACCGCCATCAAGCGCGGGGCGAATTCGACCACGTGAGTTTCCAATCCCAAGTCTTTCAAGGCCTTAGCAGCTTCCAGCCCCAGCAAGCCGCCGCCGACCACGGCACCGACCTTGGATTGCGCCGCCGCCGCTTGTATCGCGTCCAGATCTTCTATGGTGCGGTATACCAGACACTGTGGCCGCTCGTGGCCAGGCACCGGCGGCACAAACGGGTAGGAGCCGGTCGCCAATACCAACTTGTCGTACGCTATCGTCAAGCCTTTCGCCGACGTGACTTGCTTGGCGGCGCGATCGATCTCGACGGCTTTGTCCCCCAAATGAATTTCGATGCCGTGCTCGGCAAAAAAACCGGACTCGACCAGAGACAGGTCTGCCGCGGTTTTGCCGGCAAAATATTCCGACAAGTGCACGCGATCGTATGCAGGGCGCGGTTCTTCACAGAACGTGACTACCCGGTAGTTTGCAAGCGCCGCACTGCCCGCCAAACTACTCAAAAAATGCTGGCCAACCATGCCGTTGCCAATCACAACCAGGGTTTGTTTGTTACTCATCTCAGGCCTCTGTCGATTCAGATTAATCCGTAGGCGCCGAGTTAACCATTCTGTGGCTACTCGGCGAAAGGGTTCGCAACTTGTCCCGGCACCCAAACTTCCGGCCAAAAAAAAAGGCGTCCTGACGAAACGAGTACACTCGTTCGAGCAGGACGCCTTTGTCCAGTATTTAACACGGGGGGTAAGCCTGTAGACAAGACTTGCGAATTGGAAAACAAAATACATGCCAACTCATAAAGCATTGATAAAATGGCACTACTTGATCTTATCTAGCGCAAACCCCTAAACATTGCACCCAAATAAGGCGAGCTTGGCACGGTTTTGCACCAAATTGAAGCAATCAGCCGATCAAAACGGCCGCTCCAGCTATCCGCCAGGGCTGGCATACTAGCTGCTAACAGTTACCGAATCGACAACCCCGGAATTCGCATGTCATTTACCCCGTTTAAACTGCTGAGTATGCAGGGCAAAGCTAAAGTCCTGCATATGAGTTGGATCGCTTTTTTCATCAGCTTCGTCATCTGGTTCAACCACGCCTCGCTGCTGGTCTTGATTCAGCAAGATGTCGGGATCAGCGAGACTGAAGCCGAAATCCTGCTGTTGCTGAACGTGGCGTTGACTATTCCGGCGCGTGTCATCACCGGCATGCTGGTAGACCGGTTCGGCGCCAAAATCAGCTATAGCGTGTTATTGGCGGTATGTAGCATCCCTTGTTTCATGTTCGCTAGCGCCGAGAATTTCGCCGAATTGGCTTGGTCGCGTTTCCTGCTTGGTTTCATCGGTGCCGGTTTTGTGGTTGGGGTGCGGATCATCGGCGACTGGTTCCCGGCCAGCCAGGTCGGTACCGCAGAAGGAATTTACGCCGGCTGGGGCAATTTTGGCTCGGCGTTCGCCGCGATCTTCCTGCCCGGACTGGCATTTTACTTCGGCGCCGACCACGGCTGGCGCACGGCGATTGCTTTGACCGGCGGCATCGCCCTGGTCTATTCGGTTATTTACTACTTTAGCGTCGAAAACTTCCCGCCCGAAATCGCCGCCTTGAAAACCCGGCGCTCGGCAACAATGGAAGTCACCAGCATTCGCGACTTGTTTTTGTACATGTTAAGTCTGGCGCCGCTGTACACCACAATGTCGCTGCTGGCCTGGAAGCTGTCGACGCCGGAAATCGCCGTCATCAGCCCCGGTTACACCTTGATGTTACATAGCGTGGTTTGGCTGCTGTTCCTGATTCACTGCTACCAATTGGTCAACAACAACGCCGACCGTCTCAGCCAGCCGATCGCCAGCATCCACCATTACCGCTACAAACAGGTCTTCATCCTGGCCATTGCCTATTTGGTGACCTTCGGTTCCAAACTGGCGGTACTGTCGATGCTGCCGATATTTTTTTACAAAACCTTCAACCAAACCCAAGGCCTGGGCATGCTGGATGCCGGCCTGCTGGCTTCCAGTTTCGTCGTGACCAACGTGATTGCCCGCCCCGCAGGCGGCTGGCTTAGCGACAAGATCGGTCGTAAATTATCGCTAACGCTATTTTCAGCCGGCTTGGCCGGCGGCTACCTCCTGATGGCCTTCATTTCGCCGCAATGGTCGATTGCCGTTACCGTGGTCGTCACCTTGGTGTGTTCGATCTTCATGCAAGCGGCCGAAGGCGCAATTTTTGCCTTTGTGCCCTTGGTCAAACGCGCGATCACCGGTGAGGTGGCGGGCATCGTCGGCGCTTACGGCAATGCCGGCGCCATCGTGTTCTTGATTTTGCTGACCTTCGTCTCGGCGACCGCCTTCTTCCTGATTCTTAGCGCCTGCTGCCTGTTACTACTCGGTCTGATCTACTACCTGGAAGAACCGAAAAACTACATTACCGAAATCATGCCTGACGGCTCGTTGCTGAAAATCGCATTGGATTAACCATGGCCGGATTGAACGTTTTAGTCGTCGACGAATTCGATAGCGAGCGCCTGTTGGAAGCGGCGTTACGCCAACACGGCTGCGAGGTGGTCACGCTCAGGCTAAAAGAGCTGAACATGCTGCAGATCGTGCAAACCCTGCATCCCGACGTGGTGGTATTAAACCTGTATACCCCAACCGATGAGGTCCTGCAGACCATCGTCGAAATCAACCAGAGTTTTTCGTTACCGGTGGTGATGTTCGCCGAAGACCAGCAAACCGACACCATCAACAAAGTCATCAAAGCCGGCGTCAGCGCCTACATCGTCGATGGCCTGGAGCCGAAACGGATCAAGGCCATCGTCGATATCGCCATCGCCCGCTTCAAGGAGCAGCATGCCTTGAAAGAAGAACTGAAAAAAACCAAAACCCAGCTAGAAGACCGCAAATTGCTGGACCGGGCCAAAGCCATCTTGATCAAATCGCAAGGCTATACCGAAGACCAGGCCTACCACGCCCTGCGCAAGCTGGCGATGGACCGCAACATGCCGATCGGCGAAATGGCGAAGAATGTGATTTCGATGGCGGAGTTGTTTGGTAAATAGCGGCTACTCGTGATTTTTTGAGGGCACCAAATAGGTCGTTTTCGGCCAAAAGCAGTCTATCGAGGTGGATTTCTGAATGACCGGTTGATGCTGGATACTGCTCTTTTAATTAACCCGAAGAAGTAACCTGCGCTACGCGGATTTATCGCGTAGCGTCCGTGTTGACTGCCGGGTTAGCGATATTGATTTCATCGCATTTTTCATTTTCAAATTCATTTCCCCAATCCCAGATTGCGCGACAGGTACTTAGGACGATGGATTTGCGCATTTTTTTAACTACAACTTTGCTATAACTCGGTTGCATCGTGCAGTAATTATTTATGTACCCAGGCTCGGTTAGGTAGTCTTCGTCGTTGATTCGAATTGAAGCTAACCACACGGTTCCAGCGCTACCGCATTCGCCATGATCTGATGGAGGCGTTGCGAACACACGTGCTTCAACAGCGGAATCGCCTACTGAGCAACGAATAATATTCTTGCTCTTAACCAATTTCGTCGTTCCTGGCTTGGGCTTGATACTCCCGCTAGAACTATCTACGATCCCCTCAAGCGTAAGCGATTCGCCGTTACAGTTATATGTGGCACCAACAATTGCCCAGTCGGCGAAGCCATTACTCGCAGCAAATACGATTAGCAACGCAACTACTAAATATTGAAGGCGACACATAGATATCGCTAACTAGTAATTGGATGGTTTCCGTATATTTACCAAAAATACTCGTTGAAGCGATAATTTATTGATATGCATATAATTGTCCCTTCTGTATATCATCGGTGACGAAAAAATTATGTCTGGTAATGATCCAATTGCTGCCATTGAATCATGTTAGCTGATAGACCGCAACGGGTCGAAAACGTCAAACACCTCAGCGACATCAGCACCACACGGGTTACATTCTCACCACCGCCCCTAATCCGCATCCACGCCAACCGATCAGACCTTTGGTCTTTACCGCCATCCCGATTTCCTTGATGCTGTCATCGGAGTTAACATATCCGGCTTATTTGCTGGCGAGCCGTATCGTTCAGCGACGGGTTGATCCGGCAGACAGTCGGGTGCCCTATTCCAACGGTTTCTTTTTTCCATCGATCCGACAACAGTATGAAACTAGCAAAATCTTCCCGCTTCTCCCCTTGCCAAGGCCCGGTCGTTACGATCGTTCTGGACGGCGTCGGCATTTCGCCGCGCGACGACGGCGATGCCGTCAAAGCCGCGCGCACACCGATGCTGGACCAGCTGATGGCCAACTTTCCGATGACCAAATTGCTGGCGCACGGCAAGGCTGTCGGCATGCCCAGCGACGAGGACATGGGCAATAGCGAGGTCGGCCATAATGCCATCGGCGCCGGCCGGGTGTTCGCCCAAGGCGCCAAACTGGTGGCCGAGTCGATCGCCAGCGGCCACCTGTGGCAAGGCCACGCCTGGCACGAAGTGGTTGCCGCCGCAAAGCAAGGCGGCACCCTGCACTTTTTGGGCTTGTTTTCCGACGGCAACGTACACTCGCATATCGACCATTTAAAAGCGATGATCGATCGCGCCAAACAGGAAGGCGTGTCTAAAGTGCGGCTGCACATTCTGCTGGACGGCCGCGACGTCGGCGAAACCTCTGCGCTGGATTACGTCGATCCGTTCGAAGCGTATCTGGAGGACTTAAGCGACGCTAATTTCGACGTTGCCATCGCTTCCGGCGGCGGCCGCATGAAAATCACGATGGACCGCTACGAAGCCGACTGGAGCATGGTGCAACGCGGCTGGGACATCCACGTCAAAGGCGAAGGCCGCCAGTTTGCCAGCGCCCATGAAGCGATCGAAACCTATCGCAACGAACTGAAAGTCATCGACCAGGACTTGCCGGGTTTCGTGATTGCCAAAGACGGCCAGCCGCTGGGCAAAATCGTCGACGGCGACGCCGTGGTGTTCTACAACTTCCGCGGCGACCGCGCCATCGAGATTTCCCGCGCCTTCACCGAAGAGAACTTCGCGCCGTTCCATCGCGGCCCGCTGCCGAAAGTCACTTACGCCGGCATGATGCAATACGACGGCGACACCAAATTGCCGCCGCGCTTTTTGGTCGAGCCGCCGGCCATCGATAGAACCATGGGCGAATACCTGGCCAAAAACGGCGTGTCTCAATACGCGATCAGCGAGACGCAAAAATACGGCCACGTCACCTATTTCTGGAACGGCAACCGCTCCGGCAAGTTCGACGATGCACTGGAAACTTACGTCGAGATCCTCAGCGACGTAGTGCCGTTCGAGCAACGTCCCTGGATGAAATGCGCGGAGATTACCGATGCGCTGATCGAAGCCATTCAAGGCGGCCAATACAAATACCTGCGCGTCAATTATGCCAACGGCGACATGGTCGGCCACACCGGCAACTTCGAAGCAGCGGTGACCGCGATGCAAGGCCTGGATCTGCAACTGGCGCGCTTGATTCCGGTAATTCTGCAGGCCGGCGGCGTAGCATTGATTACTGCCGACCATGGCAACGCCGACGAAATGTACGAACTGGACAAGAAAGGCAACGTCACCCGCGACGCCGAAGGCCGCACCAAGGCCAAAACCTCGCACACGCTGAACCCGGTGCCGTTGGTACTGGTCTCCGGCGAAGCCGATCCGGCCTACAAGCTACGCGACGACTTGGCGGCGCCGGGCCTGTCCAACATCGCCGCGACGGTGTTGAATCTGCTGGGCTACGAAGCGCCGGAAGATTACGACCCGAGCTTGATCGTGCCGGCATAAGCCCTGTAACCGCTGCGGGACGTGTCGTTTCCCGCAGCGCCAACTTTAGCGTTCGCCGGGCTGCCGAGCTCAGCAATGCGTAAATGAAAAGGGCCGGAATTCCGGCCCTTTTTGCTGATTAGTCGCTTGCCGTCTTGAATCGGGTCGCGGCGCCCAGCAAGCCGGTGACGAAGAAGGCTGTGCCGACCAAGGTGAAGCGCAGATTCAGTTTTTCCAACGCCAAATCGTCGGTCGCATAGAGCATGAAGATCACGGCAATACCGCCCCAGGCCAGAAAGCGCAATCCGGCAGCTATGGCGGCTTGGCTCAAGGTTTCGGCGTCGCTGGCCGGCGCATCCATCCGGTAGGCGACGAAGCCGCTGATCAACGCCGGCATGATCCCCCACCGGGCATGGTCGAGGAAACTGTCCAGGAAATTGAAGTCGCCGCGATGGTAGAACGTCAGCTCCAGGATGAAAGTGGATATCGAGGTGCTGACCACGAAACCGACGAACATCATCGCCATATAAAAGCCGTAGTAGCGGTCGGCCGGCTCCTGCTGGTGGCGGAAAGCGACGCTACGCAATACGAACACCAGGGCGATCGGCAACACGTAAATCGCAATCGAATAGGCAATCCAGCGTAACGTGGTGTAACTGAAGTGGGATAGCGGCTTGTCCGGAAACAAAAACACGTTGTGCAACGCTACCGAGACCTCGCGCCCCAAAATCACGCCGAAAGTGGTCGCGGCTGCAAAAATCAGCAGGTATTTATAGGTATGCTTCAGCCGCGCCTCATGGACGTTACCGCCCAGTTCCTTCACGGTGGCCCAGATTTCGTTCTCATTGGCGCTGCCGAACACAACCAGCGCCGCCAGCAACCGGCACAGCAGCCCACTGAGCCGGTCCAGTTCCTTCAATAGATTGACGGTCTTGGTGTAGTGCGGCTCGGCCTCCTTCCATACCGCGACCTTTTCCGACATCGCGTTATAGGAAATGCAGATTTCGCCCCATTTCAGCGACGGTTCGCTGAACAGCCGCCGGTAAGACGATTGGTCGGCATAATGCTGAATTCGGTCGAACAACAGGCTGTTATGGGCCCATTTGTACTCGACCGTGGCACCGGCTTTGTCGAAATCGCCGGCGTCGATGCTTTGCACCAACAGGCGGTCGGCGATTTGACCTTTGATTTTGTCGTCCACCGCCGACAGGCGGGATTTGATCAAGGCGTTGTAGACCTCGACCGCTTTGGTCGGGATCGCGAACGCATCGTGTATGCTATCGCGCAAAATCAGCAGCGGATTGAACGCGCTTTCCCAACCGATCAAAAACAGCACGACACCGGCGGCGATCAGCGGCAGCAACTTGTTGCCGTCCAAACCGTACAACAGCTCGACCAGGCTGCCGGCCCGCAGGTGGCTGACGACCAAGGTCACCAACGGCTCCAGCGGCAGCCATTGCCAGGTCAACAAACAAAACAACGCCGCCATCAAGGCACAGTACAAACCGATTCCGGTCCAGTAGGTGCTGCGGCGAATGAAGTATTGCGGCAGAGTCGGTTCCGCGCCAAGCTGGATCCGGCGCTTTTGAAACGAACGGTAGGCCAGCACCGCGGCTGCCGCGGCGCCCAGCAACTGAATCGCAAAATTAATCAGAAATTCGATGGTCATTGTTCCTACGGGTTGGTAGAGAAAGGAAGTCCGCGCCCAAGCACGCGGCCTGTCGCGCATTCTAATGCAAAGCCGCCGCAATTAGCGACCGTATCGACAGCTCAGGCCGACAAGGCCAACGAATCTTCCAAAGCAATTTCCAGCTCGGCCAGTGCGATTTCGGACAAACCGAGCCGGGCCGCTTCTTCGCTGCTGGAGACCACCAAGTCCGGTTGGGGTTGGGAGGCAATACCCAGCTTGTACGCCACCATGTCGGCTACCCGCACCACCAATTCGACGGTACCGGTATCCTCGGTAACCGGCCGATGATGGGACTCGGCGACGTTACAATAGGTTTCGGGCAGATTCCAGGACCGCAGCAGCCAGGCGCCTCTGGCTTCGTGCTGGCGAATCAGCAATTCGAGCTGCAAATCCTCCGGCAAATTCAGTTTGGGATCCTGAGCCCGCAAATCATCCAGGCAGCGCAATAGCAGCAATTCGCCGATGTCGTGAAACAGGCCGGCCATGAAGGCCTCTTCGGCGATCGCATGGAAGGACAGCCGTTTCGCCAACCATTCCGCGCCCAACGCCACCGCCACGCTATGCTGCCACAGCTTGGCCATGTATTTTTCAGTCGCAGAGTCCCGCGCGCTGAACATGCCCTTTTGCATTACCAAGGTCGCAATCTGGACGATACGCGGCAAGCCCAGACGCACGACTGCGTCTTTGACGGTGTTGACCGAACTCAGGCCGGCATAAAACGACGAATTCGCTACCCGCAGGATCTGGCTGGCCAAGCTGGCGTCCATCGCCAGTTGTTTGGCGATGTTATCCAGCGAACGGTTTTCGTCTTGCAAGGCCTGCCGCAATTCCGTTACCGCCCGCGGGAACACCGGCAGCGCACCGGCGCCGCTGGCGATGGATTCATCGATCATATCCGTTAATGATTTTTCGCTCATGTTAGTTAGTTGATTAAATCAGCGACTGCCCAGCAAACGGCGCAGCTCGTAAAGGGGACGGGGCTTGCCGAAGCGCGGCAGGTTGCGGATCACTTCTTGCAGTGAAGTAATTCCGGCCGCGGCCTTGACCAGCCCGTCTTCGACTAAAGTCACCAAACCGGCGGTCTCCAGACTGACGCGGCGGATTTCGTAGGACGTCTTGCGTTGTAAGATCGCATCCTTGACCGACTCATTCATCGACAACAACTCGAACACGCAAACCCGCCCGGAGTAACCGGTAAAACGGCATTTATCGCAGCCCTTGCCCAACAGAAAATGGGCGCCGATCACGTCGTCCGCCGTCAAATTCAGCCGTCGGAGCAGGGCCGGATCGGGCTGGAACGGTTCTGCGCAATGCTTACAGACTCGGCGCAACAAACGCTGGGCAACCACCGACACCACGGTCGACGAGATCAGAAACGCCTCGATCTCCATGTTCAACAGACGCAACAGGCCGCCGATACTGTCCTCGGTATGGAATGTGGTCAATACCTTGTGGCCGGTCAGCGCGGCCTGAATTGCCGTATCGGCGGAGAATCGGTCGCGGATCTCGCCGAGTACGATGATATCCGGATCCTGGCGCACGATATGGCGCAGGGTTTCTTCGTAGGTCAAATTGATTTTCGGGTTGATCGAGCACTGGGCAACGCCATCGATCACGTATTCCACCGGGTCTTCGGCCGAAACGATACTGACTTCCGGACCGTTCAAATAGTCGACCGCACTGTATAGCGTTGTGGTTTTGCCCGAACCGGTCGGCCCGGTAATGATAATCACGCCGGTCGGGACATCCAGCGAATCCAGCAGGAACCGCTCCAACATCAGCGGCGCCATCCCGACTTCATGAATATCCAGCAATTCGGTTTTGCGGTTCAACAAGCGCAGTACGATCTTCTCGCCGTTGATGGTACTGAAAAACGATGCCCGCATATCGATTACATGATGGGTGGCGACCTGCTCGAACAATACCCGGCCATCCTGATGCCGGCGCTTTTCGGCGATATCGGCGCCGGCCATGACCTTGATCCGGCTGATCATGGCCTGGGCCATTGCGACCGGAAAATCCCGATAATGCACCATCAGGCCGTCGATCCGGAAACGGACGCGCAACTTATGCTCCAACGGCTCGATGTGGATATCGCTGGCCGCTTGGCGGATTGCATCCTCGAAAATTTCATTAACCGAGGCAACGGCAGACTGTTCTCCGAAGGCGGCTTTCTCCTCCCGGGCATTGCGTTCGTAATTCAGCAAAAAACGCATGATCTGGGAATAACGGCCCACTGCCGGAATCACTTCGGCACCAAGCACGTGTCGTGCCGTTGCGATCGCGGTTTGATCCATGGGGTCGCCGAACGCGACCAACACGCCGTCGACTTGTTTTTCGATCGGCAGAAAGCAGTGTTTGTTCGCCGATTTCAGCATCGGTTTGGTCATCAGACTCTGATCGACGTTGGCGAGGCTGAGGTCGATCACGGATATACCCATCAGATCGGCCAGAACCTCCAGCATTCTCGATTCGGAAATCAGATTGCGCTCGACCAGGATTTCGCCCAGGCGTTTGCCTCCGCCTGCCTGCTGTTGCTGGGCCAAAGCCAGTTGCAAATCACTATCGCTGATAAAACCGAATTCGACCAGAAACAAGCCCAATTTGACTTTTAACGGATGACTGCGGAACACCTCGACCAACTGCGCATGGGTGACGTAACCCAAATCGCACAACACCACCAGAATCGGCTTGGGCGATTCCAGCTTGCCCTGCACGCGTTGCGCATATTTCAATTTGGCGCCGTCAAGCACGTCCTGCTCGACTAAAAGTTGGAGGAAGGAATCGATGAATTGAGTGCCGGAATCGGCAGAGCTAACGTCGCGGGATTTCATTCTCACCTTGAACTGAAGACCGATCGGAGTCCGTGCGCAATAGACACGGGACGGATTCCGCTTTCCATGCGGCGAGCCGCAGGCTTTAATACTAAGTTACTAGATTTCGACGGTCCAATACAGCGTTATATTGTTACAAACCCGCGTAAATTTTACGACCGCCAAGCGCTTGCCGTTGAGCCCGGCACCGACCCGTTCGAAAACAACAGCTTCCACGCCCTATAGGGCATTTTTGGCTCTAGCTTATAAGCCGGGCCGCCAGGAACACCGCGACACCAGTAACTCGCTGTCTTTATAATTGATTAGGCAATATTCTGCCACTCCAGTCCGCCAACCACGGACTCCAGCACAAACCCGCTTTCGCCAGAGGAGGTCGTCATCATGCAAAGCATTGCCGAATTTTTCGGGACCAAGGATTTTATGCCGCACGGGTACTGCCTGGCCTGGAGTCCGGGCCTGCTCTGGCTGATGGTGACTTCCGATGCGATTATGGCTTTGGCCTATTTTACCTATCCGATCGGCATCGCCTACTTCGTTTGGAAACGGAAAGACTTGTCCTACCGTTGGCTGTACCTCGGCTTTTTTATCACCTTCATTCTGACCTGCGCCGCCACCCATCTGTTATCGGTGGTGACGGTCTGGATTCCGCTTTACTGGCTGGATGCCTATGTCAAAGCCGTATCCGCCCTGGTGGGCATCGCCACCTCTTTCGCGATCTGGTGGGTCATACCGCGCGCGCTGAAATTGCCAAGCCCGGCGGAATTGCAGCGCGCCCGCGATCAGGCCGAAGCCGCCAACAAAGCCAAAAGCGTGTTTTTGGCTAACATGAGCCACGAACTGCGCACACCGCTGAATGCCATTCTCGGTTTTTCCAGCCTGATGCAAAAAGATCCGCAGCTCCCGGCCAGCCAACACCACAATCTGGCCATCATCAACCGCAGCGGCGAACATTTGTTGAGCTTGATCAACGACGTACTGGAAATGGCAAAAATCGAGTCCGGCCGGCTGCAATTGGAACGTAGCCGCTTCGATCTCGGCGCCATGATCCGCGACGTCAGCGACATGATGTCGATGCGGGCGCGCGACAAGGGTTTGCAATTGTTAATCGACCAAACTTCGGAATTTCCGCGCTTCGTTTGCGGCGACGAGGCGCGTCTGCGCCAAGTGTTGATCAATCTGCTCGGTAACGCCTTGAAATTTACCCAGCAAGGCGGCGTCACACTGCGTCTGGGCACACAACAAAACAACCACAGCCATCTAAGGATCGAAGTGGAAGACACCGGTCCCGGTATCGCCGACAGTGAGCGGGAGCACATCTTCGAGCCCTTCGTGCAACTCGGCGACCAGGGCGACAGTAAAGGTACCGGCTTGGGCTTGACCATTACCCGCCAGTTCGTGCAACTGATGGGCGGACAGCTGACGCTGGAAAGTAGCGTCGGCAAGGGTTCGTTGTTCCGCATCGATTTACCGCTGCCGGAGTTGGCGGAGCCGGAAGTCCGTGCCAGCGCGGCGGATAGCCTCGGCGAAGTGACCGGACTGGCCCCCGGCCAACCGCAATATCGGATTTTGATCGTCGAGGATCAACTGGAAAATCAGCTGCTACTCGGCCGGCTGATGACCGATATCGGCATGCAAATCCAGGTAGCCAAAGACGGCGCGCAAGGCGTGGCAGTGTTCGAATCCTGGCAACCGCACTTGATCTGGATGGATCGGCGTATGCCGCACATGGACGGCATGCAAGCCACCCAAGCCATCCGGCAGTTGCCAGGCGGCGATCGGGTCAAGATTGTCGCGGTCACCGCCTCCGCCTTTATGGAGCAGCGCGAGGAAATGCTGCAAGCCGGTATGGACGACTTCATCCGCAAACCCTACCGGGCCGAAGAAATTTACGCCTGTCTGGCCAAACACCTCGGCGTCGAATTCGTTTACCGGACGGAAACCGCCGCTGCCCAGGACGCAAGCTTGGACCCGGCGATGATTGCCGCCCTGCCGGAACCATTGCGGAAAGACTTGAAAACGGCACTGGAAAGCCTGGAACAAGCGCGCATAGCCGAAGTCTTGGAACGCATCGGCGGCGTAGATCGGCCGCTACAAAAAACCCTGGCGCTACTGGTCGACAACTTCGACTATCCAGCTATTCTTAAATATCTGTAAAGCTGCTCTGGACAACTACGCCAGTGAACGGAAAAATCCTCGCCGTCGACGACACCCCGGACTCCCTAAAATTGTTGACCCAACTGTTGCAGTCGGAGGGCTACGAGATCCGCTCGGCCATCAATGGCGAACTGGCTTTGCAGTCGGCGTTGCTCAATCCGCCGGAATTGATCCTGCTCGACGTGCGCATGCCGGACATGGACGGCTTCGAGGTATGCCGCCGCTTGAAAGCCTACCCGCAAACCCGCAGCGTGCCGGTCATCTTCGTTACGGCGTTATCGGAGATCAACGAAAAAGTCGACGGCTTTAAATTGGGCGCCGTCGATTTTATTACCAAACCCTACCAGCGGGAGGAGTTGTTGGTCCGGGTCCGCACCCATCTGGAAATGGCGCGCTTGCGAAACGGCCTGGAATCTCTGGTCAACGAACGCACCGCGGAATTGAAAGCCAATATGCTGTCGTTCGTCACCGCGATCGCATCGACGGTGGAAATGCGCGATCCATACACGGCCGGCCATCAACGCCGCACGGCTCATCTGGCGTCGGCAATCGCCCAACAAATGCGACTCGGCCCGGATTTAATCGAAGGCCTGAGCCTGGCCGGGGTGGTTCACGACATCGGTAAAATCAAAGTGCCGGCCGAAATTTTATGCAAACCGGGAAAGCTGGACGAACTGGAATACGGTCTGATCAAACTCCACCCGCAAACCGGTTACGAAATCCTGAAATCGATCGATTTTCCCTGGCCGATCGCCCAGACCGTATTGCAACACCACGAACGGCTGGACGGATCGGGCTATCCGCAAGGCAAAGTCGGGGCGGACATTCTGCCGGAAGCGAAGATTCTGGCTATCGCCGACGTGGTCGAAGCGATGATTTCCCACCGCCCTTACCGGCCCGGCCTGGGCATAGCCGCCGCTTTACGGGAGATTGCCGAGCACCGCAACACGCTCTACGACGCCGCTGCGGTCGATGCCTGTCTGACTCTGTTCCAAGAAAAGCATTACCAACTGCCGGCTTGAACGGCGCAGCCACCAGTCCAACCGCAAATATCGATTCACATGATGAACATCCCGAGTTTCTATCTGGAACCCGCCAATTATGCCGCTGACTTTCCCGACCTGCATTACCTCAGAACCGAAGTGTTCGTCGTCGAGCAAGGTATTGCGCCGGAAATCGAATTCGACGATTTGGACCGGGATTGCCGGCATCTGATTGCCCGCGACGCCGAGCGGCGGCCCATCGGTTGCGGCCGCCTGTCGCCGACCGGCAGAATCGGCCGAATGGCGGTACTGCCGGCATGGCGCCGGCAAAAGGTTGGCGAATCGCTATTGCGCGGCTTGATCGAACTGGCCGGCAATTTGGGGCTGAGCGAAGTCACCGCCCACGCCCAAACCGCAGCGCTGGGGTTTTACCGGCGCTACGGTTTCCAAACCGTCGGCGCCGAGTTCCTTGAAGCCGGGATTCCGCATACCGCAATCCGTCTGACCGTTGCCGCGCCGGCGCCGATGTCCCGCCAGAGTGACGACGCTCCTGAACCAAGCGTACCCGCCATACGCCTGCAAACGCCGGAAGCGGCGGCGGAAGCAGCCTTGGCTTTGGTCCAGCAAGCCCGCCGCCTGCTCTGCATCTACAGCCGCAACCTGGATTCGCGGCTCTACAGCCAAAAACCGCTGGTAGAAGCCTTGAAACAATTCGCGTTGCGTAACCAGCGCGGCGCCGAAGTCCGCATCATCGTTCAGGAACCGGAAGCGATTCGCGGCCAACAACTTCCTTTAATCGATTTGGCGCAACGTTTGCCGTCTTATATTGCGATCAGGGCAGCGGTCGAAGCCGAGGATTTGAATTTTAGGCCGGCATTCATCGCCAACGACAACGGCGGTTATTTGTTTCAATTGCAGAGCGACCGCTACGACGGACACTGGAGCCCGAATTTACCGGCACAAAACCGGCAATTGAGCGAGGAATTCGAACGGGTATGGCAAAGGGCGCGGATTTGCAGCGAGTTCCGCGCCTTGGCGCTTTAGGAAGCCGACAAGTCACTTAATCTCGCAATTAAAACAACAAAGCCCGGCGAATTCCAGCCCAGAATTGTTTTCTCTCACGAAATAAACAATGCATTCAAGCACATATTGTAAATTGATCCAGCCGGGCTATAGTGAAACCGTCGTTAGCGCAATTCGGTTCGAAACGGCACCAGCCGCACCGGGCCAATCCCGCTAACGTTCCCTCGCTCACAGCGGTGAACTCCTGCACCGCGCACTCTACGGCCTCTATCGCTGCCTGATAGAGGCTTTTTTTGCGCCCGGCCGAACTCGGCAGCAACCTGCGGCGCTTCAGCCGGGACGGTACCCTTCTTCCATCAAAACCCGCCTGACGGCCGGGCGAGACAACATCAGCTGATAATGCTGCCGACAACGCACCGGCAACTCGATATCCGATCGGTCGGCCCAGAATTCCACATAAAACAGCGCGGCATCGGCAATGCCGAAACCGCCCAAGGCATAGCCCTGCTCCGGCAAAGCCCGCGCCACCAAAGCCAGAGCCTGATTGACGATAGCCGTCCCCTGCCGTTTGACTTGGTCGTACTGGGCAGAATCGATCGCAAATTTCTCCGGCACGAATAAGCGCTGGAACCCCTGGCCGTGAATCGTAGCAACCACATAATCCATCAATTCGATCGCTTGCGCGGCCTGATCCGGATCGGTCGCCAATAGCCCTGCTTTGGGGTAAGTTCGCGCCAGCCAATAGGCGATGGCCTGGAACTCGGTGATGGCCGAACCGTCGTCTTTAACCAAAACCGGGATCGTCGCTTTCGGGTTAATCGCCAAAAACTCGGGCTTGTGCTGGTCTCCGGCCAGCAGATTGACGATTTGCGCTTCGAACACCAAGTCCAGTTCTTCCAGCAAAATATGGATGCCGGTCGAACAGGAACCGGGCGTCATATAAAGTTTCAGCATCGGCCCTCCAGAAAATGCCGGTTCAAATCGAGCGCGAAAGTTTTCCATAAACCGGCAATCTCCCGACGCGTCGCATTCAGGTAATCCCGGTCCGGTTTATGTTCTTCCGCAAAATTCGACAGCGCGCAGGAAGTGCGGTGTTTATCGACCGCGAACAAAATCAACTCGTCGCTAAATCCGGCAAATGCGGTCAAGACTTGGCCGGTGAGTTCGCTCATACCGTTTTCGACCCCGACCTGGCTGGTGTCGAACGGCAGCGCTTTCAGCTGTTGCAAGGCCTGTGGATAAAATGCCGCCAGCACCGCCACCAGATTCCGCTGGAAGCAACCCTGCCACTGTTGGCTCGCCAAATCGGCAGCCAAGCGTTGTAGATATTGGCGCTGCAAGAGAGGTTTGGCTTCGGCGATAAAACAAGCGAAGTCTTGCAAAAGCCTGGCGTTCAATTGGGTATCCATGGTGCGATCCGTTCCGAGTTTACCGAACTGACAAACAAGATACGGACCAGTTTGCAAGGGCCGCGACCGGCCCGGACCGCAACCGCCGACTGAAAAATATTTTAAATAAAATCAATCGCCTAAATCCGTTTGCAGTATACGCAGATTGCTTCCCGCTACTGCCGGTCCGACACAAGCCGCATTGCAGATCCTACATATCCCCGTGAGTTGCGGGGTTTGCGACATAGCAAAACGTCGGCTGCAAACCAAAATCAGCCTAAGTCCAGATAATCCCGCTATTCGTAAGACTTCGCGGCGACGCCAAAAACCGCCGCTCCCCCAAACATTGCATTTACTTGAAGCTGGGCGCAAAGGCTGCTTGGCCTTTGCGATTCTTTAGCCCAGTTTTGCAACCACTATGCTGAATCCTGGGTTGTCTGCGGCGAATGCCGAGTTTTGTCCGCTGACCGGTAACCGGATCGGCAACGCCGGCCCTGGCGGCCGCTGCCTCAGGCGTAATACAGCTTGCGTAATTCCAGCATAGACGCCGCAACCAACTCGGCGTTATCGCTGGCGCGCTTTACCGCATAACCGGCTTTGCCCAAGGTGATTTCCTCGCCGGCGGCGGCGTAAGCGACCACGTTGTGACCGACATCGAGATCCCTGCGGTGCAAGCCGCCATACTGGGTGTTGAAATCGGCCAGCAGTCCGCAATGCGGCGGATTCATGACCGATCCCCACCACGACAATTGGGCAACATCGTGACTCCAAAAATCGCCGATCGCTTCCGGCGGCAGGCAGCGCTCCACCAGACGGTCGCCGATCACCGCATACTGGCGCCGGCTGATTTTTCCCGGTTCGTCGCCGACGTTGTCGCGGCATTCCAGAATCTCGCCGTTAACGAAACTCTCGGTCGCCGGCACCACCCGGTTCCATTGGCCATCTAATGCTTTGTGCTCGAACATATTGCCTTTCTCCAATTACAGTTGAACGAAACCTACGGGAAGGCGGGCAACGGCATTCCCGGACATCGACACTGCAAGCAAATTCGCGGCCAATTCTCGGTTAGCCGGGCAGCGGGATTGCCGTTTTCAGGATATTTTTAAAAACAAGGATTTAGCCATCATCCTTAGCGCAAAACTGGCATTGGCAGCCCGATAATGGCCCGCACCCGCCGTGTTTTGCAGGTTCGGACACGACAATTTGTCGGCTTTGCATTGTGCACCGGTAAGGCGCACCCGGTTAAACCCCAACGCTCTGTAGCCGGAATTGCTCGGGCCGCGTTAGCGTCCCCGTTACCGCTTTGAGCGGTTCATTTTATAAAGCCCCCGGCGGTTGTCGGGGGCTATTTACTCTGCTGAGCAACGCCATCAAACATACCTTTGTCGGCGAAATTCAGGTTTCGATGCGTAAATGCGGACAATGGGTTGATCTAGACGTGCGCGACAAAGATGCCGGTATGGCGGCTGACCAACTTAACCACGTGTTCGTACGCTTCCATCGGGTACCAGACTTGTGCGCGCAGCTACGAGGCAACTGGTATCGGCTTAGCTCTGGTAAGCGAGTTGGTCTGCTCGCACGGCCGACATGACGATCGTTCTGCTAATCTGAAAACGTAAAATTGGCTACGTGCATTTTGAGGTTGGGAGTGATTTCAAAACGGTTTTAAGTGCCGGTAGCCGGTGAAAACATGCTTGGTTAAAATCGATCGGAATTTGGCGCTAATGACTTTCCTGGGGTTGGTTGGATCTACAGCCGTTAGGCTCCTTCCGGCCAATTGTCGCCATTGAATCACGCTTGGCAATAGACAACAATGGGTCTGTTTTACCCTTTCAAATATGACAGAGCTAGTTCGGCCAATACCTGACCGTCGAGGCCGAAATTCAATCTCAACAATTAGGTAACCAGCGATCCAGTTGATTGGCCGATATAAGGCAAACAGATTTTCTTTACCAGTACATAATAACCGCCAGATTTAGACGTTTAGCAAAACCGCCGACAAACAACTCAGCCCACAACAAGAGCTTTTATTATCATGCGACGGTTGCCATACGTAGAAAATCTCGGAATAACTGTTGCGTTAATCCCCAAATTGCGATTAGGTATATCCTTATGTCCATCAGTGTTTAAAGCAGAATCCCGACGTGAAATTATGGTTGATATTATTTTGCCGACTTTTTGCAGCGACTTTCATCATTATTATTATTTCCGAATGCTTTATTTACCTGAACAACCATCAAACAAATTTTTTCCTTATTTTCATCGTTAGATAAAGTATTTGAAATTGTTTTTCCACTATCCACCATTTTTGCAAGGCTTGAAAAAATTTCATTTGCGATATCAATAGTAAACTCGCCATTAGCGGTATCCTCAAGGCTTTTAACGGCTTTAAGGAGTCGGTCAGGAGCATCTCCAACGTTTTCATCAATTTCAATATCATACTCTGCGGCAGCACTAATTAATTTTTCACTCTGTGATTCGGTATTATTCCAAATAGTTTTAACACATGGGTAAAGTTTGTCATAAGTAGTCTGGCCTATACATTGTTTTGCTGGCATGGCTTTATTTACAGATGCTTTCCAATCGTCAAACGCGTCTTTTACGAGTTTTACTTTAAGATGTCTTCGGGTAGTTTCCTGATAATTAATCATAATCTTCCCTCCATCAACAGCATTTCGAAGTGCTTTAATATTGTCTTTATTACTTAAATATTCTTTTAACGCATCAGCTCTACGGCCCTCGTCAATTTGCAGAAGTATTTCAGTTGCTATAGGCTTCCCAACGTTCTGCCACACTTCGTAAATTGCTTGTCCTGCTGCTACAAACTGGAGAAATTCAACATTTGTTGGAAGCGCATCATCTGGTAAGACAGTTTTTAAGTATTGATCAATATCTCCTTTACATTGTCTATCTTTAGAAAGACCTTCTTCTCCAGGTTTCCCAATTATTTCGTAATCGTTTCCAAGCGAAGATAATAATTTATTAAAATCTTTTTCTGGTGGCGCTGCTACAAGTTCTAAACCGCTAGCAGTTGCATCAAGGTGACCTTGTTTTCGTGATATGCCAGCATTACGTCGAATGGGATCGCACAAAAAAAGCTTAAAGTCTGGATCATTGCCCAAACTACCATTTATAACTGCTTGTTTTTGAGCCCACCTCAACATTTGCAGTCTTAGATTAGTTCTTAGAGTCAATTCTTCTTTTTTTATACGCTCTCCAAGTGCTTTGTTGGCTTCAGATAATTGTTTTACATCCCCAAGATAACTACTTCTAGGTGCACAACTAGTTAATAAAAAAAGCAAAGAAACCAGACAAATGCATTTAACGATTAGCTTGTTAGTTTTATTGTGTATCATAGATTTATATTTATTTATATTGAAAAAATTACCAATCAGAATCCCATTCATTTTTACTTTTTAAATCCGCAATTATAGAAGAGCTTCTGACTGCACAGTTTGCCCCACCTAACCCAGCGACATGGATACCTATAACTTCCTCTTCAAATTCTTCAGCCAATGGGCTTCCGCTAGTCCCTTCTTCAGCATCACATCTATGTTTAAATCTTGGATAAGAGCATGCGCTAGATATGGATTTAAGTCCGTCATCTGTAATTTGGCAGTCTTCATCAGAGTTTGTATAAATTCCTGCTTTATCTTCTTCGTAGTATCCACCAGTCCAAAATCCAATAAGTTTTAATTTTGTATTATTCAAAATAATATCATTAGCTGATAGTTTAAGGATTCCTCTATTAGGCTGTATTGAATCAAGTTTAATTACTACATAATCCAACTCATTCACTGGGCTATCTTCAAGTACCTTTCCAATAACAGAGTTTTCTCTTAATTTGGTATCATAGTAAAGTCCAAATCGTACCACTACGGGTAAACCTTTCAGTTTTGTGTTCGAATCACCAAAACAATGCCTTGCAGTTAGAACTATACCTTTAGCGAATTGGAATCCAGAGCATGTTACAAGATTTTTCCCGTCTGGGGTATCCGCTTGTATTCCAACAATTGCGTCGAAACCCTTACTGATTACATCGCCATTTATACCAGAAACTAAATCGATATGAGCTTCATGTTGTATATGTTCAACTTTTACCCGAGATTGCAGTCTAATTAACGCGCTCCATACTGCTTTTCCAGATATATCACCATGGAATACAACATCTCCTGGAGTTGTTAACGGGATCTCAATTTCAATGGTTTTATCATCTAGCTCTATGATGTTATTTGATTCCCTTAACTTGCCAATCGTCTTACCTCCAGCAAGAATCTCAATTCCTTTATTGGCAAGAATTCCTTCGTAGAACTCGAAGCGAAGCCTGACCGGCAATTTTGCTTCATTAAATGAAACTAATGGAGTATCAGATTCAATATCAATATTTCTGGGATCAATTTCTCCAATAACTTCTGAGTGAGCGTAATTGGTAAAATGGAAAATAACTAAAAAAAATAAAAACACCTTCATTAGTCTTGTCCTCTCAATGGCGATAAATATACACTCGATTTTAATAGATTTATCCCAAAAATCCCTTCTGCTCCCTCTTCATATATACAAGAGTTATCTGACTCCTTTCCTTGAATATTACACTCAGGCGCTACACCTGATATGTCTGGTGCAAGTAGAACATGACGTCGTATTACTGGCAAATAAACAGTTTTTCTGTAATTTTCAAGGGGTGGTAGTGCTGCCAAGTAAACAACAGTAAACATTGGAGCTCCGTCGATGCCATGATATTTAGAAGGCTCAAGTATTAGCCTTAACACATAATTGAATGGAATAATTTGAGGCAAGGGTGCAGTTGGATTTAAAGATTTATTATATTGAATGTTACTTTCAAAAAGTCGAATACACCCGTATTTCCTATTTGCATTTGGACATACTTTTGGGTCATATTTCTTTGCTCTTAATTTGGCCTCTCTCAGATTGCCGCCTGTTTCAACCAAATCTTTAAGATTTTTATTAATTGCAAGTCTAAATATACGGTCAATGGCCTTTTCATTAAGATAGCCGAATCTAACTTTATCTCCGTCTTCGTCAATTTCTACGCCTGAAGATATAATCGCCAATGCTTTCCAAGCAATCTGAATATTGAAAGGTGCTTGTCGTAAAGCAGCAATTACTGACCCAGCAACTCCAGCGGCAGAAGATGAACCAGATGCTAAAGAAAATTCAGGAATCTTCTGACCAAACTCATTATTATTTAAGGATGCTGTTAATATATCTTTACCTGGGGCAGCAATCCATATTACTCCTGACCCAAGTATATATTTTTCCTCATCAAAGAGTTTCGTTTCGTTACCAAGACTTGCGGCAACGGTTAATGCTAAGTCATAGAAACCTAGACATGCTGGGTACTCATTACATTCACTAATAGTAGAACTTGAAAGCCACTGTCTTTGATCAAATGGATTGAGTTGATAAGGAGGAAAATCTCTTGGACTGTCAGATCGTCTTTGAGGTGCTGAAACTACGGCGATACCATCGCTTATTAAAAACCTCTGATATTCTTTTATTATATTTCTTATATTATTCTGATTTTCACTACTTATTTTCCAGTTAGAAAAAGGTAAGATAAATGTCAATCCATCATGGCCATGATATTCGTTAGGCTTGTCTAGATATAGTGTAGATATAAATCCTGATGAGTTTCCTGGAGCTAATAATCGTTCTACTTTTCGATTTTGACAAGTAGCTGAATTCCCAATCGACACACCTAGAACATTTAGAGCATGCTGCCATATATCTGCGTCACCAAGTTGTCTTGGCGGTAATTGGCATAGAGATAATACTTTAGAAGACTCCAAGGAACCGTCAATAAATGGATGATAAAGACTATTCCCTTGGTTATAGTTAATATCAGAAGTTTTTAGAACATCACGTCTTCGATCATCTCCAACCATAAGTCCGTCAGGACTTATGGTTTGAATATCATTATCGATCAGTACGCTTGGAAATTTTATAGGTGAAATCCAGGCATTTTCAATTGATTTTGTATCAGTTAAGGTTATTTTGTTTTCTACTATTTCAGGCGTTAATCCCAAGATAGAGCCATCTCTTCTGGGACAAATGACTGTGCCGACAATTCCTTGAGTTCCTAGATTGATTTGGTCTTTATGTTTTTTTAAAACCTCTTCAACTAATTCATCAAGTAACTGTTTGTCGGCCTTGTTCAATAGAGTAACACGCAAAATTGGAATAATCCTATTGTTAGCATCCTTATAATCAATGTATTCAATTTCTATATTCGGTAGAAGAAGGTATAATTTACCTTCTTCTACAAATTTAAACGCTTCAGTGACTCTCTTTTCCAGGTAAAAGTCATCCGGCCACAGTTTTTTATTGATCAAAACATTCCAATTATTTTCTTCGCTAAATTCTATTTTTGTAGATTTTTTTAAAAAAACATCTGAATTCGAATTGATCAATGTTTCGTACAGAACAGCAAGTTGCGTTGATTTTGAACTTGAAGCTGGATTTAATGTAAAGCTTAAACTACATTCATCGGCAGATGCTTTTAATGGAAAAGTTAATATCAATAAAACATATAAAAATTTAATATATCTAAAGCATTTGAAACAGAACATTTCCAAAAATAGGACGGATTTAGCCTTTTCACTTACCGTTTTGTGTGAAGTAAAAATGCAACTCATAACGAAATTACCCATGTTCGTTTTGGAGAAATCATGGGTAAAGAAAACTGCCAACCTAGACCATACGATTCATTGTCAGGACATGTAACATAATAAAGTGAAAGATGGGATCCAAAGCAGAGCTTTATGGGCTGAGGACATAGAAACGGTACAAGTGTACGTAGTCGGATTAACGGAAATGTATTCACTAAGGCAAGCAAGCACTCTGCCGGTATGTAGATAGTAATTGCATCAGCTGATCCTCTACTTGCCCCACTCATGCAACCTCACAAGATATTAAGTTGTTTAGCTTTTTTGTTTTTATTTTAAGTCAGCACGAATCAGCTGCTGAGCCTTAACGCTTCAGATGTTAATCAGTTTAAATCTTGAAAAAAGTTAAATATTACTTAACTCAATTTACATAGATTCCTTGGAAATTTTTTTAGCAGGCTGCTCATGGTTCTTGGTTTAGGTTGCCAACGGCTGCTTTGTGGTCCGCCAGTTTGCATTACCTGTATTTAGCTGAGTGACTGCTTTGAAGCAACGCGACCGTCAAAAATGGGTGGATAGCACACTTCAACTAAACCCAAGTCTTGTGCGGATTGTTAAATAAATTTCACTATTAAGCAATATTACATTTGTACCAGTACATTTGTACTAACTCGGCTGATTATAAAAGACACATTGGCTTTTCTAAATCTGGAAATGGGATGACGGCTTTGTGCTCATTTGCAGTCATACAAAAATTGCAGCCGAAAGTCGGCTTGGGGTCGGTTTTACTCATTCGCCATGGCAAAAGCTGGCATGCCATCCCATCGGCTGAGCCAAGTGCGCGAGTTCGACCAATACTGCCCTAGCTGAATTCGAACCGCAGTTCGCACGAAATAGATCTTGCAAATCAGATATTGTGTCAACCACGTATTGCACAACGCGGGCAATTATCGCTTCGGATGGACGTTGGGCTATCCAACCTTAGAATGCACTCAGCCGTAAAATTAAAGGCAGTACCGGTCTTAACCTCAGCTCGGTATTCATACCCTGGCCGCCGGTCGCCGAGTTGTGGTTATAATCGGCCATGCCTTTATCTGCCGCCTTTACCCGCCAATGCCTCGACTTGCTCGGTGCCGCCAACGTCGTCACCGAGCCCGAGCGCTTGCGGGTTTACGAATGCGACGGCCTGTCCGCCTACCGCACCCTGCCGGAGCTGGTGGCGCTGCCGGAAACCGCCGAGCAAGTCCTGGCGTTGATGCGCTTATGCCGCGAGCAGCGGGTGCCGGTGGTGCCGCGTGGCGCCGGCACTGGTCTGGCTGCCGGCGCGATGCCGGTGGCCGGCGGCATCGTCATTGGTTTGAGCAAGATGAACCGCATCGTGGCGCTCGATCCGCTGAACCGCACCGCCACGGTCCAGCCCGGCGTCAGAAACCTGGCCATTTCCGAAGCCGCCAAAGCGCACGGCTTGTTTTACGCACCGGACCCTTCGTCGCAAATCGCCTGCAGCATCGGCGGCAACATCGCCGAAAATGCCGGCGGCGTGCACTGCCTGAAATACGGCTTGACCGTGCACAACGTGTTGCAGATCAAATTGGCGACGATAGACGGCGAACTGCTGACCCTGGGCGGCCCCGGCCTCGATGCGCCGGGCTACGACCTGCTGGCGTTGGCGATAGGCTCGGAGGGTTTGCTGGGTATCGTGGTCGAAGCCACCGTCCGGCTGCTGCCGTTGCCGCCGGCGACGCGGGTGCTGTTGTCGGCTTTTCCCAGCGTCGAGCAAGCCGGCGCGGCGGTGGCAGCCGTGATCAGCTCCGGCTTGCTGCCGGCCGGCCTGGAGCTGATGGACAACCCGGCCATCCGCGCCACCGAAGCCTTCGTCCACGCCGGCTATCCGCTCGATGCCGCGGCATTGTTACTGTGCGAACTGGACGGTTTGCCGGAACAGGTGGCGGCCGACAGCGAACGCGCCATCGCGGTGCTGACGGCGGCCGGGGCCAGCGAAATCCGCAGCGCCGACGACGAAGCGCAACGCAAACGCTTCTGGGCCGGCCGCAAGGCCGCGTTTCCGGCGGTCGGTCGCATCGCCAGCGATTACTACTGCATGGACGGCACGATTCCGCGTAAACACCTGGCCGAGGTATTGCGCCGAATTTCCGAGATGACGGCGGAATTCGGCCTGGCGGTAGTCAACGTATTCCACGCCGGCGACGGCAATTTGCATCCTTTGATTTTGTACGACAACGGCGTCGACGGCGAATTTGCCAAAGCCGAGGCCTTCGGCGGCAAAATACTGGAACTGTGCGTCGCGGTCGGCGGCACCATCACCGGCGAACACGGCGTCGGCAGCGAAAAAATTCCCTATATGTGCGTGCAGTTCGGCAGCGGCGAATTGGAACAATTCCAGCGCTTGAAACGCGCCTTCGACCCTTACGCTCTGTTGAATCCGGGCAAGGCGGTGCCGACCTTGCACCGCTGCGCCGAACTCGGACGGATGCACGTCCATCGCGGCGAACTGCCGCATCCGGATCTGGAGCGATTCTGATGGCCGGCGATAGGAGCGCCGAATTGCGCGACTACATCGAACGGGCCGCGGCGACCAACACGCCGCTGCGCATCGTCGGCGGCAACAGCAAAGCCTTTTATACCGGACCGGTAGCAGGCGTCGATCTATTGGAAGTAGCCGGACACACCGGCATCGTCGGTTACGAACCCAGCGAACTGGTGGTGACGGTCCGCGCCGGCACCCGCCTCGCCGAACTGGAAGCCGCGCTGGCCGGACATGGTCAGATGTTGGGCTTCGAGCCACCTTATTTCGGCGCCGACGCCACCATCGGCGGCACTCTGGCCTGCGGCTTTTCCGGCCCGCGCCGGCCATTCGCCGGCAGCGCCCGCGATTTCGTGTTGGGTTGCCAGATCGTCAACGGCCGCGGCGAGGAGCTGAATTTCGGCGGCCAGGTCATCAAAAACGTGGCCGGTTTCGACGTGTCGCGGCTGATGGTCGGCGCGCTGGGCAGCCTGGGTCTGTTGTTGCAGAGCTCGTTACGGGTACTGCCCAGGCCGGAAACCGAGACGACCGTGGCATTCGCGCCGGCCGAAGCAGCCGCCGCGATCGAGTTCATGAACCGTCTGGCCGGCCGGCCCTGGCCGCTGTCGGCGCTGGCTTACGCCGGCGGCCGGGTCCGGGCCAGGCTGTCCGGCGCCGCAGAGGCGGTGAGCGCCGCCGCAACCAAGATCGGCGGCGATATCGACGCCGACGGCGACGCGTTCTGGCAGGACTTGCGCGAACAACGTTTGCCGTTTTTCCAGCAGCCGGGCAATTTGTGGCGGATCGCGATGGCGCCGGCCGCACCGCAACCCCAATTGGCCGGCGATTGGTTGCTGGATTGGGGCGGCGCCCAGCGTTGGCTGAAAACCGGCGAATCGGCCGCAGCGGTGCATCGGGCCTGCGCCGCTGCCGGAGTCCAGGCACGGCTGTTTCGCGGCGAGGCCGGTTCGGATCGGCAGCGCATCGCGCCGGAATTGGCCGCGCTGCAGCGCCGCGTGCGCCAGGCCTTCGATCCGCTCGGCCTGTTCGTCCCCCTCCCGGATTAAGCCCATGCAAACCCGAATCGATCCAAGCCTGGCCGGCCACCCCGGTATCGACGCCGCTCAAGCGGCGTTGCAGCGCTGCGTCCATTGCGGCTTTTGCAATGCCGCCTGCCCGACCTACCGTTTACAAGGCGATGAACTGGACGGGCCGCGCGGCCGGATTTATCTGATCAAACAATTGCTGGAGGGCCAGAACGCCAGCGCCTCCAGCCAACACCATCTGGACCGCTGTCTGGGCTGCCGCGCCTGCGAATCGGCCTGCCCGTCCGGCGTCGAATACGGCCGCTTGCTCGATGTGGGCCGGGAAATCGCCGCCGGCCGGATTGCGCGGCCGTGGCGGCAGCGCTGGCTGCGCCGGGCCTTGCTGGCGATACTGCCCTACCCGCGCCGGCTGACGCCGCTGGCCACACTGGCGCGGCTGGCGAAACCGTTGCTACCGGCCGCGTTACGGGCCAAGGTACCGGCCAAACCGGCGCCGGAAACCTGGCCGCCGCTAAGCCACCGGCGGCGGATGCTGATCCTGGAAGGTTGCGTGCAGCCGGCGCTGGCGCCGCGCATCAACGCCGCCACGGCGCGGGTGCTGGACCGTCTCGGCATCAGCGTGATTCAAGGCCCAAGCGCGTGTTGCGGCGCGCTGGCGCACCATCTGGACGAGCGCGAAGCGGCGCTGGACACGATCCGGCGCCGAATCGACGCCTGGTGGCCGGCATTGCAGGCCGGGGCGGAAGCCATCGTCATCACCGCCAGCGGCTGCGGCACCATGGTCAAAGATTACGGCTATCTGCTGCGCGACGACCCGGACTATGCCGCAAAGGCGGCGCAAGTCGCGGCCGCGGCCAAGGACATTGCCGAAATCATTCAGGCCGAGGATATCGCCAAGTTGGCGGTGAACCCGCGCAAAATTGCGTTTCAGGCGCCTTGCAGTCTGCAACACGGCCAGCCATTGTCCGGCGTCGTCGAAAGTCTGCTGACCGGCCTGGGTTTCGAGCTCGCGGCGGTGGCAGATGCCGGCTTGTGCTGTGGCTCGGCCGGCAGCTATTCGTTGTTGCAACCGGAATTGTCCGGCCGCCTGCGCCAGGCCAAACTTACCGCACTGCAAGCTGGGCAACCGGAATTGATCGCCAGCGCCAACATCGGCTGCCTGTTGCACTTACGGGAAACGGCGCAACTGCCGGTGGTGCACTGGATAGAATTGCTGGACGGCTGGGATCGGTAAAGCCGTGTATTGCGAAGGTTTGACGCCGATCAAAGCGCAGCCGTTTCGGCGAGGTAAAACGCACGAATTCAGGAGCAAAATCCGCCGGGAAGGCCTAACTTAAACTGCCAAAAGGGAGCATCCCATGAACCACAAACTATCCGTCGCCGCCCTGATTCTGATCGCGGCAACTGCCGCCGGCCGAAGCGAGGCGGCAAATTTTTCCAGCGTTTATGCCTTCGGCGACTCGCTGTCCGACAGCGGCAAAAGCGCCTCGTCGGTCTGGAGCATTTACAATTTTTTAAATGGCTATCCGGGACCTATCAATCCCAACGGCAATTGCGATTCCAACCATCCCTGCCCGCCCTATTTTGAAGGCCGCTATTCCAACGGCCCTGCCGCCGTGGAGCGGGTGGCGAATGCGGTTTTGCCCGGTGGCGCCAACGCCGGCAATTTTTTCAATTACTCGGTTTCCGGCGCCACCAGCGGCATCGGTAACTTCGGCGACGGCGGCTCGCAGTCGGTCCCCGGCGGTTTCGCTCTACCGGGCATCGCCCAACAAATCGGTTTTTATCTGAACACCGCCGCCCCGACCGCCAATGCCCTGCACTTCGTCTGGGGCGGTGCCAACGACTATCTGACCGACGTCTATATCCCGCTGGCAACTCAATCCGGCCTCGACCCCAGAGCAGTCGCCAAAAACGCGGCACAAACCGCCGCAACCAACATCGCCGGTTACGTCGGTGCGTTGGCGGCTTTCGGCGCAGAAACCATCCTGGTGCCCAACTTGCCCGATTTGGGCTTGACGCCGTTCGTCACCAGCCAAGGCCAGGGCGTGATCGACCCGGCGCGCGAATATTCGTTGACCTTCAACCAAACCCTGGCCAGTTTATTGGGTCTGGTCGACAACCAGTTCGCCGCCACCGACATCGTCGAATTCGACTCGTTCGGTTTATTCAATGCCATCGTCGCCAATCCGGCCGGATTCGGCTTCGGCGACGCGGTCAGCGCCTGCGTCAGCTTACCCGACGCCTGCGCCGATCCGAATAATCATGTGTTTTGGGATGATTTCCATCCGACGGCGGCGATGCATGCGCTGGTCGCCAACGCCATGGTCAGCCAGGTACCGTTGCCGGCTGCCGGCTGGTTGTTCGCCGCCGGCTGGTTAGCGCTGTGTCGCCGCCTCCGGTTTACCGCGCCGGCCAGCGCATAAGCTCTAGTTGGTTGCGGCCGGTTCAAGCATCCGGCCGCAGGGCATCAACCGGGACGGCCTCGATTCAACTCGGCGATGGCCCGCTGCAAGGCCTCGATCAACTCTTCGGCTTGGCGCAACGCATGCTCGTCGCCAAGCCGGACCGAACGCAACACCCGAATCGCAACCGCTTCCAACTCCGGCGCGCAGACATTGCCGGCCATGCCTTTTAAATTGTGCGCCATCTCCTTGAGTACCTCTAAATCCCGGCTTGCTAGCGCTTGGCGCAATAGTTCGGCATCGCCTGCGTGGTGCTCGGCCGCCATACGAATCAAACGGTCGACGAAATCGGTTTGATTCGGAAACTTTTTGGCAAGCGCCGGCCAATCGACTGGCGGCAATGGCGTCGGCTCCGCTTGGCCTAAACTCAACGGCGCCAAGCCCGGATTGGCACCGGCATTGCCAATCTGATCGCGCAAGGCCGACACCAGGGTTTCGATATCGAGCGGTTTGGTCAAAGTCGCCGCCATTCCTGCCGCCAAACAGCGCATATGTTCTTCTTTCAGGGCGTGAGCGGTCTGGCCGATCACCGGCAGCGCCGGCGCAATTTGCCTGATGAGCCGGGTTGCTTCGAGCCCGTCCATCTCCGGCATCTGTACATCCATCAACACCAGATCGAAGTTCTGCGGCGCGTGTTGCACTGCTTCGACGGCCAAACGCCCGTTAGCGACCATCTGCACCTCGGCGCCTTCCTGGCGCAGAAAATCCTCCAGCACCAGCTGATTGATCGCATTGTCCTCGGCGGCCAGTATCCGCAGGCCGGCCAGACGCCTTTCGCCGGTAGTGCGGGTGATTGCAACCGGATTGTCGCAGTGATCGATCAGCCGCAGCGGTAGGCGCAGAGTAAAGGTGCTACCCACACCCAGTCTGCTGTCGACCTCGAGCGTACCGCCCATCATTAGCGCCAGACGCCGGCTAATCGCCAGGCCCAGGCCGGTGCCGCCGAATTTGCGGGTGGTGGCGCTGTCGGCCTGTTCGAACGCCTCGAACAATCGAGCCAAATTGGATTCGGCAATACCGATGCCGGTATCGCGGACGCGAAACACCAACTCGCCGCCCTCGCAGCTGCCGCTTAGGCAGATTTCGCCGGTCTGGGTAAATTTGATGGCGTTGGCAATCAGGTTGATCAGGATCTGGGAAATTCTGACCGGATCGCCCAGGCAGGCCTTGGGCAATGCGTCGTTTTGGACAAGCAATTTCAGATTCTTAGCGGCGCCGGCCTCGGCAAAGGTTTGCAAGGCGGTGTCGGCCAAATAGCCGGGATCGAGCGGCACGCTTTCGATTTCCAGCTTGCCGGCTTCGATTTTGGAAAAATCCAGAATATCGTTGATGATGGTCAGCAACAATTTGCCGGAATCGAGAATACGGGAAAATATCTCCTGGGTTTCGCCCCGGCCCACACTGTCGCGGTAACCGATCTGGGCCAGACCGAGCACGCCGTTAAGCGGCGTACGGATCTCATGCGACATATTGGCCAAAAACTCGCTTTTCATCCTCGCCAATTGCTCGGCGGCCCGGCGCGCATCTTCCCTGGCCTGATCCGCCAAATAACGTTCGGTATTGTCATAGAAGCTCATCACCGCGCCGGACAAGCCGTCACCGTTCCAAACCGGCTGCGTGGCGACGGAAACTTGCAGCGCACGGCCGTCGGCACACCAGAACACCTCGCCGTCCAGCCTCAATTCCTTTCCGGCGACAACCGCATGGAACAAAGGACAGGCTTCGGCAGCACAACGCCGGCCGTCGGCCCGCCGGTAATGAATCACATCGTGCACGTTGCGGCCCAATATGTCTTCGACCGCATAGCCCAACAATTGCGCCGCCGCCGGATTCGCCATCCGCACCAAACCTTGGGCATCGAGTTCGAATATGCCTTCCGCAGCCGACTCGACCACTTGCCGGTAGCGTTGTTCCGCTTGCCTGGCTTCCCCGGTTCGGGCTTCGACCAGGCGCTCCAGATGAAACCGGTGTTTTTCCAGTTCGGCTTCGGCCTGCTTCAGATGAGTCACATCGGAAACGATTGCATAAAATCCCCTGACCTCGTGGTCCCTGATATCGGGAATTTATTGCACCATGGCATGCCGCGCCGGGCGGTCGTTAAGCGCCGGGTATTCGGTATCGAATACCTGTTTTTCGCCGCGCAACACCGCTGCAACCCGAGGCAGATTGCTCGGATAAACCCCCTCCGGCAACACTTGGCCCATGTGTCTACCCCGCATCACTGCGGGATCGATGCCGAACCAATCCGCGTAAGCGGCGTTGCCGAAGCGATTGACCAAATCTTTATCCCAGTACCCGATCATGGCCGGGACATTATCGAGGATGGTACGGTAAAAAACTTCCCGCACCGCCAGTTCCGCTTCTTTGGCCTTGAGCGCCCGCAGATCGAAAATCGTTGTCATCAGACCGAGAAAATTGCCTTGGGCATCGCGGATACTGGACACGGTCAGAAACACCGGCACGGCACTACCGTCTTTGGCTTGCCGCACAACTTCCCGCGCGCAACCGCCCTGCTCGAAAGCCTGCCGCAATATGTCCAGTTGTTCGACTCTGCTGTCCGGGTCGTCCGGCACCAAAAAACTCGGGTGGCGGCCGCAGACCTCATGCTCGGCATAGCCGAATAATTGCAAAAACGCCGGATTGACAAATTCAATGGTGCCGTCGGCAGCGGCGATTACATTGGGAGCCGCGGATTGACGCAAGGCCTCCGACAGGCGGTAGCGTTCGCTCTCCGCGGCCTTGCGTTCGGTAATGTCTTCGGAGAAGAAAACAACGCCGCCGACCGAACCATCTCGCGCCGGCCATGGCCGTACCTCCCATTTCAACCATTGCACGCTGCCGTCGCTACGCCGGAAACAATCCTCGTCTTTGCGGATCACCTCCCCGGCCAGGCCGCGGCGATGAACAGCTTTCCAGTCGTCGCCGATCTCCGGAAACACGGCATAATGCGATACGCCGTACAATGCGGTGTCGCCCAAGCGGTAATCCTCGCGCCAGCGTTTGCTGGCCGCCAGGTAACGCATGTCCCGGTCGAACATCGCCAATGCCGCCGGCGCATGTTCGATCAATATCCGCAACCGCTCTTCGCTGTCGGCCAAGGCGTCTTCGGCCCGTTTGCGCTGAGTAATATCCAACACCGACAACAACATTTCGTCGCCCAACCGGACCCGGCCGAGCAGCACGGTTTTGCTGCTGCCGTCCTTGCACTGCACCGATAACTCGGATTGGGTTAACTCGGCTTCCGCCAGTTCGGCCCACCGCTGCCGGCAAAGCTCGGATTGCTGCAGACTCGATTCGGGATCGGCGATCACCTTGTCCCGCCAATCTTCTATGCTGGGCAATTCGTCCGGCCCATAGCCGAACAGATTGACGAATTCGCGGTTCATCGAGACGAAGGCGCCATCGCGGTTGCTGGTGGAAAAGGCCACGGGCGACTGCTCGTACATCTGGCGAAAGCGGGCTTCGCTGGCCGCCAACGCTATTCGCTGTTGCTCGATAGTATCCATCAAGCGTTTGCGCTCGGTCACGTTGCGGGCAACGGCGAACATGCCGATCGGCAATCCGTTGCGGCCGACGACCGGCCCTTTGATGGTCGAAAACTCCAGAATCAGACCGTCCCGGTTTTCCAGATGTTCGTCCAGCATGATAGGTTTGCCGCTCAGCATTGCCGCCCTATCGTTGGCCATGAAGGCCATCCCGACCTCCACCGGAAACAAGGCCAAGTCGTCTTTGCCGATGATTTCCGCGAGCGGTTTGCCGACGAATTCACAGGTGGCGGCGTTGGCCAGCACGTATCGGCCTAGCGCATCCTTGGCGAATACCGCATCCGGGGTACCGTCGACGATGGCTTGCAGCAGGTAGCGGGTGGCTTGCGCTTCCACCAACGAACGCTGCAAGCGCCCGCTCAGAGAGGACAAGGTAATCCCCGACAGCAGAAAAATCGCCAATTGCAAACTTTCCACCGCCGATATCACCACGAAACTGTCCAGCGGCAGCAGGAGCCGATAGCAGACGAAACCCGTCGACAGCAGCGTCGCGGTAAACCCTGGCCCGTTGCCGCCAAGCAAGGCGCTGAACACGACCGGGATCATGAATAGCACCAGCATCGGCCGCTGACCGAACGGCATGGCGAACTCTTGCCTGACCCACATCGTCGCCAGCGTAATGCAGACGGCAAACAGGTACATGGGCCAACGCCGCGGCTTATCGAGAAAACCGGTTACCGCCGAAGTCAGATGGGATTGGGCCTGATCGGCTGCCGAAACGGTCGCGACCGAATTCAATGCAAAAAACAGAAAACCGGTAGTGGCAACGACGAACAACACCCCTTTTGCGGTCGAAAACCAGACCACAGATTCGGTGTCGGTAATGTGAGCCAACAAGGTGTCGGATAAAAATATCCAGGCCAAACCGAGTATCAGGTAGGCCGTCGTTGCAAACAAAATAAATCGGTTTCTCGCCATGCCAAAATGTTCGAATGGTCCGGATAATGGGATCGCTTGCCAGGAGCTGATGCGCGCCCGTCTATTTCGATAATTTTGGCACAGTTTAAAATTCCTTCATCGGCAATAGATTCGCACGGCCGTTGCCGTCATCACTATTGCAGCCGCGGACATCGGCACCGCAACGGCCGGTGTATAATCGCCGAATTCATTATCGGCTTCCCTCATCCGCATGTCTTCGCTCAAAGTCCTGCTCTGCCTGCTACTCGTTTTCGTCGCCCACGGCTCCATCGCTTGGTATCGCAACCAACCGCAAGCGGCCGGCCCGGACGTGCCGTCCGGCAAATTGCGCAGCCTGTCGTTTGCGCCTTACCACGCCGGCTTTAGCCCGATCGCCCAAAAATTTCCGTTGCCGGAGCATATCGACACCGACGCCCGGCTGATCGCCGACAAAACGTACACCATTCGCACCTATTCCGTGCGCGGCGGCATGCAACCGACACCGGAATACGCCCGCCAATACGGTTTAAATATGATGATGGGCGCCTGGCTCGGCGACGGCCACCCGGAAAACAAAGTCGAAATCCAGAGCCTGATTCAAGCCGCCAACCAGCACCAGGACGTCGTAACCCGGGTCATCGTCGGTAATGAAGTGTTATTGCGCAAGGACATGGATATCGACACGCTGATCGCTTACATCCGCCAGGTGAAGCAAGCGGTCAAACAACCGGTGACCTATGCCGACGTCTGGTCCAGTTACATGCAATATCCGCAGCTGTTCCAGGAAGTGGATTTCATCACCGTGCATATCCTGCCGTATTGGGAAGACGAACCGGTCGCGATCGAACACGCAGCGGACCACGTCGAAAAAATCGTGCGCCAGATCGAAGAAAAGGCCCGCAGCATGGGCGTCGACAAACCGATTCTGATCGGCGAATCCGGCTGGCCCTCGGTCGGCAGGCAGCGCGGCGCCGCAGTACCCGGCGTGGTCAACTCGGCGCGTTATATCCGCGATTTGATTCAGGTCGCCAACCGCCACGGTTTCGATTACAACATCGTCGAAGCTTTCAACCAGCCCTGGAAAAGCCACAACGAAGGCGTGGTCGGCGCCAATTGGGGCTTACTGGACATAGACCGCGAACCGGTGTTTCCACTGACCGGACCGGTACAAGAAAATCCGGACTGGCTGCAGCAGTTCGGCTGGGGCGCGGCGCTGAGTCTGGCCGCGGCCGGCATCGGCCGGCGGGCTTTACAACATTTGGCCTGGCCGAAGCTAACGGCGTATCTGCTGCTGATCCAGGTATTCAGCGGATGCCTGGTGCATCTGGCCGACTTATCCTGGGAGACCAGTTACAGCGTCTGGCAACAGGCCTACACGCTGATCATGATATGCGGCAATGCGGCACTCGCCGGCCTGCTGCTGATCCAGGTTTACGCCGCAGTAACCGAGCGAGCCGTTCCGGCACCCTGCCGCGCAGCGCTGCAAACCGGGTACTTGCTGTTCATGGCGTTGGCCGTCGCAAAAACCTATCTACTGGCGTTCGACGGCCGCTATTTGAGTTTTCCGGTCGAGCAATTCACGATTCCGGCCGTGGGGATCGCTGCGCTAGCCGTATGCCGCCGGCTAGGCGACTTGACGACGAATAGCCGGGCCCAGGCCGGCAAATACAGCGGCCGCCTGGCATTTTTGTTGGGCTTGGGCATATTCGGCGTGGTCGCCGGCGAAACCTATTCTTTCATGTCGGCCTACGACTTTATCCAGGCCCACCCCAGCATCGGCGAGGGCCTGCCGGTCGCGCTAGGCTATACCTTGCAGAACCGGCAATTGCTGGCTTGGCTGGTCTGCATCCTGATTCTGGCGCTACCGTACTGGCCGAAACCGAGCGGCAAGCCGCAGCCAGCCGGCGATGCCCGCATTAGCGGAGAACCACAATGAAAGCCTCCTCCGCGACCCGATTCAAATGCGCTGCCGTGTTTTTAGTGTTCATGATTTTTAGCGTCGGACCGATTCCGATCACCAGCACACTGGGCTTATACGTGGTTATTTTCCGGCCGCGCTGGTTTAAAGAACTGGTTAACCGCGTCTACGCCGACGATTAATTGGCCGCCCGGATTCCGTGTTATCCCAGCTCCGGCAAGTCTAAGCGGTTTACCCGGCCGGATTTATCCATTATCGTTAGCTACCGGGCCTAATCGCCCACATCCAGCCATCACAACCCAGGAAAATTATTATGGAACGTCGCGATTTTATTAAATTCAGCGCGGCCGGCGCGGTAGCCGGCCTGGCCCTTCCCCACGCTGCTTCGGCGGCAGCCGGCGCGGTACCGACACCGCCGGGGGACCTGTTCTACACCAAGGACGCTCAGGGCCGCTGGGCCGGAAAGGCTGCCACCCACTTGCCGGTGATCGAGGCGACCAAAGACGGCGGCAAAATCAGCATAAAAGTCACCACCCCGCACGAAATGAAAGGATACGAGCATTACATCGTCAAACACGTGCTGCTGGACAAGGACTACAAATTCCTGGCCGAACACATGTTGGACCCAAGTAAAGACCCGGTGCCGGTTTCGACCTTTAGTTTGGACGGCTATGTCGGCACGCTTTACGCCCTGAGTTTGTGCAACAAGCACGATTTGTGGATCAGCAGCGCCGAGATTGCCTGATTCCTGCGCCCCCGGATCGGGGAAAGTATCCGGGGGCCTATTGCCGCAGTTAAACAGCCTGCCGGCGCAGTCGCCTAGCCCCACCCCTTCAAGTCACCCCCGGAGATTTGGGAGAGCGGCATGATTGCTCTCCCCTCAGCGCCTACTCAAGTTTGGTCTCCAACTCGTTAAACCGGTTATTCGGCCAATCCGTATCTTGCATCGCGACCATCGTTTCCGGGTCGAACCGAAGCAAAAAGACGGCGGGCGAAACTCAACAGGTCGTCGATCGCGGTGTAGGCTACCGGAATCACCACCAGACTCAACGCGGTCGATGTCAGCAAGCCGCCGATCACGGTAATCGCCATCGGTGCCCGGAAACTCGGGTCCGCGCCCAGGCCGAGCGCGATCGGCAGCATGCCGGCGCCCATCGCGATCGTCGTCATCAGGATCGGTTGCACCCGCTTGCGGCAACTGTCGATCACCGCGTCCAGCCGGCTCAGGCCGTGCTCCCGGCGGGCAATCATCGCGTATTCGACCAGCAGGATCGAGTTTTTGGTGACGACGCCCATCAGCATCAACAGCCCGATCACACTCGGCATCGCGAAGCTGCCGCCGGTCATCAGCAAGGCCAGAAAAGCCCCGCCCAGGGATAAGGGCAGCGCGCCGAGAATGGTCACCGGCTGGCTGAAGTCGCCGAACAACAATACCAGCACCACGTAAATGCACAACACGCCAATGGCCATCGCCCCGCCGAAACTGCCGAACAACTCGTTCATCCGTTGCGCATCGCCCGATTCTATCGTGCGCACGCCGGCCGGCAGATTTTGCAGCGTCGGCAATTGCATGGCCTCGGCCAACACGTCGCCGACCGCCCGCTCGCCCAACTCGATGTCGAAGGTGGTATTGCGCATCCGGTCCAGCCGGTCGATTTGCTGCAAGCCGCCGGCCAGGCGAATATCGGCCAGGGTGGCCAAACTGACGCTGCCGCCGCGTCCGGCCACCCGCAGTTGGCCGATTTCGTCCAGACTCCGGCGGACGGATTCGGCCAGCCGCACCCGAATCGGAATTTGCCGTTGCGGCAGATTCAGCTTGGCCATCACGTTCGAGTAATCGCCGTAACTGGCGACCCTCACCACGTCGGCCAAGGCCTCGACCGTGACGCCCAATTCGGCGGCCTTGCCGAAATCCGGAGTGATTTGAATCTCCGGGCGTTGCAGGCTGGCGCTGGAGGTAATGTTCCCGAGACCGCGCAGTTGGCGCAACTCAAGCTCGACCGCATCGGCGGCCCGGCGCAAGGCTTGCGGATCGTCGCTGGCCAGCGTCAATTGCAATTTCTCGCCGCTGCCGCCGGCACCGACGGCCACCCGCACGCCGGGCAGATCGGCCAATTTCTCGCGAATCGCCGCCTCGACCGCCGCTTGTTTATACGGGCGCTCGGCGCGGTCGCGCAGACTCAAGGTCAAGGTGGCCTTGCGCACTTCGTAGTTGGTGGTCGCGGCATCCGCGCCGCCGCCACCGCTACTGGAGACGCCGGCCGCGGTGAACACCTGGGTGACGTCGGGCAATTCGCGCAAGCGGCGTTCGGCCTCGACGGCGATGCGCCGGGTTTGCGCCAGCGAACTGCCCGGCGGCAATTCCAACGCAACCTTGGTTTGACTGTTATCCGCCGCCGGCACGAACCCCTTGGGCAACAAGGGCATCAAGCTCAAGGAACCCACCACGAACACCACCACGCCGACGCCGACCGTGATTCGATGGCTCAGACACCACTCGACCGCCCGCAGATAAATGCGCATCACCGCGCTGTCGCCGCTATCGCGTTCCGGATGCGGCTTCAGTAAATAGGCCGCCATCATCGGCGTCAGCAAGCGCGCCACCAACAACGACGCCAGTACCGCGGCGGCGGCGGTCACGCCGAATTGGCGAAAGAATTTGCCCGCTACGCCGCCCATGAACGCGGTCGGCAAGAACACCGCGACCAAGGTAAACGTGGTGGCGATCACCGCGAAGCCGATTTCGTCGGCGGCGTCCATCGCCGCTTGCAACGGCGTCTTGCCCATCCGCAAGTGGCGGACGATGTTTTCGATTTCGACGATGGCGTCGTCCACCAAAATCCCCACCACCAAGGCCAGGGCCAACAGCGACAGAATGTTCAGGCTGAAGCCGAAATACCACATCGCCGCGAAGGTCGGCAAAATCGACAAGGGCAAGGCGACCGCCGCGACCAGAGTCGCCCGCCAATCCCGCAAAAACCACCAGACCACAATGACAGCCAGGAAGGCGCCTTCGTAGAGCAAATGCATAGAGCCGGTAAAGTTGTCTTCGACCGGCTGCACGGTGTCGAAGGCCTCGCGGATTTGCACTTGCGGATGCGCGGCGGCAAACTCGGCCAGCGCCGCGCGCACCGCTTCGGCCACGGTGACTTCGCTGGTGCCTTTGTTGCGGACGATGTCGAAGCCGATCACCGGCCGGCCGTCCAAGGTCGCGTAGGTGGAACGCTCGGCGATGGTGTCGCTGATGTCGGCGATTTGGTCCAGTTTGATGTGGCTGCCGTTGGCCAGCGGAATGTCCAGGTTGCGCAGCTCGCCGGCCGTCGCCACCCTGCCCAGGGTGCGCACCGCTTGCACGCCGCCGCCGATGTCGCCGCGGCCGCCGGACGCGTCCTGCTGTACTTTTTTCAGTTGCGTCGCCACCTCGCTGACCAGCGCGCCCAAGCCCGCCATCCGCACCGGGTCCAGGTCAACGTGCACCTCGCGATCGACGCCGCCGGTGCGGGTGACCTTGCCGACGCCGGTCACCGCCAACAAGCGCTTGCTGATGTCGTTATCGACGAACCACGACAAGGCCGCTTCGTCCATGTTTTCGGCGCTGACCACGTAGGTCAAAATCGCGCCGCCGGCGGTCGTGGTCTTAGAGACGATGGGCGCCGCCATCGCCGACGGCAATTCCGAGCGGGCACCGTCCACCGCGTTGCGCACCTGATTCAGCGCCTCCTCGGAATTTTTATCGATGTTGAACTCGACCTTGATCGAAACCGAACCGTCGGTGATCGTGGTGCGCACGTGCTCGACGCCGCCGATCGCGGCGATCTTGTCTTCGATCTTGCGCGCCACTTCGGTTTCCAATTGCGCCGGCGCCGCGCCTTCCAGAGTAGCGGCGACGGTGATGGTCGGCACTTCGATGTCCGGAAAGTTTTGTTTGCCTAATTGCTTGAGACCCATGCCGCCCAAAATCGATAACACCACGAACAACAATATACTGGGCACCGGCGTACGGATGGCCCATGCGGAAAAATTCATGATTTTACTCCCGCGCCCGAAACCGCTCGACCCGGCGCTTGGGCGCTGATAAATGGTGATGCGTTCGGCATCGTGGTTGAAAAAGCTGCCGTTGGCAGGTGCCCGCCGGCGCTTTAACCGACGGATGGCTTAGACCCGGTTTAGATCTTGGGCGTAACGTTGACGATGTCGCCGTCCTTTAAAAATGCGCCGCCGCCGGCAACCAAATGGGCATCGCCGGCAATGCCCTCGCGGATTTCCACCCAGTCGCCGACCCGGCGGCCGGTCACCACGTTGCGCTGTATCACCGTTTGAGTCCCGGTGGCGACCGAGGATTCGGCGACTTCGAACAAATAATCGCGGCCATCCCGCAACACCAGCGCGGTCTGCGGCACGACCAAGGCAGCCTGTTCGCCGACGGCGATGCTGCCTTGCAAATACATGCCCGGTTTGGCGGCGGCATTGGGAATATCGACGTAAACCAGCGCGTTGCGGGTAGCGTCGTCCACGGTTGGCGCGGTCATCCGCACAGTGCCGCTCACCCGGCCGCCGTCCGCCAAGCTCAATTCAACGGTTTGGCCGGGCCGAATTTGGGCGAGCTGCTGGGCGTTGACCTCGGCCCGCCACTCAACCCGTCCCTGCCGCACCAGCCGGAACAACTCGGTGCCCGCCGTCACCACATCGCCCAGGCCGGCGCTACGCGCCGAAATCACGCCATCATCCGAGGCAACGATGTGGGTCTGGCGCAAGCGAATGCGCTGGTTTTCCAACTCGGCTTCCGCCAAGGCCAGATCGGCGCGGGCGGTTTGTTCGGCGATCACGTATTCGTCGATTTTCTGCGACGATAGCGCGCCGCTGTCTTGAATTTCGCGGGCGCGGGCGGCGTCGGCGCGGGCCTTGGCCAAATTCGCCCGGCTTTTATCGACACTGGCTTGTTGCTTGTGCAGTTCGGCAACGACGGTGTCGTCGGCCAACACCGCCAAATCCTGGCCGCGCTTGACCCGGTCGCCAACATCGACCAAGACTTGTTTGATGCGCAAACTGCCGATTTCGGCGCCGATTTTGGCTTCCTGCCAAGCCGCTACCGCGCCGTTGACCTTGATCGTGGTCGGCCAGTCTTGCCGGCTCGGCGTCAGCGTTTCCACTGCCAGCACCGCCTTGGTTTTGGCGGCAACCTCAGCCGGCGCCGGTTTGACGGCGAATGCCAGCACGGCGATGCTCAGGCCGGCCAGCGTCAGGCCGACAAACCAGGTTTTAAGGTGTAGCGTTTGCCGTATCTTCATAATTGTTCCTCGTGCCGGGCGTCGCCGACGCTCATTTGCGTATCCTGGGCGCGCCATCCGCCACCCAGAGCCTTGTAAAGTGCGATCCAGTACTGCACGCGATTTTGTTGTTGAGTGATAAGGCTGATTTCCTGCGCGATCATCTGCCCGCGCGCATCTTCCAACGACAGCAGACTCAAGCCGCCGGCCCGCCAGTTCTGCTCGGACGCTTGAAAATACCGACGATATTGTTCGGCGCTACGGGCTTCGACGCTTTCGCGTTGCTCGGCGCCGCTCAGATTGACCAAGGCTTGCTCGACCTCCTTGACCGCGTCGCGAATGTCGCTCCGGTACGTGGCCAGCGCGCCGGCATAGGCGGCTTCGGCGCTATCGACCTTGGAGCGTAATTCGCCGCCGTCGAAGATCGGCAAGGTCACGGTCGGGCCGATCGACCAGGTGTTGCTGCTCAGGGTCAAGCCGGTGGTTTCGGTTTTGCGCTTGCCGATCGAACCGGTCAGGCTGACGCTGGGATAGCGCTTGGCGACCGCGTTGCCGATGTCGGCGCTGGCCGCCGCCAGCTTGCGCTCGTCGGCTGCCAGATCAGGACGTTGCGTCAACAGATCGGCCGGCACGCTATCCACCCGGAATTGAGTCGGGACCGGTAGGCCGCTGCCACTGCCCAACCAAGCGCGCAACTCGGTCTCGGCCAGGCCGGTCAACGCCACCAAGGCTTTAACCGTGTTGTCGCACTCGACGCGTTGGGCGATCAGACTGGATTCGCTGGCGTGCAGGCTGGCCTCGGCCAAGACCGCGTCGGCCGGTGACGAAAAGCCTGCATGAGCCAGAGTGCCGGTCAGGCGGGCAGTATCCTGCTTTGAGTCAATTGCGTTTTGATAGGCCGCCGCGGTCAGTTGGCAGGCCCGGTAACTGACGTAATCGCTCGCCACTTCCGCCGCCAAACTCACTTTAGCGTTGTGCAATGCCAATTCAGCCGCATCCAGCCGGGCCTGCTCGGCTTGGCGACCGAAGGCGAATTTGCCGAACAAATCCAGTTCCCAACTGGCATCCAGACTGCCGGACAGAAGTTGGGTAATCCCGCTGTTGAACCCAGTGCCGATAGCACCGCTGGCTTGGCCGTTGATACCGTTGGACGTGCCGCCCTTGGAACGACTGAACGCGCCATTTGCCGTCAGGCCGGGCATGCCGCCCGCCTCCGCCCCGGCCAGACTGGCTCGCGCCGAAGCGATGCTCGCTACGGCTTGATCCAGCGTCGGATTATCCTGTTCGGCGGCCTGTAGCAAGCGGGTCAACACCGGATCGTTGAACTGGCGCCACCAGTCCAGCCGTTCCGCCGCGCCGTCGGCCTCGGTGCGTCGAACTTGCCATTGCGCCGGCGTGTCGACGGCCGGTCGAACGTAATCGGGAAACACGCTGCAGCCGGCCAGCGCGCCGCCGGCCAGTATGGTCATGATCGCGGCCTTCATGACGGCCTCCGGCCGGCGATACCGTATAAAAACACCTGCACTACGAATTCGACGTGGGCGCGAGCATCCCAATCTGTTTCCAGAATGCCGAACAAGGCTTTGTTTCGCGGCTCGGCAATCAACATTTCCAAAAACAGGGCCGCCGCCGGCTCGAACTCCGCTACCGACAGTGCGGTTTCCGCGGCGTGCCGGTGCAGGTAAGCGGCGATCATCTCTTGAATGCGCTTGGGACCGGTGTTCTTGATCAAATCGCTCAGTTCCGGAAACCGGCAGGCTTCGGCGACGCCCATCCGGTAAAACGAGATCATATCGGGCTGCATGACTTTGCCCAGCAGCTTTTCGCCGAGCGCGATCAGGCCGTCGCGGCACGACAGATGCTCCAAATTTTCGATACCTTGCATTTCGGAAATGTCGGTTTCGACCAGCCTATCCACCGACGCCAGCATTAATTCCGCCTTGTTTTTATAGCGTTCGTAAATGGTCCGTGTCGAAACCCCGGCCGCCACCGCGATTTTGGCGATGCTGGCGGCGGCATAGCCCTCGCGCATGAACAACACCAGTGCCTGATCCAGCAAATGATCGTTGCGCTCGGCTTCGGTACCGGCTTTCGGCCTACCCACTTTAGGTTTGTTCGTCGTTTCCGCTGCCATCGTCTGCTCCGGTAAATAAAAATGAAACGTTTCGTTTTTATTATTTCCGAACAAACTCTATTTGGCAAGCACCGCATCGAAATATTTATCGCTGTTTCCGAACCTTATGCAATGGAACGGTGGCTAATCGGCTTTAGCGATGAATCCGGAAAGCATTGCGGAGGGAGGAAGGTGCGAAGCTCATGCGCAGGAAGGCCTATTGGAGAAGCAAGCGCTGATTTCTGAGCAGCAAAAACACGGGCGATTTTTTACCTGAAAAACTCGAACGGCTCAGGTGGCACAAATCCGGAGCAAAACGCCCCTACGCCAAACGATTTGCCGACTCTGATTTGCCATCTGGTGGTCAGCGCAGGCCCGGTGCGATGGACCTTGATCGGTAAAACAGTAAGGCCGGATATCTACAACCGGACTGAAAATTAACTCAAGGGCTTGAGGTTGGCGCGACCCGGAGCGGCCGCAATAGCGATATCGTCAGTATCGTCTTTCAACGCCACGCCGGACAGTTGCCGCTGTAAGGCTTGGCAGCTCAGATACGCCAATTTGGCCGCCGCCGCGGTGTAGCTCATGCCTGCGGGTGGGCGAATATTGGAAAGACAATTGCGTTCGGCGTCGGTGCGACCCGGTTGCGGGGCGTAGGTCAAGTAAATGCCCAGACTGTCCGCCGCACTCAGGCCGGGCCGTTCGCCGACGAGAATCACCGCCAGTTTCGCCCCCAGCAAAGCGCCGATTTCGTCGGCGACCGCGACCCGCGCGTCCGGCACCAGGCAAATCGGACCCAGGCTCAGCGAACACTTGGCGTAAGCTGCGACTATCGCCGCCAATAGCGCTAGGCCGTGCTGTTCGACGGCGGCTGAGGACAAGCCGTTGGTTACGACCAGCGCCACATCGGCGGCCGGCAAGTCCAGTTTTTGCAAACGGTCGCGGCTAGTTTGATCCAGGACGCGGCCGAGATCGGGCCGCTGCAGATAATGCTGCCGACTGTGGATCGGCGTTGCCAAGCGCAAGGTTTGCCAACCGTTTGCCGCCAGCGCCTCGGCAAAATCGCCGACTTGCCAGGGCTGATGCACTGCGTCCCGCGCCAGCGCGTGGGCCAGTTGGAATTCAAGCTGCGCCGCAGTCGGCGTGGCGCAGCCGGCCCGGCCCTGGCCGATGCGGGCCTGAGTGTAACGCCGGAGTTCGAACCAGGGGTCGGGCGCGGACATTATTCGAGCAAGGCCGCGAACCGGCTCAACAACGGGGCTTTGGCACGCAAGTCCGACAGACGGTTCTCGCCGTCGAAAATGCCCATCCGCTCCAGCCAGGCTTCGAATTCCGGCGCCGGCCGCAAGCCCAGCACTTGGCGCAGATATAAGGCATCGTGAAACGAGGTGCTCTGGTAAGCCAGCATCACGTCGTCGGCGCCGGGTATGCCCATGATGAAATTGCAGCCAGCGACGCCGAGCAGGGTCAATAAGTTGTCCATATCGTTCTGGTCGGCTTCGGCGTGGTTGGTGTAGCACACGTCGCAGCCCATCGGCAGGCCGAGCAATTTGCCGCAGAAGTGGTCTTCCAAGCCGGCGCGGATAATTTGTTTGCCGTCGTACAGATATTCCGGGCCGATGAAGCCGACCACGGTATTGACCAGCAACGGCGCGAACTCGCGCGCCACGGCATAAGCCCGCGCCTCGCAGGTTTGGGCGTCGACACCGTGATGGGCGTTAGCGGACAACGCGCTGCCTTGGCCGGTTTCGAAATACATCACCTGATTGCCGACATCGCCCCGGTTCAGCGCTTCGGCCATCGCTTTGGCCTCACCCAACAGCGCCAGATCGATACCGAAACTACGGTTGGCCGCTTCGGTGCCGGCGATGGATTGGAACACCAGGTCGACGGCTGCACCGCGTTGCATCAACTCCATTGCCGTCGTCACGTGGCACAGTACGCAGGACTGGGTCGGAATTTGGTAACGGCCGATTGCGTCGTCGAGCAATTCCAGTAAGGTGCGCACGTTGTGCAGATTGTCGGTGGCCGGATTGATGCCGATCACCGCGTCGCCGCTGCCGTACAGCAAACCGTCGATGATGCTGGCGGCGATGCCGCGCGGGTCGTCGGTCTGGTGGTTGGGTTGCAAGCGGGTCGATAGGCGCCCGGCCAAACCCAGCGTGTTGCGAAACCGGCTGACCACGCGAAGGCGGCGCGCTACCGCGATCAAATCCTGATTGCGCATGATCTTGCTGACCGCCGCCACCATTTCCGGCGTCAAGCCGGCGGCCAAAGCCGTCAGGTCGCCGGTATCGGCCAACAGCCAGTCGCGGAATTCGCCGACCGACAACGCCGCCACCGGTGCAAAGGCCGCCGGATCGTGACGTTCCAGAATCAATCGGCTGACCTCGTCGCGTTCCGGCGGAATCAAGGGTTGCTCCAGAAATTCGCGCAACGGCACATCGGCCAGAATTTGCTGGGCGACGGCACGCTCGAATTCCGATTCTGCCGCCAATCCGGCCAATTCGTCGGCCGCCCGTCTGGGCGAGGCCTTGGCCATCAAGGTACGCAGATCGGCGAAACGGACGCTTCTGCCGTGTACGGTTGCCGAGTATTGCATGGTCGAGCGGCCGCGGCCGGAAGTTGAAGATACCGATCGAGGATACGTCGGCCAGATGACCGATTTATGACAGCGGCCATTTCCGGCATGCTGCCAACGCTAACAAATTTGTAATATTTCCCGATTAAACTGAAATAAGATTCGGCCCGGCAGTCGGGCCGGCTTACTTGACCACTTCCGGATTTATTCGATGACTGACACCAACACCACTTCTCCAACCCTGACCATAGGCGACAAAACCCACCCGATCGACAGCCTTAGCGAGCTTGCCAAAGCGCAACTGGCCAATCTGCAAATCGTCGACGCCGAGATTCAGCGGCTGCAACAACAATTGGGCATAGCCCAGGTCGCGCGGGAAACCTTTCTGACCACGCTGCAAACCGAATTCGCCAAATTGGGTTAAACCGTTTTCGGCTGGAGCGCCGGTGTTTTCGCTACTGACGCTGAATCTGCATACCTACCAGCAACACTCCCGCCACAACTGCTTCGAAACCATGCACCTGCACGAACGCGAGGTGCACATCATCGCCGAAGCCGTTGCCCAACAAGGCATAGACGCGATCTGCTTTCAGGAAGTCGGCGAATACCGGTACGATCCTATTACTCAGCCTTATGGTGAGGCGCCGTCGAACATGGCATTCCGGATTTGCCGGCGCTTGCGGGAATGGGGGCATTGGTTCCACATCCACCAGGATTGGAGCCATATCGGTTTTCAGCGTTGGCGGGAAGGCACCGCGATCCTCAGCCGCCATCCGCTGCGGCACAACTATTCCGCCTACGTCTCGCACGATTCCGGCAAAGACAATTACATGTCGCGCAATGTCACGCTGAGCTGCATCGACATCCCCCACTTCGGCCTGCTGCACTTGGCCAACGTGCATTTGAGCTGGGCCCACCACGGCTTCCATCAGGAATACGAACGGCTGAAATGGCTGATCGGGTCGCGTTACCATTTCGGCGTCCGCGGCGATTTGATGGTCGGCGATTTCAATGCTCCAGCCGGCGAGCAGGCCTACCATCAAATCGTCGGCAACAGCGAATACGTCGACCAATACCACGAACTGCACCCGCAGCGGTTTTACGAACCGACTTTCCGATGCCAGATCGACGGCTGGCGCCACAGTCCGCCGCGGCGCATCGATTACATCTTCAAACGTAAGGGCCAGCCGTTGCGGGTCCGCGAAATGACGCCGATTTTCAACGACGAGTTTTATCCGGCCGTATCCGACCACTTCGGTTACCTGGCCCGCTTCGAATTGTTTTGAGCCGGAGGCGTTTGGCTTGCGTCAAATAACCGTAACCGGACCTTAACCGTCCTGTCACGGCCGCGCCCTAAAATCGAGGTTTTATTCTCGGCTCCGGACACGTGCCATGACAATCCGTATTCTGATTTTGTTGGCGATGGGCTGGCTGGGTGGCTGTGCGACCAGCGCCGACCGGCACGCGGCATGGCCGGCCAGCTTGCCGGCGCAAGCCGGGTTTGCCGCGTTTTACTTGCAAGACCGCCGCAATGCCGAGCTGCAAAGCCTGGACCAATACCTGGCCTGGGTCGAACGTTTTTACCAGGGCTGGGACCTGTATCCGACCGGCTGGAACCAAATCAGCCGGGATTTGGCCGGCAAAATTACAGACCCCGGCGTCAAACGCGAAATAGAAGCCAAACTGCGCCGATTGGGCATCGCCATCGCCGCGGAATGGGCCAAAGACAATAGCGTGCGCCGCATCACGACCCGGCACGTCGGCATATGGGGTAACGCGTTGCAAAAATCGGCCGAACGCGCCGAAATCCCGAACATCGTCGACCGCGTGCTGGACGACGTCGACAACCTGCTCAACAATCGCATCGCCGCCGACGTCATCACCGAAAACCGATTCTACGCCGAGGAAGACGTGCTAAACGAAATCAATTGAGCACAAGGTATCTCGATTCGCCCGGATTAGGCTGGAAGGTCGAGATGACAAAGATCGGCACCTACCCTCCGGTTTGGCTGGGTTGACGATGGCCGCGAACACGTTATATTGAACGCCCAGGCCTCGAGCCGACTCCCCTCCCGGAAACAAGGCCGGAACCGATGGCAAGAAGCATTCATTTATGCATCCTTACCGCTTTGGCGGCCTGTACTCCGCCCAACGAAACTTCCGCGCCGGCAAGCTCTACCCTGGAAGCCGCGATCGCCGGACACTGGCGCGAGCCGGCCAACGTCGCCCGCGACATCTGGCGGCATCCGGCACAAACTTTAAGCTTTTTTGAAATCTATCCCGATCAAACCGTGATCGAAATCATCCCCGGCGGCGGTTGGTACACCGAAATTCTGGCCCCTTTGCTAAGGGACAACGGCCATTACGTCGCGGCAGTGATCGACCCGGACAGTGCCGTTAACCCAAGTTCGCAGCACTATTACGATCGGCAACTCAAAACCCTGAAAATCAAACTGGCGCGTTTACCCCGCATTTACGGCAGACCGGAAATCCGCCGCTTCGACGAAGGCCACCCCCGATTCGGCCCTCCCGGCTCGGCCGACAGGGTACTGACCTTTCGCAACGTGCATAATTGGCGGGAAAACGGTACTGCAGAAGCGATGTTTCGCGGCTGTTTCGACGTATTGAAGCCCGGCGGCATTTTAGGCGTCGTCGAACATCGGGCCAATCCGGATGCAGCCAACGGCGGCAGCGCCGGTTACACCACGCAAAATCAAGTGATTGTCTGGGCCGAACAGGCCGGATTTGAGCTGGAAGCCGCCAGCGAAATCAACGCCAATCCGGCAGATAGCAAAGACCATGAGAGCGGAGTCTGGAATTTACCGCCCAGCTTCAGCCTCGGCGCGAAAAACCGGGCGAAATACGCCGCCATCGGCGAAAGCGACCGCATGACTTTACGCTTTCGCAAACCGGTAATCGATCAAGCTGAGCGGTAGCCAGCTACTGTTGATCTTAAAAACAGTTGGCCCTGTAAAACTCTTGCACTTGGGCAGTCGAAGGATGGAACAGCTTTATCAACGATCCGGGAACTGAAGCTGTTACAGACTATCCCGCGCGAGCTCAGGAAACGCGGAATTCCTCAGACTACAACCCCACAAACTCCATCAACCCCTGCAATTCCTTGGGTTCCAATTCATAAAACGAATGCGCCCTGACCCGCTCCGGCAGCGTGACGTCGCCGTAGCGGACCCGGATCAGGCGGCTGACTTTGACGCCTTGCGATTCCCATAGCCGCCTTACCAAGCGGTTGCGGCCCTGTTTCACCGTGGCGTAGTACCATTTGTTGGCGCCCTCGCCGGCGTAGAAACTGACGTCTTCGAAATGGGCCGGGCCGTCGTCCAGCTCAACCCCGGTTTTCAAGCGCTCCAGCATGGCATCGTCGACTTCGCCCAGGATCCGCACCGCGTACTCGCGCTCCACTTCCCGCGACGGATGCATCAAGCGGTTGGCCAATTCGCCGTTGTTGGTGACCAGAATCAAGCCGGAGGTGTTGATATCCAATCGGCCGACCGCGATCCAGCGTCCGACCTGCAGCCGCGGCAGTTGGGTAAATATCACCGGCCGGCCTTCCGGATCGCGCCGCGTCACCAATTCGCCGACCGGTTTGTGGTACACCAACACCCGGGTCGGCTGTTCGGCGTATTTCTCCCATTTGACGATGCGGCCGTTGATCTGCAAATGGTCATCCGGTTTCAGGTGGTAGCCCAACTGCACCGGGTTGCCGTTGACCAACAGCTTGCCTTCGCTGATCCAGCGCTCGATTTCGCGCCGCGAACCCAAACCGGCGCGGGCCAGCAATTTTTGAATCCGTTCGCCGCCCGTGCTTACGTTGTCAGTGGAGGGTGACGCCTTTTTCGCCGTCGGCGCCGGTTTCGGCTTGCGCATTGGCGCCGACTTCGGTTTGCGGTTCGGTTCCATCGGCTTCCGGTGCTCCGGACGGGTTGAGGGTTGTTGCGGTTTCGACGGTTTGCGATCTTTCACTGTGGTCCTGCTCGGTCTGCGGTTGCGGCGGATTACCGAAATCGAAATCGGCGATTTCTTGCAAGGTCGGTAAGTCGTTCAACGAAGTTAAATTGAAATAATCCAGAAATAGTTTGGTGGTGCCGAACAAGGCCGGCCGGCCCGGCACCTCTTTATGGGCGATCACCCGAATCCACTCCCGTTCCAGCAAAGTCTGGATGATGGAACTGCTGACGCTGACGCCGCGAATGTCCTCGATTTCGCCACGGGTCACCGGCTGGCGGTAGGCGATAATGGCCAGAGTTTCCAACAATGCGCGCGAGTAGCGGGCCGGTTTTTCCTCGAATAGCCGGGTCACATAAGGCGACAGGCCTTCACGCACCTGAAACCGGTAACCGCTGGCCAGTTGCCGGAGGCCGATCGGCCGGTCGGCGTAATCGCGGGCGATGTCTTCCAGGGCCATCTGAATCGTCAGTGTGTCCGGCTGTTCCAGTTCCGGAAAGGCCTCCTGAATCTGACGGATGGTCATCGGCCGATTGGCGGCAAACAAGATGGCTTCGACGATGCGCTTGGTGTTCATGTCGCAGTCTTTAACCCGTTCCGGCGCCGGCAAATGGCGTTCGACGATGATAGCCTGGTGTTCGCTGGCGCGGATGACGGCAGCCCATTGCGGCGGCAGGCGGGTCGAGCGGCGGCGGATAGCAATAGTCTCGGATTTTTGCTCGATTTCAGGTTTACGCCAATCGCTTTGCCAATTAGGCCGCAAACGTACTGCACGCCGGCCCGCAGGCTCGGCAAGGAGTGCCGGCGCTTCGCGCGGCTCCGGTTGGACGCGAGATTCGCCGCTCCAGCCGGGTGGAAACCGTACTGCCCGACGCTTGACCGGAACCAAAATTTTGACCGGCTCGGGTTTGATCCGCGGCTTGCGCGGGGCGCGAGGCTTGGTTGGCGGGCTAACATGGTCGACAAGGCTGGCGGTTGGCGGCGGCTCAATCGCCTGTGCCGGTGTTGGCGCGGAAACGGACGTGGATGCCGGCGTAGGGCTCGGGCTGAAAGATGTCGATGACTCGTTCCTTGGAGAGTTCAAGGATGGCAAGAAACGCGACAACCACCCCGTTTTTTCCTTCACATCGGGTAAAACACGCTGGGAAAGGGAGGATATCTGCTCGGTTAAGTTTTTCCAAAATGGCTGCCATTCGTTCACGGACTGATAGAGGCTCTTTGGTTATGTGGTGGTGGCTGAGCCGTTCGGCGCGCTTCAACACGTCCTGAAAGGCCAGCAATAATTCCTTGAGTTCCACGTCCGGCAGAATCTGCCGAACGTTGACAGTCGAGGTGTCGACGCCGAATTCGAAGGTGTCGCGCTCGTTTCTGGGCAACAGATCGATCTCTTCGGCGACTTTCTTGATCGCCTCGTATTCCTGCAATTTACGGATCAAAAACGCCCTGGGATCTTCTTCCTCTTCCTCGCTCTCCGGCTGACGCGGCAACAACATCCGCGATTTGATTTCGGCCAGCAAGGCCGCCATCACCAAATATTCGGCGGCCAGTTCCAGGCGCAGGTTTTCCATCATTTCGATATAGGCGATGTACTGCCGGGTGATCTGCGCGATCGGAATGTCGAGAATATCCAGATTCTGGCGGCGGATCAAATACAGCAGCAAGTCCAGCGGCCCCTCGAAGGCGTCGAGAAACACTTCCAGCGCATCGGGCGGAATGTAGAGGTCTTCCGGCAGTTCCTGGAACGGCTGGCCTTGGACCAGGGCCAACGGCGCCGCAACCGGCTCGACGGCTAATGCGGTTTCGTTCAAACCTAAATTCCCGCCAGACTGAAAAACAATTGCTGGGCGTAATACAACGGGTAGGCCAGGACGTATTTCAAGACATCGGTCGCCAACAGAATCAGCAAAATCACAAAGCCGAAACGTTCCAGGCGGTTATATTGCCAAGCCCAGTAATGCGGCAGCATACCGGACAATATCCGGCTGCCGTCCAGTGGTGGGATCGGCAACATATTGATCAAGGCCAATACCAGGTTGATGCTGATGCCGGCCACGCCGCTGTAGATAAAAGGCATTGAAATAAATTCGATTTCCAGCATCACCCCCAGCCTGGCGATCAACGCCCAGGCCGCGGCCATCAACAGGTTGGACACCGGTCCGGCCAAGGCCACCCAGGCCATACCCTGCAACGGTTTCTTGAAGTTACGCGGATCGACCGGCACCGGCTTGGCCCAACCGAATACGAACCCGGTGAAAGTCAGCAGCAACAAGCCGGGAATAATCAGGGTTCCCAAGATATCGATATGCTTGAGCGGATTCACCGTCAACCGGCCTTGCGACGCCGCGGTATTGTCGCCCAATAGTTTGGCAACCCAGCCGTGAGCCACTTCATGCACGGTAATCGCAAAAATCACCGGTAAGATCCAGACCACGATGCGCTGCACCAGAGTTAATTCGTCCATCATCGTTTTTACTCCAACATCGGCGCGATACCGATACCTTGCCTGACTATTTCGATGGTTTTATCGCCGCAGGCGATTACCGTGGTCGATTGGTGCTCGATCACGCCGCCGTCAATGACCAGAGCCAGCTCTTTTTCCAGGCGCTGCCTGATTTCGTAAGGATCGGCCAGCGCATCGGTTTCGCCTGGCATGATCAGGGTAGTGGTCAGCAACGGCTCGCCCAACTGCTCGACCAAGGTTCTGGCAATGACGTGATCCGGTATCCGCACGCCGATAGTTTTCTTTTTCGGGTGTTGCAGCCGGCGCGGCACTTCCCGCGTCGCATCCAGCAAAAACGTGAACGGCCCCGGCGTCAGTTTTTTGATCAGCCGATGGGCATCGTTACCCATTTTGGTAAAGGTCGATACCTGCGATAAATCGGTACAAATCAATGTGAAATTGTGATTATCGTCCAGCCGGCGAATCGCGCGGATGGTATCCATCGCCGCCTTGTCGCCGATCTGGCAGCCCAACGCGTATGAGGTATCGGTCGGATAGGCAATCACGCCGCCGTCGCGCAGAATATTCAGGGCTTGTTGAATCAGCCGCGGCTGCGGATTCTTCGGGTGGATTTCGAAATATTGCGCCATGGGCTAGAAAGTCGGCTTAAAGAAGGTCATTGTACCGCACAAGCGGCGGAAAACCTTGCCGGACATTTGCCTTGCCGGCTAACGGCCACAACTTAACTTGCTGAATCCGTTAATTTATTACCTCTCCGACTGCTTTTTCGCGACCTTGTCACGCAAATAGACCGGCATGGCCTGCTCCACCGGCACCGCACCGCCGTTGGCGCACAGAAATGCGCCGAGTTGGGCGATACAGGCGGCGCGCGGCCATATTGCTTCGGCTTCGACGGACAACAGCCGCTGACCTAATCGCTGCGCCAGCAGCTCGGCGTACTCGGTCCAGCCGGAGCCAACGCCATAGCCGGTTTCATCGCCGACCTGAATATCCGCGGCGGGCGTAACCGCTTCGGCGCCGAGCAATTCGGCCAAGCCCAAGTCGCTGCGCCGATAAACGCCCCAAAAGATCTCGCCCATCCGCGCATCCATCGCGGTAAATGCAATTTCGGGATCGCTGCGCTTATTGAAGAAATCTTGAGCAATCGCGGCCAGGGTCGATACCGGCGCCACCGGCAAATCGGCACCGTAGGCGATACCCTGTACCACGCCGCCGGCGATGCGAACGCCGGTAAACGAGCCGGGACCACGGCTGACGGCGATGGCATCCAACTGTTGCGGCCGCAGTTGCGCTTCGGCCATCAGACGGTCGATCATCGGCAGAATCAACTTGGTGTGCTCGCGCGGCGCGATGGCAAACTCTTCCCGGATTTCGCCGTTGATGAACAATGCCGCCGAACAGGCGTCGGTCGAGGTTTCTACCGCTAGTAACTTCAAAGCCTTTCCTTCGTTATGCAAAAAATTGGCGGACGTCGGCGATATCCCGGCTGCGTTTCATGGCCGGCACGCTATCCAGAAACATCTGGCCGTAGGAGCGTTTCAACAAGCGCGGATCGCAAACCATCAACACGCCGCGGTCGTTGACGTCGCGGATCAAGCGGCCCACGCCCTGGCGCAGCATGATGATGGCAGAGGGCAATTGGTGTTCGAAAAACGGGTTGCGCCCCTGCTTCTCCATTGCGTTCATCCGCGCCTTCAATACCGGATCGCCCGGCGATGCAAACGGCAGCTTGTCGATAATCACGCAGGACAAGGCATCGCCGCGCACGTCGACGCCCTCCCAAAAGCTGGCGGTGGCCAACAGCACCGCATTGCCGAGTTCCTTGAACTGATCCAGCAACACACCTTTGGACTTGGTACCTTGCACCAGCAAGGGGTGGTCGAGTTTGCCTTCCAGCAATTGCGCGGCGCGCTGCAAGGCCCGGTGGCTGGTGAACAGAAAAAATGCCCTGCCCCGGCTGGCTTCCAACACCGGCAACGCAAAATCGACGATTTTGTCGGTAAAGTCCGGATCGTTCGGTTGCGGCAGGCCCTTGGGGTGGTAAAACAAAGCTTGATTCGGATAATCGAATGGGCTGTCCCAGCTTTGGCTCAACGCGCCGCTCAAACCCAAGCTCTTGGAGAAATGCACGAAATTGTTGGCGACGCTGAGCGTTGCCGAGGTAAATATCCAGGTGGCCTTATGGCGAGCCATGAAACCGCGGAATTCCTTGGCGATATCCAGCGGAGTCCGGCTCAGCGTGAACGACTTGCTGTAGGTTTCGTACCATTTGATCCATTGGCCGTCCTTGTCGCTAATCAAGGTATCCAGTTGCGCATCCAACGCCTCGGCCCGGTCGAAGCAGGACTCCAGGCCTTTGCTGCGCACCGAAGCCCGCTCCAATTGGTCGGTCAAACGGGCCAACTGCTTTTGCAGGGACTCCAAGGCGCCGGCGATTTTCGGATTACTTTCGATCTCCTGCCAGTCGCCACGCCTCAGCTCCAAGCCAAAGGCCAAACGCATGTCCTTGACTTCGTGCTGCAAATCCTCGCAAGCCGTGCGCAGGTCCGGCATGTCCTTGGCATCGGTAAAATATTCGGCCAGGGCATCGTCGGCCAGATCGGTCAGCTGTTTGCCGCTGATGGTCACGCCCAGAAAATTGGAGGCGGTGTCGGCCAATTGATGCGCTTCGTCGATGACGACGACATCGGCATCGGGCAGCAACTCGCCGAATCCGGTCTCGCGAATCGACCAGTCCGCGCACAGCAAATGATGGTTGACCACGACGATATCCGACTCTTGCGCCTGTTTGCGGGCTTTGGTCAGGAAGCAATCGGCGTAGTCCGGGCAATTCTGACCCAGACAGTTGTCGGTGGTCGACGTGGCGTGAAACCAGACCGGGTCGCCGTCGTGGACATCGGCCGCTTCCGAGACGTCTCCGGTTTTGGTCCGTTTCGACCAGGCCTTGATTTGCGCCAGCGCCGACGCCTCTTCCCGGCTATAGCCGAAGGCGGAATTCAGCGCCTGTTCCAAGCGGTAGGTGCACAAATAATTGGCCCGCCCTTTCAACAAACCGGCTTTAAAAGGCCGTTTCGCCAACGCTTTGCGTATCAGCGGCAGATCTTTATTGAACAACTGGTCTTGCAGGTTTTTGGTGCCGGTCGACACGATCACGCGTTTGCCGGACAGGATGGCCGGAATCAAGTAGGCGAAGGTCTTGCCGGTGCCGGTGCCGGCCTCGGCGATCAAGTTTTGTTGCGATTCGATGGCGTAGGCGATTTTTTCCGCCATCTCGATCTGGGCCGCGCGCGGCGAGTAACCGGCGATGATGCCGGCCAAAGCGCCATCGCTAGCGAACACTTCATCCAGTTTACTCACGCTAACACTGACTCCGCTGCAACTTCAGCCGGTTTAATGACCGAAAAAGCTTTCGGCTTTAGCTTTGGCTTGTTTGGCGCCTTGCGGGTTTTGCTGCATGTTGCGCGCTTCGGCAATCAACATCCAGCTTTTACGTTTCAAATCCAGGTTGCTTCCTGCGAGCAGAGCCGCCTTGCCGGCCAGTTCCTCGGCCAGTTGCGGCTTGTTCTGTTTCAGGCGCAATTGGGCCAGTTTGTAGGTCAAGGTCGGGTTACGAGCGTCGATGCGCAGCGCGCGTTCCATCACGACGACAGCGGCATCCAGATCGCCGCTGTTGCGGCTACGGTCGGCTTCGCTGAGTAGCGCCAGCACGGCAGGTGGCGTCCCGCTCGGAATCGCGGCGTCTTCCACCGCATATCTCGGCGCCGGCACGGTAGCCAGCGGCGTAGTCGGATTGACCGGAACTACCGGAGCCGCCGCGCCGGGCTGTGCCGGCGGTACGTCGGCCGGCGGCATCAACGGTTCGGCGCGGAAGGCCGGCAAATTGGGCTCGACTTTCACGCTGCCGGGGCCGCTGTCAATGGCATAAGTTGCGGTCGGGTTGGGACCTGCGGCCGGTTTTTTTGGGGCGACGGCTGTTGCCGGCGCTTTTGCCGCCGGCTTTTTCGCAATCTTTTTCGTCGGCGAGCTGCCTGACACCGGTGGTTCGGCTACGCTGCTACAACCTGCTCCGAGAAGCAAAAACGGGACCAGGGCCAACAAACATTTATTTTTCATTAGTGATGCCAATTCAAACAGATAAAAAGTTAAAACAGTTCGATCTCGTCCGGACGGCTCTGTGCACTTGCCTGAGCAAACAACAATAGCGCCTCTTCGATGCTCTTACCTTGATGGATGGCGTCGAACATGACTTTTTCCGACTCCATCGTGTAGCGGCTGCGAATACTTTCCTGAAATTTGTGCCACTCCAGCGGATTGTATAGCCGGTGCGGCGTCTCGATGATCTCGGACAAGCCCTTCAGGTTGTTCGAGACGTGCTGCAGGCATTGCTGCATGCGATCGTAGAATTGAAACGCCACGATCGCCTGATTGATCTTGTCCTGCATCGACTCGCAATAGCCCAAAGCCGCAGCGGACGAGTCGTTCGGGGCGACCAAGGCTAGAAACTCGTGAATTTTCTGCATATCGTCGACCATATGGGTAAACGTACTGGCCAATGCGTTAACCGATTCGTCGCCGTCTTTAATGCTGCTCTCAACTTGGGCCACCGAGACCGTCAACAGCTTGATCGTCTCCCTGATTTGGCTCCAATCCAAGTCGGGCTGGTTTGATACTGAATAATTCATAAAGCAATCCTGGAAGTAAATGTATCGATTCGAGATCGACGGCCAGCGCGGGTATTGTAACCGACTATGCGCTTCGGCATGGCGTCGGCTTAAGTATAGAAAATTCGCCGATTTCAGCGCGCTTGCCAGCCGCTTTTTTGATTCCGTCCGGCAGCCGCCGCTTTAGCGGAATTTAAGCCGAAATCCCGCCCGGTTGACGATGGCGCGCGGGATGGAGTAGAAAGACAAACAGTGGCACGCCTCCATGCTTGCCAACGCCGCAACCGATCTTGAAAAGGAACCCATGAATATACAATCCGCCGGTAAAAAATTGTTCGTCCTGGACACTAACGTCTTGATGCACGATCCGACGTCAATCTTCCGGTTTCAGGAGCACAACGTATTCATCCCGATGGTGGTATTGGAAGAGCTGGACCACGCCAAGAAAGGCCTATCCGACGTATCGCGTAACGTCCGCCAAGTCAGCCGGTTTCTGGACGAGTTGATCCGCGACGCCGACCAGCAATCGATCAAAGACGGCCTGCCGCTGTCCCGGATCGAGCACGGGCTGGCCGGCGAGCGCGAATTCGACGGTCGCCTGTTTTTTCAAACCCGGCAATTGTCGCATCTGTTACCGGCCGATCTGCCGGGCCAAATCGCCGACAACTCCATCCTCAGCATCGTGCTGGCTTTGAGCAAGGAATATCCGGACGTCAACGTGATTTTGGTGTCGAAAGACATCAATATGCGCATCAAAGCTGCCGCGCTGCAAATCAACGCCGAGGATTACCACAACGACCAGACCATCGAAGACATCGACCTGCTTTACAGCGGCAGCCTGGCGCTGGATGCCGATTTCTGGGACGAAAACGGCGGCAAGATGGAATCCTGGCAGGAAAACAACAACACCTACTACCGGATCAACGGGCCGGCGGTCAGGGAGTGGTATCCGAACCAGTACCTTTACATGGAGGGCGAGGACAGCTTCGAGGCGATCGTAAAAAGCTGCGACGGCGAGACCGCGGTGCTGCAATTGGCGCGGGACTTCCGGACTAAACACAATAATATCTGGGGCATTTTCGCCAAAAACCGGGAGCAAAATTTTGCGTTGAATGCCTTGATGGATCCGGAAGTGGATTTCGTAACCCTGATCGGCTCGGCCGGTACCGGCAAAACCCTGCTGGCGTTGGCGGCCGGCCTGTCGCTGACGTTGGAGCGGAAGCTGTATCAGGAAATCATCATGACCCGCGAAACCATGCCGGTCGGTCAGGACATCGGCTTTTTGCCGGGTAGCGAGGAAGAAAAGATGGCGCCGTGGATGGGCGCACTGATGGACAATCTGGAACTGCTCGGCAGCCGGGCCGGCAATACCGAATGGGAGCAAGGCGCGTCGCAAAACGTCGTGATGAACCGGGTAAAAATCCGCTCGCTGAATTTCATGCGCGGCCGCACCTTCCTCAACCGCTATCTAATTATCGACGAAGCGCAAAACCTGACGCCGAAGCAACTGAAAACCCTGATCACCCGGGCCGGACCGGGTACCAAAATCATCTGCATCGGCAATCTGGCGCAGATCGATACGCCCTACCTGACCGCGACCAGTTCCGGTCTGACCTACGTGGTGGACCGCTTCAAAAACTGGCCCAATAGCGCTCACATCACCTTGCGCCGCGGCGAACGCTCGCGTTTGGCCGATTTTGCCTCGGACAATTTGTAAGCTAGCCCGCCAACGTGCCGTTGGCTTCCCAGCGCGGCCACGCCGTTAACACAGCCTTAACCAGCGTGGCCAATGGGATTGCGAAAAATACGCCCCAAAATCCCCACAAGCCGCCGAAGAACAAAATGGCAACGATGATCGCCACCGGATGCAAATTGACCGCCTCCGAGAACAGCAGCGGCACCAAAATTACGCCGTCCAAGGCTTGGATCACCGAATAGGCGACGAACACGTACATGAACTGGTCGCCGCCGCCGACTCCCCATTGTACATAAGCCACGCCCAGCACCGGAAAGGTGACCAAGGTTGCGCCGACGTAGGGAATCACCACGGACAATCCCATCAATACTGCCAGCAACATTGCGTAATTCAAACCCAGCCACCAAAACACCAGATAACTTATTGCCCACAAGATGAAGACTTCGACAAACTTGCCGCGCACGTAGTTGGAGATCTGTTTGTCGACTTCCTGCCAGACTCGCAGGCTCAAGCTGGTGTCGGCGGGCAGGAACTGTAACATCCACCCCAGCAGCACCTGTTTGTCTTTCAAAAAGAAAAACACCATTAACGGCACCAGAAACAGGTAAATGATTACGGCCACCAAGCCGACGAAGGATTGGGCGGAGCCCGATATCAGGTCCTGGCCGTATTTGAGCAAATCCTGTTGGATCGAGAACATGATTTCCCGAATCCGGGTTTCCGAAATCAACTCCGGATGGCGCTCCGGAAAGCGCATGATCTCGGCTTGGGTTCTGGACACGATTTCCGGGATGTGCTGAACCAATTGTACGGTCTGTTCCGATACCATCGGTACCAACACGAACAGCACGAAACCCAGCACCGCCGTAAAGGCAAAAAACACCAGATGCACCGCGAGTAGCCGCGCCACGCCGCGCAACTCCAATTTGACGACCAGGCCCTCCAGCAGATACGCGAGTACCACGGCAACGAATACCGGCATCAACAGCCCCAACAGACTGTATATCAGCAGGAAACCGCCCAACAGTATTATCGCCAACCCGGCCACCTGCGAATTGGGTAAGAAACGCCGTAAAAAAAGGCGCACGATGCCGTGACTGGAATTATTGCTGTACTGGTTCATGGAGCGCTGACGAAGGTCCGGCAAGAGCCGGCACCCAACTACCGGACGGGAAAAAGGAAAGGCGTTAAACCAAAGAGAATAGTTTATCGAAATTGGCGATTTCCAGTATTTTTTTTACTTCGGCGCGAGCGTTCTTTATCCGGATCGCCGACTTGTCGCCGCCGACCTTATCGCGCAACACCAACAACATCCCCAGCGCTGAGCTGTCCATGTAGTCAGTGCCGGACAAATCGACATCAATCTGTTTCACGCCGCTCTCAGCCAGTTTGGTGGCTTCGCGAAACTCGTTATGCAAACCGAAATCGAATTTTCCGCTGACCTTAATGTGTAATACGCCAGAATCGGCTCTTGCCTCAATACCCATAGCTTCTCCTTATCGCAAAATTGCCCGAACGGCAAACTCAGAACAAATCCACATCGCCTTCGTCCATAGACGATTGCGATACCACGCGGTAGTTACCGGCCTGCCATTGTTGTTTCATCTGCCTTAAACGATCCGATCCCTGCCCCAATTCCAACTGCCACTCCTTGCGGTTTCCCGCTTTGAACGTCGCCATACCGATGGCAACTTCGTCTTTCAATGCGGCGAAATGGTCCAGGTTAGCCTGCATCTGTTCGATCAATTGGCGGGCCATGTCTTCGAACTGCAGCCCTCTGACGGCGTTGCCCACGCTGACTTCTATCTTCCCGGTCAGTTGGGAAATCTCGTCCACGTTTCGGGCGACGTTTGCATTGATCGTGCTGATATCGAACATCATCTTGTCGATATTGGCTTTGGAACTTAACGCAAGGTTCATGTCCTTCGACGCCATCACTTCGATCATATCGCGTGCATTGCGGATGTTATCTTTGGACGCTTTGACAACCGCCTTGATTTCTTCGCTGAACTTATCAGAGTTTTTCGATAAATTGCGGACCTCGCCGGCCACGACGGCGAACCCTCTCCCCGCCTCGCCTGCCCGCGCCGCTTCGATGGCCGCGTTCAACGCCAACAGATTGGTTTGGTCGGCGATTTTCTGCACATCGCCCAGTAATTTTTCGACATGGGCCATGTGGTCGCCGACGTCGTTGATCACGGCGACCATTTCCACGCTTTGCTTACTGATTTGCACGATGTGGTCGATAAAAAATTGCAAGACTTTATCGGTTTCGTGGGTAAAACTGGTGAAATTGATATGCGCACTGTCCCGCTCAACACTATCTTCCAAATCCGATACCAGCGAGCAAACCACCGTTGACTGGCCGCTGGTCAAGGCATGTAAATTGTTGAAGCTATTGGACATGGTGCTGACCGCATCCGCCAACATCGCCTTCAATTGGTTAAGCTCACTGCGAAAAGTGCTGCTTTCCTGTTCGATACAATCGCTCAGGTGAATCAGATAACTGTCAACCGCCCTGGATATGTCCGTTTCATTTTGCTCGCCTTGAGCGGCTTGCCGGAGCATGCCGGCTGACTGTATACGAAACGTGCGGAACATCCACAGCAGACTGAGCAATCCGGTTGCAGCCCAATACACCCGGGTATCGGCAATCAATAACGGCAGCACTAACACCACAGCGGTCAAGCCAATCAAAACACCGTTATCCTTAAAAAACTGCACCATATAATCTATTCCGCCAAGGCTAAAAGTTTTTCCGCTATTCGGTTCAAGGATAGCACATGATGCGCGGCACCCAGTTTGAAGGCCTCCCCAGGCATACCCCAGACTACGCTGGAAGCCTCGTCCTGCACGATATTGATCGCCCCGGCCTCGCGCATCTCCAGCATGGCTTTGGCGCCGTCCGCCCCCATTCCGGTCAACATCACGCCGATGGCGTTACCGCCCACGTTTTGCGCTACCGAACGAAACAAAACTTCAACCGACGGTCTATGCCGATTCACTGGCGGACCGTCGTCCAAGCGGCAAATGTAGCGGGCACCGTCGCGGGCAACCAGCAAGTGGCGATCGCCGGGGGCAATGTAGACATGCCCTGGCATTATCGGCTGCCCATCCTCGGCCAAGCCCACTGTCATGTCGGTAGCATCATTGACGTGCTTGGCGAACGAAGCGCTAAAGGCTAGCGGGAGGTGCTGGGCAATCACGATCGCGGGGGCGGTCCGCGGCAAAGTCCTCACCAAGTGTTTGACCGCCTCGGTTCCGCCGGTGGAGGAGCCTAATGCGACGATTTTGTGCGTAGTCTTGAAATGTTTTTTCATCACGGTGTTTGCCAAGCCGTCGGTATGGCTGGGAATTACGCGGGGATTAGGCGTTTCCAAAGCCTTTACCCTGGCCTGTGCCGCCACCCGGATTTTACTAACGATTTCGTCGGCATAAGCCCGTAAGCCTTGCGATACGTCAACTTTGGGCTTGGCGACAAAATCGACGGCACCCAAAGCCAAAGCCTCCAAGGTGACTTCGGCGCCTTTTTCGGTCAAGGTCGAAATCATCACCACCGGCATCGGCCGCAAACGCATCAGATTCTTCAGAAACGTCAGACCGTCCATACGCGGCATTTCCACATCCAGCGTCAGCACATCGGGGTTTAACGCTTTGATTTTATCGCGAGCGATCAACGGATCGCTGGCCGTGCCCACGACCTCTATGTCGCCGGCCTCGTTAAAAATTTGCGTCAGCATCTGCCGGATCAAGGCCGAGTCGTCGACGATCAGTAGCTTTATTTTTGCCATGTTCGCCTCTAGAACAACTCGACGCTGCCTTCAACCGGTGCGTCTTTGATGCTGAAACTGTATTGTTTCTCGCGCAGGAAAATGGTCTGGTTATGCAAGTCTTTGATTTTTTTCATTCTGACGCGTCCGGTACGCGGAAAGAAATTGACTTTACGCGGGTAGATATCGCCCAAGTCTTGAGAAACCAACTTCAACGCTTCCGTATCGACATAATCCAACACAAATTGCACGTTGCGAGCGCCGACGTCACTCAGCGAAGCAATAATTTTGCCGCCGCCGAATAACTTGACTTCCAAATTCTTTCGTTTCCCGCCATGTTGCAATATGGTGTTGATCAGATGCTCCATGGCGTAATTGCCGTAACGCAAGGCATTGCCCACCACGGCTTCGTCGCGCGCGTTCAAACGATTTTGGCTGGTCTCCGGCAACATGAAGTGGTTCATACCGCCGATTCCGGATTCGCAATCGCGAATACATGCCGACACACAAGACCCCAGCACAGTGGTGATCATTTCATCGGCACCGGTGACATAGTAGTCGCCGGGCATCAATTTCGCGGCAATAATTTGGTTTTCCTGATCCCAGTAGCGGTTTATGCCCTCGAAGCCGGCGATCGGTGGTTTTTCGACTGTATGACGGGTCACTTGCGCGCTTTCCTGTAAATAGTGTTTCCAATCGGATCGAAGGCGGTATCGAGCTGATGCAACGATTCCGAATGGCCTATAAACAGACAACCGCCGGTATCGAGCAAACCGGCATAGCGTTCTGCGAGCATGGCTTTGGTTTCGCGGTCGAAATAAATCAATACGTTTCGGCAAAAAATAGCGTCGAAACCGCCGCGCATCGGCCATTCCTGCATCAAGTTCAATTGCCGGAAGGTTATCAATTGACGCAATTCGGCTCTGACGCGCACTTTGTTCGCCTGCCGGCCGCTGCCTTTTTGAAACCAGCGCTTTAGTCGCTGCTCGGCAATACCGGTGACGCGCTCTTCGCTATAAACCCCGCTGGCGGCAGTGGCCAACACATTGGTATCGAGATCGGTCGCCAGAATCTTTATATCCCAATCGGCCGGCAACCTTTCTTTTAAGGTTATCGCCAATGAATAGGGCTCTTCACCGGTAGAACACCCGGCCGACCAAATTTTGACCTGTTTGGTCCCGGCTTTTTTTTTCAAAAGCTCAGGCACCACGGTAGTACTCAAATATTCGAAATGGTGGTTTTCCCGAAAAAACGCAGTCAGGTTGGTCGTAACCGCATTGATGAACTCGGTAAACTCGGTGTCGGGATGGTCGGTGAGATAGTGACAATATTCTTTAAAGCTGCTCAGACCCAACAGACGAATCCGCTTCGCTAGCCGGGAATAAAACATGTCGAACTTGTCGTCCGGCACTAATATGCCGGAATACTGGCGGGAAATTTTTCGAAGAACATCGAAATCCGCGTGAGTATATTCGAATTCGCGAATACTGCTTGCCATATTGCCTGTAGCCATTCGATAGCGAACCGGAGAGGTTTAAAAAAAACCGGAGGCAGCGGTATCGACCTCCAGCATTTCGGAGACACCTAACAGCTCCGCCGCCTCGATAAACTTATCCGAAGGAAAATCGATCGCCACGACTTTCTGCAACCCGGCGGCCGTCCGTTTCAGAATCACCAGCAATTGAAGAGTCGACGTGTCGATGCTGGCCACCGCCGAGGCGTCTATGTCGATCGCATCGTACCGGCTTAACATTTGCATCAAATTTTGATGCAAATCGGCGACGCCCTGTATATTCAACAACGGTTCCAACGCCAAGCTACCTTTAGCGGACGTTTGCGGCACGGATTCCGATAATTCGTCGGTTGACGCCGTATCGGAGACGATGGCATCGGCGGCTTCCGTTACCGATGTCACGGTGTCCTCGCCATCGGCGGGTTCAGCCGCTGGCATCGCCTCAGCGGCTTGCTCCTCAGGATCCAAGGTTCGCATCCAGGCTAACGGATCGTAGCCAATCAAACTGTTTTCGCCATTTTCAGCCATTACATCACCCTATTTTCCAAAAAGTCTTTGGCCAATTCGGCAAAATCCCGTGCCGAACGGCAGCCTGGACGATACTCAAAAATAGTCTTACCAAAACTCGGGCACTCGGCCAGCAACGCCGTCTCCCTGATCGGTGTCGCCAAAATTTTGCCGGGGAAATAGTTTTTAACCAGATCCAATACATCTGCGGATAACCGCCGCGTCGGTATGTAACGCGACATTACCAACGAAAAACGGTACTGCCGTTGCAACGCCGCCTCGAATTTCTTGATGGTCCCCATCAAATGCGACAAGCCTTGGAGAACGAGATAATCGCTGGTCATCGGAATCAAAATCTCGTCGGCGGCGAACAAGGCATTCGCGACCAGCACGCCCGAAGACGGCGGACAATCGATAAAAATAAAGTCCTGATCCGGATCCGAATATTCCAAAGCCTTACGCAGTAAATCGCCGCGGCAGGAATCGCCGTCGCTTAGTTGCTCGATTTCTTGAAGGCGTGGGCCGGACACCACCAGATTCAAATTTTTTCTGGCCGGAATGCATCGACTCTGTAACGAACCGCAATTCAGCATGACTTCATCGATCCCCCCTTGCGGCTGCGGCCCGACGATTCCCAGCGACACCGCCAAGTGACTCTGCGGATCGAGATCGATCACAGTTACCGCCTTTCCGGATCTGGCCAAAGCATGGGTCAAATTGACCGAAGTCGTGGTTTTGCCAACACCGCCCTTCTGATTCAGTACGGCTATGACTTTCGCCTTCATTGCAAATTGGCGATATTGATGAACTCTTCCGGATTCAGCAATTTGTCGACATCCAACAGCATCACCATGTGTTTTTTGCCGACATACATGCCTCGCATATATTCGGTATTGATTTTAGTCCCCAAATTCGGCGCGTTTTTAATATCCGCCGGATTAATATCCAACACGTCGGACACGGTATCGGCAACGACCCCCATCACAGTGGTTCCGGCTGCGGTTTGGATACTCATGACAATCACCACCGTCACCGGCGTGTATTCGACTTTTTCCATCTGAAACCGCTCGCGCAAATCGATAATCGGCACAATGGTCCCGCGCAGATTCAGCGCACCTTTGACGAAAGCCGGTGTATTCGGAATCTTACGGATCGGTTCCCAACCCCGGATTTCCTGGACTTTCAAGATATCGATACCGTAAGCGTCTCCCGCCAGTTCGAACGTCAGAAATTGTTCAACCTGCTTATTGGTTGCCATGGCTCATCGTCCTCGCCGATCGCTCGATAATGTTTGCAACACCCTCAAAAATCCTGCCATTCGTCATCCGCATCGTTCGATTTAGAGGCAAAGGCAGGCTGCGTATTTGCGGCTGGAACCGCAACAGGAGCGCTACGCACAACCTCCGTCCGGGCGACCGTGGGGCTATGTCCACGCTGCGCAACAGGTTGTTGACCAATGTTTTTGTCGGTTTTAAAGAAAGCGAGCATCTCGACCATATTGGTAGACAAATCGCTCATCGATACGCTTGCCGCCGAGGCTTCTTCGGCTAATGCAGCATTTTGCTGGGTTATCTCATCCATCTGCGCCACGGCTTGGTTGACCTGGCCGATACCGGCAGACTGTTCGACACTGGCGTCCGCTATCTGGGCCACAATGTCGCCCACTTTTTTGACGCCGGCAACGATTTCGGTGAGCGCCTTGCCGGTTTCATTGACGAACTCGGTTCCGGCTCGAACTTTTTGCACGCTGTTTTGAATCAGTTCTTTACTTTCCCTGGCTGCCGTCGCACTGCGCTGCGCCAGATTTCTGACCTCGGTCGCCACCACCGAGAAACCGCGTCCTTGTTCACCGGCCCTGGCGGCTTCCACCGATGCGTTCAATGCCAACAAATTGGTCTGGAATGCAATTTCGTCGATGACACCGATGATGTCGGCAATTTTATTGCTGCTCTCGTTGATCTCTTGCATCGCCGCGACTGCAGCCTTAACCACGTTTCCGCCTTTCTCAGCCAGATCTTTGGCATTATTGGCTACCAAGTTGGCTTGCTGAGCATTATCGGCATTGTTTTTCACCGTACTGGTCAGTTGCTCCATGCTGGCAGCCGTTTGCTCCAGATTGGCCGCCTGCTGCTCGGCTCGGTGCGACAAGTTATTGTTTCCACTCGCAATTTCTTGCGAGGAGTTATTGATAAAATGCGCCGACTCGCTGACTTGGCCGAATATCTCGTTCAATTTGTCTATCGTGCTGTTGATGTCGTTCTTGCATTTCAAATAGGTGCCCCGGTAATCGCGATCGATACGATTGGTCAAATCACCTTCCGCCATACTCTGCATTGTGCTGCCGATATCGCTGAATACGTTTTCGATGACGTCGGTCAATTCGTTAATGCCTGCACTGAGCGAGGCAAAAAAGCCTTGCTTGTTGCCCAACTCGATTCGACTGGAGAGCTCTCCAACTTTTACCGCCTCGACGATTTCAGCTATTTCGCGTTCGATCTTCACTTCGTGGGTTCTATCGAGCCACTCGACTACGGTGCCGATCCGGTTGCCTTCTGCGTCTATGACCGGATTGGCGATAATATTCATATGGCGGCTACCGATTTCCAGGCCTGATTTGTAAGTCGATTCCAATTTGGCCAACATACCGCGCTGATGGCTCGGATTTTTATGAAATTGGTCGATATTTGCCCCCATCAATTTGGACGAATCGAAGCGAGGTAACTGCTGCCGAATATCCTGCTCGGCGTTTTTGAACAACTCCGCTACCGCTCTGTTCATGTAGATAATTTCCAAGTTACTATTCGCCAACATCACGCACGAACTGACGTTATCCAAGGCCCGTTCGACGCGAGTGGCTTTTATGGCTCGTTCCCGTGTGTCGGAAATGTCGACATTCAGATTGACTTGCATCATTTGCAAGCTGCGTAGTAAATCGCCCAGTTCGTCGTGCCCGTCCAAGTGAATGGTGCTACGGAAATTACCCTCCGTGATTTTGGCAAATACCCCTTTCACAGTACGCAGATTCGAAGTGATGTGGCGGACAATCGCGAACCCGATCAGCGCTACGATCACTATCAATCCGCTTACCGCTGCGAACTGACGATATTTTTCCTGCTCCAGTCCATCGACCCGTTTCTGCAACATGCTTCTCAATAACGGACTTGCGGCATCGTATAAGGCATTCACCGCTTGCAAGGCCGACGCACCGGAAACCGCGATGCGGTCCGGCGAAACGTTCACCGCCGACGCCAGATATAAATTTTGTTTGATCAAATCGGAAAACTTTGCCGTGTCGCCAAACAGTATCTCCTGTTTGTCGGCCAGCGCCGTTTTCGCTTCGGCATCGGCGGCATACGCCACCGCCAAATCATGTTCGGTTTCTCCAAGCCTTTCGCCGATATGCTGGTCGACCACGGCCATTTCGATTTTGGCTTGCGGGTCCAGACTAGTCCCGGCTTTTGCCAATACAACCGCATTCGCCATGTGCTCGCTGACATGGTCGATTAATTCCGGTAGCCGTATCGAGACAACGTTCATCACATAATAGGAGCCTACCTCGGGATCGAGCGTCAAATTCGACTGGTCGCTAACATGAATCATCAGCTTGGTAACGTTCTCAACCAACTCGCTGTGCTTAGCCAAACTGGCTTGCGCAGTCAGCTGCGCTGCGTTTTGCGGCTCGAGTAGCGCCCAATCACTTTTGATTTTTTGCCACGCTTCGGTGCTGTTGAATTCAGCGCCAAACTCGGCATCCACCGCATCAGCCGCTTTTATCGCATCGGCAACCCGTTTGGCAGATTGGCCCAATGCGGCGGAGTCGCGATTACCGGCCGCAGACAAGGCCAGATAGCTTGCTCCTCGATGTTCGGTCAATTGGACAAGCAAATGTTTCAACGATTTTAGATAATCTACGCCGCGGATTTCTTTTCTGGCGAATTCGATGTCGGCGTTTTTGTCTTGGTTGACCATCCCCAGCAAAACCGCGCCGGGCAGCAGCAACAGCAGCGCGAATAGCACCAGTTTGGCGGTTATGTTCAGCCGATTGACGAAATTGATCTTATCGACAAACCGATCCGATCTGATCTGGCTCTTCTTATTACGGACACTGTCGTACAAAAGCTCTGCCGCACGGATTTGCTCCCGACTCGGTGCATAGCGGGCGGAGACGTAGCCGGTGACCTTGCCTTGCTCGAAAACAGGCGAAACGTTTGCTTCCACCCAATAGTAATCGCCTGATTTACAACGATTTTTCACTAAATTCCGCCAAGGTTTACCTTTGGAAATCGTACTCCACAAGTCGGCGAACGCTTCCGGCGGCATATCCGGGTGGCGAACGATATTGTGGTTCTGGCCAAGCAATTCCTCTCTCGAAAATCCGCTGATTTCGACAAAGGCTTCGTTAACGTCGACAATCCGACCTTTTAAATCGGTCTTAGTAACCAGGATGGTGCCTTCTTTCATCAACACTTCACGGTCGGTTACCGGATGGTTTATCTTCATTTTGAACGCTCCTTAGCCGCTAATTTTCTTGCTTTATTTGTTCGAATTGTCATTTTCATCATTTACACCATCGAGACTGAGTAGTTTATCGACGTCCAACAGCATAACCATCCGGCCGCCCACTGAAGCCAGACCGGTTATGAACTCGGTACTGACCTTGGCCCCAAAATCGGGTGCGGTTTGAATCTGTTTTTTATTGACGTCCACTACGTCGGAAACCGCATCGACCACCACGCCCATAATTCTAGTCCGGTCTGCAACTTTAGCCTGTAGCACCACCACCACCGTAAGCGCGGTATATTCGCAGCGTCCGAGTTGAAACCGCTCTCGTAAGTCGATGATGGGTACGATCGCACCGCGCAGATTAACGACGCCTTTTTCGTAAGCGGGGACGTTCGGAATACGCGACACGGGTTCCCAGCTCCTGATTTCCTGAACCCTTAAAATATCGACTCCGTATTCTTCCCGGCCCAGGGTAAAACTCAAAAACTGCAACAGATGTTCCTGATTGATGGCTTCCGCCTGTTCGGAGGTAATCGTTTCGGCGTTATGAGTCATATTTAATTCGCAGCAATTATTGATTTGATAATCGGACCAATCCTGGAATATCCAAAATTAACGCAACCGAGCCGTCGCCGAGGATGGTCGCCCCCGAGACGCCTTCGATCCGCCGATAATTGGCTTCGAGCGACTTAATCACGACTTGCTGTTGGCCTAGCAAGTCGTCAACAAACAATCCGCAGCGTGCGCCTTGCCCTTCAACCACAACGATTAATCCTTCGGTCAATTTGGTATTTTTGGCGCTGGGTACTTTAAAGATCTCGTGAATGCGGATCACCGGCAGATATTGGCCCCGCAGCAAAAAGGTCTCGCCCTTCCCGGCCACCCGGTTAATAAACTCTTCTCTGACGTGCAGGGATTCAATAATCGAGCCCAACGGTAAAATGTAGGTCTCGTCGCCCACCGCGATCGATTGGCCGTCCAAAATCGCCAAGGTCAGCGGCAAATGGATGGAGATAGTCGAGCCCTTACCCAACTCCGACAAGATTTCGATATCGCCGCCCAAGGCTTGAATATTACGCCTCACCACATCCATACCGACGCCGCGGCCGGAGATGTCTGTCAATTTTTCCGCCGTCGAAAAACCAGGCATGAAGATCAACTCGTATGTCTGTTTTTCGCTCAGTACGGCATCGGCATCAATCAAGCCTTTTTCGACCGCTTTGGCGCGCAACTTTTCTTTGTCCAAACCTTTGCCGTCGTCCGAAACTTCAATCACGATATTTCCGCCGCGGTGGTACGCCTCAAGGGTGACCGTGCCGGTTTCGGGTTTGCCGGCCGCAACGCGCACTTCGGGCATTTCGATACCGTGATCCAGACTGTTGCGGACCAGATGTACCAGAGGATCGCTCAGCAACTCGACGACGGTTTTATCCACTTCGGTATTTTCGCCGACCAATCGAAGCTCGATTTTTTTACCCAGCTTACTGCTGATGTCATGCGCCAAACGCGGAAACCGGCTGAATACGAAGCTGATTGGCAGCATCCGAATATTCATTACGCTTTCCTGCAATTCGCGCGTGTGACGCTCCAATTGCGATAAGCCGTTTTTTAGCTGATCAAGCTTGTTGATTTCAAAGTGCTCGCCCAACAAACTCAACATCGATTGAGTGATGACCAGTTCGCCAACCATATTAATCAAGGTATCGATCTTACCGGTATCGACCCGAATCGAGCTTGAGCCTTTGCCGGCAACTTTCGCATCGTCTTTTTTGGCCGATTTCGCATCTGCCGCTTGCGCGCCGGTTTCGTTTCCCGGCTCCGCCTCAGGCCTGGCTTCGACCGCCGCCACGCTGGCAGTCACTGCCGGAATATCAACCGGTTGCTCAACGTGCACCGCGTCTGACTGATGGATGGGCTGCTTGGCCAAATCGCAGTGGTCTTCCACCCAATCGAAAATTTCGTCGATTTCGCCGGCCGGGATGTTTCCCGCGACGTGCAATTTCCAAGACAAATGGCATTCTTCAGGATCCAGATCGTAAAGACTGGGTACGCCTTGTAAATCAACCGTTGTCTTTAATTCTCCCAGAGCGGCTAATTCTCTGAACATCCTTACCGGTTCGTTGCCGGTTTTGAGTAAGTTCAGATGCGGGCTGAACGCGATCGACCAACCGCTCAGTTCCGCCGTATCACTTTGCTGCGGAGCGGGTTGCTGTAGGATCGGCTGAGCGATTACGCCCCTAGGGTCGCCGGCCGGCTGCCCGGCATTGCGCAACTCGTTATCCAAGGCTTGCTTGTGGGCCGAGACCGTCGCCTGATCGATTTCGGCGCCGATCTGGATCGATTGCAACATATCGCGCAAGCAATCGACCGAACCCAGTAAAACATCTACGGCCGGTTGCGTCACTTTACGCCGACCGTCGCGCATTTCGTCGAGCAATGTCTCCATCACGTGGGTGAAATCGGACACCGCGTTAAAGCCGAATGTGCCGCTACCGCCTTTTATGGAGTGGGCTGCACGGAAGATAGTATTGATCTCTTCGGCATCAACATCGCCGGTATCCATGTTCAGCAAGCCGGATTCCATCGCATCCAATCCTTCGAAACTTTCTTCGAAGAACACTTGATGAAATTGCGCCATATCGATTGCCATACAACCACCCAAAAATGACTGTCAAGATGCCGTTGGACTTCAGCCCATCACTTTCTTGATTGTTTTCAGTAACTGATCAGGATTGAACGGCTTCACGATCCAGCCGGTTGCTCCGGCATCCTTACCCTGTTGCTTTTTGTCTGACCCCGCTTCAGTCGTCAACATCAACATCGGCGTGAACTTGTAGTTGGGCAGCGCCCGCAGTTCTCTGATCAATTGGATTCCATCCTTGTTGGGCATGTTGACATCGGTCACCACACAATCGAAAGCCTGCCCTTTGGCTTTGTTCAAAGCATCCACACCATCGACCGCTTCCACTACGCTGTAGCCGGCCCCCTTCAGAGTAAACGCCACCATTTGTCTCATCGATGCCGAATCGTCTACGGCAAGAATCGTCGCCACAATTATTTCCTCCAGTTTTAAGTCACAGTAAAAAACCTAGTCGAAATTGCCGTTTTGGCTCCGCCGAGCGTTACTCCAATTCCTAGACGCAGGAAGTGTAGTCAAGCTCCTACAAGAGTGTAGTTACTGAAATCCGATCTTGCGAGGTCGCGCCGAATTTTGTTTCAGCTCTCATAACTTTGTTTGATCCTGTGCTATCTTCAGGTCCGGTTATTAGTTCTCGAAGAACAACCTTTCGATCAACCTGGAGCTTTCCCGAAGAATGAAACTTAAATCGGCGCAATTGCTCGGCTTTACCTTGGTGGAGTTAATTGTAGTCGTCGCCATCGTCGGTATTCTGGCCGCTGTCGCGATTCCAAGCTTTACAGCCGCAGTGCGCAGCAGCCGCCTTACCTCTGCCGCCAACCAGCTCGTTACCGCTCTAAACTACACCCGCAACGAAGCGATAAAGCGCGGCCAAATCGTCGTTGCAGCCAGAACAGGAGCCCAATGGGAAAACGGATGGCAAGTATTTATCGACATCGATCGCTCAACCAACGCAGTCACTAACGTATTTAACGACGATGGTGACAACAATCTTTGCGAATCGGGCGAAGATTGCGTGCTAAGGATTTACGAAGGTCTGCCGGAAAACTTCACATTGCGTTCTAATACATTTACATCCTTTATCCACTACAAGCCGACTGGTGACAGCAACACCCAGGGGACGTTCGCGATATGCGACAACCACGACGGCAACAATCTCCCTGAATCCAGAACTTCGCGCCTGGTTGTGGTCGGTCCCACCGGGCGTGTTGGTCAAGGTCGCGATAGCGACCGTGACGGCATTCCGGAAAAAAGCGACTTAGCCAGCGAACTGACGTCATGCACCAGCCCTTAATGAACTACCCAGCCAAACAGTCTGCGTCTCCAAGTTTCAAGCAGACCGGCAGCGGTTTGATAGAGGTTTTAATCACGATGTTGATCGTGGCAATCGGTCTATTGGGTTACGCCGGTTTGTTGGCCACCACGGTGAAAAACAATAATTCAGCGTTTTTGCGCAGCCAAGCCACATTCTTGGCAAACGACGTGTTGGAGCGACTCAGGCTCAATCGCACTTCGGCAATTACAGGCAATTGTAACGTGGCATTCGGTGCAGCACCGCCAACCCCACCCAATGCACTAACCAATTGCGCCGCGGCGCTGCGCTCAGACCTCGGCGATTGGAAAAACACTGTAAGTGCCGCCCTACCTGTTGGCGACGCCAGCCTCTCGGTCAACAGCAGTGGAACCGCAGTCATTAACGTGCAATGGGATGAAGACGGAGATGGCGTAGTGACCAGTTTTTCAACTCGCAGTGTGATATGACCCGTCATTCAAACGCGTATCGACACTCTAGCCCTGCCTCCGCTAACCGAGGAGTGACACTCATCGAACTGATGGTGGCCTTGACGATTGGCTTGATCATCATTGGTGCGATCGGCAGTATTTTTTTGGCTAGCCGGCAAAGCTTTCGGGTACAGGAAGTGATGTCGCGCATGCAAGAAAACGCTCGTTTCGCTTTCGAAGCAATAGACCGAGACACCCGAATGGTCGGATTCTCCGGTTATGTGGCCTGCACATCTTCAGAGTGCAATGACGTCACAAACACATCAGCAACTTGGTGGAGCAAAAAACTACTGACTCAACCGCTCCGGGGCTATGAGGATAGCTTGCCGGCTGACATGAGTGCTGGTGATCGGCTTCGCGGAGACTCATTCAGTGCAATTCGGGCAGACAAAGCCACCGAAATGATCGTCAGTAGCCATGTACCCCCGACAATAACTCTAAGCGCCGCCCATAATTTCAGTGCCGGTGACATTCTAGTGATCAGCGGCACAACCAACACCGCGATATTTCAAGCTAGCGCCGTAACTAGCACCACGATCACACATGGCGAGACCGGAATATCGCCCGGCAACTGTACCTCAGAGTTGGGGGCGATCCCCACACCCGTTAACTGCGCTAATCCAGGATCCACCGTGACCTTTGCAGCAAACAGTGGAGTACTGGAATTAAGCGCCAACACCTACTACATCCGAACAAACGCCGCCGGGGAACCTGCTTTGTACCGAGAAAGATTGCGGTCCGCGACGGTAGGGGGTACGCCTACAGCGAATACCATTGCGGAGGAGTTGATTGATGGCGTAGAAGACATGCAAGTTACTTACGGTATTGACACTACGGTTCCGGCTGACCAAACCGTCGACAGTTACGTTACGGCCAGCAACGTCACGGATTGGTCCAAAGTGCTGGGTTTGCGTATCAGCTTACTGATGGTATCCCGCCAGGACGAGCAAGGAATTACCTCACAGGCCCAAACCTATACTTACAACGGAACCAGCACGACTGCTGCGGACAACCTGTTGCGTAAAGTCTTCACCACCACGATAGCGATCAGAAATCGCCTGTGAGGCTTTAATGAAACTCTCGCGCTACAACAACTTCCCTTCAAAACAACGCGGCGTGGTGCTTTTTACCGCTTTGATCTTTTTAGTGGCGTTAATGCTGATTGGCAACAACGCAGTACAAAACAGCGGCTTAGAAGAAAGGATGGCTGGGAATACCAGGAACCGGGACATGGCATTTCAAGCCGCAGAAGCCGCTTTAAAAAACGCCGGCAATACACTGACCACTTGGCGAGTCGGTCCCTGGACCGGTGCCGTCCCTGCCGGCCTAGTCAACAATCCATCTCACGCCAACGACAGCAGCTATTGGGGCAATATTGCCAACTGGGCGAGTTATAAATCCTATACCGTCACCGGTGTTGCGGAAAATCCGCGCTACATCATAGAAAAACTGCCCAATGTCGGTACTGTTGAACATTACCGCGTGACTACGCGTGCGGTAGGGGGAGACACCAGTGCCGTAGTGATTCTGCAAGCTGCTTTCAGCTATACCCCAAGTCCATGATCCAGCCAATTACGGTTAGGGAGTCGCCCATGAAGCCGAGTTCAATCAACATATTTGCGTATTTAGCGGTAGCACTGGTCGCTACAATACAAGCGCCTGTTGCGCATGCGACAGACCTCGACATCGCCGATCTGCCGTTGTTCGTGACCGCGAGCATGCCTCCTAACGTTCTGCTGACACTGGACGATTCTGGCAGTATGGCTTGGGGCTACGTTCCGGATGGTTTGGATACCAATCAAGGCACAAAACGCTTCAAAGCCGCCAATTTCAACGCGATCTATTACAATCCAACTGTAACTTATACCCCTCCTCCCAAATACAACGGCGGTAACTGTAAGTTGGATAATACCAATCCTTCGACCTGTTACCCGAACGTTAGCTTCACCGACGCACCGATTAACGGTTTCGATACCAGTCGCGGCACAGTGAACTTATCGAGCAATTACCGTGTGACACTCGAATATAACCCAAACAATAGTTCGCAGACTTTTGCGTCTTCTCCATCTTCCGGCGGCCGCGCTTTTTATTATTTGTTTGATAGTACAAACGCTAGCTGCGACGGAACTAAATCCGATGAAGATTGCTACGATTACTACGATGTCACAACACTGTCGGCCACTGCGCAACAAAATTTCGCTAACTGGTATTCTTATTACCGGACACGCAACTTGGCGACTGTATCGGCAGCGATGAATGGTTTTGCCGGTCTGAGTGGTAGCATTCGGGTCGCTTGGCAGGCCATCAATTCTTGTAACAGTTTCGGCACCAGTTGCAACGGCTGGGGCAGTCCTGGGCAAAGTATCGACAACCGTATACGTCGATTGAACGCGGTTACTCACACCGAAACAACCAACACAATACTCAGTAGCAACACGACAACAACACATTATAGTTATACATGTACTGCTAAATTTAATAGTAGCAATTCCGGGGATCGTATCGAACTGAGTAGCTGCACCCAAACTTCACCCGTTGCGGGGACAGGTTTTCCGCCTACATCCGGCCAAGGTTCGCCTGCCAATGCGACTCTAGGCCTTGTAACGGCCAGTTGCAGCAACGTTACTTACTGTAAGAACTATTACACCACTGGAACATCCATTAACAGCGGCGTATACCGAATAAATGTTCCCAACAGCATCGCCAGCGATTCTTCAAATATCTCCAACGTAGTAATTTCCTGGAACGAAACAGTCACCACTACCGTTTATGAAACCAGGGACGTGACTCACAAAGAAGATCTGTTCAACTGGCTGTCAAGATTCCCAGCGTCCGGCGGTACTTACTTGCTAAAAGCGGCAAACAATGCTGGCAAATATTTCCAGGGCACCGTGAATATCAATCACCCTTACGCGGAAGATCCACAAATTTTGGACGGCAACCATTATGCCTGCCGCCGTAGCGTCCACTTGATGATGACCGACGGCAGTTGGTGCGGCGATGCCGCTTCCGACTACGCCGGTATTGGCGACACCAATAGTACCGCGACCAGCGTTCCGCTGGGCCCGGACGGCAGCAGCAACTATAGTTGGACACCCAGTTTCCCATTCCGGGACAAACAGGCCACCAATCTTTCCGACGTCGCCTTTTACTATTGGGCGCAGGATCTGCAAACCGGCATCGACAACAAACTGAGTCCGTTGATTCGGGAAGCGTCGACCAACACCGACTTGGCCGCAAAAAAATCGGAAGAATGGTTTAATCCCAAAAATGATCCGGCAACCTGGCAACATTTGAACACGTACTCGGTTGGTCTGGGATTAAGCGGCAGCTTGGTCAGTCCTTATCCGAACTGGGGCGGTAATACTTACACTGGCGATTATGACAAGCTGGTGGCGGGCACCTCCTGCCCCACCAGTACAACGAGTTCCAGTTCTCCATCCCAGTCTTGCTGGCCTTATACTGCAAACGGGGAAAGCTGTGCAGGTTATGTAGCTTCCACGCCAAGCAAAATTTACGACTTATGGCATGCGGCAATCAGCGGCAGAGGCAAATTTTTCGGCACCGAAAGTGCGGCTGACTTGGTCGACGCATTCAACAGCATCCTGCACGAGGTGGCTGATGAAAGTATGACCGCTGCCGCGCTGGCAGCCAACTCCACCGGTTTGCAAACGACAACGTTGCTCTATCAGGCGCAATTCGACCCGTCGGATTGGTCTGGGCATTTCTACGCCAGACCAATCAATCCAACGACAGGTCTGCCCTTAGACAGCGTATGGGATGCAGCAACACTGATTCCCGATCCTGATGTTAGGAAACAACACATATTCACTTACAATGGCACTAATGGAATTTTATTTGACAGTTGTTCAACGCTTAATTCTTCACAACAGTCGGCTTTGAATGGCACCGACAATAGTTGCACAAACAGACTGAATTGGCTCCGCGGCTACACAATCAGCGACTTCCGTAAACGTAAAAACACCCTTCTTGGCGACATAGTAAACTCCGACCCCTACTTTGTGAAAAACACTGATTTCGGTTTTACCGCATTGCCTTCAGGTACCGCTGGACAATCCACCTACGCTACTTATATCGCAGACAATATTGATCGAACTCCCATGGTATACGTTGGGGCCAACGACGGCATGTTGCATGGTTTCCAAGCCGACACAGGCCAGACCAATTCCGGCAAAGAAATATTTGCCTATATTCCGGCCGGGGTTTACGGTCAGTTAAGTGCCCTAACCAGCCCGGATTATAATCACCGCTACTTTGTGGACTCCGGCCCCCTAGCCAGCGACGCCTACTTGTCTGGCTCATGGAAAACAGTTTTGGTCGGCGGTTTAGGCAAAGGCGGCAAGACTATTTATGCTTTAGATGTCACCGATCCGACAAATTTCAGTCAAACCAATGTGATGTGGGAGTTTCCGAACAATGCGAATTTAGAGAAGGATTCCACCATTGCGACCGACTTAGGTTACACCTACAGCCAGCCGCAAATCGGCCTACTTCGAAACGGTACCAACGTTATCTGGGCGGCGATTTTTGGCAACGGTTATAACAGTTCATCCGGCAGAGCATTCTTATTCATCGTCAATTTGTCCAATGGCGATCTGATCAAAAAGATCGAGACTAATAGCGAAACTAGCAACGGGTTATCGACACCGTATCTCCTGGACGCCGATGGTGACAAAGTTATCGATGCAGTCTATGCTGGCGACTTACAGGGAAATTTATGGAAATTCGATTTAAGTGGCGAAAATTCTACGGCCTGGGGTTTGGGCAACGGCGGTGCCGCGCTATTTACGGCAGTAAATAGTGCAAATCAAAGACAACCCATTACATCGCAACCACTAACCGGCGGCCACCCCGACGGCGGGTTTTTAGTGTATTTCGGCACCGGAAGTTACATAACAACCACCGATGCCTCCAACACTGACGGGCAAACGTTTTACGGTATCTGGGACAAACCCAGCACCTCCGGCACTGTTTCGCGTTCGGCATTACAATCGCAAACCATCGTGACCACGACGACTGCATTCGGTTCTGACATCCGCTTGACCACAAGCAATACCGTCGACTGGTCTTCGAAAAGAGGATGGTATCTCGATCTCAGTGTCGGCGAGCGGGTAAACTCTGCACCGCTAATCAGGTATGGCAGAGTGATATTCGCGACCACCATACCTAAATCGGATCCCTGCGAGTCCGGAGGCACGACGTGGTTGAACGAAATCGATTTAATCACTGGAGGAGCACCCACTGCTTCGTCTTTCGATTTGAATAACGACAAGAAATTCGATGATAGTGACAAAGTTAAAATCAACGGTGTCCTGTTTTCGGTCACTGGGTTGCAGTCCACAGTCGGCATCGCAAAAGCTCCGATATGGCTAGAGTCCAACGACAGCACTAAGTGTGTTGCGTTCAAAGAAATGTCCGGCAGTAGCGGAGAAATCATGACGATCGCCAATAACTGCGGCAGCGGCTCAGGAACAGGGAGTTCAGGTACGGTAAAACGGGAATATTGGATTCAAATTCAATAAAGACAGGCGACGGCCGTACGGGACAGTCCAAAACTACAACGCAGGTGTAAATCGGAACGTAAGCACATGAAGAGACAGATGGGATTCACCTTGATCGAACTGATGATTACCGTAGCCATCATCGGCATTTTGGCCGCAATAGCCATTCCCAGTTATCAGGATTATGTCATGCGTGCACGGCGTAGCGACGCCAAAGGCGCATTACTGGGGCTGGCAAACGCGTTGGAGCGGCAATTCACCGCCACCAATTCTTACTGCGACGCCGGAGGAGCAGGCGGAGCAGATGCTTGCGGAACTAATTCGAATGACACGGGCTCGCCGTCGATTTATGCCACACAGGTACCCATTGATGGTGGAACCGCCACTTACAATTTAACGATTTTTGCTGCAACTCAGAATTCTTACACAATTCAAGCCTCACCGACCGGCAGGCAGACCTCGGACAAATGCGGCACGCTGATCATTAATAACTTGGGAACGAAAAGCGTGTCGGGTGGCAGTTTGGACGCCACCACCTGCTGGGCCAAATAAACAGGTTTATGTTCAGAAATCGAATAGCCTGGATTTAGCCGGACATAGGAAATCGGCATCAAATTATCAACATCGCATCGCCGTAACTGAAAAAACGGTAACGTTGGTCTATGGCATGGCGGTAGGCGGCCATTACCGCGTCGTAACCGGCAAATGCGGAAACCAACATGAGTAATGTCGACTCCGGCAAATGAAAGTTGGTGAATAACGCGTCGATCGATTTAAAACGGTAACCTGGCGTAATAAACAAATCGGTATCGCCGACTCCCGCCGCCAGCTGACCGCCAGCTGACGCCGACTCCAACGCCCTGACCGCAGTCGTCCCTATCGCGACCACCCGCCCTCCCCGCAACCGCGCAGCTTCGACTGCAGCGACAACGCTTTGCGACACGCTGTAAAACTCTTTATGCATGGTGTGCTGGCTCAGGTCTTCCACTCGCACCGGCCTGAAGGTACCGCTACCGACATGTAAGGTCACAAACGCCCGTTTCACCCCTTTGCGGTCCAGCCTATCCAACATCGCTTGGTCGAAATGTAGACCGGCGGTCGGCGCCGCGACGGCGCCGGCCTGCTCCGCGAATACGGTCTGATAGCGTTCCAGATCGCTATTTTCATCATCGCGATTGATATACGGCGGCAGCGGAATATGTCCAACTTCGTCCAACAACGCCAGGACACCATCAGCCCCAGAAAAACGTAGACGGAATAAATCCGCCTCCCGCTCGACGACTTCCAGACAAGAGCCGTTTTCCAACTGAATCCTGGCGCCCGGCTTCGGCGACTTGCTGGCTCTGATATGAGCCAAAGCCTGCTGCTGGCTTTCGATGCGTTCGATCAAAATCTCGACCTTACCGCCGCTGGCTTTACGACCGAAAATACGGGCTGGAATCACTTTAGTATCATTGAATACTAATAAATCATCAGGCGACAACAAGTCGACCAAATCAGTAAACTGGCGGTCAAACACTACACTGCTTGACTTATCCAGGTGTAACAGGCGGCTGGCGCTACGCTGCGGCAAGGGATATTGGGCAATTAACTCTTCCGGCAAGCGGTAATTGAAGTCGCTCTTTTTCATCATAAGATTGGGTAACGATAAGGCGTCCGGTGGCTACCGAACCGAGAATAGATGGGCAAACAAAAAACCGGCTTAATTCGATATGTCGTCGGGGGTAGTGGACGATTCGTCCGTTTGCTGTATGGCAGGTAATGAGCGGATGGCAATAACCAGCTCTGCCAAACTAGCGTCTGCCGGTAACCGGTCGCTCATCAAATACGGCATCAGTTCGACGTCTTCCATATCCAATACGCGTAGAAAGGCATGTTGCCGTTCTGGGGGGGCGGACAAATACGCGTGTTCTAAATAGCGGAGCAATAATAAATCCAGTTCCAAGGTGCCGCGCCGGCAACGCCAGCGCAGTTTATTCAATTCGCTCACAAGTGGTCGCGTTCTACCAGCCGCTTCTTGATTTCGGCAATGGCCTCGGCCGGATTCAGACCTTTCGGACAAGTGTCGGTACAATTCATGATGGTATGGCAGCGGTAGAGCTTGAACGATTCGTCCAATTCGTCTAAGCGTTCCTTATCGTTGTCGTCGCGGCTATCCGCCAACCAGCGGTAGGCTTGCAACAAAATCGCCGGCCCTAGGTACTTATCGCTGTTCCACCAATAACTCGGGCAACTGGTCGAACAGCAGGCGCACAGCACACATTCGTAGAGACCGTCCAATTTAGCCCGATCTTCCCGACTTTGCAGCCGTTCGCTATCGGCCGGCGCTTCAGCTGAAGCCGTCAGCCAAGGTTTGATCGATGCATACTGTTCGAAAAAATGGCTCATGTCGGCCACCAAATCCTTGATTACCGACATATGCGGCAGCGGGAATATCTTGATGGTGCCTTGGTAATCGCTGATGGCTTTGGTGCAGGCCAAGGTGTTTTTGCCGTTGATGTTCATTGCGCACGAACCGCAGACCCCTTCTCGACAGGAGCGGCGAAAGGTCAAGCTGCTATCGATTTCGTTCTTGATCTTCAAAATCGCATCCAGCACCATCGGCCCGCAGTGATCCATATCGATCTCGTAACTATCGATCCGCGGATTCTCGCCGGAATCCGGGTCCCAGCGGTAGACTTGAACCAGACGGATATTCGTGGCCCCGTCAGCTTTGTACAGCTTGCCTTTCTTGACGACGGAGTTTCTGGGTAAAGTAAATTCAACCATTAGTAGACCCTCTCTTTCGGCGCCACGACTTCCACTTCGTCAGTCAGCGTATATAAATGAACAGGACGATAATCGATAGTTACTTGATTATCCTGACGCCAAGTCAATGTGTGTTTCAGCCAGTTTTTGTCGTCACGCTGCGGAAAATCCTCGCGGGCGTGGCCGCCGCGGCTTTCTTGCCGGTTGGCGGCGGCGGCAATCGTGACTTGGGCTTGGCCCAACAGATTATCCAGCTCCAGGGTTTCCACCAAATCGGTATTCCAGATCAACGATTTATCGCCGACTTTGACATCACCGAACGATGCGGCAATCTCTCCGATGCGTTCCACGCCTTCCCGTAAAGTCTCGGCGGTACGAAATACCGCCGCCTTGGCCTGCATCGTGGTTTGCATGTCCAAGCGAATCTCAGCGGTCTTTCTGCTGCCGTCGGCATGGCGGATAGTGTCGAACCGCGACAAGGCTTTGTCGCAGGCGTCTTTGGCCAACGGTTTGTGCGGCATGCCCGGCTTGATCAATTCGGTGGCACGAATCGCGGCGGCACGGCCGAATACGACCAAGTCCAGCAAAGAATTGGATCCCAACCGGTTGGCGCCGTGAACCGAGACGCAAGCCGTTTCCCCGATCGCCATCAGACCCGGCACCACGCTGTCGGGATCGCCGTCCTTCAAGGTCACGACTTCGGCTTTATAGTTGGTCGGAATACCGCCCATGTTGTAATGCACGGTTGGAATCACCGGAATCGGCTGTTTGGTGACATCGACGCCGGCAAAGATGCGCGCCGTTTCGGCGATACCGGGCAGGCGTTCGTGAATGATGGCCGGATCGAGGTGTTCCAGGTGCAGCAATGCGTGGTCTTGTTTCGGACCGACGCCGCGGCCGGCGTTAACTTCCATCGTGATCGCCCGACTGACCACATCGCGCGACGCCAAGTCTTTCGCGTTGGGCGCGTAATTGGGCATGAACCGTTCGCCTTCCGAATTGGTCAGGTAACCGCCCTCGCCTCTCGCGCCTTCGGTGATCAGACAACCTGAGCCGTAAATACCGGTCGGATGGAACTGGACGAACTCCATGTCCTGTAGCGGCAAACCGGCCCGCAGGACCATGCCGTTACCGTCGCCGGTCACCGTGTGCGCCGAGGTACAGGAGAAAAACGCCCGGCCGTAACCGCCGGTCGCCAGCACGGTTTGATGGCCGCGAAACAGATGAATCGAACCGTCATCCAGACACCACGCCAGCACGCCGCGGCATTCGCCGTCTTCCATGATCAGATCCAGCGCGATGTATTCGACGAAAAACTCGGCGTTGTGCTTTAAAGCTTGTTGATACAGCGTGTGCAGAATGGCATGGCCGGTAACGTCGGCTGCCGCGCAAGTGCGTTGCGCCTGCGCCTTACCGTAATGGGTGGACATGCCGCCGAACGCGCGCTGGTAAATTTTACCTTCCGCTGTCCGCGAAAACGGTACGCCATAGTGCTCCAGTTCGATGATGGCCGGAATTGCCTCGCGGCACATGTATTCGATGGCGTCCTGGTCGCCCAGCCAATCCGAACCTTTGACGGTATCGTACATATGGAACCGCCAGTCGTCTTCGCCCATGTTACCCAATGCCGCACTGATACCGCCCTGCGCCGCCACCGTATGACTGCGGGTCGGAAACACCTTGCTGATACAAGCGGTTTTCAGCCCTTTCTCCACCATGCCGAAAGTCGCTCGCAAGCCGGCACCGCCGGCGCCAACCACCACCACATCGTGCTGGTGTTCAATGATGTTATATGCTGAGGCCATGATTTACCTTGCCAGAAGAATGATGACGATCGCCATTAACGCGGCGATGCCCAAAACCAAAAAAGTCAGATTGGTAGCCCGAATCGCCAAATGCCTTACCGGCATCGTCGATACGTAGTCCTCGATCACCACCTGTACCCCCAAAGCGGCGTGGTAAACCACCGCAACTGTCCAAGCGATGATAGCCAGCGTATTAAGCGGCGACGACAACCATGTCACAGTATCGGCGTATGGCGCATTCAAGGCCTTGTGCAACAGTATCAACAACCAAACCGATAGAGGCACCAAAGCAACTGCAGTCACCCGCTGGTACCAAAAGTGGCCGGATCCGCTGTGGACCGAGAAAAAATCGGCCGCTTTTTCCACGCAGGCTTTGTAATCCATAACCATCCTCCCTAATCAGGAAACGATAAACGTTAATAGCGTCAACGACGCCGAACACGCCAGTTCGTAAATTGCAAATTTATCCAGCGTCGCCCGCTCGAAGGTCTTACCGACATCCCAGATCAAATGCCGGATACCATGGACCAGATGAAAAAATAGCGCGTAAATAAAGCCCCAATACACCAGTTTGAACAACCAATACGCCATAAACGCCTGCATCGCCAGATAGGCGCTTTCGCCGGCGGCAATGGCAAACAGCACGTACACGAACAACACCAGGCCCATAGACAAAAACACGCCGGTCATCCGGTGGCTGATGGATACCAACCCGGTCAACGGTAAGCGGTACACCTGCAAATGGGGGGAAAGCGGTCGATTGGCAGACATAAATGACCCTATGTTGAGTTTGAAGTAATTGCGGCGTCAAAAATCGACGCATCGTCCCTTGCGCTCCCAATCGCCGAAGCGAGTGGGTTCCGGTCCTTTCGGACCGTTGAACTCTTCCGGCTTGGCCGGGGTTGGTTCGGCTGAAGCCGGCTTTAATGCCGCCGTCTCCTCAGCAGTCACTTTTTCGTCGCTAACGTTCGATGGTGTCATATCGATTTGACAATAGGCTGGCGATCGACAATTGCCACAAAATCCCGGCGCGGCGGCCCCACGTAAAGCTGCCGTGGCCGGCTAATCGGTGTGGCGGTTTCTTCCATCATTTCCAGCCAGTGCGCGACCCAGCCCGCGGTCCTGGCGATAGCGAACATCACGGTAAACATATCCACCGGAATATGCAGTGCCTTGTAGATGATGCCCGAATAAAAATCGACGTTGGGATAGAGTTTTTTCTCGATGAAGTAATCGTCTTTCAGGGCAAATTCTTCCAAAGCCAACGCCAATTCGAATAGTGGGTCGTTGGTATGGGTGCGCTCTAAGACCTCGTAGCAGGTTTTGCGAATGATGGTCGCCCGCGGATCGAAGTTTTTGTAAACCCGATGACCAAACCCCATCAGGCGGAATGGATCGTTCGGGTCTTTGGCCTTGGCAATGTAGTTCGGTACGTTTTCGACACTGCCGATCTGCGCCAGCATGTTCAACACCGCCTCGTTGGCGCCGCCGTGCGCCGGTCCCCACAAAGCGGCAATCCCGGCCGCGACGCAGGCATAAGGATTGGCGCCGGTGCTGCCGGCCATCCTTACCGTCGAGGTACTGGCGTTTTGCTCGTGGTCGGCATGCAGAATGAACAGCAGGTTCAATGCCTTGACCAGATTGGGATCGATGTAGTGGTTCTGGTCGATGTAGTTCTGCGAAGAGCGCGAAAACATCATGTTCAGAAAGTTTTCGCAATAGCTCAAATCCATGCGCGGATAGACGAAGGGCCTACCGACCGAGTGCCGGTAAGACGCGGCAGCGATAGTCGGCATCTTGCCCAGCAGCCTTGCCGCGCAGATGCGCCGGCTGTCGGGATCCTTGATATTCAAATCGCTATGGTAGAACGCCGACAAGGAACCGACCACTCCAACCAGCATTGCCATCGGATGGGCGTCGTAATGAAAACCGTCGAAGAATTTGCGCAGCGATTCGTGGATAGTGGCGCGGTCGCTGATTTCCTCGTTGAAGTCGCGCAACTGGGTCTGATCCGGCAACTCGCCATTCATCAGCAAGTAAGCCACTTCGGTGAATTCGCAGTTCTCGGCCAACTGCTCTATCGGATAACCGCGGTACAACAAGATACCCTTGTCGCCGTCGATATAGGTAATTTTGCTTTTACAGCTGGCGGTCGCGATAAAGCCCGGATCGTAAGTGAAACAACCCAAATCCTTGTTCAAGGAGCGCATATCCGCAGTATCTGCACCTAAAGACCCCTTCAACAACGGATATTCCACTTCTTTCCCGGTGGCATTATGCCTAACCGTTAAAGTCTCGTTTGACATGGTTTCCTCAGTATTCTGTTAGCAGAAGCTTAGCAGGCAGACCGATTATCACACAGCATGATTGATCGACCAACCCTAAATCCGCAGCTCGGCTCGGAAGGATGGGCCGGTATGGCTGGCTAGCCGCGTCGAAGTCCGGTATTCGCTACCAGCCGGCGAATTGGCGCTTTGAGGTCGTCGGTTAAACGTACTGTCCGGCGCACCAGCCCGACGCCCAAGCCCATTGAAAGTTGTAGCCGCCCAGCCATCCGGTCACGTCCACCACCTCGCCAATGAAATATAAACCCGGTACCTGCAAACACTGCATGGTCTTTGACGAAAGACTGTCGCAATCGACTCCACCTACTGTAACCTCTGCGGTTCGGTAGCCTTCGCTGCCGTTTGGTTTGACGGTCCAGGTGTGGAGGCGTGCAGCCACCGCATCTATTTGCTTGTCGGAGCAATTTGCCGCCGCAGCCAGCAGGTAATTGTCGTCGAGCAAGGCTTGCAACAGTCGTTTGGGCAGATACTCTGCGAGTAAATTTTGCAATTTGGTATTGTTGCCATTACTACGCGCGGCTTTCAAGCGTTCGACCAGATCGAATTCGGGCAACAAATCGATCGATAAGGTCTCGCCGGGGCGCCAATAAGACGAGATTTGTAAAATCGCCGGGCCGCTCAAACCTCTATGGGTGAACAGCAGGTTTTCCCGAAAAGTCCGCTCGCCGCAACTAGCCCGACAAGCCACGGCAATTCCGGATAGCGGCGCAAGGCGCCGACCATCGTCATCCTGCCAAGTCAACGGCACCAGGCCGGCCCGAGTCGGCCAAACCTTGATGCCAAATTGCTCGGCGACCCGATAGCCGAACGGCGTGGCGCCCATCTTCGGAATCGACAAACCGCCGCTAGCGATCACCAGGCTGTCCGAGCCGCGCTCGCCGAGGCTGGTGTCTAAGACGAAGCCGCCGTTTTCTGTCTGTTGCAACTTATCGATCCGGCAATTCAACTCGATGACCACGCCATATTGCCGACATTCCGCCAGCAACGCGTTCAGAATATCCTTGGCACTGTCGTCGCAGAACAATTGGCCGTGCAAACGCTCGTGGTAGGGTATTCGATGCCGGTGAACGAAATCGATGAAATCCCATTGCGTGAAGCGGCTTAACGCCGATTTGCAAAAATGCGGATTGTGCGAAATGTAATTTGCCGCCTCCACCGTGTAATTGGTGAAATTGCAGCGACCTCCGCCCGACATCAATATTTTCTTGCCCGCCCGGTTAGCATGATCCAGCACCCGGACTTTACGGCCGCGTTTGCCGGCCTCGATGGCGCACATTAACCCGGATGCACCAGCGCCAATAATAATCACGTTCGAATTATCCATTCCGAGCAACTTGTAATAGCGTAAAAAAATCGGTAAAAAGTGAGGGTATTCTAACCGCATTTCTCCGCAGGCCGCGGCGCTGCTCCCGGCAACGCTCCGTCGGCTTGCGAGCCCTCAATTCTCACCACTTCGACAAGAGCGACAATGACTGCACAATACAGCTACTCATTCAACACCGGCGATGGTAAAAACAAGGCCTTATTAGGCGGTAAAGGCGCCAATCTGTGCGAAATGACCCAAATGGGTTTTAACGTGCCGCCGGGCTTTGTCATCACTACCCAAACCTGTCTCAGCTACCTGGAACAGAAACGCTTGCCGGACGGTTTGATGGACGAAGTGCGCGCACAAATTTCAGAGATCGAGCGGGTGACCGGCAAACATTTCGGCGGCGCCAACGACCCGCTGCTGGTCTCGGTGCGGTCCGGCTCGGCGATTTCGATGCCGGGCATGATGGACACCATCTTGAACCTGGGCCTGAACAAACAGACCCTGGCCGGCCTGATCGAGGAAACTTCCGACCCGCGTTTCGCTTACGACGCTTACCGGCGCTTCATTCAACTGTTCGGCAAGGTCGCACTCGGGATTGAAGACGAGAAATTCGACACCCATTTCAACAACGTCAAACGCGCCGCCGGCATCAAGGCCGACGTCGCATTGAGCGCGGACCAGTTACAAGAAATCAGCGAATTGTTCTTAATGGTCGTGCATGAAGAAACCGGCCGGCGGTTTCCGGAAGACGTTTACCAGCAATTGGAAATTGCGATCTGCGCCGTATTCAATTCCTGGATGGGCAAACGGGCGGTCGACTACCGCAAAGAATTCCACATCACCCCGGATATCGCCAACGGCACCGCAGTCAATATTGTGACCATGGTGTTCGGCAACATGGGCGACGATTGCGCTACCGGCGTCGGCTTCACCCGCAACCCCGGCACCGGCGAAAACGAGATGTACGGCGAATATTTGGTCAATGCCCAAGGCGAAGATGTCGTGGCCGGCATCCGCACCCCAAAACCGGTGCACGAAATGGCCAAGGAAATGCCGGAGCAATACCGGCAATTGGTGGAATTGCGCAACAAACTGGAAGCGCATTACCACGAAGTCCAGGACTACGAATACACCATCGAACGCGGCGTGTTGTACTGCCTGCAAACCCGCAACGGCAAAATGAATGCGGCGGCGATGGTCAAGACCTCGATCGACATGGTCGCCGAAGGCCTGATCAGCAAGGAGCAAGCCTTATTGCGGATCAATCCGGAGTTATTGGAACAGTTACTGCATCCGCAACTGGCGCCGGATCACACCAACAAACCGATCGCCACCGGCCTGCCGGCTTCACCGGGGGCGGCCTGCGGCCATTGCGTATTCGACGCCGATACCGCCGTCCGCCTGGCTAAAACCGGTCAGGATTTAATCCTGTTGCGGGAAGAAACCAAACCGGAGGACATCCACGGTTTCTTCGCCGCCCAAGGCGTTTTGACCAGCCGCGGCGGCAAAACTTCGCACGCCGCGGTAGTGGCGCGGGGCATGGGCAAGGCCTGCGTCGCCGGCGCCGAAGACATCAAGGTCGATGTGCGGGCGCGGCTAGCCATTGTCGGCGACATCCACATCAAGGAAGGCGATCTGATCACGATCGACGGCAGTAACGGCAATATATATCTGGGCCGGATTCCGACCATCGCCCCGCGATTCTCCGATGAACTGAAAATCTTACTCGGCTGGGCCGACGAAGTCGCCCGGCTGCGGGTCCACGCCAACGTCGACACGCCGGAAACCGCGCGTCTGGCGGTCAGTTACGGCGCCAAAGGCATTGGCCTGTGCCGCACAGAACGCATGTTCAACGCCGCCGACCGGTTGCCGCTGGTAGTCGACATGATCCTGGCCCACAACACCGAAGAGCGGGAAGCGGCGCTGGCCAAACTGTTCCCGATTCAGCGCGACGATTTCGAACAATTGTTCGAAGCGATGTCGCCGCACCCGGTTACCGTCCGCTTGCTGGACCCGCCGATGCACGAGTTCCTACCCAACGAACACCAATTGACCGACGAACTGGACGCGCTGAAACATTACCTGACCATCGTCAAGGGCCAACGGGTGACGCTGGACACCTTGACCAATGCCGGCGACCTGCCGGCGCCCTTCAACCGGCTGAACGAAGACGTGATTCTGGAAGCGATCGCCAAGAAGCAGATGATGTTGGACAAGGTGTTGGAACTGTACGAAGTCAATCCGATGCTGGGCCACCGCGGCGTTCGCCTGGGCATGAGCTATCCGGAAATCTACAAGATGCAGATCCGCTCGATTCTGGAGGCGGCGGCGCGTTGCATCAAACAACGGATTCCGGTTGAGCCGGAAATCATGGTGCCGCAAGTTATCACGGCGCAAGAACTGAAAAAGGTGAAAGGCTACGTCGACGAAATCCAGAACGAGGTCGAAAGCCAGTACAAGATCAAACTGAATTTCAAATTCGGCACGATGATCGAAACGGTCAGAGCCTGCACCCGTGCCGACCGCTTGGCGGCGACGGCCAGCTTCTTCTCGTTCGGCACCAACGACTTGACCCAGGCCACCTTCTCCTTCTCGCGGGAAGACGCCGAAAACAAATTCCTGCCCTTATACGAAGAATCCGGCTTGTTGGAAGACAACCCGTTTGAAACGCTGGATATCGAGGGCCTCGGCAAACTGATGAAAATGGCGGTGGATTTGGGCCGGCAACAACGCCCGGAGTTGAAAATCGGCATTTGCGGCGAACACGGCGGTCATCCACGTTCGATCCGTTTCGTCCATAACTTGGGCTTGAACTACGTCTCCTGCTCCGCGCCGCGAATTCCGGTGGCCCGGCTGGCGGCTGCCCACGCCAAACTGCTGGAAAATAAGCCAATATAAGCCGACGCAGCCGGCGCGCCAAAACCAGGCGCTGGCCGCTTCGCTGTTTATTCCCGGTAACGTCCGACCCGGTTCCGACCCGAAGCCTTGGCGTCGTACAAGGCTTGGTCGGCACGATACAGCAAGCTATCGAAGGCTTGATCGTGGCCCGGAATGATGGTCGCCACGCCGAGACTGATCGTTACAAACTCGGAAATCTTCGAATCCGGATGCGGCATCCGCATGTTTTCTACCGCTTTCCGCAGGATTTCCGCCAACACCAGGATTTGGTCGGCGTCGCATGCCGCCACCACACAAAACTCTTCGCCGCCATAACGGGCGATCAAATCGCCGGGCCGGCGAAAAAACCGTTTCAAGGTTCTTGCCACCTGCCGCAAACACTGGTCGCCTTCCAAATGCCCCAGATTGTCGTTGTAGGATTTGAAAAAATCGATGTCGATCATAATCATCGACAATGGGTATTGATGCCTTAACGCCCGTTTCCACTCGCGCTTGACGAAAGCGTCGTAGTAGCGACGATTCGGCAGTAATGTCAGCGAATCCAAATAGGCCAATTGCAGCCGGCTCTGGGCTTTGTCCAGTCGTTTGCTCAGCCGGGCTTGCGCCAAATACGACAACAACAACACAATCAAACCGATCAGCGCGACGATAGCATGCGTGATCACCAAATGCTCCACCCGCTCGTTGACGAAACTATCCAGGCTGGAGGCCGGTATATTCACGCTGACGCCGCCACGCACGTCGCCCAGCTTGTATCCGTCCTGATCGTGGCATTTCAGGCATTCCGGTTCGACCAGCAACGGCGCCATATAGCGGTAAAACGGTTTACCGTCGATCATGCCGGACCCGCTGAAGCTTTTTTGGCCTTGCTTGAACGCAGCCATCGCTCCGGCCTCCCAACTATCCGGTTTGTTCTCCGGCCGCAACGGTTCGGTACTGGTGATATGGAAGTTGATACCGCTTTGACTCTGGCTCATTTCCGCCAACTGCCGGGTCATGAATGCCGGATTGATCAAAGTCAGCTTGACGCCTTCCTTGGTTTCGACATCGCGGTTGGGCACTTTCAAATAAGGATTGGGTTGCGTGCCTGGATCGATCGGAACGTACACGCCGCCGTGCGAGGCATTCCACTTTCTGACCAGCACAATGTGATCGAAAAACATTTCGGCCTGACGGGTGGCGATATTTTGCGCGTACTGTTTGGTGTCCATTACTTGCTGGTATAGGTTCAGGCTAAGCAGCATTAGCCACAGAACCGCATAAACCAGGAACGTAATCCGTCTCATCAATTGCCTCAAAAAATACTTGCCACCACGCCGTGCTCCTCACCGGCCGCGTATCCAACAACCATACTATGGCGCCCGTGGAAGCGCTGTCACATCATATCAGCAGACAACTTCGATATGAATTGAAATGGCCTGTTGATGCTGGCACTATAAACAAGCCGGACGCCCAAATGAATGAACCTTATCACTCTTCCAGCAAATGACAGAATCAGAACGTATCAGCCACGCGGAACACGACCACAACCAATGCATTCGAAAAGCGATAAGTGTAGCGGAACAGCTTTGCTTGTCACGCGGCGTGCAGTTAACCCCGATCCGGCACAAAATTCTGGAGTTGATTTGGAACAGCCACAAGGCGGTTAAAGCTTACGATCTGCTCGACCAAATCCGCCCGGTCAACGATGCCGCCAAACCCTCGACCGTCTACCGGGCGCTGGATTTTTTACTGGAACAAGGCCTGATTCACCGAGTGGAAAGTCTGAATGCTTTCGTCGGCTGCCATTGCTCCGGCACCCAACACGACCAACTCTTGCTGATCTGCACCGCCTGCCATACCGTAGAAGAGCGCGCCGCCCCAAACGTACTGAGCGCGCTGGCGGTGGAATTGACCACTGCCAACTTCATCCCGCAACGGAAAACCATCGAGATACACGGATTGTGTAAATCCTGTAAACCTGCTTAGACCTCCGCGTCAGAAAAAGCCGACAAACATTGACCTGGGTCAATGCTTTTATCGGCTAAAGCCCTAAACTGCAGCCATGTCGAACGCTTTCCTACCGTCGACATGATCCTCTTGAAAGATAGATGCCTGGCGGGCGAGTTTACTCTCCCGCCTTTTTTTTGCCGTGCGATCCTCCTATAATCGCCGCCCTACCCACTCCAAACCACCCGCATGCTCAGCGACAGCCAAAAACGCCTGCTCCAACAAACCGGAGACGAGTTGCAGGACATCGGCGAACACCGCTTTTGCGAGCTGTGTCGCCATCCGCAGCAAATCGAATCCACCGCCGATAACGAGTTGATCGCCTTTTTGAAAGTCGCCAACGCCCTCTACCGCGGCGGCGAACCGGCGATCAGCGACAGCGACTACGATTTCGTGTTTCTGGCCGAACTGAAAAAGCGCCAGCCCGAACATCCATTGCTGCACGAAGTGGAGCCGGAACCGGCCTTCGCCGGTAAAACCGTCGATCTGCCGGTGATGATGCTATCGACCGACAAGGCCTACAGCCGCGACGAAGTCGAACGCTGGGCGGCCCGCATCGAAAAAGCGGCGGAAGAACTGGGCCAGAACTTTGCCGAGCTGCAATTCAAGATCACGCCAAAACTGGACGGTTACGCCGCCTACGACGACGGCCGCATGCTGTATACCCGCGGTGACGGCCGCAAAGGCCAGGACATCAGCCGCGTGTTCGAGCGCGGCCTGCAAGTTGCCAACCAAGGCCAGCGCGGGCTGGGCGCCGGTGAAATCGTGGTCAGCCGCAGTTATTTCGATCGGAACTTGGCCGACTTTTTCGACAACCCGCGGAATTTTCAGGCCAGCGTGATCAAGGAAAAAGAGCTGGACGAACACGCCCAACAAGCCATCAACGACCATGCCGCGGTATTTTATCCGTTTGCGTTACTGCCGGCCTGGACCGGCGCCTGGGCCGAATTGATCGCCGACTTCGAGAGCCACGTCAAAACCATCTGGCATAAAGTCGACTACGACGTCGACGGCGTGATTCTGGAAATCGCCGACGAGGGATTGAAAACGTATTTAGGCGCGACCCGCCACCACCACCGCTGGCAGTTGGCGTACAAGGAAAATTTGGAAACCGCCGAAGTCAGAATTTTGCATATCGTGCCGCAAACCTCGCGCTCGGGCCGGATTACGCCGGTCGCCGAGCTGGAACCAACCCGACTCAGCGGCGCCCTGCTGTCGCGGGCGACGGCCCACCATTACAAAATGGTGCTGGACAAGGGCATCGGACCCGGCGCGCTGATCCGCCTGGCACGTTCCGGCGAGGTGATTCCGAAAATCGAGGCGGTCATCCGCCCGGCCGAACCCGACATCCCCGAGGCCTGTCCCAGTTGCGGCCACGCTTTGATTTGGGATAACGACTACCTGCTTTGCCCGAACAATCTGGCTTGTCCGGCACAAATCAGCAACAGCATGGAGCATTTCTTCAGGGTATTGAAAAACAACGACGGTTTCGGCGCCGCCAGCATCAAACGCCTGTACGAACATGGTATCCGCCGCGTCGACCAAATCTACGCCCTCAACGCCGAGCAATTCGAAAGCATGGGCTTCGGCCCGAAACAGTCGCAAAATCTGGTCGACCAGTTGTTGCGCAGCCGGCGCGAAGCGGTCGAAGACTGGCGCTTCCTGGCCGCGTTCGGCGTGTTCCGCATGGGCTTGGGCAACTGCGAACGTTTGCTGGCCCACTACCCCCTGCAAGCTATCTTCGAATTGAGCGAAGCCGATATCGTCGCGATCGAAGGTTTTGCCGAAAAAACCGCCGCCGTGATTACCGAAGGCTTCGCCAATATCAAACCCTTGTTCGATAATTTAATGGCTTTGGGATTTAACTTACAGGCCAGTCAAGCGCAACCCGACGAAAACGCACACCCGTTGGCCGGCAAAGCTTTGGTATTTACCGGCACTTTGCACAGCGGCAGCCGCGACGAGCTTAGCAAACAAGCCAAAGCCAAGGGCGCCAAAGTCGGTAGTTCGGTATCGGCCAAGACCGACTATTTGGTGGCCGGCGACAATGTCGGCGCCAACAAAACCAACGCCGCCCGCGAAAAGGGCGTCACGGTAATCAGCGAGCAGGAATTTCTGGCCTTGCTGAGCGGAGACGCAGCATGAGCCGGCCGATCGTATTGTGTTTTTCCGGCCACGACCCCAGCGGCGGCGCCGGGATTCAAGCCGATATCGAAGCCATCGCCAGCCACCGCTGCCACGCCGCCAGCATCGTCACGGCACTGACCGAACAAGACAGCCGCAACGTCAAAAAGCTGATTCCGCAGCGCGCGGAGGATATTCTCAGCCAAGCCGAAACGCTGTTAAACGACTTCATAGTTGCCGCCTGCAAAATCGGCCTGATCGGCGACGCCGAAGTCGCCAGAGCGATTGCCCAGGTATTGCGGCAATATCCAACCGTTCCGGTGGTACTGGACCCGGTGCTGGCTGCCGGCGGCGGCACCGAGTTGGCCGGCCGGCAGTTGATAGACGTCATCGTCTCCGAACTACTCCCGCTCACCACCTTACTCACCCCCAACAGCGATGAAGCCCGCCGCCTCTCCGGTCAAACCGATCTGGCCGACTGCGCGCACTGGCTGCAACAGCGCGGAGCCGAGTACGTGCTAATCACCGGTACCCACGAAAACTCCGAGCTGGTACACAACCGTTTATACATGCCCGACGGCCTCAACCAAACCTTCAATTGGGAACGCCTGCCCTACCACTACCACGGCTCCGGCTGCACGCTGGCCAGCACGATTGCCGCGTTGCTGGCGCAAGGCCTGGACATGTTCACCGCCGTCAGCGAAGCCCAGGAATTTACCTGGCAATCCCTGGCTGCGGCCTACCTGCCCGGAAAAGGCCAACATCATCCGGACCGGCTATTTTGGGTGGAGGCATGAAGTTTCCCGGCAAAGGCCTATACGCCATCACCCAACCGGACGGCAAATCCATTGCTCAAGTCGTCGCAGACGTTGAAGCGGCGTTACGCGGCGGTGCCGCCGTCATTCAATACCGCGACAAAAATCCGCTGGATGCCGGCAAACTGGCCGCCGAGCTGTTGGCCGTTTGCCACGCTTACCGGGTGCCGCTATTGATCAACGACAGCGTCGAATTGGCGCTGGCGGTCGATGCCGACGGCGTGCATTTGGGCCGCGACGACGGCGACCTGGCGGCCGCCAGGGCCGCATTGGGGCCCGACGCGATCATCGGCGTCTCCTGCTACAACGACATCGGCAGAGCGACTGCGGCCGTCGCCGCCGGCGCCGATTACGTGGCCTTCGGCCGCTTTTTCCCCTCCGGCTCCAAGCCATTGGCCGCGCCGGCCGAAATCGGCACGCTAGAAATAGCCAAGCGCAGCTTGCAAGTCCCTATCGTCGCGATCGGCGGCATATTGCCGGAAAACGCTGGACAGCTATTGGCAGCCGGTGCAGACTTACTCGCCGTCATCGGCGGCGTATTCGACGGCGACCCGTTCGCAGCCGCGCGCCGTTTCCAGGCATTGTTTTAATTTTTGCGGAGGCTGCCATGCCAGACCATGTCTACCAAAAAATCGAATTAACCGGCTCGTCCACTGTCAGCATCGAAAACGCGGTGGAAAACGCCGTGGTCAAGGCCGGCGAATCGGTGGCCAATATGCGCTGGTTCGAAGTAATCGAAACCCGCGGCCATATCGCCGACGGCAAAATCGCCCACTGGCAAGTCACGATCAAAGTCGGTTACACGCTGGACTAAAGCGCCGGTTATGGACGCCTTTCTGCAAGCCGCGATCGCCGAAGCCGAAGCCGGTTTGGCGGAAGGCGGCATCCCGATCGGCTCGGTGCTGGCTTATCAGAATCGTATCATCGGCCGCGGCCATAACCGCCGGGTGCAACAGGGCAGCGCCATTCTGCACGGCGAAATGGATGCGCTGGAACATGCCGGCCGCTTACCGGCCCAGGTCTACCGCGACAGCGTGCTCTACACCACCTTGTCGCCTTGCGCGATGTGCAGCGGCGCGATTTTGCTATACGGCATCCCGCGCGTCGTAATCGGCGAGAACCAAACCTTCGTCGGCGAAGAAGAATTACTGCGCCAACGCGGCGTAAGGCTGGAAATAATCCAAGACCAGCGCTGCATCGAATTAATGCGGGATTTCATTGCCGCCCGGCCCGAACTCTGGAACGAAGACATCGGCGTTTAAGCGTCGCCTAACGGCGGGCGGTCAAAGCCTCGCGCTCGCGTTTCAACAACTCGGCTTTGCGTTCGATTCCCCAGCGGGAACCAGCCAGTTTGCCGTCGCTGCGAACCGCCCGATGGCACAGACACCGCCTGCCCCGCCGGCGACCAGCACGGCACCCAAACAACAACTGCCGACGGCATAGCCGATGCCATAGCCGTCCCGGGCGACTCTCGGCGACGGGCTAGACACCGCTAAACCGAATGTAGCGCCGCAACGGTGAACCGGCAGTCCAGACGAAGGCTTCGGTGTAGTAGTGCATCAAGGCCAGATAACCGATCAGCCCCAAGGTGACCGCTTTGTAGACCTGCGTCGCGAACAGGGTTTGTAGCAACAGATTGACCAAGCCGTCGCCGTAAGCCTGCAACAGGTAAGTCAACATAAACGATAACAGCGGCAATACCACCGCCGCCGGAATCCGGCAGTTTGCGGCCAAGCGAAACAATCCGTTTTCCGGGCGAATACCATGGCGGTTGACGTCGTGGGTCACGTAAAAACTATAGGCGGTAATGTCATGCACCAGGCGCGGCATCAAAATTGCCAAAAAATAATACTGCTGGCTGTAGACGTAACAACTGGCGACCACCAACAAGGTATTCGCCCACAAAAAATACCAGCCCAAACGGTTCGACACGTAGCGTTGGCACACCAGCGTAGAAATACACAAGGCCGCAGTCAGCAATACCGCAACCTGCAACACCCGGGCGGCTTGTTCCGGCTCCAGGCTGTTGTGCATGAAGATGCCGATATAGGTAAAGATTCCGGCGCTTACGCTGAGCCACAATTGCAGATAAAACAACCGGTTCGGCAAACGGCACACGGCCTTGGCGACGCCGTGCTGTTGTTTCAACACATGGTAAACCGTCCAGCAGGCGCTGATCAGGTACAACACCCGGTACGGAATAAACAGGCTGCCGACCCCGAAAAACAGCACGATAAAGCCGGTCATGCCGATCAGCTTGTTTTTGTAAGTCGCCAGATACTCGGTGTGGCTGGCCAGCAGTAAATTACTGGCGATGATATGCGGCGTGCCGAACAAGACTTGGAACAACAGGAAATGGCTGGGACTGGTCGGCAAGGCTTCGCGCAAAGCGTGGTCGAATCCGGCGCTGTCCAGCCACACCAGCACCAAACTCAGCGGTACGATGGCGTACAAACCGAGCAGAAAACGGAACGACACCGCCATCGGCCGGGCTATGTCGGGTTGGGGGTTGGTCAGGCTTACTGTCGCCACGGTGCCACCTATCGTTATTATTTTGGGCAGCCGTTATTATCGCTATTTTGCCCCGCGACTCAATACGCTTGGTTTTTCTGGCGGTTAAGCGTTACCGCGCTTGCCTTGCAAGCCGCCGGTATGCATCGCAACGATACGATGCCCGGCCGGAAAATAGCCGCGCGCGATCAAGTCGTATAGCGCATATAGCAATTTACCGGTGTAAACCGGTTCCAGCTCGATAGCGTGCCGGTTTTGAAAATCTACGATGAAATCGAGCAATTGCGGGGTGGTCTTGGCGAAGCCGCCGCAGTGGTAATCAGTCAGAATCCGCCATGCGGCATCGTTGGCAGCGCCAGCAGCATCCAACAAGGACTGGATATCTTCGATCAGGAATTCGCCGCCTTTCAGCGCGGCGACGCCGATCAATTCGGTGCCGGCCGGCGTAGCGCCGATCAAACCCGCCAACGTGGTGCCGGTGCCGCAGGCAACGGCCAGAGTATCGAAGCCGATATCGATTTCGGCGACCGATTCGGCGACGCCCTGCAACGCCAAATCCAGCGCTCCGCCTTCAGGCAGCCAATATTCTCCCGGTTTAAGGCCCGGCAGGCTGTCGGGGGTCCTAAAGGCGCGCAATTGCCGATAGTGCTGGCGCGACAGAAAACGCAGCTCCATGCCCCAGGCCACCAAATCCTGCAACGTTGGATTCAGTTCCGGCGGCCGCTCGCCGCGAATGTAGCCCACCGTGTTTAAGCCCAAAGCACGGCCGGCGAAGGCCAAGGCATGCAAATGGTTGGAATAGGCTCCGCCCATGCTGAGTACGGTATCGGCGCCCCGATACAACGCATCGTTCAGGCTGTATTTGAGTTTGCGCCATTTATTGCCGGACACGATGGGGTGCAGCAGATCGTCGCGTTTCAACCAAAGCTGGATGCCGCGCCCGGATACGATCGGATCGTCGACCCGCGTCAACGGCGACGGCTGCAATTGAGTTTGAAAGGCTTGCAGCCGCGGATGTAAGCCGCTCACTACGCCGTTTTGATCGCCCAGACCACATCGATGGCTTGGCGATTGGCTTTGACGTCGTGCACTCTAAACATCCGCACGCCGGCCATCACGCCCAGCGCCGTGGTTACCGCCGTGGCGGTGACTAGCTCGGCGGGCTGTTCGACATTGCAGATGTTGCCCATGAAGCGCTTACGGCTGGCGCCCAACAGCACCGGATACCCCATCGCAACAAACCGCTGCAGATGCGCCAATAGCTGCAAATTATCCTGCTTACGCTTGCCGAAACCGATACCGGGATCGATGGCGATATTCTGCGCCGCAATCCCGGCATTCAAAGCCGCATCGATGCGTTGTTGCAAGGCTGCCGCCACCTCCTCGACGACATTCTCGTAGTAAGGGTTCTCCTGCATGGTTTTCGGCGCGCCTTGCATGTGCATCAGAATGATGGGCATGCCGCTGCGGGCGGCGAAAGCCAACATATCACTATCGCCCTGCCCGGCCGATACGTCGTTGATGATATCGGCACCGGCATCGCGAGCGGCCGCCGCCACTTGGCTGGACATGGTATCGATGCTGATTCTGAGCGTCGGATCGAGTTGGCGAATTGCACGAATAGCCGGTACTACCCGGCGAATTTGCTCTTCCGCGGTGACCGGATCGGAGCCGGGCCGGGTCGACTCGCCGCCGACGTCAATGATGTCGGCACCCTCGGCGATCATTTTCTCGGCTTGGCTCACGGCTGCCGCCACACCGGTAAACTTGCCGCCGTCGGAAAAACTATCCGGAGTCACATTGAGTATCCCCATCAACTGGGGCCTGGCGGTGGGATTGAACATGTGGAAAAGCTCCTCGAAGACAGCCGGATAGTTTACCGCCTTGGAGTCGTTTTGGGGTTACCGGCCGCAACAGCCGGTTGGGAAACCGCCCCGCGCCAAGCGGCGAGAGGCGGTCGGGCTCGCTTAAGCCCTGAGCAAGGCCTTGACCAGTCTCTCCGACAGCTGTTCCTCAACGAATTGCGGTTCATTTGGCGGATATAACGAGACCTCATCGATCTCAAAACCGTATTCCTTGCCCAGTAAAATCAACTCTTTGATTTTCAAGCAAGCTTTGAGCTTTTCTTTCAAAGCCTCATCGGCTTTGGCTTTCTCGGAAAATTCTTTGATAACCTTTACTGACATTGTTAACTCCGTGATAACACTAAAAATGGATAGAATCCATTTACACGGAAGCAAAATTTCTGCCAGTTGTGAAATCGGAAATACCGCTGCTTTCGCGGCGCTTTAACGGGACCCGCTAACCGGGTTAAATATTTTCCCTTACAAATCTTGGTAAATTTGTCGCAAACCCAACAATGCGACAAATCAGCAAACCGCCCGCCAATTAGTCGGTCGCAGCCACCCGCCGATACGCGGAATGGTAGTAAAGCAACGGATCACCATCGCGGCAGACAACGCGGTCGACTTCGCCGATCACCACCCAATGGCTTCCGGCCTGGATTTGCTGCACCACCCGACATTCCAAAGCCGCCAGCGCTTCGTCCAAGACCGGCGCACCGTTTTCTCCGGCTTGCCAGGGTACGGCAGCGAACCGCTGCTCCTGCGTGGTACTGCCGGCAAACTGGTTGGAGACGTCTTCCTGGCTTTCGCCGAGGATATTGACCGCAAAGCGGCGACTCTCCAACAGCGCGGCGCCGGTATCGGTCGCCTGATTCAGGCACACCAGAATTTGCGGCGGCTCCAGCGATACGCTGCTGAAGGCGGTCGCGGTCATGCCCTTAGGCTGGTTTTCCCGGCTCAGGGTGGTTACCACCGTGACGCCGCTGGCCCATAATTTCAGCGCATTTTTGAATTGTTTGGCTTCGACACCCATGATAATTCACTTCCCGTAAGATTAATTTTCGCGATTGGCGGCCGCACAAAACCGGCAACGGCGCGGCCGTAGCCGGTGTTACGCCAATTATTCCGTCAATGTTTAGGCCGCATATGCGGGAACAGCAACACGTCGCGGATACTCGGCGAGTTGGTGAACAACATCACCAACCGGTCGATACCGATGCCCTCGCCGGCCGTCGGTGGCATGCCGTGTTCCAGCGCGGTGATGTAATCGGCGTCGTAATGCATGGCTTCGTTATCGCCGGCCTCTTTTTCCTCGACCTGCTTGCGGAAACGCTCGGCCTGGTCTTCGGCGTCGTTCAACTCGGTGAAGCCGTTGGCAATCTCGCGGCCGCCGACGAAGAACTCGAAACGGTCGGTGACGTGCGGATCATTGTCGTTGCGCCGCGCCAGCGGCGACACTTCCACCGGATAGGCGGTGATGAAGGTCGGGTTCATCAAACGGTACTCGACGGTTTTCTCGAAAATCTCGATCTGCACCTTGCCCAGGCCGTAACTGTCCTTGACCGGGATTTTCAGATTTTCGGCAACCTTGACCGCCGCTTCGCGGCTGGTCAAATCGGCCAGCGTCAAATCGGGATTGAAATGCAGGATGGATTCCAGCACGGTCATCCGCGCAAACGGCTTACCGAAATCGTAAGTTTCACCTTGGTACTCGATTTGAGTGTTACCGACGATATCTTCAGCAATACCGCGCAGCATGGCTTCGGTCAAATCCATCAAGTCGCCGTATTCGGCGTAGGCCTGATAGAACTCCAGCATCGTGAATTCCGGATTATGCCGGGTCGACAGGCCCTCATTACGGAAATTGCGGTTGATTTCGAACACGCGTTCGAAGCCGCCGACTACCAGGCGTTTCAAATACAATTCAGGCGCAATGCGCAGATACAATTCCATATCCAACGCATTGTGAAAAGTCGTGAACGGCCGCGCCGTCGCGCCGCCCGGAATCACCTGCATCATCGGCGTTTCCACTTCCAAGAAGTCGCGAGCGACCAGAAAGTCGCGAATGTAATTGACGATTTTCGAACGCATGACAAAAGTCTTGCGCGCCTCGTCGCTCATGATCAAGTCCAGGTAACGCTGGCGGTATTTGATCTCCTGATCGGCGATGCCGTGGAATTTTTCCGGCAGGGGCCGCAAGGCTTTGGTCAGCAGGCGAATGTCGTCGACCTTGACGCTGAGCTCGCCGACCTTGGTTTTGAACAAGGTACCTTCGGCGCCGAGGATGTCACCGATGTCCCACTTCTTGAACTGGTCGTTATAGACGCCCTCCGGCAGGTTATCGCGCGCGACGTAAACCTGAATCTGGCCGGACATGTCCTGCAAATGGCAAAAACTGGCCTTGCCCATGATGCGGCGCGTCATCATCCGACCGGCAATCTTGACCCTGATCGGCTCGGCCAACAATTCCTCTTCGGATTTTTCGCCATATTCCGCGAGCAATTCTCCGGCCACCACGTTGCGGCGAAAATCTGTCGGAAACGCGATGCCTTCCTCGCGGATGGCATTCAGTTTTTCCCGGCGTTGTTTAATCTGTTCCTGTTCGTCGTGTTCGAGTTCTGACATGTTTTTAAAAACTAAAGCAAAAATAAAAATTAACTATCGGTCCAGAGGCAGCAAGCGCACCCGTTCGCGTAACTCGTCGGCAACGACCAGAGCGCCGTTCTCGAGTTCGGTATGAAAACGGCGCAACAACTCGATTGCCCGCGGCCCCAACGCTTGCGGTGCGATGTTTTGAGTGCGAATTTGAAACACACTGGGCGATTCAGCCCCCGTCAGCGCCAACAAAGTCCCGAAGTCCAGATCATGGGTAAAAACCACGGCGCCATTCTCACGCGCCCATCCAAACAACACGTGATCAGCGGCATTTGCTGCGCCTATTTCTGACCAATGCACCGCCTCGAACCCCGCGCCAACCAACACCGGCACCCAGGCCGGCGACAAGTTCATATCCAGCAATAGTTTCACGCCGCGTGCAAAGGCAATTCGATTTCCTCGGCTCGCCAAGCCGCAAAGCGCAACGCCTCGGTGATATCGTCAGCCTCCAAATAAGGGTATAAATCGAGAATCTGCTGCACCGAATAACCGCTGGCAACCAAACCGACCACAGTACCAACGGTGACCCTAAGGCTGCGTATGCAAGGTTTCCCACCCATTAGATTCTGGTCGAAAGTAATCCGTTGAAAATTTTTCATTACTCCCTCCGGTTCAGGTAAGGTTCGTTTTACAACCCGCTCTTCAAGCTCGCCTCAATAAACTGATCCAACGCCCCGTCCAATACTGCCTGGGTATTGCCGGTTTCGACGTTGGTGCGCAGGTCCTTGATCCGCGATTGGTCCAGCACGTAGGAGCGAATCTGGCTGCCCCAGCCGATGTCGGATTTGGAGTCTTCAATCGCCTGCAAGCCTTCGCTGCGTTTCAGCATTTCCATCTCGTACAGCTTGGCCTTGAGCTGCTTCATCGCCGTGTCTTTGTTCTTGTGCTGCGAGCGGTCGCTTTGGCATTGGGTGACGATGCCGCTGGGCGCGTGGGTAATCCGCACCGCCGATTCGGTTCTATTGACGTGCTGGCCGCCGGCGCCGCTGGCGCGATACACGTCGATCCGCAAATCGGCCGGGTTGATGTCGATTTCGATATCATCGTCGATTTCCGGCGAGACGAAAACCGACGCGAACGAAGTATGGCGGCGGTTGCCGGAATCGAACGGCGATTTGCGCACCAAGCGGTGCACGCCGGTTTCGGTACGCAGCCAACCAAAGGCATACGGACCTTCGAATTTAATCGTCGCACTCTTGATGCCGGCCACATCGCCCGGCGATTCTTCGATCAGTTCGGTTTTAAAGCCCTTGGCCTCGCCCCAGCGCAAATACATGCGCTCTATCATCGATGCCCAATCCTGCGCCTCGGTGCCGCCGGAACCGGCCTGGATATCCAGAAACGCGTTGTTGGGGTCCATTTCGCCACTGAACATGCGCTGGAATTCCAGATTGGCAACCTGTTTCTCGTAGCCTTCCAGATCGCTGGCGACGGTATCGACCGTATCGGCGTCGTTTTCCTCGACCGCCATTGCCAACAACTCCTCGGCATCATTCAGGCCTTGCTCCAGATCCTTGATGGTATTGACGATACCTTCCAGCATCGCCCGTTCCTTACCCATCGCCTGCGCCTGTTCCGGTTTGTTCCAGATCGCCGGATCTTCCAGTTCGCGCAAAACTTCCACCAACCGTTCGCTTTTGCTGTCGAAATCGAGATAGTTCTTCAACCCGGCGCTACGCTCGCGCAGATCGGCAATCTTGTATTTAATCGGATTAATTTCTTGCATGAACCTATGCTCAAACAAAACGCCGGGCAAAGAACCCGGCGCAGATAAAAAACCGGTGATTATAAACGATTAGCCGACCGGTTTGGATTCCCGCGTGCGGAACGACCAGACGATACAACCGATTCCGGCCAATACAAACGGCACGCTCAACAACTGGCCGGTGGTGATCGCCATACCGTTGTCGTACATGGCTTGCTCGGTTTTAAAGTACTCCAGTACGAAACGGACGCTGAACAGCATCGCAATAAAGCTGCCGAATACGAAGCCGGGCTGGCCGCCGCGCTTGGTATAAATTCGCAATGAAACGACATAAACCAGCAGATAGCAAAACGCTTCGTAAAGCTGCACCGGATGGCGCGGCAAGTGGTCGACACGAGAAAACACCACACCCCACGGCTGCGCAGTCGGGATACCCAGAATTTCGGAATTGAAAAAATTGCCGATTCTGATCAAGGCGCCGGCCAATGCAGTCGGAATGCTGACCCGGTCCAGCAACCAGAAATAGCTATCGCCGTATTTGCGCCGATATAGATACAACGCCAGAATGATGCCCAGGGTGGCACCGTGGCTGGCCAAGCCGCCCTCCCATACCGCCAGGATTTTCAGCGGGTGCGACAGGTAATAACCCGGATCGTAAATCAGCGTGTGCCCAAGCCTGGCGCCGAGGATGGTCGCGATCACCATATACCAGAGCAAGGTATCCAGTTCCTCGACGTTCTTGCCTTCGCGCTGGTAAATCCATTGCATGGTCAAAAAGCTGCCGACGAAACCGCAGGCAAACAACAAACCATACCAGCGAATTTTTAAAAAACCGAAATCGACCAGAATCGGATCGATATTCCAGATCAAGTGTTCCATGACAGTGACGCGCTTGGTTGAGATCGTTAAAGGTTACTAGGTTACAAAAACCGGGGCAAATCGGCCGCCCCGAACCGAGCCTCAGCGAAGCCGCCTAAGCGCGGCTAACAGTGGCCGAGTCCGAAACGGGCGCAGTATCGGACAACAAGCCGAACAAGCCTTTTTGCGCCTGCTCCAAAATCGTATTCACCAACGGATGCTTCAGCCGCCGCTGTGCGGTCACTGCATAAAACCGCTCGACCACGCCGTCGGCGATGCCCAACGTGCGCACTCCGTATTGGTTCTCGATCGCCTCCGCCACCGCCAGCGGCGAGAAAAACAAGCCGCTGCCGCCGGCGCCGAAGGTCTTCAACAAGCCGCTGTCTTCGACCTCGACCTGCACCGTCGGACTGATTTGATTGACATCGAACCATTGGTCCAACGAGCGGCGCAATGCGGTATTAGCCGTCGGCAACAGAAACGGCGCGCCGTTCAGACAACGCGGAAAGTCGCGGCGGTAACGTTCGGCCAGCGCCGGAGCGGCGAAAATCGCCACCTGCGACTCGCCCAGAAAATGGTTGAATACTCGGGCACCGCTGGCCGGCGTGGCCGGTACGTCGCACAACACCAGATCCACGCCGTGCAGGGCCAGCTCCGCCAGCAGACGCTCGGTCTTGTCCTCCAGACAATGGATCTGAACCGGCTCGGCCATCCGCAATAAAGGCTCGACCAAACAGTAAGACAACAATTTAGGCAATGCATCGCTGATACCCAGATTCAGGCGCATGCCGCGGCCGCCGCCGCCTTTCAGCATGTGCGTCAACTCGCGCCCCAGACTGAATATCTCCTCCGCATAGTGAAATACCGCACGCCCGGTATCGCTCAATACCAATTTCCGCCCCTGTTTGACGAACAATTGGCAGCCTACGGCCTGTTCGAATATCGCCAATTGGCCGCTGATGGTAGGCTGGGCCAAATGCAATACCTCGCAGGCGGCACTGATGCTGCCATGTTTAGCAACGACCCAAAAATAGTAAAGATGCTGGTAATTGATTCGATCCACGGCCTTAATACATCGTTATTTTCTATGAAATAAATTTATTTATCCGATTTTACTATTTTTTTAACAAGGCATATCTTTTGGTCAAGACAAATTTTTTGCGAGACTACCCATGACCACCGCCCAGACATACGACGACAAAGCCCTGCGCAGCAACTTCCGCTTACTGAAACAAATTCTGGCGCAAGTACTTAAGACCGAAGCCGGCCCCAACATCTCCGGCATGGTCGAGCAACTGCAACGCCAATTCGCTGCGTTACAGCGCGACAATAGCGCCAGCCGCCGCCGACAGTTATCGGACACGCTGAACAAGCTGCCGCCCGAGGCGCAAACCGAAGTGATCCGCGCCTTCAGCATGTTCTTCAGTCTGCTCAACATCGCTGAGGAATCAGCCAACTTGCACCAGCGCCGGCGCCTGGCCGAAAACGACAAGCACTTTTGGCCGGGCTCGTTCCACGATACCTTACTGAATTTGCGTCAGGCCGGCGTCGATGTCGGCCAATTGCAATGTTTACTCGATAATTTGAGCTATATGCCGGTGATGACCGCGCATCCGACCGAAGCCAAGCGGCGGGCGGTTCGCGGCGCATTACGCAACATCTTTCTGAGCCACGAGAAACTCGACGACCCGCGGTTGAAAGGTTATTTCCGGGCCGAAGTGCTGGAGCGGCTGCACAGCCAGATCCAATTGCTGTGGAAGACCGACGAGGTACGCGCCCGCGGCATGGGCGTAGTCGACGAGATCGACGCCGGCTTGTATTACTTTCCGCTGTCGTTGTTCGAAGCCACCGCCCGGGTGTACCGCAATTTCCAGCGCGCCCTGCATGACGTCTACGGCGCCGACGCGGCCGCGGTCAAAATCCCCAATTTCCTCAGCTTTGGTTCCTGGATCGGCGGCGACCGCGACGGCAACCCTAACGTCAAACCGGAAACCACCGCGCTGGCTTTGCGGATGCAGACCCGCACCGTCTTGCAAGCCTACATCGCCCGGGTCGCCGCGCTACGCGAACAACTGTCTTATTCGTACGGCTTGTGCCAACCCACTGCAGCGTTTTTGCAAAGCCTGCAACACGAACGCGAGCTGCTGGGCGACGTTGCAATTCCATTGGAACTCAGCTGCCGCCAAGAACCCTACCGCCACAAATTAAGCTTAATGAAATACCGGCTGGAAGCGGCATTGAACCGGGTCGAACAGCGCATCGAGCAAACGTCGGGCGCCAGCGATATTCACGCCTACGCCGGCGCCCCGCAATTCTTAGCCGATTTGCGGCTGATCCGCGAGTCATTGATCAGCCACGGCGATCAAGCGGTAGCCGACCTGGAGCTGCTGGACTTGATCCGGCTGGTCGAGACCTTCGGCTTCCATCTGATGCAGCTTGACGTGCGCCAGGAATCGACTCGGCATAGCGATGCGGTGGCGGAAATATTTACCCTGGCGTTGCAAATCGACTACCACAGCCTGCAAGAATCGGAACGCTTGCAATTGTTGGGCGAAGCGATCGCCGCGCCCGGCAGCTTGAGCTACGACAATCGGCTGGTGAGCGACGCCACACGGGAAACGCTGGAAGTGTTTCAAGTCATGGCCGACATGCGCCGGGAAATCGGCGCCGACTGTTTCAGCCGCTACGTGATTTCGATGACCCACTCGGCCAGCCACATCATGGAGGTCTTGCTGTTAGCCGCACAAACCGGCCTGGCCGGCCGCATCGGCGGCCGTTGGTATTGCCATGTCGGCGTGTCACCCTTATTCGAGACTATCGAAGATTTAAGCCATATCGACACAGTTTTGCGCACCTTACTGGCGCAGCCGGTCTACCGCGCGTTGCAACAGGCTTACGGCCAGCGTCAGGAAGTGATGTTGGGCTATTCCGATTCCTGCAAGGACGGCGGCATTCTAGCCTCGGCCTGGGGCCTCTACCGGGCTCAGCAACTGGTCATGGAAATCAGCGACAGCGAAGGCATCCCCTGTCGTTTATTCCACGGCCGCGGCGGCACCGTCGGCCGCGGCGGCGGCCCCACCCACCAGGCGATTCTTGCGCAACCGCCGGCTACCGTGCGCGGCCAGATTAAATTCACCGAGCAAGGCGAAGTGTTATTCTACCGCTACAACAATATGGAAACCGCGGTCTACGAACTGACCATGGGCATCACCGGCTTGATGAAAGCCAGCGTCAGCCTGGTGCAGCCGGTCGCCCCGGACCGGGCCGAATCGCTGGCGATCATGAGCGAACTGGCTGCCCTGGGCGAGCGCGGCTATCGGCAATTGACCGAACATACGCCCGGTTTCCTGGACTATTTTTACGAAACCACGCCGGTCACCGAAATCGGTCAACTCAACATCGGCTCGCGGCCGTCGCACCGGAAAAAGCAGGATCGCTCGAAAAAATCGGTGCGGGCCATCGCCTGGGTCTTCGCCTGGGCCCAATCCCGGCAGACCTTCCCGGCCTGGTACGGTATCGGCTCCAGCCTGGAAAATTGGTGCGCCGGCAAACCGGAGCGGCTGAAAACTCTGAGCGAGTTATACTGCACCTGGCCGTTCTTCCGGAATCTGCTGAGCAACGCGCAGATGGCATTAAGCAAATCGGATATGGACATCGCCCGCGAGTACGCCGCCTTGTGCGCCGATCCGGAAGTCGGCAAGCGTATCCATGGCTTGATCGCCGCCGAGCACCGCCGTTGCGTGGACTGGATTCTGGAAATTGCCGAAAGCGACAAACTGCTGGCCGATAATCCGGAGCTGGCTGCTTCTTTACATCGGCGCAACGATTATCTGGGTCCCTTGAACTTTTTGCAGGCCGATCTGCTCAAGGCGGTCAGACAAACGGAAGACAATGGCGAAGAAATAGCCGCGATGAAGCCATTGCTACGTACCATCAACGCTATCGCGGCCGGTATGCGCAATACCGGCTAATCTTGCTAGTCCGTTACGGAGAACACTATGGCTACATCAAATCCGCTACACCGCCTGAAACAGCTCATGCTGGCCGAACGCGAGGACATTGGCTCGTTGCTGGCCTACGGCGTCGGTATCGGTTTGATGTCGCTGGCCACGCCGATCGCGGTACAGGCACTGGTAAACACCATCGCCTTCGGCGCGCTGTTGCAACCCCTGGTGGTATTGACGCTAATCCTGCTGGTATTGCTGTCATTCAGCAATACTCTGGTGGCGCTACAGTTTTACGTCGTGGAGATGCTACAGCGGCGGCTGTTCGTACGCTTATTCGGTACATCGGCCCAACGCTTACGCAACGCTGTGATGTCGGTGCGCGACCACCAGTACTTGCCGGAGCTGGCCAATCGCTTCTTCGACGTGGTCTCGCTGCAAAAGACCGCCGCATCCTTGCTGCTGGAAACCCTAGGTTATCTGCTGCAAACGCTGATCGGCATGATATTGCTGGCGTTTTACCACCCTTTGCTACTGGCCTTCGATTTATTCCTGGTCGCAGCCCTGTACTTGATTCTGTTCGTGATGGGCAAACGCGGGATTCCGACCGCGATCGAACAATCCAAAGCCAAATACGCGGCCGCCGCCTGGCTGGAAAATATCGCCGCCAATCCCTTGCTCGGCAAAAGCCGGGCTGGCGCCGAGTTCGTCGACCAGCAAACCGAAAAGTTCGCCCACCACTACCTCGAAGCCTGCGTTGCTCACTTCCGAATTCTGTCCAGGCAGAACATAGGCGCTCTGGTGTTGCATACCCTGGCCAACACCGCCTTATTGGGCATGGGCGGCTGGATGGTGATCGAACGCCAGCTCAGCCTGGGCCAGTTGATTGCCGCCGAGTTGGTGGTCAACGCCATGGTCTACGGCCTGACCCGACTCGGCAAAAACCTGGATAACTTCTATGAACTGGTCGCCAGCGTCGACAAGATCGGCTATTTGCTGGATCTACCACAAGAAACGGCGCAAGACGGACAACCGGAAATTACCGAGTCTGCCTACCGGCTGGAAATCCGCCAACTCTGTTTGCCGGACAGCCCTTACTGCGACGGCGCCAACGGTCTGGATTTGCTTTTAGCTGCCGGCGACAAACTGGCGATAAGCACCGGCGCCGAACGCGGTAGCTTGCTGGATACCATCTGCGGCCTGCGCACTCCGAGCGCCGGCCAGATCTTGTTGAACGGCCATGACTTACGGGATTTGAACCTGGGCCAATTACGCGACCACGTCTCTCTGGTTCGCCATACCGAGCTGGTAGAAGCGACAATTGCCGAGAACCTGAGCCTGGGACGTGATTTACCGTTGGTAAAGCTTCGCCAAGCCCTGGAACAAGTCGGCCTGCTGGAGACGGTTTCGGCGCTGCCCGAGGGCATGCAGACCGAACTTTGTCCGCAAGGCGGCCCGCTGAACGACGAACAAGCATTACGACTGACCCTGGCACGGGCCATCGCCGGCAACCCTAACTTGTTGTTGATCGACAAGGCTCTGGACCGCATCGACACTCGTTATCTGCCGGTTCTGCTCGAAGCATTAACGGCGCCCAATGCGCCATGGACTTTACTGGTCGTCAGCCACGAGCCGCTGGTGTTGGCGCACTTTCGGCGCCAAGTCATGCTGGCCGATGGCCGTTTGGTCGAAAACGATACCAAGGGAGAATGATATGCACAGCAACACCGATGACTGGCTAGCCAACACCGGATTGGGCGATTTGCGCGACGCGATCACCGCGCCGATCGCCGGCAAAATCGCCCGTTCCTTGTTGTTGCTGCTACTCGTGCTGCTGATCCTGCTGCTACTGACGCCGTGGCAGCAGAACGTACGCGGTATCGGCCGCGTCGTCGCCTATATCCCCGGCGACCGCCAACAAACCGTAGGCGCTCCGGTGGAAGGCCGCATCTCGCGCTGGCTGGTCAAGGAAGGCAGCAGGGTCAAGGCCGGCGAAGTGCTCGCCGAGTTACGCGACAACGACCCGCTGCTGCTGCAACGGCTGGAGAGCGAACGCCAGGCCTTGCTCGGCCGGCAAACCGCGATCGACAACCGGGTGGAAACCTTTCGGGAACAATTGCGCATGGCCGAACAGGCTCGACCCCAAGCCCTGGCCGCAGCCGAATCGCGACTGGAAATGGCTCGCCAACGCCAACGCCAAGCCGCGCAAGGCGCCGAAGCCGCCAGTGCAGCCCGCTTGACATCGTCGTTGAATTTGACCCGCCAACAGACATTGCAAGACAAAGGTCTGGCCTCGCGGCGGACACTGGAGCTGGCGCAACTGGAAATGGCACAACGTAGCGCCGATCTCGACCGCGCCCACGCTGCACTGGCGGCATCCAAGAGCGAAGTCGACGCGGTGGGCGCCGATCTGCGCAAATTGACCGCCGACACCACGGCCAGCGTCGAAAAAGCCCGCGCCGAGCTGAATAAGGCCATCGAAGACCAAAATTATTTGCGCGCCGACTTACTCAAGGTGGAAACCCGCCTGGCTCGTCAGCAAACCCAAACCATCACCGCACCGCGCGACGGTACGGTATTGCGCTTGCTGGCCAACCCGAATGCGGAAATGGTCAAGGCCGGCCAGCCGCTGGCGATCCTGGTGCCGGACACCGACCAGCGTGCAGTGGAATTATGGGTCGACGGCAACGACCTGCCGCTGATCGTCTCCGGCAGCAAGGTACGGCTGCAATTTGAAGGTTATCCCGCCATCCAGTTCGGTGGCTGGCCCGAATTTTCGATCGGTTCGTTTGGCGGCCAGGTAGTGCTGATCGACGCCACCGACGACGGCAAGGGGCATTTTCGGATCCTGGTGCAACCCGATCCGGACGACATTCCTTGGCCGGAAGTGCGCTTTCTCCGCCAAGGCGTAAGGGTCAACGGTTGGGTCTTGCTCGGCCAAGTCACGCTGGGCTACGAATTGTGGCGGATCTTCAACGGCTTCCCGCCGCTGGTATTGCCGGAGCCCGAAGTCAAGGACGCCGGTAAAGGCGATGACAAGAAAGCCGATAGTGGCGAGAAAAAAGAATGAAAACCAGAGCAGCGATTCTGATCTTAGTCTGGTTGCCGCTGCTGGCCTCGGCGGAGCCAGCGCCCGCACCGCGGCCGCTGGCTTTGGCGGAAGTGTTGGACGCGGCTTTGCGGGCGTTTCCAGGCTTACTGGCGGCGGAGCAGCGTAAGCAAGTCGCCGACGGCGAGCTGCAAACCGCAGAAGGCGGCTTCGATACCTTATTGAAATCGCAAAACCGCTGGTCGGTGGCCGGCATGTACGAGAGTCGCAATTACGATGTGGTGATCGAACAACCGACGCCCCTTTGGGGCGCGACTTTTTTCGGCGGCTGGCGGCGCGGCACCGGCCAATATCCGGTCTACGAAGGCAAAAGCCAGACTGCCGACGACGGTGAGGCGCGAATCGGCGTCAACATCCCGTTGTGGCGCAACCGCGAGATCGACCGCCGCCGCGCCAGTTTGCAACAGGCCGAACTCGGCAAATTGATCGCCAACCACGAGTTCGATCAGGTTTTATTGGAAGTGCGCCGCCAGGCCAGCCACCGCTATTGGGACTGGGTCTTGGCCGGTCTGCGCGCCCGCACCGCGGCGCAACTGCTGCAAATTGCCGAACAGCGTAACGACGGCATTCTGCAGCGAGTCGCTGCCGGCGATATTCCGGATTTCGAAGCGCTAGACAACCAGCGGGCCATCATCGAGCGCCGCGAGCGACTGGTTGCCGCCAAACGTATGCTGGAGCAAAGCGCGATTCAATTGTCTTTGTATTGGCGCGACGCCGACGGCCAACCGCAATTGCCCACCGACGAGTTGCTGCCGAGCGGCTTTCCGGAACGCGAGCCGAAAATTGAAGCGGATTTCGAAAACGCCGCTCATTTGGCCCGCAGCCAACGGCCGGAATTGAAACGTTTGGAATTGCAGAGTCAGCAGACCGAGACCGAACTGGCTTTGCAAAACAACCAGCGCAATCCGGCCGTGGATTTCTCGGTGATGGGCGCCAGCGATATCGGTTATGCCAAAGAAAAATTGAACCGCGACGAACTCTATCTGGGTTTGAATGTCGATATACCGCTACAACAACGGGTCGCCGGCGGTCGGGCGCAAACGGCAGCGGCGAATTTAAAGCGTCTGCGCTGGGAGCGTACCGGCACCGAGGACAGGATCAATGCTGAAGTGAAGGATGTGCTGTCAGCCTTGAACGCCGCCCGCCAACGGCTAACGCTGAGCGAACAGCAGCGGCAAGCGGCCCGTCAGTTGGAGGAAGGGGAACGCACTCGCTTCGAATGGGGTGAAACGACTTTGTTATTTGTCAATCTACGTGAAATAGCCAGCGGCGACGCGACGCTGCAAGCCGCCGATGCGGCAGCCAGCCTGTTCAAGGCCCATGCCGACTTTCAGGCCGCGGTCGCCGCACCTTTGGATTACTCACAATGAGGTGATGAGTATGATTAGAAAGTTTGATAGAGCCGATTTTTCTAGAACAACGGTAGTTAAGACTTTGGTGTTGGTCGGCGGGTTAATCGTCTGCGTCAAATTCCCTGTCGAAACTTTGCACTTTTTCGGCGTGGCGGTTCATACCGTTTACGAAAGCTTAGCCTTTGCCATTGAAGAGTTGTTGACGCACGTTTTCGGTTTCAGCAAGTTCCAGGCGCAAATGATCGTGTTTTACAGCAGTTGCGCCATCGCTGCCGGCATTTTGTACCGGATCGTCCGGCATTTGCCGATCTGGTTGAAGCGGGCCAAACGCTACTGCATAGAATGCTACGTGCGCTTGCGGGAACGCTGGCAAAGCTACTGGGAGATGTTGCCGGTGTTGCAGAAAACGCAGTTGTTGGCGGTGGAATTCGCCTTTTTGGCCGGTAGCGTCGGCTATATGTTGGTTTGACAACCAGCCATTTCGGCTCGCCTCATTCCGGCGCGGCGACCTGGAGCCGACCGGCCTCGACCCGCACCGGAAACGTGGCGACATCCTCGTAAGCCGGCGCGCATTTAACCTGGCCGGTCTTGACGCAAAACCGGGCGCCGTGACGCGGACAGACGATTTCGTCGCCGTCCAGTTCGCCGCTGGCGATCTCGGCGCCGTCGTGGGTGCAGACATCGGCAATGGCGTAAAACTCGCCGCCGATGTTGAACACGGCAACATCGTCGCCGTCGACATCCACCACCACATGTTCGCCATCGGCCAGCGCCGAGGCCGCCAGTACATCGATCCACTCTGCCATGCTGTTCTCGCTTGTTGGGTAAAACGACTTTCGTCTATTTCAAATACACATCGTAACGGAGCAGTTTGCCCTGCAAACTCTCGTTTGGTTTGCCGCCCAGCGACTCGGCGTAATCCGGACTTTTGACGACCACCCGTTTGCCGGTCGCGGCCCAGGCCGCATCGAACAATTGTTGCCGATCCAGATCATCGCCGAGAATATCGCGCAGCATAGCCATTGACTTGCGGGTCGCCGCCGATTGCTTGCGCTTCACCGGGAACATCGGATCCAGATAAATGCAGTCCGGCGCTTCCGGCAGGTTCGCCATTAACTCGATGGCGTTTCCGACTAGCAGTAGCGGTGGTTGCAATTCGCGGCGCAGCACCCAATCCTTTTGCGCCAAGCGTTCGAAACCATCTGCAATCAACGCCGCCATTACTGGCGAACGCTCGATGCAGGTGACTTGATAACCCATCCGAAACAAGACCAGACTGTCTTGGGCCCAACCGCAGGTAGCATCGACCACGGTATGGCTTTTCTTACCAACCGCCTGCGCCAGCAAATCTTTTTTCGGGGCGGGATAGGAATGCTGTTCGCCGGGGCGGGGATCGACTTCGACCGCCAGCCCACCTTTTTTCAGGTTTTGTCGGTCCAGCAGTTTTAGACAACCGTCTCGGTAAGCCAAAAAAATATCGCCATCACCGGCCAACGCTTGTTCCAAGTCCACCAGGTCGACAGCCAAATGCTGCGCCAGCCTGGCGTCGCGGAGCGCGTCGCCGCGCAATACGGCGAGTTTGTGCCCAGACACTATTCCGTGGAAACGGCTTCCTGTTGATTCTTCAACGCCGCATCCAGCGTATGCCAGGCCAAGGTCGCACATTTGACCCTCGCCGGATATTCGCGCACGCCGGCCAATACCGCCAGCTTGCCGATCGCTTCCAGGTTGATGTCCTCGGTCTTGCCGGTGGTCATTTCGTGGAACTGCTTGAACAAGGCTTCGGCTTCGGCTTCGCTCATGCCCTTGATAATTTCGGTCATCAGCGACACCGACGCGGTGGAAATCGCGCAGCCGGAGCCTTGGAAACTGGCATCCTGGATCACGTGGTCGCCGCCGATTTTCAAAAACAAGGTGAGCTTGTCGCCGCACAGCGGATTAAAACCGTCCACCCGCCGATTAGCATCGTCCATGATGCGGAAATTGCGCGGGTTGCGGTTGTGGTCGAAGATGACCTCTTGGTATAGGTCGCGTAATTCGTCAAACATTAGCCAAACACCTCAATTAGGGACTTGATGCCTTGCATCAAAATATCGATTTCTTGCCGGGTATTGTACATGGCAAATGACGCGCGCGCCGTGGCCGGCACGCCGTAAAAATCCATGACCGGCATCGCGCAATGATGACCGGCGCGCACGGCGATACCCAAGCTGTCCAGCATGGTGCCTATGTCGTGCGGGTGGATGTGGTCCAGCGTGAACGACAGGATGCCGCCCTTATGCTCGGCCTGGCCGATGATATTCAGGCCTTTGATTTGCCGGGCTTGCTCGGTGGCGTAATCCAGCAATTCAGCCTCGTAAGCGGCAATGTTGTCCATGCCAATCGCGCTGACGTAGTCAATCGCGGCACCCAGCCCGATGATTTCGGCAATCGCCGGGGTACCGGCTTCGAACTTGTGCGGCAGTCCGGCGTAGGTAGTCTTTTCGAAGGTCACTTGCCGAATCATGTCGCCACCGCCTTGATACGGCGGCATTGCTTCCAGCAGGGCTTGCTTGCCGTACAACACGCCGGTGCCGGACGGGCCGTAGAGTTTGTGGCCGGAAAATACGTAAAAATCGCAATCCAGCGCCTGGACATCAACCGGCATATGCGGAATCGCCTGAGCGCCGTCCAGCAACACCGGAATATCTTTGGCGTGGGCGGCTGCGATGATTTTCTCGACCGGATTGATACTACCCAGCGCGTTGGACATGTGAGTGATGGCGACCAACTTAGTGTTGGCGTTCAATAGCTTCTCGAACTCATCGAACAGCAATTCGCCTTGCTGATTGATCGGCACGACTCTTAAAACGCTGCCGATCTGCTGGCACAGCATCTGCCAAGGCACGATGTTGGCGTGATGTTCCATCGCACTAATCACGATTTCGTCGCCGGCTTTCAGATGCGACTTGCCGTAACTCTGCGCAACCAGATTGATCGCTTCGGTGGCACCGCGCACGAAGATGATTTCTTTTTCGCTGTTGGCGTTGAGGAACGCCCTGACTTTTTCCCGCGCCGCCTCGAAGCGATCCGTGGCCTTGACGCTGAGCGTGTGCACACCGCGATGGATGTTGGCGTACTCGTGGCTATAGGTATGCACGATGGCATCGATCACCGCTTGCGGCTTTTGGCAGCTTGCGGCATTGTCCAGATAAACCAGGGGTTTATTGCGGATCTTTTCACCGAGGATGGGGAAGTCGGCGCGGATGTGTTCGATTGGAAATGTGCTCATCGCTAACTGTTTGGTTTAATTGATTTCGTCTTTTCTAAACACTAGAATCGATTCAGTCGATTCGTTCATTGGATAAAACTATGGTCGCCGTTTTCCCGCAAAAACACCTCACCGACATCGCCGAGTGGCATCGCATGGGCGAGGCCGGGATTTTTCCGCCTGAAGCGCGCCTGGAACTGATCGAAGGAGAAATTTTGCATATGGCACCGATTGGCTTTAATCATGCCGGGCATGTTGCCCGACTCATTCATGCCTTAACGCTGCGCGTTCAAGGCCGAGCCATTGTCAATTCGCAAAATCCCGTTCAACTTGGCGACCTGTCCGAACCGGAACCGGATTTTTTATTGCTAAAACCCGACCCCGATTTTTACACCACCCGACACCCCAAGGCTGGCGATGTGCTATTGCTGATCGAAGTTTCCGACAGCACGCTACGTTTCGACCGCGAGCAAAAACGCCGTTTGTACGCCACCCACCAAATCCCCGAGTATTGGATCGTCAATCTGATCGACAACTGCCTGGAAATCTACCGGCAACCCGACGATGGCGATTACCAGGAGCAAACGACGTTAGCCAAGGCAGACACTGTCAATCTGGTTGCTCTGCCGGAGATTCAGGTTCGGGTCGCCGACATCTTATAGACGTTGGTCCTACAAACTCATCGCCGGAAACCGCGCCAATAACTCCTGCAATAGCAAGCCCTTCAACTCGGCATTCTCCACCTTATCCGCCATTTCATTGGCAAAAGCGAAGGTCAAAATGTTTCGTGCGGTTTCCGCATCGACGCCGCGCGATTGCAGATAAAACACCGACTTTTCTTCCAACTGGCCGACAGTGACGCCGTGCGAGCATTTGACATCGTCGTTGTAAATTTCCAGTTGCGGTTTGGTATCGACCTCAGCATCGGCCGATAGCAACAAATTGCGGTTATTCATTTCCGAATCGGTGTGTTGCGCGCCTTCCGCAACGACTACCCGACCCTGAAACACACCACGCGCCTTGTTATCCAGCACACCTTTATAAAACTCGCGGCTGATACCGTGCGGCTGCAAATGATTGATGCGCGTGTGATTGTCCAAATGCTGGCGGCCGCTGGCGACGAACAAGCCGTTCAAGCTGCATTCCGACGCTTTGTCCAGATCGCTATGAATATCGCTACGCGCCAGCAAACTGCCGAGTGCAAAATTGTGGTGAGCAAAACGGCTATCCGGCGCTTGTTTGACGTAAGTACCGCCAAAGTGCTGCGCCTTGGCGGCTTCCAATTGCGCTTTGTACAAAGTCAAACCGGCGTTGCGGCCCAACAGACATTCGTTGACGGACACCGTGAAATAGCTGTCGGCACTGCCGACGTAAGTTTCGATGATTTCCGCTTCGGCCTGGTCGTTGACGAGGAACAGATTGCGGCTGACGGCCAGCGCGTTGGCCTCGGTCACCACGTGCAGAATCTGCAACGGTTTATCCAATTGCTGCTTGGCGGCAACCTCGATCACGACACCATCGGCGAACCAGGCGGTGTTGAACGCGACCAGATTGTGTTCGCTAGCGGCAACCGCTTGACCCAATTTGCCGGCGACCAAATCCGGATTTTGAAATAGCACCTCGGCCAAACTGCGCACGCTGACGCCGTCGTTCAAACCGGACAAAGCCGACAAACCGGCAACATAGCGACCGTTAACCAACACCACGCTATAAGCGTCTTTCAGGCGGTATGACTGTAACCAAGCCTCGTCAATGCCCTGTTCAGCAACCGGCGCGAACACGGTTTTGTTCAACGCCGACAGATTGGTGTAGCGCCATTCTTCCTCGCGAATATTGGGAAAACCGCGCTCGGCAAACGCAGCCAAACCTTCGGCACGCAGTTGCTGCAACCATGGCAGATCGACACCCGGCAACGACGGTGCCAAGTCTTGATAGGCCGCCAAATAAGAATAAGCTGATTGTTCGGCGGCGATCATGCGGCTTGCCCTTCCAGCCAGCTGTAACCTTTTTCTTCCAGCTCCAACGCCAGCTCCGGCCCGCCGGACTTGACGATCTTGCCGTCGGCAAGGACGTGCACCACGTCGGGTTTGATGTAATCCAGCAGGCGTTGATAATGGGTGATCATCAAGAACGAGCGCTCGGCGGCACGTAGCGAATTGACGCCGTCGGACACAATCCGCAACGCGTCAATGTCCAGGCCGGAATCGGTCTCGTCGAGGATGCACAATCTCGGCTCCAGCACTGCTGCCTGCAAAATCTCGTTACGCTTCTTCTCGCCGCCGGAAAAACCTTCGTTGACCGCGCGGTACAAAAATTTCTCGTCCATCTGCAACAACTTGACCTTGCTTTTGACGATGGTCAGAAAATCCATCGCATCGACTTCCGGCAGGCCCTTGTGCTTGCGCATCGCATTCAGGGCCGCCTTCAATAGATAAATATTGCTGACGCCGGGAATCTCGACCGGATATTGGAACGCTAAAAACACCCCTTCGCGGGCGCGGATTTCCGGGTCCATATCCAGCAAATCCTTCCCGTCGTAAGTCACGCTGCCTTCAGTGACGCTGTAACCGGGTTTGCCTGACAGCACGTGCGACAAGGTGCTCTTGCCGGCGCCGTTAGGGCCCATGATGGCGTGAACTTCCCCTGGGTTTATGTCCAGGGTTAGACCTTTTAATATGGGTTTGTCGTTGATGGTGACGTGGAGATTTTTTATGCTGAGCATACGTTTTTTACCTAAGTTTTTAAAATGTAGGCTGGGTAGAGCAACGCGAAACCCAGCATTTAAATCTTTAATTTGTGTCGCTGACGCGACGGCGTTTTGTAAGTCGGTTCTCGCACCGACAGGCGAGATACTTTTCTTTGCTTGTCCAAAGAAAAGTATCCAAAAGAAAAGACACCCGGATGCCGCTTATTCCCTGCGCTCCTCGCTTTTGAACGGGGTTGCCGAAAGGGGCTTCCTGCCCCTTCGGCAACGCGCCGCATCCTTGCGGCGCCCCTACGGACTGATCCGTTCAAAAGCTCCGGTGCTCGGCGCGGCATACGGGGAAAAACATCCCCGTATTTAAAATTTCAAAAATCTGATTAGGTCCGATTATGCTTTGCTACTCAGACCTAAGCGATTTACTCCTTCTCTTACGATAAAAACCAATCGCCTCAATAGCTAGTGATACTCCACCAGCTAATAGAACCGCCGGAACAAAAACTGATATAAATCTTTTTATACTATCTAAGGCATTTAAATCTGGCACCAATTTAATTCCAATACCAAAAGCAACGAGGGACACAACAGAACCCATTAACACCGAGGTAATTACCCGTAGACGCTTGAAACTGGCATCCGTTTGATAACTGTCTAATGAGGTAGCCACATGCTTATCAACAAGCTCCATTATCTGCTCAAACAATTCGTTTGCCTCTGTCTCACTTCCCGGCTCCAGATAACGCGCTAGCTCAAAAAATTTATCTTTAATTTCAAAATCAAACATGACTGAATGAATCGGCTTAGATTGTTCTCTGATTTCTAAAATTGACTGATTAATTTTCTCCGAATACTCGGCCTTTTGTTTCAAATCCAAATGCCGACTACGCTGAAGTCTAAAAGCCACATCTTGAAGAATAGAAATCGCAGTGCAGCTAGCTCTCAAGTTTACTGAATAGCTACGTTCAGCTGCCGCAATGAGATTTTCAATAATGTCTTCAGAGAATTGTTGTTTATTAATTATGTAACTTTCGACCAGATCAATTAACTCATCAGTGGCATGTCGTTTTCTCTCGACAGATGCAGATATCGAATCATTTTTTTGAAACTTATAAAAAACATACGAAACAATAATACCGATCAAAATAGAAACAATTGAAAGCCAATTATTTTCTAAAAATACAATCACGATAAACTCCTATATCGCTAAAAACATCTTACATCCAATTCATCCAAATACTTTCAATCTCACGAGGGGGTTGTTCCCGTTATTCCGCCCCGAGCATCGCAGCTTTTGGCGAGATCGGCCCGCAGGGGAGCGGCAGGGATGCCGCTCGTTTTCGGAGGGCCAAGGATGGCCCTTTCGAAAACCCTCGCCAAAAACGAGACGCGTAGGATTAAGGCGGAATTCCGGGTGGCTTTTATTTTGGTGACTTTTCTTTGGCCAAACAAAGAAAAGTTACTCGGCCGTCGGGCCGAGACCCGACTCTAAAACAAACCGTCGCGATAGCGACACCTTAAAATCGCCCTCACCCTAGCCCTCTCCCTGAGGGAGATGGAACGAAAAACCTTTTAACCAACCGCCCCTTCCAGACTAATCCCCAACAACGCCTGCGCCTCCACCGCAAACTCCATCGGCAATTCCTTAAACACTTCCTTACAAAACCCATTCACGATCATCGACACCGCGTCTTCCGCCGACAAGCCGCGCTGCTGACAAAAGAACAATTGGTCTTCGCTGATTTTCGAGGTGGTCGCTTCGTGTTCGATCTGGGCCGACGGTTGTTTGACCTCGACATACGGAAAGGTATGCGCGCCGCATTTATCGCCGACCAGCAGCGAATCGCACTGAGTATGGTTGCGGGCGTTTTCGGCGGATTTGGCGACCTTGACCAAACCGCGATAGGTGTTCTGCGCTTTGCCGGCGGAAATACCCTTGGACACGATGGTGCTGCGGGTGTTTTTGCCGATATGGATCATCTTGGTGCCGGTGTCGGCCTGTTGGAGATTGTTGGTCAAGGCTACCGAGTAAAACTCCCCGACCGAATCGTCGCCCAACAACACGCAGCTCGGGTACTTCCAGGTGATCGCCGAGCCGGTTTCCACCTGGGTCCACGATACCTTGGAGTTACGACCCCGACATTCGGCGCGCTTGGTGACGAAGTTGTAGATACCGCCGACGCCGTCTTTGTCGCCGGGATACCAGTTTTGTACAGTGGAATATTTGATCTGGGCGTTGTCCAACGCGACCAATTCCACCACGGCAGCATGCAACTGGTTTTCATCGCGCATCGGCGCGGTGCAGCCTTCCAGATAGGACACGTGCGAGCCTTCGTCGGCAATGATTAAGGTGCGTTCGAACTGGCCGGTGTTGGCGGCGTTGATGCGGAAATAGGTCGATAATTCCATCGGACAACGCACACCTTTGGGGATGTAAACGAAGGAACCGTCGGTAAACACTGCCGAGTTCAATGCGGCGAAAAAGTTATCGCCAACCGGTACGACGCTACCGAGGTATTGTTTGACCAGTTCAGGGTGCTCCTGTAGCGCTTCGGAAATCGGGCAAAAAATCACCCCGGCCTCTTTGAGCTTGCCTTTAAAGGTGGTGGCGACCGATACGCTGTCGAACACCGCGTCAACCGCGATTCCGGCCAGCCGCTCTTGTTCATCCAGCGGAATCCCAAGTTTTTTGTAAGTTTCCAGCAATTCCGGATCGACTTCGTCCAGACTTTTGGGCTTATCTTTTTTGGACTTAGGCGCCGAGTAATAGCTGATGGCTTGGTAGTCGATCGGATCGATCTTTAGTTGTGCCCAGTCCGGTTCGCTCATGGTTTGCCAATGGCGAAACGCCTTTAGCCGGTATTCAAGCATGAATTCCGGTTCGTTTTTAACTTTGGACAGACGACGGATAACGTCTTCGTCCAATCCCGGCGGAAAGGTATCGGCTTCCAACTCGGTGACGAAGCCTTGTTTGTATTCCTGGCTGATCAGGTTTTCGATTTCTTTAGCGGAGGTGGACATAGGCTTTAGTACTTTTATCGAAACAGTTGATTGACCGGAATATACACTTCTTCCGGCGGTTTAAACGGCAACACCATGTCTGCCAGCGTAATCGATTCCAACGCATTGGCGATTTTTTGATTTATCAAATGCCAGTTGCCTTGTATTCGGCAACCGCTGGCTTGGTCGCAGCCCTTATGTGAAGCACTGCACTCGGTCAAAGCTATCGGCCCCTCCAGTGCGCCGATAATGGCAGCAACGGTAATTCTGTCCGGCTCTCGCGCCAAGGCGTATCCGCCTTTAGCTCCGCGCACCGAAACCACGACTTGAGCCTTCATTAGTGTTTTCAATATCTTACTGACGGTCGGCTGAGCGATGCCGGTAACCTCGGCCAATTCGAACGTTCCGTGCAAACGACCCGATTCCCGAGCCATATGACTCAGGATTACCGTTGCATAATCAGTCAGCTTGCTCAATCGCAACATCCGCACCCTCCACAATGGGGACCATTTTAGTCTTATTTAATAACCAAGTAAAGCGCTTGGTTATTTGCGCGCAATTTTCCCCCCAACAAGGATCGAAACCCGCCCGCGGTGACGGTGCCGGCAAACTTCCAAGCCGGCCTTCCCTGTTATACTTGCAGGCTTGCAAGACACGTTTATCCATCCCCCCAAAACCTGGACCTCTTACAGCCTCAACCATGCCCCACATTCGCAGCCCCATCGTGTTGATGTACCACGGCACCCCGAGCGAAAAACCGGAGTCGGTATATTCGATTGAGGCGAGCCTGTTCGCCAAGCACCTGAAATACTTGAAGCAAAACGGTTGGAATACCGTTCTGTTCAGAGACCTGGATAAGCCGCATTTACTGCCGGAGAAAAGCGTAGTTCTGACCTTCGATGACGGTTATAAAGACAACTACGAGGGGGCTTTTTTACCCCTAGTCGAACGAGACATGAAAGCATCTTGGTTCATTACTACCGACTGTATCGGCGGCCACGCGCATTGGCTGGGCGGACAGTCCCAGCAAACCCGGATGCTCGACCCGGGCCAATTGCTGGAAATGCATTCTGCGGGAATGGAAATCGCGTCGCACACCCACTCACACCCGGATCTTTCGTTACTTAACCATGACCAGCAACTTGCAGAATTCGACCAAGCCAAAACCTTGCTGGAGCAACTTTTGACCGCGCCCGTGAACAGCCTGGCCTACCCCTTCGGCCGCTTCAACGCTGATTCGTTAGCAGCAGCCAAGCTTGCGGGATACAAGCTGGCATGCACTACACAACCCGGATGGCGAGAACCCGATAGCAACCCGCTTCTAATCAAACGCATCACCGTTTATTCCGGCGACAGCCCGAGCCTGCTGGCCCGCAAATTAAACTTTGTGGATAACGACGTCTCTTGGCAGAAAATCAGCAGGTATTACATGAAACGCATCTTGAGCCGACTGAATCACCAATTTGATATGGTTTGAACAAGCCGAACCGCGCTAAATATCCAACGCAGCCAAATCAAGACGGACTTAGGAAACGCCATTTAATAGCGCTATAAACGAAAAAGGCCTTTGAAATTCAAAGGCCTTTCAATAATGGCGGAGAGCTAGGGATTCGAACCCCAGGACGGGTATAAGCCGTCAACGGTTTTCAAGACCGCCGCTTTCGACCGCTCAGCCAGCTCTCCAATAGCCGTGCATTATTTCAGAAAGTTTCGGCGGAATCTAGTATTTTTTACGACAGACTCGAACAAGCTGATACCATGCCCCGCTCTATTTTCCCTAAGTGTTTGTTGGCAATTGCAAAATCCGCGCGAATGCTGACCAGGATGTGCACCGACATCGGCTGCGACGTCGTAGCCATCGATTGTTACGCCGACGCAGACACACTGGATATGGCAAGACAGGTATACCAGACCACCTCCCTGGCTTGGAATCACGTTAGCGAAGCGGTACACGCTGCACTCAGAGAACATGCCATAGACGGGGTGATTTACGGCAGCGGCTTTGAAGCCCATCCGGAAACGTTAACGCATTTGCAAGGACATAAGCGCGTATTTGGCAATTCCGCAGAGGTGTTCCAAAACACGCAAAACAAACCTTATTTCTTTGAAATGTTGGACAAACTGGGCATCTCATACCCGGCAGTCGACTTTGCAGCAAAATCCCCCGGCGACGGCTGGATTTTTAAACCCTGGCACAGCTACGGTGGGATTGGAATAAGCCGCAACCAGGCTTCAGCCGGCGTGGACGGCTATTGGCAACGTTTTATCGACGGCCAGGCAATGTCGGTGCTATTTGTAGCTCATGCCCAATACATTGAAGTGATCGGATTCAATCGCCAATGGTGCGTCGAGCCAAGCCCCGGACATGGTTTCGTTTTTGGCGGCATCAGCAGCCAAGCAGAACTGCCCGCCACTACCCGTCATCAAGTGACTGAAGCAGCAAATAAACTTGCAGCCGCATACCGATTACGCGGACTCAACACTTTGGATTTCATGCTCGACGCCAAAGGCATTCATCTATTGGAGATCAATCCGCGCATTTCCGCCAGCGCCCAGCTTTATGGCAAGGAGTTACTGCTGAGGCACTTGGCGACCGTATTTGAGTCTGCGGATATCTGCGCCGGCAAGATCAGCACCGAACCGCGTGCTTACCAAACCATTTACGCCACTAAAGCACAAAAGATCGAATCGCATGTGATTTGGCCGGATTGGGCCGTAGATCGGCCGGTCGCAGGCTCGATTGTTGGCGTGGGCCAGCCGATATGCAGTATTATTGCCGGCGGAAAAAATTCGCGGCAGGTTGCCGAGCAATTGGGGCAACGGCAGGCCATCCTTCAAACTCTCTTAGAATCAGGTTATTAATTCATGCAATATCAGGCGAGCGTCAATCAACTTTCACAGCCCTTAGTGCAGGAGCTGCTGGATAACGCTGACAAATTAAGATTGGGCATTGAGAAACTCGAAAACGGTTGCACCATCATCGACGCAGGTATTAAGGTGCCCGGCGGATTGGAAGCAGGCCGTATCATTACCGAAATCTGCATGGGTGGCATGGGCACGGCGACCATTTCGCAAAGCACTTACACCGAGAGCTGGCCGCTGACCATCAATGTGCATGCCACCAATCCGGTATTGTCCTGCCTCGGTAGCCAATATGCCGGCTGGAGCTTGTCGCACGGCAAATATTATGCGCTGGGTTCCGGCCCGGCCCGAGCGATGGCTACCAAGGTCAAGGATGGATCGGTAGAGCCGGTTGAGGAGCTTTATAAAGAACTGGAATACCGCGACAGCGCCGAACAGACCGTGCTGGTGATCGAAAACGATGCTGTGCCGCCGCTAGAAATTGTCGAAAAAGTCGCGGCCGCCTGCGGCGTAGCTCCGGAAAAACTGACGATCATCGTAACCCCGACCAGCAGTCTGGCCGGCGGCGTACAAGTCGTCGGACGGGTACTGGAGGTAGCGATGCACAAGGCCCATGCCCTGCACTTTCCGTTGGAAAACATCATCGACGGCTCCGGTAGCGCGCCGATCTGCCCGCCACACCCTAATTTCGTCAAGGCCATGGGCCGGACTAACGACGCGATTTTGTTCGCCGGACAGGTGCATTTGTTCGTTAAAGGCGACGACGCGGCCGCCGAGAAATTGGCCAAAGAATTGCCGAGCTCGACTTCCAAAGATTACGGAAAACCGTTCGCCGAGATTTTTAAAGCCTACGAATACGACTTCTTCAAAATCGACGCAATGTTGTTCAGCCCGGCCGTGGTGATCGTCACCGCCGTCGAATCCGGCAAAAGCTTCCGTGCCGGCAAATTGGACAATGCACTGTTAAACCAGTCGTTCGGCGCGTAACTCTCGCCGACCTTCCCTCCCGGCGGCGGAATTTGCCCAGTCAGATCCGCCGCCCTGCGACTAACTTTTACCGCATCTTTTCCATTGCGCCGAATTGCAATTTTTACCGACGATCCCGGCTGGCACGGCAAACAGTTGTGTCAGGCTTTTGCCGATCGTGGCTTTGACGCCGCATACGCTTCCCTGACCGACTGCCGGATACAGATTCACGATAACGATCTGCCGATAGTCATCCCCGGCTTCGCGGACCGCCTGCCCGCTGCGATTTTCGTCCGTGGAGTACCGGGCGGATCGTTGGAAGAGGTGGTTTTTTATCTGGATATACTTCACGCTTTGAAACTGCTCGGCGTTCCGGTTTATAACGACGCCGGCGCCATAGAACGCAGCGTCGATAAAGGCATGACCAGCTTTCTATTGCATCGGGCCGGGCTGCCATCGGCAGCCACCTGGGTCGTGCGCGACCGCGAACAAGCCCTGATAATCGCCGAACGCGAGTTGCAACTCGGCAATTTTTTGATCAGCAAACCGTTGTTCGGCTCACAAGGCGAAGGAATTCGCCGCATCGAAAAATCCACCGATTTGTTATGGCTGACCGGCAGCCGCGGTATTTACTATCTGCAGCGTTTCGTCGAATGTGACGGCGACGGTTACTCCGACGTTCGGGTATTCGTAGTGAACGGCAAAGCAGTAGCCGCCATGCGGCGGCGCGGCATTTCCTGGCTGAATAACGTTGCCCGCGGCGCCAGTTGCGAGGCCATCGGCATGGAGCCCGAGTTAGCCGATTTGGCTGTAGCAGCAGTCGAAACCTTACGAATGGATTACGCCGGCGTCGATTTGATCAAAGACCGGGACGGCACTTACCGAATCATTGAGGTTAACAGCGTTCCGGCCTGGCGGGGTTTGCAAGGCGTTTGCGAGTCGAATATCGCCCAAATTTTGGTCGCCGACTTACTGAGCCGTTACTTGAGCGAGCCATGCTGAACCGGCAACAACTCATCGACGCTTATCGCCAAGCGTGTGAAATCGAATTGCAGGCGTTCAAGCCGGGCAACGTCAGTATTTACAGTCCGGCACACGATATGACGGTCGACGATTTTCGGCTCAGTGCGCAAGTCAGTAGCGGGCCGCTTACCGACCCGAAACTTAGCCTGGGCGAAAAAATTTATTACGCCATCAAAGCCACTCGAGAAGCCGTGGCCTGCAACACCAATCTGGGTATCGTTTTACTCTGCGCACCGTTAATTCAGGCGGCAGCGAGCTTGAAGCCGGGGCAATCCTGGCGCCAAGCGCTCGAGTGTGTATTGCAAGCTACTACCCAAGCAGATGCCGACTGGGTATTCGAGGCCATTGTGTTAGCCGCACCGGCCGGACTCGGCGAATCCGAGCAACACGACGTTCAGGAAAAAGCCGCTGTCACTTTAATGGAAGCGATGCGCTTTGCCGCAGACAAAGATCGAATCGCCTTACAATACGCCACCAATTTTAAAGACATTTTTGATTTCTCAGTTTTACGATATAATCGTGCTTTCGTTTTGTCTGGCGATTCTGGATGGGCTGCGCTAGCGGTTTTCGCCGCAATGTTGGCGCACTATCCCGATAGCCATATCGAGCGGAAGTATGGAAAGCGGTATTCAGAGTGGATCAAGGTAGAGATGGAATCGCTCGATCAGGCGATGCAGCTCGCCATTGAGCCTGAAGAGCTTTTTCCGGTGCTTTACGGACTGGACAAAGCTTTTAAGGCACAAAGAATCAATCCGGGTACGACAGCTGACATGACTGTAGCGACAGTACTGGTGGTGCTTCTGGAACAGCTTATCGGCCAGGAAATGGTTGGTAAGTTATAGAGGGAACTTCGCAGAAACTATATTTTGGGACATTATTGTGTCTATTTTTTGGTTCAATCTTATCTTTAGGGGATAAATTTAAAATGGCAAAAATTACAAACATGCGCGTTGGCGAGTCTTTGGTTGGTGACGGCAACGAAATTGCCCATATCGACCTGATCTTGGGCCCACGTGGCTCAGCGGCAGAAACCGCGTTTGCAAATGCTTTGACCAACAACAAAGACGGTTTCTCTACCCTGTTGGCTGTAGTTGCGCCTAACCTGTTGGTTAAACCAGCTACCATCCTGTTCAACAAAGTAACCATCAAAGGTTCAAAACAAGCCGTTCAAATGTTCGGACCTGCACAACGCGCCGTTGCTCAAGCGGTTGCTGACTCTGTTGAAGACGGTACCATTCCTGCTGACGAAGCTGACGATTTGTTCGTTTCCGTTGGCGTATTCATCCACTGGTTGGCTGACGACGACGCGAAAATCGAAGAATTCAACTACAAAGCAACCAAAGAAGCGATCGCTCGTGCTGTAGCCGGCACTCCGACTGCTAAAGAAGTATTGGCTGCCAGAAAAGACGCCAAACACCCGTTCGCTGCTAACAACGTTTAATTTTTTAGTATCGAAGGTTGTACAAAATACCCCGGCTCGCCGGGGTATTTTTTTGTCTAAAATTTGCTAATTTCAGCCACACCGATACGGCGGTGGTGCAATGCACTGGCAATCAGTACCCCGGACATTCCGACCGCTTCCAGCCGGCGCAGATCATCGACACCGCGCACTCCACCGGCGGCTATCAAACGGGTATCGGGGTGCCTGTGCCTCAGACTATCGAGTCTGGCAAAATCCGGCCCGGAATCGGCGCCGACTTTATCCAGCGTCATTGCAATTACCGTCTGCGGCCAATACTGCGGCAATTCCAACCAACGCGCATCGCCCAGAGCTAAGTCGTGTTTGAAGTCCAGCGACAAAACCGCCGCAGAGTTGCTTAAATCGTATGGCGACAACCGAGTTTCGGTGCCGATCACAGGTTTAAGGTTATGCGGTTGTGCGGAGCCCAAGCCGGGTTGCGGTAGGCCGCTATCGACCCAAAACTCGATATTCGGATAGCGCCGGATTAACGGCTCGAGAATTTGGCGATGATTGCCGTTATCGGCAATGGCATTCAGATCGGCGATGTAAAACACCGGAAACGCATACAAACTCAAGAAGCCGGAAACCACTTCAGCTATCGAACTGCCGGTAACGAGCTGCGAATTCAGATGCACCGGCCGGTAATGGCTGCGGTCCCCGCCACTGGCGTGTACCACCAAGCCGTCTTTTAAATCAATGACTGGAATAATTTGCATGGAGTGACTGAGTGAAACAACTGACGATTCTGGTATTCGAATACATTAGCGGCGGCGGCCTGGCCGGCGAGGCTCTGCCGACATCTTTGCTTGCGGAAGGCCGCATGATGTTACAGGCTTTGTTGCACGAACTGAAGCGTATTCCGCAAATACGGATAAAGGTTCCATTAGACGAACGCTGCGAGTTGGAGATGGATTCGGAGACAACCGAATGGGTCCGAATCGGTGCCGGCCAGGACATCATGACCCAGCTCCCCGTGTTACTGGAGCAAGCCGACCTGTTTTGGCCGATCGCCCCGGAAACCGGCGGCATCCTGCAGAGCCTGGCCGATTTGGCCCGCAATAACGGTATCGAAACCCTATTGTCCGACGCCGCGACATTGACGCTGTGCGCCGACAAATTAGCGACATACCGTCATCTTGCAGCGCACTCGATACCGGCAGTCGCGACCTACCCTGCCCACCACCATCCGGACTTCGCCGGACGCGTCGTGATAAAAGTCGCTGACGGCGCCGGTTGCCAGGACACATTGGTTGCCGACGCCACAGCGTTGCCAGCGGCACTTGCAGCTTTAAACGCACCGCAACGCTATGTCGTACAACCCCTCGTCGAAGGCCGAGCCATCAGCCTGTCGGCCTTATTCAACAACGGCAAGGGCTATTTTTTGACCTGCAACCAACAACAAATCGTCTTGGAACAACAGCGATTCCGTTTACGCGGCTGTTTGGTCAATATCGACAACGAATGCAGCGAGCATTATCGCAACTTGGTCGACCGGATCGCCGCGGCCTTACCCGGCTTATGGGGGTATGCGGGTGTCGATTTGATCGAAACCGCCGAATCCGGGGCCCAGGTACTCGAAATCAATCCGCGCCTGACCAGCTCTTATGTCGGCATAGGTCGGGCCACAGGCATTAACGTGGCGGCACAAGTGTTACGGCTACGGGACGATGCACCATCCTTGGTCCCAACCCGACAACAATGCGTAGAGGTTGCGATATGAGATCAGCGCCAGCCTCTCGGATAGCCGGTTGGGATGTCGGCGGCGCCCACCTGAAATTGGCTTTGCTGAACGCCGCCGGCGAAATCGTCGGAGTCGGCCAAGCCGCTTGCCCGTTGTGGAAAGGCCTCGATTACTTGCATGACGCTCTCGCCGAATTGACTGCCGACCTGGATTTGCGCGGCTGCCGCCACGCGCTGACGATGACCGGCGAACTAGTGGACTGTTTTAGCGGCCGGGAACAGGGCGTCGCCGCGATTATCGACGCGATGTGTCGCCATTACGGCGCGGAAACTATCGACGTCTTTGCCGGTTTACGCGGTTTTGTGCCGGCTGGCCGGGTAAGCTCGGCGGATTGCATGGACATCGCGTCCGCCAATTGGCTGGCAAGCGTTATGCTGGCCGCCAAACAGGTACCGGATGCGCTGTTTGTCGACATCGGCAGCACGACCACGGATATTGTGCTGATCGAACGATCGCAGCCCCGGATACAAGGCTTTACCGATTACCAGCGCTTGGTATCGGGAGAGTTAGTCTATACCGGCGTGGTCAGAACACCGGTGATGGCGGTTGCCCAGCAGGCCGAGTTCAATGGCCGGCAAATGGGGCTGATGGCCGAACTATTCGCCACAATGGCCGATGTCTACCGGCTGACCGGCGACTTGAATGCTGTCCACGATCAGTCTGAGACCGCCGACGGCGCCGAAAAAACCGCATTGGCCAGCGCCCGGCGCCTGTCGCGTTTAACCGGTTACGAATTCGACGCCGCCGACTGGCCGCTTTGGCTGGCATTTGCCGCCTATCTGAAACACAGCCAGCAACAAAAACTCGGCGAAGCCTGCCGCAAAATACTGAATTCGGCTAAGCAACCACAAGGTTGCGTATTGCTGGGCGCCGGCGTCGGCCGTTTCCTGATAAAACAGCTTGCCGCCGACTGGGGTTTGGTTTACCGGGATTTTAACGAGTTATTGCCGAGCGCGGTCGACGACGCAGAAATCGATGCCGGCGATTGCGCACCGGCCGCCGCGGTGGCGCATCTGCGCCACGTAATGAATCCGAATCCGTTGTGATGGACATCAAGCGGTCATTTGTCAAAGCAGCTTCAGGCCGTAATTTCACACACGGTAAGCCGCATCGCTAAAGGAATAGCAACCGCCATGCATATCGCGATGCCGCATTTAGCCAGACCGCCCCGCAAGACTCTAGAAAAAGGTTATTTCATCGCTACTACTCGAAGAACTCTGGTGGCCGACGGCCGAGGCAGCGGTGTGGTTAAGCAATTCCTCAGGCATGGTGTAGCTCAGCTCCATCCGGGATAGGGTCTCGCCGACATTCAGGCTATCGGCATGGCGAACCCCGACATTCCGTATCCCGCCGACAGCGCTCTGCAAACTGGCCAGATTGTGCTCGACATGAGTCAGCATCTGGCTGACGCGGTCCTGAAATTGAAATGCCGTCAGTACGCTATAGATCTCGTCGCGAATTTGCGCACTGTTACTGCGCAAATTGTCGGCGTCGCCTTTGAACATTTCCAAGGCTTTGTGCAGATCGTCGAGCGCTCTGCCAATCGCCAGCTCGGCGTCGCGAATGGCTTTGTCGTCGGAAGTCCCGGATGCCTCGGACATTTTCAAGGTGGAGGACATTGCCAAATTGATACCTTCGATCGCCCGACTGATCTTTTCGCCCGTAGCCGACGAGAAACCGGCCAATTTCCGCACTTCGTCGGCCACGACCGCAAAGCCGCGGCCGTTTTCTCCAGCGCGGGCGGCTTCTATCGCGGCATTCAAAGCCAACAAATTGATCTGTTCCGCCACCTTGCGCACCTCCTGAGCCATCGAATCCAGTTGCTTGGTGTGAGTCGATAGTTTTCTGACCTCGTCGACCACCGCGTGCTCGACGTCCTGAATTTGGCTCAACACTTTTAACACCGTGGTCAGGGCTTCGCGGGTCTCGGCGAACAATACGTCGACGCCGCGATCTTGGCGACTTTGGCGACCGCCGGCGATCAATCGCTCCAATTGGTTGACCATCGCCGCAAAGCGATCTGTCAACACGGTGATTTCCTGCTCAGTGTGGGTACGCGAGGTTTGTACTTGCCGCACTAGGATCGGGACTATCTGCAGGAACATACGCTCCAATTCGACTACGTAGGTTTCCAAATCTTTTAGCTTTGCTTCTTCATCGCCGCGCCAAGTCCGGTTCAGTTCATGCAAAACCGCTTGCTGCCTGTTGACCAACGCCGAGCCGGCCAAGGCACCGGCCAACACTAACGCCACTCCGCCCAGCACGCTAATCATACTGAAGTCCGCCAGTACGACCGCCAATAAACCGCCAGCCAATCCCAGGCCCACCGTTAAACCGTAAACAGAGCCGGAATCGATTGATTTGAGCGTAGGACCGAATGAATTTGCCATGGTATTGCCAACGAATTTAGGACATACGGCTAGGATAGCAGAGAGATTTAAGCGGCCTTCAACTCAACTACAGTTTCGAGAATGCCGTCCGTAAATTCGCGACCGGCGATTGCGTTCAAACGTGAGACCTAGGACAATGAGACCAAGCCGGCTGAGCATCGCAGCGCACTGTTCCGAGCTACGCTTAACCGGTCATGGATATTTTTTCCCGCAGACCCTGCAGGCGGCTGGCATGGACAACGATACTCTGATCGATCAGGCGCGTCGGCTCTACGCCCTGCTGCTAATCAAACGCCATACCCAGAACCAAGGTCACGAGCGCTTCGATCGCCTGCTGATCCTGGCCTACGCCCGCTACCAGCGCCGGCTGAACCGGTGCGCAATTTGTTACCGCTACCGCTTGGACGATTGCAACCGGGCCGCCGGCACCGACCACACGCCTTGCGAGCGCCGCAGCGCGACAGCTCCCCCAATTCATCCACCAGCGATTTATGCGCCGGAATAAAACTCAGGCATCAACCGCTCGGTTAGCCTCGGCCGGCCACGATGCGCGGATGCGGCGAATGCGCGCCAAATCCAGCTGCGCGGTTCGGCGATATTCCTGGCACAAAGCTCCTCTAAAACCCAGATAATCCGGCGCCAACTCCAGCAGATCGGGTACGTCTTCCAGACGCAAAGAACCGGCCAGCCCGGTCAACATTCCTTGCGCGCGCGCCGCAGCGACGAACGCGTCCAATTCGGCGCCGCTCAGCAATTGGGTCAGCGAGCCGCAGCGCTTGTCCATCGTATCCAGCATGACGCCGCGAAAACCGGCGCGGCGCAATTGGGCAATGATGCCGAAATCCGGGCGAGTGTCGGCAAACAACACCGCAATCAATGCAATATCCTGTCCAGCGACCGCTTGCAAGGCATCGACACAGGCAAGCCAATCGCCATCCGGGAAAAACCCGATTTTGACGTAATCGACACCCGTAGCCGCCATGTTCCGAACCGCCGGCAGGATCTGTTCGGGTCGCATCGGCAAGTCGCCTATCGTCGCACTGATCCGGGCCTGCGGAAGCGCATTGACGATTTCTGTCACCGCTGCCACCGGCAACGCGCCCAAAGCGCCCTGTTCCGGTTGTTTCAAATCAATGATATCGACAGCGGCCTGTTGCACCAACCGGGCTTCCTCCAGGCTATTCACGCTGGCTAACATGCCGGTCATGCCTGCGCTCCGGATTGATGTTGTGCGATAACGTCCATTAACCAGGCCCAGGCTTCGCGTTCTTTTTCGCCAGCCGTTTTTTCCAATCCGATCCGTAAATAATCCAACTCGGCCTGGATTTTTGCCGGCGGCAACATATGGAGCCGGCTGACCAGAATGGCGGCTTCCAGTACCGCGTACTGCGCCCGGTTAAAACCTTGAAACGGCCGGTGGTTAACGGTATGAGTTACCTTACAAAACAATTTAGGTCGCAGTTCATCGTCTTCGACCCGCACCAGCTGCAGCTCGGCGTGCGCCAAGCTATCGGCCAGATAAAAACCGGCCACGCGCTCGGCCGGCAATAAAGGCCAATCCCGGCGCCCGCTCAGACAACCGGCAAAAATTCGGACGTCGTCGCAAAAATTGATGACTGCCGTTTTGCTCAGCAAGAGGTTTTCCAGCGTTGCGGATGGCCGAAACGGCAGAATAATCCGCCAATCGCCATCGACATGCACACCCATTGGGGCAATATGAACCTCGCCTTGCGGATTGACGGTGGTTACCAAGGTTTCTTGAATCATGTGGGTTTAGGTCTATCCTGAGTCGTAAATTTCGCCGGACAAGCGGCGGAACAATCGATAATTTTAATCTTGCCGGCAGCGATCAGGTGTTTTTTTTGCCCGCAACCACCGTTTCCGATAGAAAACAGAGTAACGTCCTATGCATGCTATCCATATTGCCGACCTGTCGATTTTGTTGATAGAACCGTCGCCGACGCAACTTAAAGTCATTCTGCAGCACTTACGCGGCGAAGGTATCGCCAAGGTAGAAGGCGTCTCCAGCGGCGCGGCGGCGATGGAAAGTTTGCATAGCCATCAACCGGATTTGATTATCAGCAGCCTGTATTTGCCGGACATGATGGCAACGGAGTTGATCGAGCAACTCAGGGAAGACGAAGTGCTGAACCATATCCCGTTCATGCTGATTTCCAGCGAATCCAGCTTCGACGTACTGGATAACATCCGTCAGGCCGGCGTCGTGGCGATATTGCCCAAGCCCTTCGCCCACGAAGACTTGAAACACGCGCTCCGTTCCACCATCGAATTCATTGACCCGCAAGAGATCAGTCTGGAACATTACGATATCGAGAACGTGAGAGTTTTGGTGGTGGACGACAGTAAACTGGCCCGGAAACATATCAGCCGGGTACTGAACAATATGGGGATCGAGAAAATCACCGAAGCGCATGACGGCAAGGCGGGGCTGGATCTGTTCAGCTTAAATCAAAACGCCTTCGACTTGATCGTGACCGACTACAACATGCCGATCATGGATGGTCAGCAATTAATCCGCGCGATCCGCCAGGATCTGGGCAACTCGATCATCCCTATTCTGATGGTCACCAGCGAAGACAACGAAACCCGGCTGGCCAACGTGCATAAGGCCGGAGTCTCCGGCATCTGCGACAAACCGTTCAATCCACAGACGGTCAAGGAAATGTTGTACCGGGTATTGGAACCGGAAGATTAAGCACCCGATATCGTCGTTTTCAAACTAAATCAAGCTTAAGGCCGCAATACTCGAATCATCTCGCCAGCTGCAACAGCCGGTCGAAACAGTAATCGGCCAGCAACTCGTGGCCGCCATCGTAGACCGTCAGAGACGCAAACCCGACGTCCCGCTGCAAAAAAACGACTCTGTCGCCGATACGGGTTGAGCCCGCAGCTTCCCCTTGCGTTAACAAGCGCATCGCCAGACCGGGCTCGACGGCAGCCTCGGGTTTGGCATATAGATCGACCAGACGATTGAAGTAAGCAAGCGAATGCGCAATCGGCACGGTTCCCTTGTGACCATCCTTAATCCCGGCATACAGTTCGACTCGCCCCCGGGGACTCGTTGGTAAGGGCCAGTACAAGGGAGAGCGTGCCCGCGCCGCGCCGGCATCGATTGCCGCGCCGCTGCCGGTGCAAGCCAGCACATAATCGCTTAAATCGGCTCTGCCGCTATGTTTGGTTTGTAACTGCCATTCGGCCAAATCGCTAATCGGCGCCCAGGCCAGCCAAGCCTTGACCGGATGTCGGGTTCTGGCGTACCAGCCCAATGCGGTATAGGCCCCGCCGGAAAAACCGACCACATAAATATTTTGCAAGTCGACATTTGCGTTAGTTAAGGCAAAGCTCACCGCATCTTCCAAATCGGCAATAACCTGATCGCTTAAACAGTTCTCGGTAGCGACCGCCGGTCCGCGGAAGTCGGGATGAATGTAGTTCCAATCGTTCAGTTTGGCTAAGGCCGCCAAGGCATCGGGCGTGGCGTAGTTGCCCGCCCAATAATGCAAACTGATCAGCAAAGGCCGCTTCGAGCTAGTCGGGGCGGAGTAAAAATAAGCTTTTTGCAACTTGCCGTCGACGCTGCTTGGAATATCCCGAATGCCGAAGCCTTCCGGCCATTTAAAGGGTTTGTCGGCGCCAGTTCCATGCAGCCACTGGTAGACCGTGGCATAGGTCTTTGCCCCCGCCACATACGAGCAAGCGGCAACCAAAGCCAGGGTTAGAATCAATCGCAGCTTCATGGCACTAAAGGATCGACTTTAGCCGCAGTACGGTCCATTTCCGTAGCCGCTTGCTTCACGATTGTTCCAATCGCCGCAGCGTCTGCGGGATAGTTTGTCGCGTAAGACTCCTGCAAGCCGCGTAATTTAGCCTGATACTCTGGCAGACCACCGCTGTCCAGACGGGCGCCGAAATCGGCGAATTCGGCATTACCAGACCGGACGTCCATCACTCTGTCCATTACCAAGTACCCCAAGGTTTTCTTGTAATGCGCCGGCTCCCAAAACCAATGCATCAGTTGACTTGGCTGGGCAGGCACTGCTTCCAAGGCCGGCCCGTAACTGCCGCTGAAATCCCAGATCTGATTCGGCTGGCGACCGGCACGTAGCGCCTCTTCGGCATTGATGTTCACAATTTCCTGTTGCATCGCCTCGAAACGCGGCCACAAATCCGACAACCATAACGTTTGCCAATACCAAGCGTGAGCCGGGTGGATAATCAACTTGACCTCAACGCCTTCGGCATACGCTTGCCTGAGTAGTTGGCGAAAATCGTCCAGACTTTTGCGAAAACCGTCGATGTTTTGCTGCATTTCCTTAAACTGCTGCACATAGCTACGCGTGTAAAACCGAAAAGTTTTGATATGGTCAAAATCGTCGGTCAAGGGCTGCCAGAAACCGTTGGCAGCCAAGGTGTCTTTGCCCCAGGACTGCTTGCGCACCGTACTCAAACTGGCTTGTAACCCGGATACCGAAAGCAGCGATGAGGCTAAGTCCGGTAGTTTGGCCGAAAATAAATTGAATTGGTTTTGACCATCAGCGGTTACCGCTAAACGTGATTCGGAAAAAGCGCCACTGGTATCCGGTTCAGGATGAAACACCCTTAAATCGAGAGACAAAATCACCAATTTCTGCGGCTTGATCGCTTGTACATGTTGAAAGTAACGTCTGATCTCGTACATGCTTACCGACGGCACGGCCACGTTGTAACAGCCCAAACCGGCCAACGCCGGCTGATCGGGTGCCAAGCCGCGTCCGGCCCGCGAAGTACCGAAAATAGTACATTCCGGCTGCAGGTTCTCGATCCGGTAGGGGTGCGTCAACCGCAGGTGGGCCACATAGTTGGGTTTATTGGCGTTAATGCCGGCGACGGCGGGCGCGTCGAAAATGCTGAAGGGATTAATAAACCAATTCAACCAGGCAATCAGCGCCAGGGCTCCCAAGACGCAACTCGCCCAGCACAACAGATACTTGTTCGCTTGTTTCGTGATAGTCATCGGTTAAAACTGGAAATACAAGAATTCGCTGATTTGGGTCAGGCCCAGTAAGGCCCAAACCGCGGCCAAACCGATCAGACCGGCCCAGCGCAGGTTTGGCGACCAGATCCCGTTATCGATTAAAACAGCCGACTCCTCCGCTCCGCGCGGCGCCAAATAAAAGCGCCCCATGATTTGCTGGGTATTCGGTGCGAGAAAAGTAATGCTCACCGCAACCGATAATACCGCCAGCAAAATGGCTTCCGCACTGACGCTAACACCGGTAACAGCCACCCAGGCTCCCAACGCCGACTGTTGCACCACGGCCGAGTAAAACGGCGACAGCTGAAGCTGCGGCAACGCTAGCATGCTGGCTAAAATCCGATGCGCAGTATCGACATCGTTGGCGCGGAAATACACCCAGCCGACGACCACAGCCAGGAATGTCAGCAAATTGCCCGATACCCGACCCAATCGGCTTGACGATGCCAGATCGTGCCCCAGAGAACGGCGCACTGCGTGCCAACCATGATTGACGATCAGGTAGCAGCCGTGCAGAGCCCCCCAGATGATAAAAGTCCAGCCGGCGCCATGCCACAGTCCGCCAAGTAACATGGTAATCAACAGGTTGGCGTAGCGGCGAAGCGGACCCTTTTTATTTCCGCCGAGCGCAATGTACAGATAGTCGCGTAAAAAGCGCGACAGCGTCATATGCCAACGCCGCCAGAATTCGATGATATTGACGGCTTTATACGGTGAATTGAAATTCAACGGCAGCCGCACCCCCATCATCAACGCCAAGCCGATGGCCATATCCGAATAGCCGGAAAAATCGAAATAGAGTTGAAAGGTATAAGACAAAGCCCCGCCCCAGGCATCTAAATGCATCAATTGCTGGCCTTTGGCGGCAGCGGCAAATATCGGCGCGCCCAGACCGGCGAGACTGTCGGCGATCACCACCTTTTTGAATAAGCCCAGGACAAAATAACTCAGGCCGGCGGCAAAATTCAGCGAGTCGAAGCGAAATATGCTGGGTCTGCCAAACTGGGGCATCATTTCCCGGTGATGCAAGACCGGGCCGGCAATCAGGTGCGGGAAGTAGGTCACGAACAGCGCATAGTGCAGAAAATTGTATTCCCTCACCTCACCGCGGTAGGCGTCGACCAAAAAGGCAATCTGCGTGAAGGTAAAAAATGAAATACCCAGCGGCAAAATGATTTCGGCGTGCGCGTAGCCGGTACCCAGGGCCGCATTGAGGTTTTCCAGAAAAAAATTGGCGTATTTGTAATAACCCAGTACCGCCAGATTGGCCGAGACGGCCAGGGCAAAGATTCGCTGCCGGGTAGACAGCGCGCGTCGCTCGTCGCCCAGCAGCGTGCCGATGGCATAATTGAAAAAGATCGACGCGATAATCAGGCCCAGGTAAGCCGGATTCCACCAGCCATAAAAAAACAGCGAGGCGGCAACCAGCCAGCTAATCGCCACTCTCCGGCCGGCATAACGGCCCAAGAAAAAAAACAGGCCTAATGTTATCGGCAAAAAAGCCAGGATGAAGGTGTAGGAGTTGAAAAGCATAAATTCGGGCTTTTGTCCTGGGTTAGCGCGGGTTTATAAAATGATCGACGCCTAAAAACTACACTAAATGCCAAACTATACAAGCACCCAACCGGCGCCATATTTATAAGCGATTGATTTAAAAGACCATCCACTCTAATAAACCTACTTGGCGGCCGCGCCATGCTGGCTTGGGTTTTCCTTGAATCCCTCCCCCAATCGAAATATACTGCTTATAAAATCAGTATTTATAAAGACAGCATGAAACCCCTCACCCACCGCCAGCAGCAAATTCTGGACTTTATCGAGCAAACCCTGGTGCGGGAAGGCTTTCCGCCGACCATCGCCGAAATCACCGCGGCTTTCGGCATGGGGTCCGGCAACGCTATTCGCGGCCACTTGCAGGCACTGGCCAAGAAAGGCGCGATTCAACTGACGCCGGGCGCCTCGCGCGGCATTCGCCTGCTAAAACCCGGCACCGATCCAGGCTTACCGTTGATCGGCCGGGTCGCGGCCGGCCAGCCGATCCTGGCTGAACAACATATCGAAGGCTACTGCCAGCTCGGCCCCGAATTATTCCAGCAGCGGGCCGATTATTTATTGCGGGTACACGGCCTGAGCATGCGCGATGCCGGCATCCTGGACGGCGATTTATTGGCCGTGCAACGCCGGCCCGACGCGCGCAGCGGACAACTGGTGGTGGCGCGGATCGGCGACGAGGCCACCGTGAAACGGCTGCGGCTGGAGGGCGATATCGCTTATCTGGAACCGGCCAATCCGGATTTCAAAACCCTCCGCATCGATTTACGCCAGGAGGCATTAGCCATCGAGGGTATCGTAGTCGGCGTGATTCGCCGGGAACCATTATGAATCAGGCCTTGGAAGATTTGCTGCGTAGCCGGGCCGGGATCTGGCGCGGCCTGCACAGCGACCACGCCGCCTGGCCCGTGGTCGGCAGCGGTTTTCCGGAATTGGATGCGGTATTGCCCGGCGGCGGTTGGCCACTCGGTACGCTAGCGGAAATCGCCATCCCTGCCGTGGGCTGCGGCGAATTGCGCCTGCTATTGCCGGCGATGGCCAGCTTGAGCCGGGCCGGGCGCCACATCGTCTGGATTGCGCCGCCCTATCAACCTTATGCACCGGGTCTACTCCAGGCTGGCTTGGCCTTGCCGCAACTGCTGGCCGTCAACGTCGATACCGCGGACGATATACCATGGAGTGGGGAAAAACTGCTACGCAGCGGCGGCTGCGGCATGGCCTTACTGTGGCCGCGCCGACTCGACAACCGGCAAATCCGCCGGCTGCAATTGGCCGCCGAAACCGGCTCGGCCTTGGCCGTCCTGTTCGTGCTACCCGGCCAAAGCTACCCCGGCGCTGCCTTGCGCATCGGTGTATGCCCAAGCGCAACCGGTCTGACTTTAAACATCATCAAGGCCCGCGGCAGCTTGCGCCGCAGCAGGCTGACCATAAGGTTTTGAACCGCCAATGGCCGCCACCGCCCTTGCCCGCTCGCCGCAATCGCTACCGCGTTCGACAACTATTGCCAAAGCCCCGGCTGCGTCCGCCAAGCTCTGGCTATGCGCGCACTTTCCGGCATTGGCCTTGGAGGCGCTGAAAATCGATACCACGCAAGCGATCGCCGCCATTGCCACCCTCAACGGCCGGCCTGGCCTTTACGCCGTTTCGGCGGTAGCGCGCCAGGCCGGCGTCGAACCGGGCATGAGCCAAAACGCCGCCCAAGCCTTATGCCCGACACTGACTTTACTGCCGCGTGACCCCGCGGCCGAAAAGGCGGCACTCAAACGACTGGCCGACATCGGCTTACATTTCAGCCCCTGGGTCAGCCTGGACCGACCCGATTGCGTACTACTCGAAATCGGCAGTTGTCTAACTTTGTTCGGCGGCGCCGACCACCTCAGGCAAAAACTACGCGACGCTTGTCTGGCGGCCGGCCACACCCCGGCCATAGCGATTGCGCCAACCGCCGCCGCTGCAGAATTGTTGGCCGGCCTGGGTTTGGAAATGCAAATTACGGAGCCCGCCCAACTGCGTTCTGCCTTGGGTCCGTTGCCGATCGCAGCCTTGGGATTGGAGGGCAAAACCTTGACCCGCCTGGGCAATGCCGGCATCCGCCGCTTGGTCGACCTGTGGCGCTTACCGCGCGACGGCTTGGCCCGGCGTTACGGCAACGGTTTATTGCAACGCCTGGATAGCTTGCTCGGTCTGCAACCTACGGTTCTCAACGCCTTTCACAAACCGCCGGCCTTTGCCGCTCGCCGGGAATTGCCGATCGATTTGACCCGGCTGGACCATTTTTTCCCGGCCATCGCACAATTGGTCGAGGCTTGGGAGGAATTCCTGAGACAGCGCGACGCGGTGGCGCTGGCGGTAGCGCTAGACCTGCACCACCACCGCCGGCCGTCGACCCGGCTGGAATTACGTTTTCGCCACGGCAACCGCGATGCCGGCCATTGTCTGGCCTTGCTGCGGGAAAAACTGGAACGCAGCCCGCTACCGGCGCCGGTCCTCGGCGTCGAGCTACTCTGTAGCGAAATCGCCCCATGTCAGCCGGCGATCAGTTCGCTGTTCGCTGAAGAGCCGACCACGGAAGCCAACAGCGACTGGCAAGCGATGCTGGACCAAGTGCAGAACCGGCTCGGCCACCATGCCTTACAACGCTTCGCCGTCGCCGCCGACCACCGGCCGGAACGCGCGCACCATCACGATACAACCCAAGCGGCAATGCTGACCGTGGCATCGCCCCGCCCGCTTTGGCTACTTCACGCGCCCGAACCGTTATGCGCCGACAGTTTCACGCTACTGTCGCCGGCCGAACGCATCGAATCCGGCTGGTGGGACAATCAAGCGCTACGCCGCGACTACTTTATCGGCCAGGACCGTCTGGGCCGCAAACTATGGCTGTTCCGCGAACTCGCCGGCAACCGGGGCTGGTATCTACATGGCTTGTTCGGCTGACGGCAACGCGGCGGCCACCGGCTTCGCCGAACTGCATTGTTTATCCAATTTCAGTTTTCTGCGTGGCGCCTCGCACCCGGAAGAACTCGTCGAGACGGCTGCCACGCTAGGCTACCAAGCATTGGCACTGACCGACGAATGCTCTCTGGCCGGCGTGGTGCGCGCCCATCTGGCCGCGCTCCAACACAACATCCAGTTGATCGTCGGCAGCGAATTCAGTCTGGACGACGGTTTGAAGCTATTGTTGCTCGCCACCGACCGCGATAGTTACGGCAACCTGTCGGCATTAATTACGCTGGCCCGGCGCCAGGCCGATAAAGGCCGCTACCGCTTGAGCCGGGCCGATCTCGCTGCTCATTTACCACATGGTTGTCTGGCGATCTGGCTGCCCAGCACCGGTTCTCCGGCGGCCGACGGCGCTTGGCTGCAGCAGCTGTTCGGCAGCGACCTATGGCTGGGCGCCGGCCGTTTCCTGACCGGCAACGATGAGGTCTGGCTGGCCGAATGCCGGCAATTGGCGAACAACGTCGGCATCCCGGTCGTGGCTTGCAACGACGTGCATATGCATCGCCGCTCGCGGCAAGCGTTGCAGGACACCTTGACCGCGATCCGCCTCGGCCGGCCGCTGCCGGAATTAGGTTATGCCTTATTCGCCAACGGCGAACGCCATCTGCGCTCCCTGCCCCGGCTGGCCCAACTTTATCCGGAGGAATGGCTACAACAATCGTTGGCGATCGCCACACGCTGCAAGTTCTCGCTGAGCGAATTGCGCTACGAATATCCGCGCGAACTGGTACCGAACGGTTATACGCCGGCAACCTGGCTGCGACATTTGACCGAGACAGGGATTCGCAAACGTTGGCCGACTGGCGAACCCAACAAAGTCCGCCAGCAAATCGAACACGAATTGGCGTTGATCGCCGATCTGGCTTACGAGCCTTATTTTTTGACCGTGCACGACATCGTCCGCTTCGCCCGCGAGCAAGGCATCCTCTGCCAGGGCCGCGGTTCGGCCGCCAATTCGGCCGTGTGTTTTTGCCTGGGGATTACCGAGGTCGACCCTAGCCGGATGAATTTGTTATTCGAGCGCTTTCTGTCGCGGGAGCGCAACGAGCCGCCGGATATCGACGTCGATTTCGAACACGAACGCCGCGAGCAAGTCATTCAATACATCTACCAAAAATACGGCCGCCACCGCGCGGCGCTGGCAGCGACGGTGATTACTTACCGCTCTCGCAGCGCGGTGCGCGACGTCGGCAAGGCTCTGGGTTTGAATGCAGCGCAGATCGAACGCCTGGCCGGCACGGTGGACCGCTGGGACGGCTATAAATTGATGCCGGAGGCGTTGCAAGAATGCGGCTTCGATCCAACCAGCCCGACCGTGCAACGTTTGGTTGCCCTGGTCGAACAAATCAAAGGCTTTCCGCGGCATTTGTCGCAACACGTCGGCGGCTTCGTCATCGCCCGCGACAACCTGTCGCGGCTGGTGCCGGTGGAAAACGCCAGCATGGCCGACCGCACCGTGATTCAGTGGGAAAAGGACGACCTGGAAGCGATGGGGCTGCTGAAAGTCGACATTCTGGCGCTGGGCATGCTCAGCGCAATCCGCCGTGCCCTGAGTTATCTGGACCACTATAGTCGTCCGCCCGGTTCGCAAACCGGCGCAGCCTGGACCTTGGCCGACATCCCGGCCGAAGACCCGGCGGTTTACCGCATGCTGCAACAAGCCGACAGCATCGGCGTATTCCAAGTCGAGTCGCGCGCGCAAATGACGATGCTGCCGCGTTTGCAACCGGCAAATTTTTACGATCTGGTCATCGAAATCGCCATCGTCCGGCCCGGGCCGATTCAGGGCGAAATGGTGCATCCCTATCTGGCCCGGCGCCAGGGGCTGGAACCGATCGTTTATCCCAGTCCGGAAGTGAAAGCGGTGCTGGAACGTACCCTGGGTATCCCGATTTTTCAGGAACAAGTGATGCAACTATCCATGGTGGCAGCCGGCTTTAGCGCCGACGAAGCCGACCAGTTGCGCCGGGCGATGGCGGCCTGGAAACGCAAGGGCGGCTTGGAGCCGTTTGAGCGCAAACTGTTGGAAGGCATGCGCGCACGCGGCTACAGCGCCGAGTTTGCCCAGCGCATATTTCAGCAAATCAAAGGTTTCGGCGACTACGGCTTCCCGGAATCGCATTCCGCCAGCTTTGCCTTGCTGGCTTATGTCTCGGCCTGGTTCAAATGCCACCATCCGGCGGCGTTTTGTTGCGCACTGCTGAACAGCCAGCCGATGGGCTTTTACGGCCCGTCGCAACTGGTGCAGGACGCCCGGCGCCACGGCGTCGAGGTACGGCCGGTGGACGTGCAGACCAGTGTGTTTGAATGTAGCTTGGAATTGATACCCGATGTGGCGCCGGCCTTGCGGCTGGGCTTTAACCAGGTCAAAGGCCTGGCGCCAGCCACTGCCAATGCCATCGTCCAGGCCCGGCTGCAAGGCCGGTTTGCCAACGTCGCCGATCTCGCGGCGCGCGCCGGCCTCAAGCGGCAGGATTTGGAATTTCTGGCCGCCGCCGATGCCTTGCAGGCCCTGGCCGGCAACCGCCACCAAGCCTTTTGGGCGGCCGGCGGCATCGAACCGCCAACCTCGGTATTTGGCGTACCGGCCATTGCCGAAGCCACGCCGCTATTGAAACCGCCCAGCCTCGGCCAGGACGTCACCGCCGATTACGCCAGCACCCGACTGACATTACGCAGCCATCCGCTAGCCTTGTTGCGGGCCCGCCTGCGCCGCCGGGGCGTAACGACAGCGGCGTCACTATGGCAACGCCGCAACGGCAGCATCGCCCAGGTCGCCGGCCTGGTGATCTGCCGACAACGGCCGATGACCGCGTCCGGCGTCACATTCGTGACCCTGGAAGACGAGACCGGCCAAGTCAATCTGGTGGTTTGGCCGGCCACGGCAATGGCCCAGCGCAAACCCTTACTCAAAGCCCGCCTGCTGTCGGTGACCGGCACGATCCAGCAGGAAGACGGTGTGTTGCATTTGGTGGCCGGCAAGCTGGAAGATTGGAGTGGCTGGATAGGCGATCTGGCAACAGCCTATCTTTGAGTGCATCAAAGTGCATTACAATCGGAAACGGTTTCATTCAACGTTCTGATACCTTTGAACTTAAACAAGTCTCTCAACAATTTGTCAGTGAAACACTGGATAGATCACTATGAGAATGGCTACTACATGACTACACTTGGCATCATGTTTTTACGATCCCATTGAAAAGGTCTCATGTGAACAACCAAATATATGTAACACAACCGTCATTACCACCTCTTGACGAATTTATTCCGTATTTACAACAAATTTGGGACAGTAAAATACTGACCAATGGTGGGCCTTTTCATCAACAATTTGAACAAGCACTTTGCGATTATTTAGGGATTAAATATATTTCATTATTCGCTAATGGTACCTTAGCGCTTGTTACGGCATTGCAATCATTACGTATTACCGGAGAGGTTATCACAACGCCTTATTCTTTCGTAGCAACATCACACGCCTTACTATGGAATGGGATAAAACCGGTTTTTGTAGATATTGCTTCCAACACACTCAATCTAGATCCTGCAAAAATAGAATCGGCAATCACCCCACAAACAACAGCGATAATGCCAGTTCATTGCTATGGTCATCCTTGCGACGTCGAAACCATTCAAAATATTGCCGATAATTACAACCTCAAGATTATATACGACGCCGCTCACGCTTTCGGCGTAAAAGATGATGGGGGTAGTATTCTAAGGCATGGAGACCTATCCGTGTTAAGTTTCCATGCAACCAAAGTATTTAATACTTTTGAAGGTGGAGCAATCGTCTGTCCAGATGCAAAAACCAAACAGCGGATCGACCACCTTAAAAACTTTGGCTTTGTAGATGAAGTAACTGTTGTTGCGCCAGGTATTAATGGCAAAATGAATGAGTTTAATGCCGCTCTTGGCTTGTTACAACTCAAAAGCATTGATCAAGCACTAAATAAACGTAAAGCTCTGGACGCCCATTACCGTAAAGAATTGCGATCCATAAAGGGTATTCATTGTTTATCTCTCACTTACGAAAAAGTAGCGAACTACGCCTATTTTCCTATTCTAGTGAGCCCAGAGTATCGGCTTAGCCGTGATGAGTTATTCCAAAAACTGAGAAACAACGGCATTTATGCTCGTCGTTACTTCCACCCGCTAATTAGTGAATTTCCAATGTATAGAGGATTGCCCTCAGCTAACAAATCGAACTTGCCAATAGCAAGCAAGGTTGCAACTGAAGTAATTTGTTTACCAATTTATCCGGATTTGCAATACGATCAGATTGATTTTATCCTAGAAGTAATCAAAAAGGAAAGTGAATGACCCGGTTAGCTATCATGCAACCTTATTTCTTTCCATATATTGGCTATTGGCAGCTAATGCACGCAGCAGATCGATTTGTTATATATGATGACGTAAATTATATTAATCGAGGCTGGATCAATCGCAATCGCATATTAATTAACGGAAGCCCTAAATATATTACGATTCCACTAAATCACGCCTCACAAAACAAGCATATTTGCGAAATAAAAATGCTAGCATCAAACTGGCAAAATAAAATATTGAAATCCATTGAGATAACTTATAAAAGATCTCCATTTTTCGAAGAAGTATTTCCTACGATAGACAGGATAATTCGCTACAAAACAGATAGCCTATCAGATTATCTTAAAAACCAATTGGAAACCCTTGCGTCACTTTTATCAATTAATACCGAGTTCAAGCTATCAAGTGTCGCCTATAAAAACACCTTATTATCTGGCCAAGAGCGAATCATTGACATATGCAAGCGTGAAGACGCCACAACCTATATTAATTTGCAAGGTGGTCAAGATTTATATGATACAAAAGCATTTAGCGCCGCAGATATTGAATTAAAAATCATTTTTATGAAACCAATCACTTACAAACAGCGATCACCAAGCTTTACCTCATCTCTTTCAATAATTGATGTGTTGATGGAGGCAGGCCTAATTGAGATTAAGAACCACTTAAATTCTGCCGATTTCATATCTAGTAAAAATAAAATACCATAATGATTAAAGCCGTGATTATTTCTTCCACCAACGGAGGAGTTCTTAGCAAACTTTTGGAAAAAAAATACTTTAGAGATCGCGTAATAAATGTAGTCTCAGATCGCAGATGTAGGGCGATTGAGATAGCACAAGATTTTGGCATACCGACCAAGATTTTTGAAACAAAAAGTGGAAGAAGTTTTTCCAATTTTTTGTTAGACGAATATAGATTAAATCCACCAGACTTATATATATCTTTCTATACAAAAATCTTTAAAGGTGAATTTTTGATAGCCTCAAAGAATAGGGTAATTAATCTTCACCCATCAATTCTACCAGCATGCAGAGGACTAGACGGATTTGGGGACACAATAAACTCAGGATCAAAGTTTATTGGCGCAACAATTCATTTGATTGACGAAGGGATAGATACCGGTTATCCAATTATTCAGTCGGTAATTCCGTTTAACCCAGAAAAAAGCATCGCAGAAAATAGACATATTATTTTCGTTCAACAATGCAAAATGTTATTACAAGTATTGAGATGGTGGGAGGAGAAACGAATAAAATTCAATGAAAACGGATATCCAATAATAATTAATTGCTCTTATAAAGCCGGAGAGTTTTCACCAAATCTAGATTTCGAAGAAGCCATAGATTTCGATACGCCAATACCGAATTCCTGGCCAAATACAACCCAAACAACCTGAATTCAATATTAGTCCTACAGAATTAACAGGGTTAATATTACTATAAAACACAAGAAGATAAATAAGGACTTTCATCTTGCCCGGAATTAACAAAAATACGCAAAAACATTTTACATATCAACTCTCAAATAATAAATTATCAATATCTTTAGTTAAAAACATATAGATTATCGCATTGAATTCATGAAATTTCTTGTGCTCTCGCTCTTGATTTTATATTGCTTTTACCTTGCTTTCGCTTACGACATAAAAAGGTGAATAGCAATAAGTCTTCATCAAGTTAGCTCAAGCTCGTACCAATACTTTTATCTTAAATTACAAACTACAATACAACCAAGAACACATAATCATCAAAGATATTAACCCCATCCCTGAACAACATTATCTAAGCGTAAAATCATTGCAAAATATAGAATCAAAGGGAATAAAGGCATTTTTTTGGGATTTCTCAGGAAAAACCATAAGACAAATAATTGGATTTATTACATCAATAATCCTTACACGCACATTAGAACCAACAGACTTTGGCATAATGGCGCTAGTTATGGTTATTATTGGAATCACAAGCATCTTCAGCGATTTCGGATTGAGTAGCGCGCTCATCCAAAAAAGAAAAATACTGCAAATACATTATTCGTCTGTTTTTTATTTCAATCTGGCAACCGGACTCATCTTAACATTCATAACATTCTTATCAGCCGATTGGATTGGTTTTTTTTATGAAAATGAAAAACTAGCCGCAGTGATAAGGACTATATCCCCTTCATTCGTCTTAAACGCCTTTGGCAGCGTTAGCATAATAAAACTACGCAAAGAATTAAGCTTCGCATTATTAACAAAATATAGCCTGTTAACCACATTAATGAGTGGATTTTTAGGCATTATACTGGCATTAAATAATGCGGGCATATGGAGCCTTGCAGCCCAAGCATTATCAATGAGCTTAATTTACAATATTATTATTTGGAAGGTCGCAAAATGGAGACCTATTTGGAGTTTTTCTTGGAAAGCACTAGCTCAATTATGGAGCTTTGGCTTTAGAATGTTTTTATCAGCAATACTTTCATCGATACTTGAAAGAGTAGACATATTAGCCATTGGAAAGCTAGTTACATCTACTACGCTAGGATATTTTGAGCGAGCTAAATCCCTAAATACCATATTAATACAATACTCATCGGGAAGCCTCATAGATACATTATTCCCAACTTTAAGTACAATTCAAAACAACCTACCAAGGCTTCAGAAAGTCATAATAAAAACAATCGGAATAACAAGCTTCATTTCATTTCTGATAACTGGTAATTTATACTTAACTTCAGATGAGATAATAATTATTCTATTCTCAGAAAAATGGTCGTCATCTAGTGAATTCTTCAAGTTATTCATTCTAACCGGATATAGCTACCCCATTAACGCTGTTTTAGTAAGCACCCTAAGTTGTCGCGGCAATTCTAAATCCTTCTTCCGACTGGAAATATATAAAGCGATGATAACAAGCATAAACATTATAGCTCTATACATATCCGGTGTAAAAGCATACTTGTATTGTATGATTGTAAGCACCTTTCCCATGCTTCTATTAAACATTCTATTTGCAACCAAAGAAATAGAAATATCCTACATCAGAATCGCAAAGCCAATTATAGTCCAGATGCTGATCTCCACTATATCCTTAGCTATTTCTATATTTTCATCAAATATATTTTCAGAACAATTCCCACATTTTTTCGCGGTAGAATCGCTGATTTTCACCGTTTTTTATATTTTAGCTAATAACTTAATTAAAACAGATGGATACATCTATTTAAAAGAACTAATTTTATTAACGCTAAAAATTCACGTCAATGAAAAATAAATTCATTATTTATTCACCTGAGTTCAATGAAAACATAGGCGGCTCTATTGCATTACACCGACTTTGTCATTTTTTAAATCTGGAAGGACAAACTGCGTTAATGTGGCCTTTTGAAAAACCGAATTGGGTATATCCACAACCAATAAAAAGCATTTGCGCATTACGGCATCGATTAAAATATGGAGAATTAGAATACAAGGTATCGAGAGACCTTATCACACCTACCGCAAATTACTCCGACCTAAAAGATGCCATTGTAATTTACCCTGAAATAATTGACGGGAATCCACTGTTTGCAAAGAAAATTGTCCGCTGGTTTTTACACAAACCTGGATTTCATACCGGAACAATAAACTATCTCGAAAACGAGCTATATTTTTTTTATCAACTAGCATTCAATGACAAAAACCTTAATCAAGATGAAGATAATTTATTGCAAATAATTTTCTTGCTCAACGACATTTATTATCAGCGCAATTTTGGCAAAAGAAACGGTACTTGTTACATTCTCAGAAAAGGCCGTGGCAGAAAAATAGTACACGACCTTACTAATTCAATATTAATTGACGACTTGCAACACCAGGAAATTGCAGATGTTTTTAATTCTGCAGAAACGTGTATTTCGTATGATTTACATACCATGTATTCTGAATACGCCGTCCTATGCGGGTGCACAAGTATTGTTATCCCCGAAGAAGGATTAAGCAAAGATCAATGGAGAATACAAGAAAGCAAGCGTTACGGTATTGCGTACGGGTTCGACGATATCGATTATGCTAAAAATACAAGACAATACCTATTACCAACCCTAATAGAACAAGAGAATATTTCAATAAAAATGGTAAAAAATTTCATAAAGAAATGCGAAAATCATTTCAATTAAATCCAATAAAAGTCATGGCTTTTTACCTATCAGGCCGTTTATTAAAAAAAAGATTAATTTAGCACATTGCATACCGGGACAAGCATTTAACCCATCATAAGAAAATATTTTCGTTACTGTAACTAAATTTTGACCTTTTTCTATTGAAGAATAGGCAACATTTATGAAGCACTCTTAGCCAGATGAAAGAAGTTAAACAAAAAAAAAACGTAACTGTTTCCATTTATTCAAAAGGCTGCACAACCGACGCTTGTTCGGCTATCAGACTTTTTTATCCTTTGTCCTGGCTTAACTGGGAAATCATCTGGAACACCCGGAAAAGTTGCTTAAACAAGGACTTCGATATTCATCCAACTAAAAACTCAGACTTAATAATTATTCAACGAGACTTTCCAAGTAAAAAAACCGCAAAACTATTATTGTCGCTGTTAAACATGGGGATCCCAATTGTTTATGATCTGGATGACTTGCTTCTCGATAACCAGCCAGAACATCCTCGTTTTTTTTATTTCAAAACAGTATCACCCTATATTAAATGGCTAATAAAAGAAGTTGATTTAATCACTGTTTCCACTATAGCATTAAAAAATGAACTAACCCCTCATACTCAGCGTCCGATTTATGTAACCCAAAACCTGTTAAACCATAATTTATTCATTGAACAACCAAAACCCCGCCACGATATATTCAACATATTAATATCGGGAACACCCACACATCAAGAAGATTGGTCCATCATAGAGGAACCTGTTTTTGATATCTTAAAAGCATATAAAGACCGAGTTAATGTAATTTTCTTCGGGGATGCACCTAAGGCATTTCGCAACCATCCATCGGTTAGCAGCATTGACTTCAAACCAAACTATAAAGATTATGCCTCTTACTTGAAAAGCTTAGACATACATATTGCTTTAGTACCATTGAAAGACACCAAATTTAATCAATGTAAAAGCAATATAAAATGGCTCGAATATTCTGCAGCAGGTATTCCTGGAATTTATAGCGATATCACACCATATCGCTCATGTATAGATAACGGCTTAAATGGAATTCTAGTTAACAATAACCCTAAATCGTGGTTTTTAGCCATAGAGAGCGTACTTCTTGACAAGATAAAAACAACTTCAATAATAAAACATGCCCAAGAGGAAGTTTTCTATAAATATTCACTTCACAATGCCATAGATACATATTTACCCCCATTTAAAACCATTTTGAATCTTGAAAAACCTCTAACAAGAACCCCATCCCTCCCACCCATGCGGGCATTTTTGACGATTTATTACAATCTGCTTGACAAGGCACTAATTCTCTGTAATTTTTTATACAAAATATGATTATTTCCAGAAGCGATTGGTTAAAGTTAGGCTCGACGACGTATTTTCGCTCAGTTGTTGATTATTTTTTAAACTATTACTTATGCCCTACAATATTATTAGAAAAGCTAAAGCTGTTTTACTAAAAAAAGGATTTTTTGAACTGGTAAAATCCACGTATTTTTATCTTATAAACATATCCCCATACCAAGCCAAATGTTTTTCAAAGACACAACATTTGTTCAAAGGTAAAATAGGCATGGAAATTGGGGGACCGAGCTCAGTATTTATGAAAAGGAACGTTTTCCCGGTTTATTCTATTCCATATCGAATTGATAACTGCAACTTTAACAACGATACAACCTGGGAAGGTAAGATTGAGAATGGAAAAACTTTTTATTTTAATCCCAAGAAAAAACCAGGGTGGCAATTCTTTTTTGAAGCAACCAACTTAACAAATATTGCCTCAAACTCTTATGACTTTCTATTATCGTCACACATGCTTGAACATTCTGCGAATCCTATTCTCGCATTATCTGAATGGATAAGAATATTAAAACAGGATGGATTATTAGTAATATTGCTTCCCCACAAAGATGGCACTTTCGACCATCGTCGACCAGTAACCACAATGGAACATCTTATTTCTGACTTTATAAACAATACAGGAGAAGATGACCTTACACATATGCCTGAAATTCTTGCATTACATGACCTAGAACTCGATAAACAAGCCGGAGACATGGACTGCTTTAAGGCCCGTTCTGAGCGGAACTTTGAAAACCGCTGTTTTCATCACCATGTTTTTGACACCCGTCTTGCCGTTAAACTTATTGACTACATGCAATTGAAAATTAGAGCAGTTGAAGCTATTGAACCCTTACATATTCTGGTTGTAGCTCAAAAAACCAATCAGGAAGAAATAATTGACAATTCCGCGTTTACCTCCGACTCAGCTCATTACTTTAAAAACAGCCCTTTTAAAACCGACCATCAATTAAATGAAAAATACGACAATAACGGATATATTTGATTGTCTATACTGAACAAGCGCATTAACTAAAAGATGGTTTCTGGCTCACCCCATCTTTAATCCCTTTCAATATATACAAAGCTTGATTTTTTCCGCTTTCATCAAAAACGGAAAAATATAGCAAAGTAAAAACAATTTTTACTGAGGCATTAAGAATCCAAGCAAATGGTGCGTGCTCTAACTTCCATAGCCAAATAGCATTTCTTACTATTGTGTAGTGTCGATCTGGCGACCTATGCGGCATATGACGCCAGCCGAAAAACCAATAGCGGCATATTTTGTCGCCCATATAATGTATGAGATAGTTTTTACTACACAGTCCGTAGCATTTGAATCCTAAATATCTCACCCTCATATACCATTCTGTTTCCACGTGATCTATAAAAAACTCTTCACAAAACTGACCAATAGTATCCCAGTGTTTCAAAAAAATAAGACTACCTGACGAATTGAGAAACTCACATTTAATTAAATTTCCATTATTTCCTTCACAGCCAACTCTTTTCCAAATCCCCCATTTAAGTGAGGCAAACTTGATACAGTTATTTGATCTCGGGTCGTACAAGCGTGGACCAATTGCAACCGTTTGCGTGTCAGTCTTCGAAAGCAGTTTTGCTGCGCGTAACATTTCCTCAAGCAATCCATCCTGAGGGATGCTATCCTGATCTAACAAAAGCGCATATTCATGTTTGTCCTTTATCACTTGATCGACGCCAACATTTAACGCCTTTGCAATACCGTAATTTTTTTCCAAACAAATCAATCTGATCCTATCAGAATACTGCGCGTACAATTCCTTTATATAACCAGTAGACTCATTTGAATACCAATTGTCCACAATATAGATTGCTACGGGTGACTTCAACAATTGTGAAAGTACGGAACACAATATATTTCTATCTGGATTGTAGGTAACTATTACGCAGGCCATCTCAACTTCGGCTCTTTCGTTTACTTCAAAACTCATTTTTTGCACCGATTTTTGACTCTCTGTATAAACTAATGAATTTTTCAGATATTGTTAACCAATCGTAATCTTGTACGGCTTCAAATGCCTTTAGACTAAGTCTCGCTCGTAATTTATTATCGTTAAGTAGCCGTTCAATGGCCATGGAAATTTCTTTAGGTTTGCCTGGATTTACCAATAGACCGGTTTCTTCGTGAGTTATCACAGAGCCAATTCCACCGACATTAGTTGTAATGATCGGTAAACGGCTTGCCATTGCTTCTAAAAGCATTACTCCTTGACCTTCAGTATCTCCGTGCATATCCTTAATGGACGGCGCAATAAAAAGATCTGCGGATGCATAATAGCCGGGCAACTTCTGATTTGGAATACGGCCCCAAAAACGAATCGAATTGATGTACTCCATGTCAATCGCCAACATTTCGAGTTTTTTACGCTCTGATCCGTCGCCAATAATCCACAACTCAGTTTGTTTTCGCAAGACCTCTGGTAATAGGGCATAAGCCCTCAATAAATCTGCTACACCTTTTTTTTCGACTAAACGCCCGACGAACAACAGTACTAGTTTTTCCGGGTCCGGTCGGAGTGGTATTTTTTCAGTATCTAAGTCTAGAAATTTCTTGCAGTTTATACCCATCGGAATTATGCATGGCGTAGGCAGATCAGAACCTACGGCAACGGCAGTTGCACGTGTATTGCTAGTCCAAGCCGAGCAACTTTTAATAGTCCATCGTTTTATAGCTCCGATAAAAAGCCCCTGCAATGCAAAGGCGTCACCGCCGTGCGCTGTGACGATTGTCGGGATTCTGAATATCTTACCTAATACTACCGCCACCGTTCCTTGCGGAAAAATCCAGTGAGCATGTATCAAAACGGGTCGATCTCTAAATATTAGCCCAGCAGCGGTTACTAACATCGAAATGATAAAAAACGGCACTTGCAACAGTAACCATGGTGCAGCACGCAAGTTAGGCAAAATGCCTGAACCATAGGCCAGTTTTTGCAGCTTGCGCGGAAAGAAATAAGTAAAGTGGCGACTGGTTATGCCACTTGCTTGTTCTGTGTTTTGAATTTCCGGATGATCCGGGGAAAGAATTTGTATATCGATCTGACGTGTTGCCAGGGCCTCCGCCAAATACCGCAGAAATATGGAGGAGCTATCGTCTTCATTCCGTGGATAGCTCGAAGTGAGCCAAAGTACTTTGAAGCGTTTCGTTTTCGATGATCCTACACTCATCGTAAAACGCCAAATTTTCCCTAAATTTCGATTAACTAACGTACCAAACTCAACAAAACCCCGGCCGCCACTGCGGAACCGATCACGCCGGCTACGTTGGGCCCCATAGCATGCATCAGCAGGAAGTTGTGCGGATTGCTTTCCAGACCGATTTTGTTGGCGACGCGGGCCGCCATCGGCACCGCGGAAACGCCTGCCGCGCCGATTAAGGGATTGATCGGCGTGCTGCTGAAACGATTCATGATTTTAGCCATGATGACGCCGCTGGCGGTACCGATCGCAAAGGCGACGGCGCCCAAGCCCAGGATGCCCAAGGTTTGTACTTTCAAAAACGCCTCGGCGCTAAGCTTGGAACCGACCGACAAGCCCAGGAAAATCGTAACAATGTTGATCAATTCATTCTGCGCGGTTTTGCTCAGCCGATCCACCACGCCGGTCGCGTTCATCAGGTTACCCAAGCAAAACATGCCGACCAACGGCGCTGCAGACGGCAGCAACAGCGCCGTTAAAATCAGCAGCATCAACGGAAACACGACTTTCTCGGCCTTTCCGACAGTGCGGAGTTGTTGCATCTCAATGCGGCGTTCCTCCTCGCTAGTCAATGCCCGCATGATCGGCGGCTGGATCAACGGTACCAACGCCATATAGGAGTATGCGGCGACGGCAATTGCACCCAATAACTCGGGCGCCAGTTTGGAGGCAACATAGATTGCAGTCGGGCCGTCGGCACCACCGATAATCGCAATCGCTGCCGCTTCCTTCAAACTGAACGCCATACCCGGCACCGCATTCAAAGCCAGCGCGCCGAACAACGTGGCAAAAATACCGAACTGGGCCGCCGCACCCAGAAATAGTGTCTTCGGATTCGCCAGCATCGGCCCGAAATCGGTCATCGCCCCGACGCCCATGAATATCAACAGCGGAAATACACCGGCCTTGATACCTCCATACATGTAATAAAGAATACCGCCCTCGTCGACCATGCCCGCCACCGGAATATTGCTCAGTACCGCGCCGAAACCGATCGGTAACAACAATAGCGGTTCGAAGCCTTTTTTAATCGCCAGGTATAACAACAGGAATCCCACCGCCATCATGATGATCTGCGGTTGGGTAATGTTGTAAATACCGGTGCTTTCCCACAAGAGTCGGAGATTTTCCATGGCTTGATTTATTCGATTTGGTTGGCTGACGACACCATTGCGACATGCCGTCGAGTTTAAATTGGGCTTTAGCCGCCCGCACTGCGGACGGCCGGAGCAAGTTAAATCTTAGGCGTTTATAACGTGACCAGGACGTCGCCCACCGCTACCGAGTCACCTTGGCGCACGTTGACGGCGCTAACGATACCGGCGACTTTGGCGCGAATTTCGGTTTCCATTTTCATGGCTTCCATGATTAACACGACGTCGCCTTCGGACAGATGGGAGCCGACGTTGACATTCACTTTCAATACCACACCAGCCAAGGGCGACTCGACGACGCCGCTGCCGCTGACGATCGGCGCGGTCGAGGCCAACATCGGACCGTTTTCCAATGCCGAGGACGGCTTCACCACAATTTCGCCGTTGCCCGGTGCGATTGCGACATGGTAATTTTTGCCATCCACATTCACAGTGTAAGTTTCGGCTTCGCCCGCCGATTTTGCGGCAGCCGGCACGGTAACAGAGGCCGGCTCCGCTCCAGGTGCCGGCTCGAATGCGGTCGGATTGCCCCGATTCTGAATAAATTTCCAGCCCACTTGCGCAAACAGGCCATCGATCAGCGCATCTTCTTCGACATTGTCGGCCAACTTGACGCCTTCGGCCTGTGCTTTCGCCTTGACTTCCGCTACCAGCTTAGCCATTTCCGGCTCCAACAAATCCGCCGGCCGGCAATCGATCGGTTCGGCACCGTTCAACACTCGTACCTGCAACTCTTTATCCACTGGTGCCGGAGTCGCACCATACTCGCCGCGTAACACGCCGGCCGTCTCTTTGCTGATGGTTTTGTAACGCTCGCCGGCCAGAACATTCAATACGGCCTGGGTGCCGACGATTTGCGAAGTCGGCGTCACCAGCGGGATGTAACCCAAATCTTTGCGTACCAACGGGATTTCCTGCAGTACCGCATCGAAACGGTCGGCCGCGCCCTGCTCCTTCAACTGGCTTTCCATATTGGTCAGCATGCCGCCCGGTACTTGCGATACCAAAATACGGCTATCGACCCCTTTCAGGCTGCCTTCGAACTGCGCATATTTTTTCCGCACTTCGCGGAAATAAGCCGCGACTTTTTCCAGCCTGGCCAAATCCAGACCGGTGTCGCGTTTCTGTCCGGCCAATGCCGCGACGATGGTTTCGGTCGGCGTATGGCCGTAAGTCATACTCAGCGAAGAGATTGCGGTGTCGACATTATCGACGCCGGCTTCCACAGCCTTGATACAGGTCGCAACGCTCAATCCGGTGGTGGCGTGGCAATGCAGATGTACCGGGATCGCCACAGCCTTCTTCAATTTGCCGATCAGGTCGTAGGCGTCGTATGGGGTCAGCAAACCGGCCATGTCTTTAATGCAGATCGAATGCGCCCCCATATCCTCGATCAGCTTGCCCTGCTCTACCCACTTTTTGATGGTATGCACCGGGCTGGTGGTGTAGGAAATCGTACCTTGGGCATGGGCATCGGTATTCAGCACCGCCTTGATGGCTCTCTCGATGTTGCGCATATCGTTCATCGCATCGAAAATCCGGAATACGTCAATACCGTTGACCACGCAACGCTCGACGAATTTATCGACCACATCGTCGGCGTAATGGCGGTACCCCAGGATATTTTGGCCGCGAAACAGCATTTGCTGCGGCGTATTGGGCATGGCTTGCTTCAGTAAACGCAACCGTTCCCAAGGATCCTCGCCCAAGTAGCGAATGCAAGCGTCGAAGGTCGCGCCACCCCAGGATTCGATCGACCAATAACCGATCTGATCGAGCTGCTCGCAAATCGGTAGCATGTCTTCGATACGCAGCCTGGTCGCCAGAATTGACTGATGGGCGTCGCGTAATACCACCTCAGTAATTCCCAGGGGCTTGTTTACCTTTTCCACTCTTTACTCTCCTAATGACTTTTTTGGGTCGTAACAGATCTTACCTTGTGGGTAACTATCCGTTTTTATGCTTTTTGCGGTACTGCAGAACTGCGGCGGTGATCGCGGCAACCACCGCTTTATCGTTACCGGCGACAACCGGCTGTTCGGGAAATTTGGACGGAACCTCCGGAAAATAGCGCCGGACCAGATTACTCATGGTATTGATCGCAACCACCAGCATCGCCAAAAAGGCATAAACCATCCCCATGCCGATTAGCATCAACTCAATACCCGAAGACAGCATTTCGTTCATAAACGTGGTCCAAATGATTAATTAGCTTGGGCATTATCGCCCAAATAAGCCGGAGTTCACAATCCTGAGCGGATTGAAGGGTTTAAGGCCATGGCTTCGAAAAACAAAAAACCGATAGCGCGTGCGTTAGACAAAAAAGATGACCTAGACTGACACCGGTAGCAGAAAAAATGGCAACGCACGGCTTGCAAAGAGCCACCATTGAGGTCAAAGCGATTGGAGAAAATCCAGCACCTCGGCTACGTGGACTTTGACCTGCACCTTACGCCATTCTTTGACCAGCACGCCGTTCTCGTCGATCAGAAACGTGCTGCGCTCAATACCTTGCACTTGCTTGCCGTACATATTCTTGATTTTAATCACGTCGAACAAACCGCACAGGCTTTCGTCCTGGTCGGACAACAAATCGAACGGAAACGCTTGTTTGCATTTAAAGCCTTCGTGGACCTTGACGCTATCGCGCGATACGCCCAACACCACCGTATTCAGCGCTTCGAATTGGCCGATATTGTCCCGAAAGGCCTGGCCCTCCTGGGTGCAGCCCGGCGTGTTGTCTTTCGGGTAAAAATACAGCACGATTTTTTTACCGCGATAATCGCTGAGTTTGACGGATTTGTCGCCGGTGGCGGCTACTTCGAAATCGGGGACGGCAGTGCCGATAGCTATGGCGGTCATGAAATCACCTTTTAACGGGTTCGAGAATGGCATCGATGTTCAAGCTGTCGCAAAAATCCAGAAATTCTTCGCGCAAGGATAGAATCCGCACCGACGGCGGTACCAACAGGATGAATTTGGTCGAAAATACCGCGGTATTGAAAAAAGCCGCGTTGTGCCGGCTAGCCGAGATTTCCTCGATACAGATACCGCGATCCAACAGGAAGGAGGTCACGGCAAACAGGATGTCGCTTTTGTCGACGGAGATGGTTTCCAGCGTGTACGGTACGCCTTCGATCGCTTGCGGCTCCTGGCTCGGCCGCAGGAAGTTCATCTGGATTTCCAGACGGGTTTTGATCGCATCCAGCATGCCTTCCAGCTTGGCGATATGGTTCCAATTGCCGTCGATCAACAGATAGGCGGCGGTAAGCTCGGTCAGATTGGAGGTGCGCAGCTCCAGCACGCTGCATTGGCAAGCACTCAGCGCCGACAATATTTCCCCAAGAAAACCGTTCGACTTTTCTCCCAATACGGTAATTGCCAGTTGCATAATCCCAAGTCCATAAATACGCTCCATGCAGTTTAACACCAACCGCTAGAAAAACGCAGTTACGAAATGGTAACCGCGTCAGTCGTGGCGAATCGCGGTTATTCCGGCATGTTCGTCGAAATGTACCGTCAATTTGTTACCCGTCCGAGCTTTACCCAGTCCGGCCAAATCGACTTTAAACGCAACCGCCAATTGCTGATCGGTGACGGGTGCGGTGCGTTTCGGCGCCACCACCGAATGCCGCCAGGACAGCAACACAGTCCAACACAGCCAGAACAGCGCTATCGCCAGCACGATCTGGCCGTAGAGCTCGAGCAGTTCCAGCAAGGTTTTATATCCGCCGAACCAACGGATCTCGTCCGACAAGCTTTTCAAGCCCATCAGCCAAGCCGCCAAAGTGAACAATGGCCACAAAAAATACAGCCACAACGCCCAACTCATGAAAGCCATGAAGACCGACGCGCATTTTTGCTGAAAACTTTGCAAATGCGGCTGGTTGATGATGATCTCTTTCATTTTTGCCGCAACCCTCGATCCAAAGTCACCCAAACCGCGCGCTGGCCGCGCTTTTTCCTTAAAGCCTTGATGCAGCCGTTGATTGTGGTGCCGACGTTGATCAACCAGTACACGATCGGATACCAGATCATCCAATAGTAATGCTGAGCCGAGCCGCCGCTTTTCTTTTCGTAGACCGAGTCTATCGTCAAACTGACTGCAAACTGGATCAGACAGGTCACGCACAGCAGCATGCTGGTCCAGTGCGGCGATAAGTCTTCCAAGGCTTCCTGCGGTTCGCTGCTGAACCAGTCCAACGGCACCAAGGCCAGCATCGCCACCACCAAAAATGCCCAACTCAAACTGACGCAACATTCCAAATACAAAGGCCACATGCCGCGCGAACGCCAACGCAGCAACGGCCGGAAATAGCGCAACAACACCTCGACCCCGCCTTGCGCCCAGCGGCTGCGTTGTTTCCACAAACCTTTCAGCGTTTCCGGCATCAACACCCAGCACAGCGCATTGGGCTCGAAGCGGATCGCCCAGCCGGCCAACTGCATTTTCCAGCTAATATCGATATCTTCTGTCACCATATCCGGGCTCCAGTAACCAACGTCGTGCAAGGCGGTCTTGCGAAAACCGGCAATCACGCCGGATATCGTGAACACATGCCCGTAGGAGCGCTGGGCGCGTTTGATCATGCCGACGATGGCCGAAAATTCGCCGACCTGAATCTTGCCCAACAAGGTCGACCGGTTGCGGATGCGCGGATTGCCGGTCACGGCGCCGACGTGCGGATCTTCCAGAAAATGTTTGACGATCCACGCCGTTGCGTTCGGCGCCAACAAGGCGTCGCCGTCGATGCCGATCAATATCTCGCTGTTGGCCAGCAGCGCCGCCGTGCGCAGACCGACGGCCTTGCCCTGGTTGCTGGCCAGATTGACGACGCGGATTTGCGGATGCCGGTCGGCCAGTTCGTGCAGGATTTCCAGCGTGTTGTCCTTGCTGCCGTCGTTAACGGCGATGATTTCGTAATTCGGATACTGTTGGTGCAACAAATATTCAATAGTTTCGCGAACGTTCTCGCCCTCGTTATAACACGGGACCAGAATCGACACCGGCGGATAGTCAGCCAACACCGGCAAATCCGCCAACACATTGCCGCGGTTACGCTCCCAGCGAATGTAATAGACGATGCCGCCCAGCATCCAGACGTAAGCCATCAACAGCGGGTAATAAAACACGAAACGCGACAGCCATTCGTTGAATTGCCACCAGGGCACCTCTTCCAGCCGTTCGCGCCCGATCAGCCACAGATCGATCAGATGTTGCACCCAGGGTTGCGCTAAAAGTTGGTCCACGGTCGACTCAATCCTTGATCTCTACAGGAAAATACTTTTTCAACTCCGCCAATTTGGGCTGGTCGTGAAAAACGTTATCCGGGTAATAACCGATATGCTTGGCGCCCAGTTTTTTCAAGAGTAGGAACTGCTCGGTGAATACCGGCATCGGGACGTCCTGTTGCGTTTTCCAGTTCACGGCCTGCAACTCGAACACCATTTTGTCCAATGCCCCTGGATACTGATTGGTCTTCTCGACCAATTCCGCCAGCCACTGCTTCGGATTTTCTGCTTCCTCCATAAACGGCATCGCCTCGATCGCCACGTAATCGTAATGCTTCATAAAGCTGCTCAGCGATTGGGCGTACCACTCTTCGCTATACGGCTTCAACAACGGCAACGAATAAAAATTACGCGCGGTTTTGATATACGGCCGATAAAAACGGACTTTATTGGTCAGATAGTCGGTGAATTGGCCCATCAGCTCGTTCTTGTGCTGAGCCCAGCGCAGGCGCAACTGGCTGGAAGAGTGGATGGTATCGAACTCGGCCGGCAAGCCCCAGACCTTACTGGTGAATTCCATCGCCAGCGGCGATACGTCCTCATAATCCGACAAGATACCGTCGTCGTGGAACAGGATGCCGTTGAAGTCGCAGTATTTGGCCAGATCTTCATAAATCTCGCCGACGAATTGACGAGCCTCCGGATTGAACGGCGACAGGCGGGTATAAATGTGACGGGACAACTGCGGCTCGCCGTCGCGCCATTCCTTGACATACCATTTCAACGGCACGTCGGCTTTATAGGCCATCATCGGCATCCAGGCGTAGACTTTGACGTCAGCGCCCTTTCTCAGCCTTAGCGACACGTAGTTGAATAAATCCCGCCGCATCGGCAGGTGCCGGTTAGGAAAGTATAGTTTGTCGGCATTGCCGTCGCCATCCGGGTCGGAAAAGGCTTGCAGGTAAACCGTATTGGCGCCGCTGGCCTTGATCCGCTCGACCACCGCTGACAGGTTTTTCTCGGTCTGCGCTTCGTCCTCGTCGTAAATGTAATCCATATCAACGTGCGCCACCCGCAACTCGCGACCGGTGCGCAATTTGGTGACGATGGTGGCGAAGCGTTCGGCATTAGGGTCGTCGGTCATGATCATCCGCTTCATCACCGCCGCGTCCGCCAGCGTATTGGCACCGTCGTTCAGGCCCATGGTCAGCGGCATGCCGGCGCTTTTCGCCGCTTCCAACGCGATCGCGTTATATTCGCCGTAAGGCCAGACCATCACCCGCGGCCGCTGGCCCAGAGTCTGCAGCAATTGTTCAGAACTTTTCTCCAGCTCCTGAAAAATCCGCTTCCGGTAATCCTCGTCTTTTTCGTATTCCTCGTATTCGCTGCTGTAGAGCCGGGTCGTGATCGTACTTTGTTCGTTGCCCTGCGGATTGGCGACGATACCATGATGGGCGTTGAAACTGTGGGAGGCGATTTCGACCAAACCACTAGCCGCCACTTCGCGAATTTGGGCCGGCGTCATCAGCGGTTTATTGGTGCCGGCATGACTGTGCTGCTCCAACCAACTGCCGACCACGGCCAGCGTGGCCGGGTATTTGTATTTTTTCAGCAGCGGCATCGCCCGGCTGTAGAAGCTTTGGTAGCCGTCGTCGAAGGTCAATAACACGGCCTTGTTCGGCAACGGTTTTTTGCCTTGCATGCTGTCCAGCAAATCCTGGATGCTGATCACCCGATAGCCGTTATTCTTCAGCCAGGCGAAGTGGTTGTTCAAGTGATCCTTATTCACCGCCATCCGGTCGAACGGCGGGACTCTTTCTTCTTCCTCCAGAATATCGTGGTAATTCAACACGATGAAACTGGAATTGGCGGAATCGGCGGCCTGCAATGGCCCGGCCATCCAGCAGGCGATTGCAAAAAATATCCCGGCAATTAGGTGCATGCTCATTAGAAACGTTTCAACGGAAATGAAGGTTGGATAGGGCCGGCGCACAACAGGCGCGGGCCTAAATTGGAGGCAGCATTTTACCCGAACGGCCTTTTTTTACTCGCTTTTATTTATCAGTGCCTTAGCCGGAACCGGTTGCACATCGGCTCGGCTTCGGCGCGACACCCCCTGGAGAAGTAGTTCCCGGACCTACGGCCGCTTCCCTCGCCGGGAAATTTACCCGACACCGGCCCTAGCCTTGCCCATCCGGTCGCTCGAAAAATATAGCCGACCCGCGGAATTAAACCTAACCACGAATGGCTAAATCGGCAAGCCCTGCTATATCTAGCTGGGTAAAAAACCTCAATCCTGTTTGGAAGCACTCAGCTTGGCAACGACAACCCACATCAGTTATTTGGACACCATCCGCGGCCTGGCTGCACTCGCCGTGATCAGCGAACACTTCGTCATCGCTTACGGCCTACCCTGCCAGTCGGCGCTCTGCGAGCGCATCCTGGACTTTTCGCCGGCACATATCTGGTGGGACGGCACCGCCGCAGTCTCGATGTTTTTCGTACTGAGCGGCTTCGTGTTGTCGCTCAAATACTTTCCGGCCGGTCAATCGCCCGATATCGGCCGTTTCGAACTCGATCGTTTTCTGATCGGCCGCGTATGTCGAATCTGGCTGCCTTACTTACTGGTGCTAGCCATAAGCGCCGGCTTGTTCGCACTACACTTCGACCGCCCGCCATTGTCTAGCCGCTTGGCGCCAAGCGCATGGATCGTTGACATGTGGCACCGTTACCCCTTGGACTTCCCGGCAATGCTGCGCGAAGCTTTTTTGCCAAAACTGCCGGAACTGATTGTATTGTTACCGCAAGCCTGGACGCTCAGCATTGAGTTGGTGTTGTCCTTATTGCTACCGCTGGGCTTGCTGTTGAGCCAGCGAGGTACGGCCTGGCTGTTGTTTTTCAGCACCCTCGCCACCGGCCTGCTGGGTGTGTCGCTCTTCCTGTGGCATTTCGTGCTTGGCCTGACCTTGGCGAGATACCACCAGGCGCTGGAAACCCGTTTGCGCGGCAGGCGCCCTTTGCGCTATCTGTTACTGCTATGCGGCCTGCTGTTATACACCTCGGATACGCTGTTTACCGCAAAGTCGGTCGGCGAAAACACGCTGTGGCTCGGCACCGGCCTGGGTGCCGGCCTGATTTTGGCGGTGTTCGCCGCGTCGCCGCGCTGGCAAAAACTGTTATCGATCGCCGCGTTGCGCCAAATCGGTAAAGTGTCTTACAGTGCTTATCTGACGCACATGGCAGTGCTGATAAACCTGACGCCGCATTTACTGATTGCTCTGGAACATATCAGCCAGAATAGATTGCTGCTGTGGTTCGGCGGCTGGTTGGGAACCATCATTACCGTGCAAGGATTGTCCCTGGTGTTTTATCATGTCTTGGAAATACCCAGCATGGTGCTGGGCAGACGGCTTGCCGAAGCCCTGCGCCCGCACCGCAGTTTGACGCCGCCACCCATATCTTCCGTATTGCCGCCTAACTCATGAAATCCCTAATTGCGCCCCAATCCCGCTTTGGCTTGATCTGGTTTTGCCTCAGCCTCCTCGCCTACGTTCAATCCGCCGGCGCCGACACCACCGCTGCCGACTGGGCGGCGGTTACCAGCCCCAGCAGCGATGCCGGACAAAGCATAGGTACCTATAACGGAGGCTGCATTGCCGGCGCGGGGGCGCTACCGCTGGACGGCCCCGGTTACCAGGTGATGCGCCTGTCGCGCAAACGCTATTTCGGCCACCCGTCATTGATCAACTTCATCCAACAACTGGGCCTGATATCGGCGCGGGACAATCTCGGGACGCTGTTGATCGGCGACCTCGGCCAAGCGCGCGGCGGCCCGACGCCGAGTGGACACCGCAGCCACCAAACCGGGCTGGACGTCGACATCTGGTTTTTGCTATTGAATCCGGCCGAGCCGCGCATCTTGAGCGAGGCGGAACGCGAAACCAAGAACGCGATTTCCGTAGTCGATAGCCGTGCCGATGCCGTCGATCGCCGATCCTGGAACGCGGCACACGCCCGCGTCCTGGAAGCCGCCGCCCGGCAGCCGGAAGTGGATCGTATCTTCGTCAATCCCAGCATTAAGCAAGAGCTGTGCAGCCGCAAATCGCCGGGCGCGACTGACTGGCTGCGTAAAATCAGGCCTTGGTGGAAGCACGACGATCATTTCCATGTCCGCCTGAAATGCCCGCCGCATAACGCGTTGTGCCAAGCGCAAGAGCCGCTACCCGCCGGCGACGGCTGCGACGCCAGTCTGGCCTGGTGGTTTTCCGACGAAGCCAAAGCGCCCGGCAAAAGTGCCCCGCAACCGCCGCCGCCCCTGCCGCCGCAGTGCGAACAACTCCTGCGCCAACCCTGATTCGGCAAACATTAGGCTGGCGGCGCTCAGTTCTGAACCCCGCCAACCAACAGCTCCAGCAGTTTCGGCCCGGCTAACGGTTCGGCGAACAGGTAGCCCTGCGCATAATCGCAACCGGCTGCGATCAGCCAATCGCGTTGCGGTAAGGTCGCCACGCCTTCGGCGACCACTTTTAAACCCAATTTGTGCGCCATGACGATAATCGCTTCGCACAAAGCTTCGTCCTGCGACCCCGGGCTCAAGTTGTTGATAAACGTGCGGTCGATTTTGATGTAATCGATGTCGAATTTTTTGATGTAGGACAACGACGAGTAGCCGGTTCCGAAATCGTCGATGGCGACTTGCACTCCGGCGTCGCGAAAATCCAGCAACCTGGCTTTAGTCACGGTTTGGGCATCCAATAACAAGCCCTCGGTAATCTCCACCACGACTGCCGTGCCGTCCAGTTCCAAACTCTTCAGGTAATCGAGCCAGGCAAATTCGGCGCCCGAACGCTGGCGGAATTGCACCGGCGATTTATTCACGCTGATTTGGAAATCGGTTCGATAGCGTTCGCGCAGACACTTGGCTTGCAACGCGGCTTGCCGAAACACCCAATCACCGATCTCGTGGATCAAACCGCTTTCTTCCGCCAAAGGTATGAATTGGGCCGGACTGACCATACCGCGGTGCGGATGACGCCAACGCAGTAAGGCTTCGGCCTTGGTCACCGCTTCGCCCGGCAATTCGACAATCGGCTGGTAATACACCTCGAATTCGCGGTTGGCCAACGCGCTGCGCAAATCGGTGACCATACCCAAGCGGAACTGAGCGGTTTGCTGCATCGACGCCGTGAAAAAACTGTAACCATTGCGCCCTCTTTCCTTGGCGGCGTACATCGCCTGGTCGGCGTTTTTGATCAACTGTTCCTGATCCAAGGAATCGTGCGGATATAGCGTGATACCGATGCTGACAGTGAGGTAATTCAGTTTGCCGTTGAGCGGGAACGGCTCCGCCATGGTACGCAGAATATTCTGGGCCACGCGTTCGGCGCTTTCGCCGTTTTCCAAGTCGGGCAGAATAATGGTGAATTCGTCGCCCCCCAGGCGCGAGACGGTATCGGTATCGCGGACGCAACCGACCAGCCGTTCGGCGGCAATCTGCAACAGGCTGTCGCCCTGGATATGACCCAAAATGTCGTTGATTTCCTTGAACCGGTCCAGATCCAGAAACAACAGCGCCACTACGCTGCCGTGGCGGTGAGCTTTTTTGATCTCGCGCGCCAAACGATCGAGAAACATGCGCCGGTTGGGCAACGCGGTCAAGCTATCGAAATTGGCCTGACGCCAAATCTGCTCTTCCGACAACTTTTTCTCGGTGATATCCGAAAACAGCCCGATATAGTGTCTGACTTCGCCGCCGCTCGCCGACAAGGTCGAGATACTCAGCAACCCGGCGTGCAATTCGCCGTTGCGTTTCCGGTTCCAGATCTCGCCCCGCCAATAACCCTGCTCGCGAACGGCTTGCCACATATCGGCGAAAAACTCCGGCGGATGCCGGCCGGAATTGAGCATCCGCGGATTTTGGCCTATCGCCTGGTCCCGCGAGTAGCCCGTGATTTTACAGAAACTCGGGTTGACGTCGACGATGGTGCCGCCGACATCGGTAATCATGATGGCTTCGTGCGCGTCCTGAAATACCCGCGCCGACAATTCCAAACGGTCTTCGGCTTCGATCCGCTCGGTCACGTCGCGGCTGATTCCGACCAAAGCCGTTGGCTCGCCGTTCGGACCGAACACCGGGGTTTCGACCGTTTCCAAGCAAACCTGCCCGCCAGCCGGGAGCGCGAGCCGGCGCTCGAAACGGACGGATCGGCCAGTCTGCAAAACCCGCATGTCGTGTTCGCGAAAGCAATCAGCGGTTTCGCCGTCGAAAATATCGAAATCCGACTTGCCGACCAATTCCGCTGCGCCGATGCCGGCATAGCTCTCGAATGCCTTATTGCATCCGCGATAAACCCCATCGCGGTCTTTCAAAAACATCTGGTCCGGCACTGCGTCAATCAGACTGCGCAATAGAGACTGTTCCTGCTCAAGCGAATCTTGCGCAGCCCGCGCCGAGCCGGCATCGCGAAACCTCAATAGCCAGCCGATCCTGGCTCCGTCGGGGCTGAAGATCGGCGCTGCGCAGCCGGCGACAGGGTATTCCGTGCCGTCTTTAGCCAGCAGAACCAGCCAGTCGGCCAGTGCAGTACGACTGCCGGCCGCCAACGCTTCAAGGACCGGAGGGCTATCGGGATCGAGGCTACGGAACACCCGCTCCAGCGGCTGGCCAGCAACGTCAGCCGTTTGCCAACCGGTCAATTGGTGCGCGCTGCAGTTCATGAAACGGATCCGGCCTTGCGCATCGGTAGCGATAAAGGCATCGCCGATCGCCGACAGCATCGCCGTCAAATGATCGTTGCTCTCCGCCAGTCCGGCGACGGTAGCCGCCAATTCGGCCGCCATTCGGTTAAAAGCCTCGCCCAACAACGCCATCTCTCCGCCGCCGGTCAATTGCGCGCGCGCCAGGTAGTCGCCGCCGGCAAAACGCCGCAGCACATCGAGCAGATGCCGTAGCGGCCGCATCAGCCCCAGCGAAACCGCTAAAACGATCATAACCGGTAACGAAACAGCGAAAACCCAGGCCGGGGCAATTGCATGGCCGAACGCGGCCCCGTTGGCCTCTCTGTCGCGCGACAGACCGAATTGCAACACCAACAATCCGACCGGATCGGGACCCAGCCGGTCGGCACCGGAAACCATTGTCACCGCTTGATAGACCGTCGCCTGCTGCCGGTCGGGGAGGAAACGGATTGACACTTGCCGCTCCGCACGCAGTCGGACAAACTCCGCGGCCCCCAGCTCAGGTAACAATTCGGCAGCACTTTTGCCCAACCATTCCGAACGCGTCGCCTGCAACACCATGCCGTTGTCGTCGAACAACGCGGCGCTATCGCGTTTAACGTCCACGACCAAAGCGGCCATGCGTCCGGCAATCAATTCCGGCTGGCCGCGCCGGAACAAGGCTTCGATATCCTGCGCGGCATCAGCCGCCACATGACGGATCTGCTGTAGCTCGCCGGTTTGGCTAGCGCTCGATAGCCCGTCATGCTGGTACCACAGCTGCAAACCGCAATACGCGATCACCAACGCCGGCAAGCTTGTACTCAGGCGCAAGGCGAATGTCCGTTTCACGGCCGCCCCGCGACGCAGCCCGGCGGCAGGCAGCAATTGTTGCGGCGGCGTCTGATGCGCGATCTTGACCAGACCGGGTTGCGCAACAAAACACCTGCCTCTCGGTTCACGGAGAACTCTCCCGGTCGATATAGGGCGGCGGCGAACTCGACCAACGCCAGAATATGCGGCGATAACGTCGACACGGAGCGGTTAGCAGTAGCCATTCATTGATATCCAAGCATTCAATCCGTAAGGCAAAGCCATCCGGCGGTTTGTTAAGGATAGAATTGCAAGGCTTGCGCCGATCGGGAACTCCGGTCTCACAAGCATTGCAGCCGGAAAAAAGTGGGCGCCGCGGCTTTACGCCTTTCCTGGAAACGGCAAATTCAAAAGACTTCCCGTCACCGTTTAACTACAAAGATTAGCTGCGGCGGGCGGGATTTCAAATCGATGGCTTGGAAGATGGAGGTTTGGCAAAAACCCTTGCCGAAGCCGGCCCTCCCTGGCCGGTGTCACAGCAAGATCAATGATGGCAGCCGGCACCGTGGATGTGGCCGTGGGCAATCTCGTCGGCGCTGGCTGGGCGGACTTCGACCACTTCGACGTCGAAGGTCAAATCTTCCCCGGCCAGCGGGTGATTGCCGTCTATCGTAATGTCGTCGCCATCGATTTGGGTGATGGTAATAATGCCGGGGCCGTAGCTGACTTCGGCGTGAAATTGCATGCCGACTTCGATATCCATCCCATCGAACATATTTCTGGAAACAACCTGAATCATCTCTTCCGACACTTCGCCATAGGCTTGGTCGGCCGGAATCGTCACGTTGAACTTGTCTCCGGCCTGCTTGCCGGTCAAAGCCGCTTCCAAGCCGGCGATGATATTGCCGGCACCGTGCAGGTAAACCAGCGGAGCTTCGCCTCTGGAACTATCCAACTGCTCGCCGCTGCCGTTGGTCAAGGTGTAATGGATGGAAACGGCGGTTTTGTCTGAAATTTGCATAAGGCGTCTTTACCGGTGAAAAAAGCCGACATGATAAGCCCTTTTGCCGCCCGGCGCGCCTATTTCTGGTACTCGATCGAGTTGATATACCAGGTGAACACGCCGGCATCGGTTTTGACCACGGCATCGTCATCCACCTGCTTTTTCAACAAGGCCCGCGCCATCGGCGAATCGACCGAAATGTAATCTTTCCGATCGAAAATCTCGTCGTAGCCGGCAATCCGAAACCGCTTTTTTTCGCCCTCGTCGTTCTCGATCTCGACCCAGGCGCCGAAAAACACCCTGCCCTCCTGCTCCGGGTGATAATCGACCACCTTCAAGCAATCCAGCCGCTTTTGCAGATATCGCACCCGGCGGTCGATCTCGCGCAAGCGCTTCTTGTTGTATTGGTAGTCGGCGTTTTCGCTGCGGTCGCCCAAGCTGGCGGCCCAAGTCACCAGTTTGGTCACCTCCGGCCGTTCCACCCGCCAAAGATGATCCAATTCCTGTTGCAATTTTTCGTAACCCTGCCGGGTAATCAACGGTGTCGCCATGGTTTTGCCCGCCTCGTTTCGGGAAGCCTGAGAATGCCGATCAATGCAATTGCCGCAATTGCAAACGGCGCAATTGCGGCGCCAGTTTTGCGGTGCCGGCCACGACCAGTAAGGTCATCACGCCGCCGAACACGACCGACGGCACCAAACCCATCAATCGCGCCGCGACGCCGGACTCGAATGCGCCCAATTCGTTGGACGAGCCGATAAAGATGCCGTTGATGGCCGACACCCGGCCGCGCATCGGATCCGGCGTCGCCAATTGCAAAATCGTGGTGCGCATCACCACCGAGACGCCGTCGAACAGACCGGACAACAACAAAAACGCGCCGCCCAACCAGAAATTTCGCGCCAGGGCGAAGCCGATCATACAGACGCCAAAGCCGGCGACGGCCGCCAACAGCCAGCGCCCGGCGTGGCGATCGATCGGAAACCGGGCCAGAAATAAACCCATCATCACCGCCCCGACCGCCGGCGCCGCGCGCAGAATGCCCAAACCTTCCGGCCCGTAATGGTAAATTTCGTGGATAAAAGCCGGCAACATCGCCACGGCCCCGCCGAACAATACCGCAAACATGTCCAGCGACTGCGCGCCCAGCACGATTTGATTGCCGAACACGAAACGCAGGCCTTCGCCGATACTGGTAAAAATCGGCGCGCTTTCCGCCGGCTGCGGCTCCGCCACCCGTAACGACAACAATGCCAGCGTGGCGAGCACGCACAACCCGGTCGCGGTTTCGTAAGCCGCGGTCTTACCGGCCCAAGCGACAATCAAACCACCGATGGCCGGTCCGGCCACCAGTCCGAATTGGAATGCCGAACTGCCGATGCCCGCGGCACGGGCGTATTGTTCGCGCGGCAGGACCAAGGCGAACAGCGCGCTGTAGCTGGGGCCGATGAAAGCTCTGGCAATACCGGTCAAGGCAATCGCCGCGTAAATCCATACCAGCGGCCGGTTGGCGATCCAGGCTTCGGATACCGCGACCAACATCAGGCCGTTCAAGGCCACCAGCAGGCTGGCGCCAAGACCGAACCAGCGCCGGGAATAGTGGTCCACCGCGTAACCGGCGAACAACGCGCAACAGAAATAAGGAATCACCTCGGCCAGACCGATTAGCCCCAATGCCAACGCGTCATGGGTTAATTCGTAAATATGCCAACCGACGACGATAGCCATCATCTGGTAGGCCAACACGATCAACAAGCGGAAACTGAGTAATTTGATGAAGGCGGTATTGAAATAAGCGGGCAGATGCATGTCGAGTCGCGGCGAAAGGGTCAAAATGCGGCGTGGGCCGCGCGCCGCGTAGTGTACCGCGTTTCGACCGGCGCTTGCCGCAAACGGACTAGTGGACCGGCAGATTGAGAAATCGGCGGTATTGGCTATTATCAGACAGTAATCCGCTTGAGTAACGAGGGCTTCGATGAGCTTGACCGCAACCCAGACCCAACACCACAACCGCAGGTTGGCGCTACGCATCTACGAACAGGTCAACCTTTTCTACCAAGCGATACCCGACGGCGAATTGTCCGCCCACACCACAGGCCGGGCCGGACGAGTCCTGCCGCCGTCGAGCAGTGTCGAAAACGATACCTTGCAAGCCAATATCAGCGCCAACGGTATGTCGTTCACCGCGAAAGAGCGCATGCTAACCGGCGACTATTTACTCCTCAGAATTCTGTTGTTGTCGAGCATGACCACGATCAGTACTTGCGGCCAGGTGGTGTATTGCAAACCCAGCAACCCCTACGAAGACAACCGCTATCCGCATACGGTAGGGATCCGCTTCGTCAACTTGAGCGAAGCCGACGGCGCATTGCTGCGGCGCCATGTCGACCGCCGCAACAAACAAGAAATGACGATCAAAGCCTTAACCGCCGCGTTGTTGCTAACGGCGCTGGCGATGCCGGATCTGGCCTGGGCGCTGCTGCTCGGGTTACTGCACCATCTGTGGGAAATCGCGCTGCATGTCGCCCATCTGCTGTTCGAATACCTGGAAATGGGCCTGGACCACGTAGTCGAACATTTACTGCATACCGGTACTCACGAAACCCAGGTCATCGTGTTCTATACCATTGTCACGCTCGCTTCCGTGGTAGCATATTTCGTCGGCCGCAGGATTCCGGCAGCCGGCAAACGTTGGCTGAACAAACTGCTGCTATTCGCGTTGCGGAAAAAATCCAGTTACGGCTATTTCTGGGAGCAGCAAAGCGGTCTGGACAAATTGAAAATCGTCGGCATTAGCGCCACCGCAATCACCGCATACCTGTACTTGGCGTTCTAAACGTCCCGCCGGTTTCGCCCCGCCAACCGCTGCGGCGCCGGATTTTACCGGATTTTACAATTCCCGCCGGAACGCGTCGGCCGCAATTACGTCACAATATCCGCTCGCTCGGCACACGACAGCCGACCTAAAAATAGCGCGGCAATGCAAACACTCCGATATGATTCAGCAAAGCCATACGATTTGAGTCCGCTGGCAGCAGCCAATCACACTGCAAAATGCTAAATGTTTATTTCAAAACCAATCGGCCATTTCAAATGCCCAGTTTGTTAAGGGCCCAACAGCAGCGCGCATGACAACGCCCAATACCGAATCCGCCCGCAAGCCGGTCCGGCAACCAACCGCCGCCAGCCGCCTCCCGCTCACTGAGTACAGTTAAATTGCACAACCGTATGACAAATCAAGCAACGACTCCGCCGACACGCGGCCAAAGCCGAATCCGGCTTTGGCTGGCAATCCTGCTGACGCTCAGTGCAGCCGGCACCGGCATTTATTTCCTTCAAGGGACAACCGCTCCGGACAAAAAAGCCGAGCGCGGCGCTAAAAGCAAACGCTTTGGCCAGGACGACGACGCACCGGCGGTGGTATCGGTCGCGACCGCGCGCAGCGGCGATTTCCCGGTATATCTGAACGCACTCGGCACCGTCACCGCGCTCCGCACCGTCACAGTCAAACCGCGGGTAGACGGCGAACTGGTCAAGGTTTATTTCAGCGAAGGCCAGCCGGTCAAGGCCGGCGACCTGCTGGCCGAAATCGACCCGCGGCCGTTTCAAGTACAGTTACAACAGGCTCAAGGCCAATTGCAACGCGACGAAGCGCTGTTGAAAAACGCCGAGCTGGACCAAGCCCGCTACCAAACCCTGCTGGAACAGGATTCGATCGCCGCCCAGCAAACCGTGACTCAAGAATCCTTGGTTAAACAATACCGCGGCAGCGTGGAAATGGATAAGGCCCAGGTCGACAACGCCAAATTACAACTAAGTTACGCCAAAGTGACCGCGCCGATTGCCGGCCGAGTCGGCTTACGGCAAATCGACCAGGGCAATATCGTCCGCGCCAGCGACGCCGCCGGCTTGGTCGTAATCACCCAAACCCAGCCGATCAACATCGTGTTCACCTTGGCGGAAGACCAATTGCCGGAGGTGGCGAAACACTACCGGTCAGGCAAAGACATTGGCGTCGAAGCCTATGACCGCAGCGGCAAAACCAAGCTCGCCGACGGCAAACTGATGGCGCTGGACAACCAGATCGACCCGACTACCGGCACCATCAAACTCAAAGCCCAATTCGACAACCGCGAACAAACCCTGTTCGCCAACCAGTTCGTTAACGTCAAAATGCACCTGGACACGCTGCGCGGGGTTACCCAAATTCCGGCCGCGGCACTGCAACACGACGCCCAAGGCCCCTTCGTCTTTATCGTCGACGGCGAAAACGTCGCTCATCTGCGCCGGATCGAACCGGGCCCGAGCAACGACGAAAAGATCGCGGTGCCGGCAGCACTGGCGGCCGGAGAGGCTCTGATCGTCAACGGCAGCGACCGGGTCAAGGACGGCAGCAAAGTCGATGTTGCCGAAAGGGACGGCCAGGCCGTTGCCGCCCCGGCCAACCCAAACCCGGCGGAAGGCGAAGCAGGCAAACGTCGGCGACGGGGATAATGCATGAGTTTCAGCGAACCGGGCAAGGCCGGTTTCAATCCGTCCAAGCTATTCATCCTGCGGCCGGTAGCAACCTCGCTGCTGATGTTCGCGCTATTGCTGGTCGGCGTGCTGGCCTACCGCTTGTTGCCGGTATCGGCGCTGCCGCAGGTCGATTATCCGACCATCCAGGTCACCACGCTCTACCCCGGCGCCAGCCCGGAAGTGATGACCGCGATCGTCACCGCGCCGTTGGAGCGCCAATTCGGGCAAATGCCGGGCTTGACCCAAATGACTTCGACCAGCTCCGGCGGGGCGTCGGTCATCACTTTGCAGTTCAACCTAAACCTGGACTTGGACGTTGCCGAGCAAACCGTGCAGGCTGCGATTAATGCCGCCGCCAATTTCCTGCCCAACGACTTGCCGCAGGCGCCGATTTACAGCAAGGTTAACCCGGCCGACACGCCGATCATGACCTTGGCGGTCAGCTCGAAGACGCTGCCGCTGTTCAAAGTCGAAGACCTGGTCGATACCCGCATCGCCCAGAAAATCGCCCAGTTGCCCGGCGTGGGCATGGTCAGCATCAGCGGCGGCCAGCGGCCGGCGGTGCGGATACAGGCCAACCACAAAGCCTTGGCGGCTTACGGCATCAGCCTGGAAGACGTCCGCGCCGCGATCGCAGCCGCCAACGTGGCTCAGCCCAAGGGCTCGATCAACGGCCCGGCTCGAGCGGCGGCGATAGACAGCAACGACCAATTACGCTCGGCCGCCGAATACCGCGAGTTGATCGTGACCTACAAAAACGGCGCCCCGGTCAAGTTAGCCAACGTCGCCAACGTGGTCGACGCTGCCGAAAACATCCGCTTGGCCGCTTGGGCTAACGACACCGCGGCGGTCATCGTCAACATTCAGCGCCAACCCGGCGCCAACGTGATCGAAGTCGTCGACCGCATCAAAGAATTACTCCCCAAATTGCAGGCCTCGCTGCCCGGCGGTATCGAAGTCTCGGCCTTGACCGACCGCACCGTCACCATCCGCGCCTCGGTCCACGACGTCCAATTCGAACTGCTGCTGGCGGTGGCGCTGGTGGTGATGGTGATCTTCCTGTTTTTACGCAATATTCCGGCGACCATTATCCCCGGCGTCGCGGTGCCGCTGTCCTTGGTCGGCACTTTCGCGGCGATGTATCTGGCCGAATTCAGCATCAACAACCTGACCTTGATGGCGCTGACCATCGCCACCGGCTTTGTGGTGGACGATGCGATTGTGGTCATCGAAAACATCTCCCGCTACATCGAGCGCGGCGAATCGCCGCTGCAAGCCGCGTTGAAAGGCTCCGAGCAAATCGGCTTTACCATTATTTCACTGACGTTTTCGCTGGTCGCGGTGTTGATCCCGCTGCTGTTCATGTCCGACGTGGTCGGCCGCTTGTTTCGGGAATTCGCAATCACCTTGGCGGTGGCGATTCTGATTTCGGCGGTGGTCTCGCTGACCTTGACGCCGATGATGTGCGCCAAATTATTGCGCAGCAGCCAGGCCGGGGCCGAGCCTGAAACCGGCTGGTTCGGCCGATTAATCGCGGTTTACGGCCGCACGCTGGAATGGGTGATGCGCCGGCAAACCGCCACGCTGTTGGTATTCTTTGCGACCGTGGCATTGACGGTGGCGATGTACCTGTGGATTCCGAAAGGCTTTTTCCCCAGCCAGGATACCGGCATCATTCAAGGCTTTTCCGAAGCACCGCAGACCGTGTCGTTTCAGGCGCTGGCCGAGCAGCAGCAAAAGTTGGCCGCTGTCATCCTGGCCAACCCGGCGGTGGCAAGCCTGTCTTCCTTCATCGGCGTCGACAGTATCAACCCGACCCCAAACAGCGGCCGCTTCCTGATTAACTTGAAACCGCACGGGCAGCGGCCGCCGGCATCCGCAGTCATCGCGTCGTTGCAGCAACAAGTGACGGGACTGACGGGAATCGAGTTATATCTGCAACCGGTGCAGGATTTGACGATGGAAAACCGCGTCACCCGCACCCAGTATCAATTTACCCTGGAAGGCGCCGATCGGGACGAACTGAACCGCTGGACCGGCAAATTAGTGGATGAGCTGCGCGCTAAGCCCGAATTCAGCGACGCGGTCAGCGACGTGCTGGATCAAGGCCGGCAAGTGTTCGTCGAAATAGACCGGGCAACGGCCAGCCGGCTCGGCGTCAGCACGGCGGCGGTCGACAATGCCTTGTACAACGCCTACGGCCAGCGTCTGGTCTCGACCATCTTTACCCAGGCCAACCAATACCGGGTGGTGTTGGAAGTCGATCCGGCCGAGCAAACCAGTCCGACGGCGCTGAACGAATTGCGGGTGCCCTCCACCAACGGCAGCCAGGTGCCGCTATCGGCGATTGCCCACCTATCCGAGCGGCCGACCACCTTGGCGATCAACCATCTCGACCAGTATCCGGTCAGCACCGTATCCTTCAATCTGGCGCCCGGTTACGCCTTGGGCGACGCGATTGCCGCGGTCGAAGCGGCCAAGCAGCATATCGAATTGCCGTTGTCGATCCGCAGCCAGTACCAGGGCGCGGCCCAAGCCTTCACCGCCTCGTTAACCCATACCCTATGGCTGATTCTGGCGGCGATCGTCACGGTCTATATCGTCCTCGGCGTACTCTACGAAAGCTATATCCACCCGCTGACGATCCTGTCCACCCTGCCTTCGGCCGGCGTCGGCGCGCTGCTGGCCTTACAACTATCGAATAACGATCTGGGCATCATCGGTATCATCGGCATTATTTTGTTGATCGGCATCGTCAAGAAGAACGCGATCATGATGATCGACTTTGCGCTGGACGCCGAACGCCAGCAAGGCCTGCCGCCGGAACAGGCGATTTTTCAGGCCTGTCTGCTGCGGTTCCGGCCGATTGTGATGACCACGCTGGCCGCGCTGCTCGGCGCCCTGCCGTTAATGCTGGGCAACGGCGTCGGTGCAGAACTGCGTCATCCGCTGGGTATCACGATGGTCGGCGGCCTGTTGCTCAGCCAACTGCTGACCTTGTACACCACGCCGGTGATTTATCTGGCGATGGATCATCTGGCGCGGCGGGTGAAAACGGCATTGGGATTGGACGGCGACGATTCGGCCGAAGCCAACGGCGAGTCGCGATGAATCTGTCGGCATTGTTCATCCGCCGCCCGGTCGCCACCACGCTGCTGACCGTGGCGATTTCGCTGTGCGGGATACTAGCGTTTTTGAGTTTGCCGGTGTCGTCGTTGCCGCAGGTGGATTTCCCGACCGTGTCGGTGCAGGCGCAATTGCCCGGCGCCGACGCCGAAACCATGGCCACTACCGTCGCCACACCGCTGGAGCGGGCGTTGGGCCGCATCGCCGGGGTCAGCGAAATGACCTCCAACAGTTCGCAAGGCTCCACCTCGATTACGCTGCAATTCGATTTGAATCGCGACATCGACGGCGCCTGCCGCGACGTGCAAGCCGCGATCAACGCGGCCGCCAGCATGCTGCCCAGTAACATGCCGAATCGGCCCAGCTACCGGCGCGACAATCCGTCCGACTCGCCGATCCTGATTCTGGCGTTGACCTCGGACAGCATTCCTCGCGGCCAGATGTACGATGCCGCCTCGACGCTGTTGTTGCAAAAAATTTCCCAAATTCCCGGTATCGGCCAAGTGCAGATCGGCGGCGCGGCCTTGCCGGCGGTGCGGGTGGAATTGAATCCCAACGCCCTCAGCCATTACGGCATAGGCTTGGACGACGTCCGCACCACCATCGCCCAGACTAACGTCACCCGGCCGAAAGGAGTGTTGGAAAACGCCGACACCCGCTGGCAGATTCAGGCCAACGACCAGGCGCGTAAGGCCGCAGAGTATCTGCCCTTGATTGTGGCTTACCGCAACGGTGCGCCGGTGCGGATTTCCGACCTGGGTCAGGCGGTCGATTCGGTCGAAGACCTGCGCAACACCGGCCTGCATAACGGCAAGCCGTCGGTATTGTTGATCATCCGCAAGCAAGCGTTGGCCAATGTGATCCAGACCGTCGACGAAGTGCTGGCGGTGTTGCCGCAATTAAAGGCCGCGCTGCCCAGCAATATCGAGCTGTCGGTGGTGGTCGACCGCTCGCTGTCGATCCGGGCCTCGATCCGGGAAGTCGAACACGGCCTGTTCGTTGCGGTAGCGCTGGTGATCCTGGTGGTGTTGGTGTTTCTGCGTAACCCGCGCTCGGCGCTGGTGCCCATCGTCGCGGTACCCGCCTCCCTGCTCGGCGCCTGCGGTGTGATGTATTTGTGCGGGTTCAGCCTCAACAATCTGACCCTGATGGCGCTGACCGTTGCCACCGGCTTCGTGGTCGACGATGCCATCGTCGTGGTCGAGAACAGCAACCGCCATATCGAACAAGGGGTGCCACCGTTCCGGGCCGCGCTGCTGGCGGCCAACGAAGTCGGTTTCACCGTATTGTCGATGAGCGTATCGTTGGTGGCGGTATTCCTGCCCATCCTGCTGATGGGCGGCGTGCCGGGCCGTTTGTTCCGCGAATTCGGCGTAACCCTGTCGGCGGCGGTATTGGTATCGCTGCTGGTTTCATTGACGACGACGCCGATGCTGTGCGCGCGCTGGCTGGGTCGCGACGGCGGGCAACACGGCCGCCTCTATTACGCAATCGGCGCCGGCTTCGACCGGCTGCAACATCTTTACCGCACCAGCCTGGCTTGGACCTTGCGCCACGGCCGATTCATACTGGTGTTGCTGCTGGCGACGATAGGCCTGAACGTTTATCTTTATATCCATATCGACAAAGGCTTTTTTCCGACCCAGGACGGCGGCCGACTGCTGGGCGAAATTCAAACCGATCAGAACACCTCGTTCCAAACCTTGCAAAAGCAGTTCGGGCAGATCTCGGACATCCTGCTGAAAGACCCGGCGGTGGCCAACGTCGCCGGCTTCGCCGGCAGCTCGCAAAGCGCGAACAGTGCCCGGATATTCATCACCTTGAAACCGCACCAACAGCGCGACGGGATCGACATCGTCATGGAGCGACTACGCAAAGCGGCCGGGCGGATACCCGGCGCCAATCTGCACATATCGCCGTCGCAAGAATTGCGCATCGGCGGCCGGCCGTCGTTCGGCCTGATCGATTACGCGCTGCAAGCCGACGATCTGCAACTGCTCCGGGAATGGACGCCCAAGGTACAGTCCGCCTTTGCCAAATTGCCGGAATTGAGCGACGTCAGTACCAGCCAGCAGGATAAAGGCGAACAGATCGGCCTGACCGTCAACCGCGATCTGGCGGCGCGCTACGGCGTCAGCCAGGCCTTGATCGACAATAGCCTGAACAGCGCCTTCGGCCAGCGTCAGGTGTCGGTGATCTACAACCCGTTAAACCAGTATCGGGTGATCATGGAAGTAGCGCCGCAATACTGGCAGTCGACCGAGACCTTGAAACAACTCTATATCAGTGCGCCCGGCCAAGCCGGCAGCGGCGGACCCAACCAAGCCAAGCAAATTCCGTTGTCCGCGCTGGCCAGTTTTGCGCCGAGCAATACGCCGTTAACGGTGCGCCATCAGGGCCAGTTTGCCGTCGGCGAATTATCGTTCAACCTGAAACCCGGCGTATCCATGTCGACCGCCAGCGCCGCGATCGAGCAGACATTACGCGACATCGGCCTGCCGGCCAACATCACTGCCGGCTTTCAAGGCTCGGGCAAGGCCTTTCAGGAGGCGCTCCGCAATCAACCCTGGCTGGTGTTGGCGGCGCTGCTGAGCATTTACATCGTGCTCGGCATCCTCTACGAGAGCCTGACGCATCCGTTCACCATTCTTTCGACCTTGCCATCAGCCGGCGTCGGTGCCCTGCTGGCGTTGATGGCCTGCGGCAAGGAATTCAGCATCATTGCCTTGATCGGCGTGATCCTGCTGATCGGCATCGTCAAGAAAAACGCCATCATGATGATCGATTTTGCTTTGCAGGCCGAACGCGAACACGGCCTGAACTCGCACGACGCCATTTTCGAAGCCTGCCTGCTACGGTTCCGGCCGATTCTGATGACGACCTTGGCCGCCTTGTTCGGTGCACTGCCTCTGGCCTTGGGCAGCGGTTACGGCGCGGAATTGCGGCAGCCGTTGGGCATAGCGATTATCGGCGGTCTGGTTTTCAGCCAACTGCTGACCTTGTATACCACGCCGGTGGTGTATCTTTACCTGGACCGTTTCCGACTCTGGCTCAACGGCCGTTTCAGCAACCCGACCGCCCGTCCGGCGGCGAATTCCCAGCCACTGTAATTTCATGCGTCCACGACAAAAAACTGCCGCAGTCTGTTGCTTACTGGTTCTACCATTGGCCGCCTGCACGGTCGGTCCCGATTACATGCGCCCGCAAGCCACGATCAGCGACGAATTCAAGGAAGCCAAAGGCTGGAAGCCGGCTCAGCCGCGCGACAGCGGATTGCCGGGCAAATGGTGGGAAATTTTCGGCGACCCGCTGTTAAACAGCCTGGAAGAACAGGTCGCCGGCGCCAACCAGTCCGTGATTCAAGCCGAGGCCCAATACCGCCAAGCCCAGCATCTGGTGCAATCGGCGCAATCGTCGCTGTTGCCGGTGGCTACATTGACCGGCAGCTTCAATCGTTTCAAAGCCGCGACCGGCCAAAACGTCGCCGTTGCCGGCGTACGCAATCTATTCGGTCAGGCGGTGGGTATCGCCTGGGAGCCGGATTTATGGGGCCGGGTCCGCCGCCAACTGGAAGCCAATACCGACAGCGCCCAAGCCAGCGCCGCCACCTTGCACGGCTTGATTCTGTCCAGCCAAGCCACGTTAGCCGACAATTACTTTCAATTGAAGACATTGGACGCGCAGAAGGCGCTGCTGGATGAAACCATCGCCGCGTTTACCAAGACCCTGGAAATCACCAAAAACCGCTATGCGGTCGGCGTCGCCGCCAAAGCCGACGTGGTCCAGGCCGAAACCCAGTTGGAAACGGTGCGCGCCCAAGCCATCGACCTGGGGGTGCAACGCGCTAAACTGGAGCACGCAATCGCAGTATTGATCGGTAAAACACCGGCCGAATTGGCTTTGGACCCGGCGCCGCTGAACGCGCAACCGCCCGGTATTCCGGTCAGCCTGCCGTCGGAGTTGCTGGAGCGCCGGCCGGACATCGCCGCTGCGGAGCGCCAGATCGCCGCCGCCAACGCCCAAATCGGCGTCGCCAAAGCCGCCTATTACCCGACGTTGAATCTGGCCGGCACCAACGGCTTCCAATCCGGCGACCCCGGCAATCTGTTTACGATGGCCCGGCGCTACTGGTCATTGGGTCCGGCGGGGCTGGCCCTGACCCTATTCGACGGCGGCGTGACGAACGCCCAATACAAACAGGCCATCGCCGCCTACGACGCCAGCGTCGCCGCTTACCGGCAGACCGTGCTGACCGGCTTTCAGGAAGTGGAGGATAATTTGGCCGCGTTACGGATACTGGAACAGGAAAGCCAAGTCCAGGACAAAGCGGTTGCCAACGCCAAACAAGCGCTGGCCTTGACCAACAACCAATACCAAGCCGGCACCGTCAGTTATTTGAACGTGATGACCGCGCAAACCGCCGCGCTGGCCAATCAACAAACCGCCGTGCAGTTATTGGGGCAGCGCCTGTCGGCGGCGGTACAACTGGTCAAAGCCCTCGGCGGCGGCTGGAACGAAACCCTGCTGCCGACCGCAGACCAGGCCGACGGCGAGCGGAAATGGACCGACTATTTGATTCTGCCGCTGGTGGAGTAAACCGGCCAAGCCAGCCGGTTTGGCGGCAAGGCGGCATTCGGCCGGTTCCAGTGATTGTGGCAGGCAGCGAATATCAACGGTACCCGTTGCGAAATCGGTTAACCGCCATCGGCCAACAATACCCGGCCCAATAGACTCTGGGTTTCGATCGCCGCCTCCGGCGCCACCGCGCAACGCGCGATCAGCCCCTGCAACTCGGCACGCAGCGCTTGGTTACCCTGTTGTTCCGAAGCCAGTATTTGGCGGATATCGGCCGACACCGCCGCCAAGGCCGATTGCAACCCCTTGTGCAAGCCCTTTAATGCCGCGTTATACAACGAAGGCTGAATTTTCTTGTGCAAGAAAAACGGAATCAGCCAACTCAAACCGATCAGCAGCACGCTGTGCACGGCAAAGTCGGTACCGAGGTAGGCGCTGTTTTCGGCGGCACTGTGGTAGTAGCCGGAAAAAACCTGATAGCCGACCACTCCCATTGCCGCCAGCGGCAGTAAGGTTTCGCCGACAGCCGCGGCCTTCATCAGCAGACGCTGGGCGCCGTTGCCGGGATTCAACATCGCTTGGCGCCCGGCCAGTTCGGTTTGGGCGGCCAGGGTCTTACCGGCGTTCTCGCGGATAGTCTGCAGCGCGGACTTCAGCGGTTTGGTCGGCAAATTGGCTTGCGCCGCCTGCAGAATCAGTTCGTCGAGCATATCGTTCAGCCGGTTTTGCGCCCATTCGTCCCATAACGAAATCTCGGCGTTCTGGCCAAGCTTGTCCGCCCAACACTTGGCAAGCTGCTGCATGGCCCAGGCCAACCCCTGATGCAAATTCGCTTCCGTTTGCGGCCATAGCGCGTCGAGATTAGTCTGTAAGGCGCCAAAATCGCGGCCGTCGATCTCGGCGGCCAGCTGTTGCAAGGTTTGCTGCAGGCGTCTAAGCCGCAGTTGCTGATTGCGGCGTTCCAAGCGGGCAACGTTATGCCGGCCGGACAACTGTCGCAATTGCTCCAGCAACAGACCGAATTCGTCGCCATCCGGTTCGCTGCAACTGGTACGGAACAGCAAGGGGTCGGCGAAGCCGGCCTTGGCCAGCTGCTGTTTGAAGTCGTCGTATTGCACGGCCAGGCCGCGGTCCCATTGGTTCATGACGAACAACCAGGCGTGTTTGGCGCCCTCCGCCAGCAGCAATTGCCAAGCCTTATTGTCGCGATAACGTTCCGGACTGACCACGTACAGTAATACGTCGATATGCGGCAGCCATTCCAGCACCAAGCGTTTGTTGCCGAGTTCGACGCTATCGAAATCCGGCATGTCGATCCAGACGATATGGCTATTGCTCTCATCGTGGTGACGGCTGATTTTGATGCTGTCCAGCGGCAAACCCTCCGGCAGTTTATCGATGCTCAGGCTCTGGTGATGGTAGAGCGTCACTTCCCGCGAGGTCGGCCGTTCGATGCCGGCCCTGGCGATGGCCTGGCCGGCCAGGCGGTTTAACAGGCTGCTCTTGCCGACGCCGGTCCCGCCCATGAAGGCGACGATCAGCGGCATGTCGGTTTGACCGCTGTCGGGCTTAAACAATGGCCCCGAGCCGGCTTGATCCAGGTTGTCGAACAGTCCGGCCTGTTCCGCGCTTATCCGGCCGTGGGCAGCGGCGTTTGTCGCCCAGCGTTGGGCATCGGCCACCAATTCAGAGTATGCGCAAGCCATGTTTCTTCTCTTTCAGCGCCAGCTCTGCGGCATGGCATTGTTGTTCGGAGATGTTGAACCGGGTCTGGCTATGCACGGCAAGCGGCAGTTGGTACAAACGCTGCCCCAGACAGTCGTCGAATAAGGTATTTTTCACGGTAGTGAATTGGTGCTGTTTCAATTCGGCTTCGACCCGATGCATGTAACTGCCGATGGCGCTTTCCGCCAGCAGCGAGGTGATGGTCAAGATCAGCGGCGTAATCACCAAATCTTGCACGCCGATGCCGCCGGCCTGAATCGCCAGCAGCATCGCGCCGGCGTCGGTGGTGGCGCGGGTCGCGCGCAGACTGTTCAGAATCAGCGGCTGATCCTGCAATTTGCGGTACAAGCGTTGCGCGGCGGCTTCGACGTCCTGCTGGAAATCTTGGTGGTAACTATCGACCGCGCGTTGGTAGGCCAGCAAAATTTCGCCGCGGCGTTGGCGCAGGGCCATCGCGTTTTCCCGCCACCAATAGCTGTCGGCCGGCTCGGTTTCGGTCTTCTCCAGCACCCGGTCGGCCAGCCGGATCAGCAAATGCTCGCCCAATTGCTGCAACACCGCCAGTTCGTGGCTGGGATTGGCCGCCGATTTGGCATTGCCCCAATCCAGCAATTTGCGAAACGGCCAAGTCATGGCCCGTCGGGTCTTGCCCAATACCCGCGCCAAGCCGGGAATCTCCAACAGCGTCAGCAGATTCAACAATGCATTCTGGAAGGTCTGGTAGTGATGGGGGTGATTTAAATAATCGCGCCGGTAGTCGTTCAACGCGTCGGCCAGACATTGGTCCACCAGGGTCTGCCAATGGCGTTGGGCGTGGTGCTCGCTGAATACCGGCTCTAGCCAAGGCAGCCAATAGCGGCTGACAAGCTGTTGCTGCTTGACCGAATGCTTGTTCCTGATGACTTTCTGCGTCAGCTCGGCGACCGCGCTACCCGCGCGGGCCGGCCATTGCGGCTGGGCCGGGGCTTTCTGGAACAAGATCCCCAGCATCGGCGGCGGCGGATCGGCCCGGGTTTGCCGCCATTTGTCGCGCAACGATTCCAAAATGACCGCCTCGCTGCCTTCCATAAGCTTATTGACGCAAATCAGGGTCGGCTGTTGGTAAGCCTCGATGAATTTCATCAACTCCCAAACCGATTGGTCGGCGTATTTTTCCTTGCTGACCACCAAAATCACCGCGTCGGCCAAGGCGATGGTGCGGACCACGCCCTCCCGGTAATCGGCGGAGTCGATCGAGTCGAAATCCGGGGTATCCCACAGTACACAGTCGGGTAGCCAGGCGGAAACGTTGCCGCAGGGACTCAGCGAATAACAATCGTAACGCCCCGGCCGTAACGCGTCGCGCCCCAGCTGCTGGAAACGGCCGAAATAATGCTGCAGGCCGTCGCAAGCCTCCGCTGCCACTCGATGACAGAAGCCCTGGGCATGGACCGTATAGCCGGCCAAAGGGCTGACGCCCGCGCTATCGCTATTCAACAACAAATTGACGACCGAACTTTTCCCGGCCTGGGTCGGGCCGATCACGGCAATCTGCAAAGGCAAGCCCGGCTGGTTTTCCAGCAGCTGGCCTTTGCGGATGAAGGCTTCGGCGTGGAGTAACTGTTCTATGCGTTGCTGGTATTCCCCGAAGCGGGAATGTTTTCGATCCAACTGCTGTAGCACAATTTCGTAACGCTGTTTGAGAAGTTGGATAAAATCCAGCATGTGGTAAGCTTGTGTTTTTAATTACCGAGTAATTTGGTTTGTTGGGTGACCCGCATTACAACCATTATAAATACAAAAATCGGGTTTGTTTATTTAGCCACTGGGGGGCTGCACTATGAAAAAAGCGTCAACGGTATTGGTTTTACTGCTCTGTTCGGTGATGGTCGGTTGCAATAAAAGCAACCAGATCAACGGCAGCAGCATGAAAACCGTCAACAGGTCGATCAGCCATATCAAGGAAAAATTGCCGCTGGACCAACGCATCGAATTCGAAGTGTCGTTCTGGACTCTGCGCGACGAGATCCGCAGCAACCAGGAGTTCCTGGACGCAATTGACGGCAAAACCCCCGAACAGTTGATAGAAACCGGCAAGGAATTGTTCGCCAAACGCAAGTCGTCCGGCAACAAAGAGTACGCTCAATACGAATCCTGGGACCAAATGATTACCCAGTATTCGCAAGAGCGCATCGACCAAAACCGCAAGAAAACGCCTGACGCCCGCGATAAAAACCCGCCGGCACGGGTCGATTACAAAATGCACGCGATGTAATTACTTGCGTACGGCCACCGGGGCCGGCAGTTGCTTCTGATCCGCAAGGACGGCAACGAACAGGCTGGCCTCGGTAATGGTTTTCTCCATCACCTCGATCAACTTCGAAATATCCACGCCAATCTCGACGAACTCGTGCCGCAACGCTGCAATGGCATGGGCATTGAGGTTGTGCTTCAAAAACAGCACCTGGTCCTGAAACGCCGCCAATACCGGCACCATCCGATTTTCCGCAGTTTGCAGCGCCTTGAGTAAACGCGCATATTGCTGGCGGGATTTTTTCAATTGCTGCTGGCTGCGGGCACGCAAAGCCCGATTGCTGTACAAATCCAGCTCCGCTTCCCATTCGGCAAACAAGGCCTCGCTGACCTCCTCCACCGCCTGTATCTTTTGGCTGACGGTGTCGGCCTTGCTGCGGCAGACATCGTAGCGCCGCTTCAATTGCTGGTAGCGTTGTTCCAACGAACTCTCCGGCAAATGCACCAGGGTTTTGAATTTATCCAGCGCCTCGACGAATTGGTCGCGGCTATCTTTCAGGCTATGACAGGCCTGGTCGACCTGCATCACGACGATGTCGCGTTTATGGTGGCCGAGCAGGGACTCCCGGCTCTGGTAATACGCTTTGCGCAAGCGCCGGTTCAGAAGGGCTTTCAGGAAATTAATCATGATGGAACACGAAGTCGTCTTTATTGACCACGCTGATTTTACAGGAAGCGGCGTCAGCGAAACGGGCAAAAGCCGGATCAAGGATGCCTTGCCGCTGCAATTCCGGCCAGTCGGTCCCGGCCGCGACCGGCGCCGACTTGACCACCACCAATTCGTCGGCCGCAATCCGCCCGGCCAGCCAGGCGGCCAGACTGTCCGAGGTGACGTCCCAACTAGCCGGAACTCCGGCCGCATCCAATTCGGCGACTTGCGGCGCCCAGACCCAGGTTTTGGCCGCCGCCCCGGCTGCAAGCGAGTCGGTAGCTACCAGGATTTCCAGCTCGGGCAGCAGCCCGCGCATCAATTCGGCCATCTGCTGCATCGCCAGTAAGGCCATCCGGTGCGCCGCGACTTCGTCGAACCGATAATCGCGTTGCGCGGCGCGAACCTGGTCGGCAAACCGGCCGCCGCCCGGAACGATGACTTTAAGTCCCGGCCGCCGCGCCACCGCCGCCAAACAAGCCGGCAATGCCGCCGTTTCCAACAAGCTGCCGCCTAGTTTGACGACGCAAATCATTCGCTAAATTGCGCCAACACCTGCAACAGTGCCGCCGCTTTATCGAAGCATTCCTGATATTCTGCGTCCAGTACCGAATCATTGACGATGCCGCCGCCGGCCCAGAAGCGAATCGTGCCGCGGTTGTGCACCAGGGTCCGGATCGCGATATTGGTGTCCATATTGCCGTCGAAGCCGACGTAGCCGATCGCACCGCAATAAACTCCGCGCCGATGCGGTTCCAATTCCTCGATGATTTCCATGGCCCGGATTTTCGGCGCGCCGGTGATTGAGCCGCCCGGAAAACAACTGCGCAACAAATCCAGCGCATGCTGGCCGGGCGCCAACTGGCCGGTGACGGTACTGACCAAGTGATGCACGGTGGCGTAGCTTTCCACTGCGAACAAATTCGGCACCCAGACCGAACCTTTCCGGCAACACTTGCCCAAGTCGTTACGCAGCAAATCGACGATCATCACGTTTTCCGCCCTGTCCTTGGCGCTAGCCACCAAGTCTTCGATCTGGGCTTGATCCTGTTCCGGGTCCGCACGGCGCGGGCGGGTACCCTTGATCGGCTTGGTTTCGACCGCGCCGTCGGTCACTTTCAAAAAACGCTCGGGCGACGAACTCAATACCTGGACGTCCGGCAGATTCAAATAGGCGCTGAACGGCGCGGCATTGATCCGCCGCAGCACCTCGAAGGCCTGCCACGGCTCGCCGACGCAGGCGCTGCTGAAACGCTGGGTCAGATTGATCTGGTAGCAATCGCCTTCTTTCAAATAATCTTTGATTTTGTTGAAGGCCGCCGCATATTGGCGCTTGTCCATGTTGGCGGCAGGCGCCTGCAACACCCGGAAAGCTGCAGTCGGACCCTGTGGCGATCGTTGGCTGAACTCGGCGATTAAGCGTTGTAGCAGTTCATCGGTCAAACCGTAACCGACCAGCCAGCTTTGCTGTTGCTGATGATCGACGACCACCGCCCAACGGTAAATGCCGACCGCCATGTCGGCAATGCCCTCGGCGTCCGCGGCGATGGCAGGTAATTTTTCGATACGCCGGGCCAAGTCGTAGGCAAAGTAACCGATCGCCCCGCCGCAGAACGGCAAACCGTCGATTGCCGGCAATACCTGTCCCAGTTGCTGCTTCAACAATTCGAACGGGTCCGCAGCGCTTTCGACGACCTGCCCGTCGCGTTCGATCCTGGTCAGGTTGCCGTAGGTTTGCAGAGTGGTTACGGGCGCATAAGCCAGAATATCGTAACGGTCCTGACGACTGTGAGGTTGGGCGCTATCCAGGAACACCGCCCACGGCAGATGGGCAATAGGGGCGAATAATTGCGCGCTGTCCGGAAAATACGGCAGCGGATGTTTAGTGGGTTTGGCTAGAAGCATTAAACGCGGATGCAGGGCCGGCTTGACCGGCAAGGACGTGATTGAACACCGCAAGATTTTATACCAGCCGCCGGCTTTAACCAAACCCGCCGACCCGACTCGCCCGGAAAGGCCCTTAGCCGGCAACGGCCGGATTTAAAAAATGCGACCTTAGCGATAGCGCCGGCCGCAAATCTTAAGAAATATCTTGATAACACCAATGCCAAGGCTCGTAGCGATAACCCGAGGCGTTGTCCGGCGGATAGGACATGACGAAACCGAAGCGATTGGCGTTGACCTGCAACCAGGCGAAAGCAGCGGTCAGTTCGAAGCCCTGTTGCACCGCCGGCGCATCCGGGCAGGTCAAATCCACGGCGCGGCCGGTGTGGTGTTCGCTGTAGCCGGGCGGCGCCAGCACGGTCAGGATCTCGGCAATTGCCGCGCCGGCGTCGAGCTTGGCGCGGATGATCTCGGCCTGGCGTTCCACGCTGCGGTAGGCCGAGATCAGGTAAATCTCGATGCCGTCGGCCGCTGCGGCGGCCTTCATCGCCTGCCAGGCGCGGCCGGCGGCCGGGGTCATTAGAAACGCCCTGCCCTTATGGTCGACATCGGCGACGGCCAAGCGTTTTGCGGCGGGATACAGACGCAGGCCGCGGGCTTCGACCGCTTCGACCGCAATTCCCAGCGCGGCGCAGAGCGCGAGCGGATCGTAGCTTACGGTTTCGGGATGATTGCTCATCTCAGCTCCGGTTGGCCGAACCATTCGCCGCTTGGACTGGTGTCGACCGCCGGCCTGACGTAATCCGGCGCCGCCGATTTCGCAATGCAATCAATGAATTCGATGCGGGCTGTCATCGCGGCTTACGAATATCCAATTTCCGCATCCGATAGCGCAACGTGCTGGGCTTGACCTGCAAGCGCTGCGCCGCGCCTTGCGGGCCTTCTATGACCCAGCGGGTTTGCTCCAGCACCTGCAGGATATGTTCGCGGGCGACAGCATCCAGACTGGCGTCGCCGATCTGCAGCGGCGCGGTTGAAATATCCGTCGCACTGCCCGGCAATTGCTCGGCGCCGATCTCCAGCCACGGCCCGTCGGCCAGGATGATGGCGCGCTCGATGATGTTTTCCAGTTCGCGGATGTTGCCGGGCCAGCGGTAGTTCTGCAAACGTCGCATCGATTCGGCGCCGACGCCGTTGATTTTTTTGCCGATTTTCGGCGCGAATTTGCCGATCAGAAAATCGGCCAACAGCGGAATGTCTTCCAGCCGCTCCCGTAGCGGCGGCGTAGTCAGCGGAAACACGTTCAGCCGGTAGAACAAGTCCTCGCGAAAATTTTTGTTCGCCACCTCCTGCAACAAGTCGCGGTTGGTGGCGGTGATGACCCGTACATCCATTTTGATCGGGGTCTGGCCGCCGACGCGTTCGAATTCGCGTTCTTGGATCACCCGCAATAATTTGACCTGCACGTCCAGCGGAATTTCGCCGACTTCGTCCAGGAACAGCGTGCCGCCTTCGGCCAGTTCGAAACGGCCGATACGTTTGCTGATCGCACCGGTAAAAGCGCCTTTTTCGTGGCCGAACAATTCGCTTTCGATCAGGCTGGACGGCAACGCCGCGCAATTGACTTTAATCAGCGGCCGCTGTTTGCGTTTGCTGGCGGAGTGGATGGCGCGCGCCACGAGTTCCTTGCCGGTGCCGGATTCGCCTTGAATCAGCACCGAAGCGTCGGTCTGCGCCACACGCTGCACCTGGTGCAGCAACGAGCGCAGCCCCGGGCTGCGGCCGACGATTTCCTCGAAATTGTGCTCGGCCTTGATTTCTTCCTGCAGGTAGCGGTTTTGCGCCTCCAACTTGGCTTGCTCCTGTTCCATCAAGACTTGGGCGGTGATGTCGATGAACATCGTCCGCAGAAAACAGCCGCTGGGATCGGTTTTCGACCACCAGCGAATCCAGACCGGCCGGCCATCGTCTTTGCGCCGCAATTCCAGCACCACGCCGGCGCTATCCGTGCCTTTTTCGACCGATGCGAACGCCTGTTGCAACCGGTCCTGGGCTTCCGGCGTCTCCGGCACCAGGGAAATGCCGCGCGTGGTGCTTACCTGCTCCGGAGTCAAACCCAAAATTCGCAATGCCGCCTGGTTGGCTTGGAGAAACCGGGTTTCCACATCCTCGTGCACATAGGCGATCGGCGCTTCGTCGAACAATTCGCGAAAGCGCTGTTCGCTGAGCCGCAGTTGCTGCTCGATGCGCAGCCGGTTCAATTCCGCCCCAGCGCGGGCGGCGAAGATTTTGAAGACATAGAACAGATTGTCCCGCTCCGGCATCGCTCGCGTATCGAACAACGCCAAGTGGCCGAGTATTTCGCCTTCGCCGTCGCGCAGCGGCACGCCCAAATAACTTTCCACCCCCTGCTCGTCCGGAAACATCTGCGACACGCCGGACGGGTAATGGCAGAAATTGCCGCGCAACACGTCTTCGCACGGCGTACCGGGCAAATCCCATTCCTGATCGTCCAGAAATTCGCCGTCGGTCCAGAACGCCAAGCAGCGCACCCGGGTCTTGGCCTCGGCGAACTCGGCGACGAAACCGTTCGCCACGCCGGTCGCCAGGCATAAGTTGCGCACCAACGAACGCATGAAGTCGCCGCCGGTAGCTTGAGCGGTGCCTTCGACCACCGCCCTCAAAATCGAAAAATCGTTGGGATCGCTTGGGTCCATATTTACAAAAGAGTGGCCGAAAACAATTGATGCCGCAAAACGCCGCCACATTCTAGCCGCGGCCGCCAAGCCAAGGCCACCATATTTGGCGGCCGCCGCGAAATATCGCGGCACTCTTCAGCGCAAACTTGACCAGCGATAGCGCCAAGTTTTTACAAACCATTGATTAAATTTAACTAATTTTCCACAACAGGACCTGGCACGGCGCTTGCGATATTCGCTGTGTCGGGCGGCGCAGGCTGCCGACACTTCACTAATCTAACTTAACGGAGACTATCCATGAAAAACCCAACTACCGTCGTCAGCACCGCTTTGGCTTCCATCCTGGCCATGAGCGCGATGGGATTGCCAGCCACAGCCGCGGCCGCCGACAAAAACGATATGGAGAAATGCTACGGCGTCGCCAAAGCCGGCAAGAACGATTGCAAAACCTTGTCCAACGCGTGCGCCGGCCACGCAATCAGCGATAACCAGAAAGATGCCTTCATCGCGTTGCCGGCCGGCACCTGCGAACGCATCAGCGGCGGCAGCCTGCAAGCTCCGGCCGGCATGTAATCCGGATCGGCCATGGCGCAGTCACGCAATACCCTATCCTTCGGCGCCGTTAACGCTTCGATTCCGGCTGCGGCCGGAATCGGGCTGCGTTCGCCGCACTACCGCGATGCCTTGCATAGCCCGGCCAAACCGGCCTGGCTGGAAGTGCACAGCGAAAACTATTTCGCTGCCGGCGGCCCGGCGCTACGGATGCTGGAAAGCCTGCGGCGGGACTATCCGCTCAGCCTGCACGGCGTCGGCATGTCGCTGGGCTCGGTAGACGCCCAGGACGGGCGCCATTTACGCCAGTTGCAGCAGTTGATCGAACGCATCGAGCCGGCTCTGGTGTCCGAACATTTGTCTTGGAGTGCGTTCGGCGGCCGCTATTTCAACGATCTGGCGCCGATTGCCTATACCGAATCGGCCCTCGCCGCATGGGTACAACGGGTGGCGCAGGTGCAGGACTTCCTCGGCCGGCCAATCTTGCTGGAAAACCCGTCCAGTTATCTGCAGTTCGACTATGCCGACTACAGCGAAGCCGAATTCCTGAGCCAATTGGCCCGCCGCAGCGGCTGCGGCCTGCTGCTGGACGTCAACAACCTTTACGTCTCTTGCCACAACCACGGTTGGGATGCGCTGGATTACCTGCTCGCACTCGATGCCCACCACGTGGCCGAATTCCATTTGGCCGGCCACCGCCGCAACCAAATCGGCGCTGACGTAATCCTGATCGACAGCCACGACGGCCCGGTCGCCGAGCCGGTATGGCAGTTGTTCCGCATGGTTTTAAAACTGTTCGGCAACCGACCGACGTTGATCGAGTGGGATGCGGATTTGCCCGATTGGCACACCCTTATCGATCAGGCCACGCGTGCCGATCGCTATATGGAGCAAAATTATGTCCAGGCTGCATGAGCTGCAACGCGATTTTACCGGTTTCGTGTTTGGCGACTCCGCCCGGATTCCGGCCGGTATTGTCACTAACGGCATCGCCCCGGAACGGCGGATGGCCGTTTACCGCAACAACACCCAAACCGGTTTGAGCCAGGCCTTGGGCGACACTTACCCGGTAGTATACCGCCTGGTCGGCGCCGGCTTCTTCGACCGGCTGGCGCGAGCGTATATCGCCGAATATCCGCCAGCCGCGGCTTGTCTGATTGAATTCGGCGCGAATTTCGCCGAGCTGATTGCCGGCTTTGCCGCTGCCGCCAGCCTGCCCTATCTGGCCGACGTGGCTAGTCTGGAATGGCTTTACCACCGGGCCTACCATGCCGCCGAATCCCCCGCGCCGACGTTAACGGCATTGCATGATTTCAGCCAAATCGATTGCGGCGAGTTGACGGCAAAATTGCATCCCAGCGCCGGTTTGATCGAATCCGGCTATCCGCTGCTGCCGATCTGGCTCAGCAACCAAGCCGATTATCTCGGCGATCCGCACGTCAATCTGGATGCGGGCGGTTGCCGGCTACTGGTATTCCGGCCGCAGTGGGAAGTGGAGATTCGGCCGTTGGCATTAGCGGAATACCGTTGTTTAACGGCCTTAGCCGGCAGAGCAAACTTAACCGCTGCCGTCGGCGCCGCTTTGGCATGCGATCCGGATTTCGCCGTCGAGTCCTGGCTCTTGGCCGGGCTACGCAGCGGTCTGCTGGCCGATATCGTTTTACTGTAACCGAGGTTAACTCCATGAATACGCGTATCGCGAATCCTGGTCCGGCCGTGCCGGGCAAAGCCGTAAACACATTTTTCCTAAGATTGCGCCACCAGCTGACGCCGCTCGCCGACTTGGTGCTGCGCGCTTGGGTCGGCTACGCGTTCTGGATTTCCGGTTGGCTCAAGTTGAACAGTTGGGACAGCACCTTATATCTGTTCCAATTCGAATATGCGGTGCCGCTGTTACCGAGCCCGGCGGCAGCCGTGCTGGCCACCGCCATCGAACTGCTCGGGCCGCTGGGTTTGTTTCTGGGCCTTTACGCCCGCTCGGCGGCGGCATTACTGTTCGGTTTCAATATCGTCGCGGTGGTGTCTTATCCGCAACTGGGCGCGGCCGGCCTGGAACAACACCGGACTTGGGGGTTGCTGTTGCTGGCGCTGATGGCGCACGGTCCCGGCCGTTGGTCGGTGGATGCCTGGCTGGCGCAGTTGCACCGCCGGCCGGATTGATGCATGTCGACTTCAAACGCCCATTTGCCTCTGCACGGCAAAACTGTGCTGGTGATCGACGCGACTTGCGCCGCAGGCGCGGCCGCCGCTGAAGCGCTGGCTCTGGCCGGCGCCAGAGTCATGTTGAATTACCCGGATCGGCGCGACGCCGCGGAACGGCTGGCGGAACGCATCCGCAACCGCGGCGGCCAAGCCATGGCGTTTCGGGCCGATATTACGGTTCCGGGCGAGTTACGCAGCCTGTGCGATGTGCTGCTGGCCTATTGGGGTCAACCGGATCTTGTGGTCGGCGCCGGTTCGCACGCCGTAGCGCTATCGGCGGCTTTGGGCTCAACCGATCCGCCGGTACTAGCACTGAGTTACGACGCCGTTGCGGTGTTTTTGGCCCCGACGGGCGGCGCCAGCCAAACCTAATCGGAACTTGGCGGCAAAATCCTTATCACTGAACAACGCAAGCCGTTTGCAATTTAATTTCCGGACCAGAAGGCATCCATGAAAAATTACGACTATCCCAAAATCCCGGCCGCCGAAATCACGCCTAAGCACTTATTTCAAGCCCGCCGCAAATTCTTGCAAACGGCGGGCGGCGCGGCGTTAGCGGCGCTATTACCGCAACCGCTATGGGCCGCGGGCGGCTTCGGCGAGATCAAAAAGTCGGAATTCAATGCCGACGAATCTTTGACGCCGTTGCAGTCGGTCACCAGCTATAACAATTTTTACGAATTCGGCACCGGCAAGGACGATCCGGCCGCCCGCGCCGGCACTTTAAAAACCCGGCCCTGGACTGTCAGCATCGAAGGCGAAGTCAAGAAACCCATCACCTTCGATATCGACCAAATCTTGAAAATGGCGCCACTGGAGGAACGAATTTACCGCCTGCGTTGCGTCGAAGCCTGGTCGATGGTGATACCGTGGGTCGGTTTTCCGCTGGCCGAACTGATCAAACGCGCGGAACCGACCGGCAAGGCCAAATACGTCGAGTTCGTCAGCCTGCACGATCCGCAGCAGATGCCCGGCCAAAAATCGGCGGTATTGGAATGGCCCTACCGCGAAGGCCTGCGCCTGGACGAAGCCATGCATCCGCTAACCCTATTGACTGTCGGTTTGTACGGCGAGGTGCTGCCGCCGCAAAACGGCGCACCGGTGCGGATCGTGGTGCCGTGGAAGTACGGTTTCAAAAGCGCCAAATCGATAGTCGCGATCCGCTTCCTGGAACAACAGCCCACCACCAGTTGGATGCAGGCCGGCCCCAGGGAATACGGATTTTACGCCAACGTCAATCCGGAGGTGGACCATCCGCGCTGGAGCCAAGCCAAGGAACGCCGCATCGGCGAATTCCTGAAACGCAAAACCTTGATGTTCAACGGCTACGCCGAACAGGTCGCGCCGCTATACGCCGGCATGGACCTGGCTCGCTACTTTTGACCTATGGCTGAGGTATCGCTGAACGGCAAAGCCCTCACCGGCATAAAAATCTTGGCGTTTTGCCTGGCTTTGCTGCCGCTGGGAAAATTAGGCGTCAACGCCTATCTGGACAATTTGGGCGCCAATCCGATCGAAAAAATCACCCACGTTACCGGTTTCTGGACCCTGACTTTGCTGATGGTGACCTTGGCGGTGACGCCGCTGCGCCGGCTGTCGGGCTGGACCTGGCCGATCCGGCTGCGGCGCATGCTCGGCTTGTTCGCGTTCGGCTACGGTAGCCTGCATCTGCTGGCTTATTTGGTACTGGACCAGTTCTTCGATTGGGAGGCCATCGTCCAGGACATCGCCAAGCGGCCTTATATCACCGTGGGTTTTCCGGCGTTTGTTTTGATGGTTCCGTTGGCGGTGACTTCCACCGATCAAATGCTGCGCCGGCTGGGCGGAAAAAATTGGCTGCGCTTGCACAGCTTGGTCTACCCTTGCGCAATCGGCGGTGTCGTTCATTATTGGTGGCTGGTGAAAAAAGACTTGAGCAATCCGCTTGCCTTCGCCTCGGTTTTGGCGATACTGCTTGGCATCCGGGTCGCCTACCGGCTCGGCGGACCGCTTTTTCGGCGGCCGAAGCCGGCCCGATCAACCTGATTTTCTAACCAACGCCCCCTTGAACCCGATCCGCGATTACCTGTTCGTCTACGGCAGCCTGCGCCGAAAACCGGGAGCTTGCAGCAACCACCCGCTGCTGGCCGGCTGCGAATGGGTCGGCCGGGCGACGCTGGCTGGCCGACTTTACCGGCTGGACGGCTATCCGGGCGCAGTCGACGCCGGCTGCGGCCGGGTCCACGGCGAAGTCTACCGTCTGCGCAACGGCCGGCGCGCGCTGGCAGCACTGGACCGCTACGAAGAATGCACGCGGCATTTTCCGCCGCCGCACGAATACCGCCGGGTGCGGCGTCCGGTGCGTTTGGCCGGCCGGCGGGTTTTGTCGGCCTGGGTTTACCTATACAATCGGCCGACCGCCGGCTTGCGCGCCATCGCCGGCGGCGATTATTTTCTTCAATTTCAGGAACAGGCATGATCAGCGTCATCCAACGCGTCACCCAAGCCAAAGTCACGGTCGACGGCATCGATATCGGGGCTATCGGCTCCGGCATCATGGCTTTATTGGCCGTGGAAAAAGCCGACACCCCTAAGCAAGCCGATCGCCTGCTGGAGCGAATTCTGAATTACCGGATATTCGCCGATGCCGACGACAAGATGAATCTGAGCTTGCGCGATATCAACGGCGGCCTGCTGTTGGTGCCGCAATTCACGCTGGCCGCCGACACCGACAGCGGCAACCGCCCCAGCTTTGCGACGGCCGCGCCGCCGGAGATGGGCCGGGAATTGTTCGAATACGCCCGGCAACGCGCCGCGGCGATCTACCCCGGTTGCCAATTCGGCCGCTTCGGCGCCGACATGAAAGTCTCGTTGGTCAACGACGGCCCGGTGACTTTTACCCTGCGTTGCCAGGATAAAGCCCGCTAAACCCCGGGAATCCAGGCGGAATTTCCAGCGACCCAAGTTTACGTGGGTCAATAAACTTCGCCGCTATTCGAATGACTGCAAACGCGGGGCGATTTATGCTGCAAAAAATAAACTATGTTAAATAACGCAATTTAATTTGCCGCACAGCCTGCTTACTACTAAAATCCTGTCACCTTAACCCACCATAGAGAGATACTCATGAAGAATCGTCATTTATTGCTGGCCATGATACTGCCTGCGTTGTTTGCCCTCAGCGGCTGCGAATCGGCGAAACCGGTCGACGAGACCAATGCCCAGCCCGCCGAAGTGGCCCCTGCCGCAGTAGCGCCGACGCCTGCTCCGGTTCCTGCCGCCGCGCCGGTGCCGGCAGTAAATCCCGACCATTGCGCCAAACACAAAGCCGATGCGTCGCACGACTGCGAAGCGCATTGCAAAAAAAGTAAAGGCAAAAAAGATAAAGCCTGTCTGAAACACTGCGCCGACAAAGCCTTGGCCGACCACGATTGCGCAAAACATTGCGCCGACCATCCGCACGCCAAAGACGCGGTCTGCGCCAAACATTGCGCGGGCGATGCCAACGCCAAACCTCACGAATGCGGCAGCGAGCACTGTGCGCACCACGAAGCCGACGCGGCCAAACATTGCGACGCCGGCCATTGCGCCCACCACAAAGGCGCAGCCGCCCATGAATGCGGTGCCGAACATTGCCAAAAACACGGCGGTAACATGGCAGACTGCTGCGGCAGTGGCCATAAATGCGATAAGTAATCCATTCCTCGGCCGGAGAAAGCGCTAAGCGGCGCTTTCCCCCGGCCGCTCTTCCCACAACTCAATTCGGTTCACAGCGGCTCGGCGCAAGTACCGCAATCCTGATCCGGCCCGGACCCACGGCGCCAGCGGACAAGCGCTTTATCACCACGGTGCCCGGTCGCAGCAATAGTACGTCAGACAAAAAAAAGGACCGGTAGCCCATTGGGTACCGATCCAGGCAGGAGCCACGAGGTTCTAAGGAAGAAACAGATCGAATCGACGCAAGCCAACGCGATAACCCGATCGCTGTTTAAGATGGGGCTCGATCGATAAAGTTCAATAGCTTTGAATATTTATAAAATTTTTTTCAAGTTGGTATCGAAGCCCGCCGCACAGCAAAGCGGCGCAATCTTAGTCCGGCGCTCGGTCTCAAGCAGCCACGTCTTTACGGAAAAACCACATCTGGTAGATGCTCAGTAAAATTTGCACCCCCATCGACAGCCCCATCAGCGCGCCGCTCAACACGACCACGTAGGCGAAACTGGAGATCGATTTGGTGATGAACCACGACAGCACGTCCAGCAACATCGCCGCAAACGGAATCACCACCGCTACCCGTTTGACGTAAATGTTGATGTCGCACAGCAAAAAGATCTTGCCGATAAAAAACAGGATGAAGGCAATACCAAACAAATGGATATGCGACACCCTGACCAATACCGGCACCGAAGCGCCGCCGGAATGCGCCACTTCCAAGACACCGGCAAAGTTAGTCAAATTGGGTAAGGACGGATTCACCGCCGGATTGTGGCAATGCACGCAATCGCGGTTCAGAATCGGGGCGACGTCCTTTTCGTAACCGTTTTGTTCGGCGCCGTCGTGTATCCATTTCATGATGACTTCCTTGTCGCTTTGGTACTTCAGATTCGGCTCCATGATGCCGTTGATGGCCGAGCCGAGCCGCGTCTGGTTATTGGAGCCGTGGTACATAATGACAATGTCTTCGATCGACAAACCCGGCTTGCCGTCGCGGCCCTGGTGGGTGTAGTACATATTGATCAGCGCCACGATGTAGCCTAGACCGATAGTCAACAGAAACACGGTATTCAAAATTCTTTCGCTGACGGAAATGTCTTTGAAACGGGCATAAGGTTTTGGCATTTAAATTCGGTCCATTGAAATTGAAATCCGGCTCCGCAAAAAAGCCGGTGTTTTTGGCAGCGGCCCGACAACAGCCTCTGGGTCTGTCGCAGTTTAACAGCTACATTGTCTGCGTTTTTCTCGGTGTTGTGCATCAGCCAAACCGAACAAAAAGTCCACCAACTAACCGATCAATTGGTTCCGGATCGGATCGACATTCATCGTTCCCCAGTCAGTCGGATTTGTTACTAGAAGTTGACGAACAACGACGCCATGCCCAAATGGTGCATCTTGGCATCGCGGTGGTTGGCGTCGTCGAGGTACTGGTTCAAGTAACCCAGTTCGGCCCGAACGTTTTTGTTGAAATTCCAGCCGAGGCCGCTGAAGGCCCGGTTTTGGTCGAAGCCGGATTTGCCGCCCCAGGCGGTGGTGTTAACCCGGTAAAACGCTTCGTCCCAGGCGATGAAGCTCAGGCGCGGTTCGAAATCGAACGGATGCATGAATTTGATCATCTGCCGCGGCCGCTCGCGGACTTGGTCGCCGCGCAGGAAATTGGTTTCCCACATGGTGCGGAAGGTGAAGGTGCCGATGTCGGTGGGCAGGATGTAGCGAAACGCCGGCCAAATATCCTGTTGCGCGATATAAGGCTTGCCGATGTTCTGCGTCGGCAGCCAGGTATAACCGGCCCAGATCGTCGCCCGGTCGCTCAACGAGTAACCGACCGCGGAACGCACCATGCCCTGGTACCAATGGCCCCAGTTGCCGTCGAAACGCGACTGCCCTTCCAGCCAGATGCGGCCTTTCGCCAACGACGGATCGACCGATTGCAGACTGCCCTCGCCGACGATTTGCAGCCAAGCGCCGGTATCTTCCGCCAATTCGCCGGCATGCGCCAAAGCCGCACCGGCCGCTGTGAACATAAACAAGATGATTTTCAACCGATTGAGAGGATATGAGTGTTCGGCCATCGCTTTGCTCCAGATCGAATTCCAGTGATTGCAGGCAAAACTCGGGCGTAGCCGACCGCTCCGGGGTCAACATTGGAGTATTGTCTGCGGTGATTGCGGTTTGGCCCGGTGGGCCGATGATGCTCCGGCACCGCCCGAAACACGGACGGTGCCGGCCTGTTAGCGCGTCAAACGCTGAGCTTGCGGCGTGCAGCCAGATGGTGGTCGGAGTAGCTGTGATGTTCGTCGAGGCCGACGATTTCGCATTTGCCCCCGGCGTGGCGATACTCTTCCGCATAGTGGTGGATAAACTCCATCACGGTATGGTCGATCAAGTCAGCGTCGGTCAGGTCGAAGAACACGTTCTCGCCTTGCGGAAAATCCGCCAACAAGCTTTTCAAGCTGATGAAGTTGGAGAACACCGCCGCACCGCTGACCGAGATATGGTAGGTGCGCGGATCGGTCTGGTTGACGTGGTAGGCCAGCGAAAACACATTGCCCGGTTTTAAGCCGCGGGTCATGTGGATCAGCAACTCGGCGACGATGCCGATCGCGACGCCGACCAGCAAATCGGTGGCGATGACGCCGATAATGGTGATCACGAACACCACGAAATGATCCAAACCGACCGACAAGGTTTTGGCGAACTCTTTCGGCGAAGCCAGCCTGAAGCCGGTGAAGACCAGCAATGCCGCCAACGAAGACAGCGGAATTTCGTGAATCAAGCGCGGAAACAGCGCTACGAAAATCAGTAGCAGCATACCGTGGAAGAAATTGGCCCAACCGGTTTTGGCGCCGTTGTTGATATTGGCCGAGCTACGCACGATTTCGGCAATCATCGGAAGGCCGCCGACCATGCCGGCGATCAAATTGCCGACGCCGACCGCGGCCAGATCCCGATTTAAATTGGAGTTGCGCTTGTACGGATCGAGTTTGTCCACGGCCGATGCGCTCAACAGACTTTCCAGGCTGCCGACCAGCCAAATCGTCACGACAGCCACCCAAAATTCGGCGGTGGCGATTTTGGAAAAATCCGGAAAGTAAAAGCCGGACATGAAATTCTCCGGCACCGCCACCAAAAAGGTCGGGCCTATGGTGTATTGGTGGTGCGGCAAAATTTCGGCTTCGGGTAAAAACAGGTATTGGTGGATATGGTCCAGATCGAAGTATTGGCCCAAAGCCAAGCCGAGCATAACCACCAGCAGCGGTGCCGGAATCATCTTCAGGGTCGGTTGTTTGATCAAGGACCAAACCACCAGCAAGGCCAGTCCGCATAAACCGATCAACGACACTTCCGGATTCATTTCGATGATCGAATGCGGAATTTCGGCAATCGTACCGAGCAGGGTTTTGGCTTCGGGTTTCACCCCTAACAAGGTATGAACCTGCTTGGCCATGATGATGATGCCGATCGCGGCCAACATGCCGTGCACGACGGAGCTGGGGAAAAAAGCGCTCAGCTTGCCGGCTTTGAACACGCCGAGCAATATCTGCAACACACTGGCGACAACAATCGCCGCCAAGGTGTAACGGTAACCGGCCATCGCATCGCCCTGCCCCAGCGACTGCACCGCATCGACGATGACCACAATCAGACCGGCCGCCGGACCGTTGATCGTGACATACGAGCCGCTGATGCGGGAGACGACCACCCCGCCGATGATGGCGGTGATGATGCCCGACATCGGCGGAAAACCGGATGCCATCGCGATACCGAGACATAGCGGCAATGCAATCAAAAACACCAGAAAGCCGGAGAGCAAATCGCTGCGCCAGTTTTCGAACAGGCCGGCAATACCGGTTTTCGGCAACACAAGCTGAGATACGGGGGACATAAATAGCGCTCGTTCGATATTGAAAAACCAGTTTCAAACAAGAAATATGCCAGTTCCAACCAACAGCGGCCAAGCGCCGGTTTTCTCGGCCGACCCCGGCGCCGAAAGGCATCCGCAGCAGCGAATAGTGCTTGTCCTGCAGCGGAATGGTTTATAAAAACCCGGCTTACTGGTTGAAATCAACCTTTGCCCGACCGCTCGCCGGTATCATTCGCAGGCGCTGTGCATCGATCCGAGCGCGGCAGCGAGCGAAGCGCACCAATCTGCGCCTCCTCCGGCCGACGCCCACTGGTCCAGCGCAGCCACCCAAGTAACCGAAAGCCGTTGCGACGGAGCCGCGCTGCCCGGCCGGCCCGCGTAGCAAAACCGTCGGTGTCGGCCGCTATCAAAACGCTACGCAAGCCCGACGCGGCGACCGGAGCCGGAAACCCTGCAAGGCCGTACCGATTGGTTTAAATCAACCGCCCGTCAACGTTTTTTGCACCAGCCACGCACCCTCAACAAATAAAACCATTGCAATTCAAATAGATAAAATTGGCACGCGCCATGCTTAGCCTTGATTGACATCCCCGCCCGGATTGGTCCGATTACGGCCCGGCTTCGGCCTGTAATAGCCTCTGTGCCATAAAGCTGAGCGCCATACCGGCCGGTCTTCACTTCATCGGCTGCCGCCAGGATGCGCAGAACCACCCGGCAACCGGCGAGAGCTCTTTTGACCAACGAGGTTTAGTACATGGAACCGGTTAGCTATACTTATCATTCGGCGGAGTCGAATGACAGCCACTCCGACCGCCGAGATAGCGGTTTCGACCTGAATCGCGCCATTGACAACGTCTCGCACTGGCTGCCGACGCAAGGCCCTCTAAAAGACTTCATCCACCACAATACCTTACATGCGGTACAGCACTTGCCGTTTCACGAAGGCGTCGCGCTGGCGGCAAAAATATTCGGCGCGCGCAGCTATTTGCCGCTCTCCGATTACCAAAATCGCTACCGTGAAGGCCGGATCAGCGACCATGCCATCGACTGGGCTTTGCAACGTGCCGACTTGAACGACAACCAGCGCCGGGCGCTGCGCGACAGCCTGTTCAGCACAGACAAGCAAAGCCATTACCCGCCGACTTCCCTAGCCAATCACGGCATACGTACCCGTTGGCTAAACGAATTGGAAGTGGATTTGAATGCGCTGGCGCATCCGGTGTTATTCCGTCTACTGGCCAACTTTCTGGATCAGGGTATCAGCCGCTGGAGCTTACCGAAGGCAAACGAGAGTTTTTGGGATTGCGTGTTGCGCTTAACCCAAAACAGCCTCATACCGCTATATCCGTTTCAAGAAAAAAGCGTACGCGACCTGCTCAACCTCGGCCCGGATCAAGTCATTCTGCATTGTTTGCAACGCATGGTCGGCCTCGAAACCTGGTACGAACAGTACATTCTGGAAATGCTGCTCGGCCATCCGGGCTGGTCCGGCATGGTCAGACTGATCGAACTGAATCCGCAAACCTTGCTGGCCCGCCGCGATATTTCGTTGCAGCAATTGATCGCATTCGAACTGGCCTGTGAACTAGCCTTGCTGCAGAAAAAACGCGGTGCCAATTTCGGCAATATTGCCGCCTTGAAACAGCTGGATTCGGTGCCGCGCTTCAACGGCGGCGCGATGCAAACTCAGGTTCCGTTAAGGCTGAAAGTCTGGCACGAAGCCATGGAATGGTCCCTGCATAGCGAATTGTTGCAGGCTTTGAAAAACCAGCCGGTTCCGGGCCGGTCGCCAACCGCCAAGCCGGCGGTGCAAGCGCAGGCACTGTTTTGCATCGACGACCGGGAATGCTCGTTACGCCGGCATTTGGAAGAAATCAATCCGGCAATCCAAACCTTCGGCGCCGCCGGTTTCTTCGGCATCGATTTCCTGTACCAGGGCCTGGACGACGTCTATCCGGTGGCGCAATGCCCGACCGCGATTGAGCCTAAACATTTGATCGTCGAAGCGGCGGAAGACCAAGCCGAAACAAAACAAAAAACCGGTAAGTTTTCCAGCCTGCACTTCACGGCGCATTCGATGCTGCGCGGTTGGCTGTTTACCCAAACTTTGGGCTTGGGTTACGCGGCGCGCCTGGCCTGGAACGTATTCCGCCCCGGCGCCGGCCTGCTTAATATCGAACAGCTCAGCGAGGTCAAGGCTCACAGCCACTTGCACCTGCTGCGCGAAACCGACGAACCCACGCCGGAAGGCTATTTACTGGGCTTTTCCTTTCCGGAAATGGCCGACCGCGTCGGCGGCTTGTTGCGCAATATCGGCTTGACCCAGGATTTCGCACCTTTGGTAGTCATTGTCGCCCACGGCTCCAGCAGCGTGAACAATCCGCATTTTGCCGCCTACGACTGCGGCGCCTGCGCCGGCAAACCCGGCGCGCCGAATGCCCGCGCCTTCGCCTGGATGGCGAATCAGGACGCGGTACGGGAAATCCTGCGTGAACGCGGTATCGACATTCCGGCCGCCACTTATTTCGTACCGGCGCTGCATAACACCAGCCGCGACGAAATCACTTATTTCGATCCGAATTCCTATTTGCACCGCGACCATAAAGTGCTGCACGCCTTCAAGCACGACATGCACCACGCCCTGTTACGCAACGCGCGCGAACGTTGCCGCTGGTTCGAATTGGGCCCGCAATCGCATTCCAATAAAGCAGCGCATCAACACGTCGTCGCCCGCGCCTCGTCGATTTTCGAACCGCGCCCGGAATACAACCATTCCAACAACCTGTATTGCCTGGTCGGCCGCCGCCAATTGAGCCGGCAATTATTTCTGGACCGGCGCTCGTTTCTGCATTCCTACGATCCGGCCAGCGATCCCAACGGCGAGATCATGGCCAAGATTCTGTCTGCGATCATTCCGGTCTGCGGCGGTATCAACCTGGAATATTTGTTCTCCCGGATCGACAACTCGGTGTACGGCGCCGGCACCAAGCTACCGCACAACGTAATCGGCTTGCTGGGCGTCGCCAACGGCGTCGAAGGCGATCTGCGTACCGGTTTGCCCTCGCAAATGATCGAAGTTCACGAACCGGCCCGACTGCTGATGGTGGTGGAACAAACCACCGCTATTATGGATAAAGCCTTGGCCGGCATCGGCGGTTTGCAGGAATGGCTGGACGGCGAATGGATCAGATTGGTCAGCTGCGACCCCGCCAGCCACGAATTGCAGCTATACGCCAAACACCGCTGGGAAAACATCGAACTGCCGGATACCTTGCAAACTCCGGCCGCCCCCCACTCGGAAAAAATCATCCTCGGCAAGACCGCAACGATACCGGTACATCAGTTACAAGGGAGACACGCATGAACGGCTTGATGTTGGCCTGTTTGGCATTTCCGCTGCTCGGCATGCTAGTGATCCTGCTGTTCGGCAGCAGCGAGCAACGCATTTCCACGATCAGCCTGTGGACCAGCCGCGCGAAAGGCGCCAGCGTATTGGGCTTGTTGGCGGTCTGGGCTGTTGCCGGTTTTCCGGCTCACGAATTCGCTTGGTTCGATCTTTACACACAAGGCGAATACCGCTTTCCGATTCTGTTTTATTTGGACCGGATCAGCGCGGTCTATTTATTCTGCGCCTGGGTGATTTTCTCGATTATCGTGCGTTATTGCCGGGTCTATCTGCACCGCGAAACCGGCTACCAGCGTTTCTTCCTGACAATCTTCGGCTTTGCATTCGGTTTGAATCTGGTGATTCTGTCCGGTTCGATCGATATGCTATTCGCCGGCTGGGAAATAGTGGGCGTCTCGTCGTTTTTGTTGATCGCCTTTTACCGGCACCGGCCGCAACCCATCCGCAACGCCTTGCGCGCTTACAGCATTTACCGCTTCTGCGACGTCGGCTTGCTGCTCGGGGCCTGGATGAGCCATTTGCTGTTTCACGAAAGCCAGCATTTCAGCCAACTGGCCAATTTGTTCCAACACGCTGCAATGCCGCCGGCCGGTTATGCGTCGCTGCTGATATTGTCCTGGCTGATCGTGATCGCCGCCTCCGGCAAATCGGCGCAATTCCCGTTCTGCTTCTGGTTGCCGCGGGCGATGGAGGGGCCGACGCCGTCCAGCGCCATTTTTTACGGTGCGTTATCGATCCATTTGGGCGTGTTTCTATTGTTACGCACCATGCCGATCTGGACCTACCATTACTTGCCGCGCACCATGGTGTTGGTGATCGGCTTGCTGACCGTCGTAATCGCCAATCTGTCGGAAAAAACCCAATCCAATATCAAAGGCCAGGTCGCCTACGCCTCGATCACCCAGGTTGGCTTCATGTTCATGGAATTGTCGCTGGGCCTGGAAACCTTGGTTCTGGTGCATTTCCTCGGCAACGCCTTCCTGCGTTGCTACCAGTTGCTGGTCTCGCCGTCTATCGTCGCCCATTTGCTGCGGGTGGAAGGCTCGGTCGATACCGACTTCGTCATCAAACCCAGCGCGATGCGGGAATTTCTGCCCAATTCCATCCGCGACACCTTGCCGGCGGTACTGCAAAACACCCTATACGTGTTCGCGTTGCAGGAAGGTAATTTGGAACGCTTGGTACGTTCGACCTTGTGGGACCCGCTGAAGCAAATCGGCGCCCGCATGAACCAGGTCAGGCCTGCGATCCGGTATTTCAGCAGCGTCGGTCTGATCGGATTGATCATCCTCGGCGAAAACGAAACCTGGTTCGATCGCGGTTATTTATCGATCCCGATCTCCCTGGCAATGGTAGTAGCCTCACTGAGCGCGTTCAGCCAAAAACACAGTCCGTTCAAAGTCTGGAACGCGATCGCAACCAGTTGCGGCTTGGCCGGCATTGCTGTGTGGATGATGGATCCCGCGGCTTATGCGGACGTGCTGCTGTTTTTGAGCGGCGTGCTGCCCTCCTGGCTATTGGGTATAGGCGTGCTACGCCGAATGCTGGCGCAGGAAAACTTCGCCGAGGAGCCGTTCCGCTACCGGGCCATGGCCGAAACCCGGCCGCGAGCTTCGCTGCTGTTGTTTCTGAGCTTTCTGGGTTTGGTAGGATTCCCGATCACGCCGGCATTTCTGGGCGAAGACCTGCTATTGGCCGACGCCACCGGGCTGCATCCTTGGTTTGCCCTGCCCATTACGCTGGCCTTTGTCGTCAACGGCATCGCCGCCGCCCGCGTCTTCGTCAGATTGTGCATGGGCCGCCCCAGCGAGGTTTACAGCCAAACTCACGAATCCGCCTAGTGACTTTATCCGTCAATCATGGCATTAATGTTGCGCTAGGCGCGACTTTTTCGCGCTCGGAAATATTGGCCGTTTTTGGCCCGCACAATAATAATTCGACAGGAGGATACATGCGTAAATTTCCAATTGTAATGCTGACAGTTGCCTTAAGCGCCGCCTTGGGTCAGGCTTTCGCCGAAGAAGCCGCCGTTTCGGACAAAGTCAGAACCAGCGTTTTGAAACGTCATCCGCAGGCAACCGATATGGTTGGCACCATGGAAACCCACTTCGGCCAACAGTTGCTGGAAGTCAGTTTCAAGGATGCTGAAGGCCAAGTTCTGCACGAATTGTTCCGTGCCAACGGCGCGCTGTTTACCGGTGAGCTGGTATTGGAAAATCCGCAGCAAGTGCCACCTATGGTGACCGATGCCGTTAAAGCCAATTTCCCGGACGCCCGCATCGAAAAAGCCGAGTTGGTGGTAAACCCGAACGGTGTCGGTGAAGAGTATGAATTGATCGTTAGCGCCCCTAGCGGCAAATGGCGGGTAGCGGTCAACGACAAAGGCGCGATCACATCCAAAGAACGCCATTAGTCGGATTTTCGCCAGGTTCGGGTTCAGATGAAGGCGCTTGCAGCCAAGACGTGATGAATCCAGGTTAACACTACTCTGCAATTGCCGGACAGCCGCTGTGGCTCAGCGATCCAGCCGGCAATTGGGGTAGCCCAAACCGACTTGGCGCCAGCTATCGAGACAGCATTACCATCTGAATACCACTAGCTTGGCCGATGGTTAGTCAATGCCTGCCGGTCAAATCCGAAACTAGTACGGTATTACGATTTTCAGCTGGCAAAAACGGCTCCGACCGTCTTCTAACCGGGCCCTGACCAGCCCCCATCCACAGTGCGCCCAGATCAAATTACATTTTTTTCTGCACTGGGCTGCTTGCCAACTTTTTCGACGTGTTTTTTATTTTGCCGTACAGAACCGCGTTTAGAATATCCGCATGACAAATCACGAGTCCCGCGCCAGCGCGCTATTTCCCAGTTTCTCGGCAACCGACCGCGCTACAATCGACGCAGCCCTGGCCTGGATCGACGAATTGGGCGCCAACCGCATCGAATCGCAGCGGCCGAAGGGCATCGATGTTGCGGCCATCCTGATGGGTGTGCATATCGATCTGGAAACCATTCTGGCGACTTTGCTGAGCGATTCCCGCATCGCTGATCGGATCGACGAAAACCAGGTGCGCGAGCGATTCGGCGCGACGGTGGCCGATTTGTTTAGAGACGTGGACTGGCTGAACAAGGTCAGTATTTACACGCCGGAAATGGCCAACCAACCCAATCAGGCCGAGATCCTGCGCCGCATGCTATTGGCAATGACCCACGACGTGCGGGCGGTGTTGATCAAACTGGCGCTGAGGATACAGCGTTTGCGCGGCTTGCATCTGGAACAGGAGCAAATCCGTCATTTCATCGCCCGCGAAACGCTGGATATCTATGCGCCATTAGCCAATCGGCTCGGGATCAGCCAGTTCAAATGGGAATTGGAGGACTTAGCCTTCCGTTATCTGGATCCGGACAATTACCGTTTTATTAGCGCCTCGCTGGCGGAAAACCGCGAACAGCGCCAAGCCAGTATCGATCGGTTCCTGCAAGAGCTGAAAGCGCTGCTGGCAGAACACGGCGTGGCGGCTAAGGTTTACGGCCGGCCCAAACATATTTACAGCATCTGGAACAAGATGCGCAGAAAACAATTGGCGCTTTCCGATCTTTACGATCTACTGGCGGTGCGAGTGGTGGTCGAATCGCTTCCCAGCTGTTACATGGTGCTGGGTTTGGCGCACGCCCAATGGCAGCATATTCCGCGCGAATTCGACGATTACATCGCCAATCCGAAGGAAAACGGTTATCAATCGCTACACACCGTCGTGCTGGACCCTCTCGGCAACCGGATCGAAATCCAGATCCGCACCAAAGCCATGCACGAATTCGCCGAACTGGGTGTCGCCGCACATTGGCGTTACAAGGAAGGCAGCAAATTCAATGCTGCGACCGAGAAAAATATCGCCTCGCTCCGACAATTGTTGGAAGACAAGGACACTAGCGACAATCTATTGGAAAATTTTCATACCGAATTGTTTTCCGACCGGGTATTCGTGTTGACACCTGCCGGCAAACTAATCGATTTGGTCAAAGGCGCCACACCATTGGACTTTGCCTATGCGATTCATACCGAAATCGGCCACAGTTGCCGCGGCGCCAAGGTCAACGGTCAGATCAAGCCGCTGACTTACAAACTCAGCTCCGGCGAACAAGTCGAAATTATTACCGTCAAAAATGGCCACCCGAATCACAATTGGCTGAATCCGAACCTGGGTTATCTGAAAACGCCGCGGGCGATCAGCAAGGTCAAAAGCTGGTTCAAACAGCAGCAGCAAGCCGAAAACATTGCTGCAGGCAAGCAAATTCTGGACAAGGAAAGCAAACGCCTGGGTTTGAAAACCGTCGATATCGCCGAGTTGTTGAAATACTTCAAAATAGCGGACGCCGAGCATCTATACGAAGCTTTGGGGCACGGCGGCATCAATAATCGGCAATTGGCGAATGCGCTGAAAATTCCGGAATTGGAACCGACCCCGGTCAAGTTGGTGCCAAGCCAATCCACGGCGCAATCGGTGGTGACCATCGACGATATCGACAATGTCGTCACCACGCTGGCGCACTGCTGCTCGCCGGTGAAGGGCGACGATATCATCGGCTTTATCTCGCATAAACGCGGTATCACGATACACCGCAAGGATTGCGAGAACATTCGCCATTTGTCGGCGGAAAAGCAATTGCAGTTAGTCAAAGCGGAATGGAGCGGGCAAAAGTCGGTACACCACAGCGTACCGATCGTGATCCATGCGTTCAATGCCCAAAACCTGTTGAACGATGTATCGCAAGTTTTGGCGACCGCGAAAATCCATATCAGCAATGCGTCGCTAAAAACGCACGAGGATTTGTCGGCGATTTTGCACATGACGATACAGATCGAGAATACGGCGCAACTCAGCTCGGTGTTGACCCGGATCAGTCACTTGCCCAATATCATCGAAGTGAAGCGGAAAGTTTAACGGCGTCGGCGCATGGCTGTTGCCGACATTTTTAGAAGCCCGGCGGAGGATTCATGCTAACATAGCCGTTTTAACTTTATGGGCTTTTACTATGGCAAAAGAAGATCAAATTGAAATGGACGGCAAGGTCATCGACACCCTACCGAACACGATGTTTCGCGTCGAATTGGAAAACGGCCACATCGTGACCGCGCATATCTCCGGCAAAATGCGCAAACATTACATCCGCATCCTGACCGGAGACAAAGTTCGCGTAGAAATGACACCTTACGACCTGACCAAAGGCCGCATCACGTTCCGGAACCGCTAACCCGCTCCGGGCTAGCGCTTCCCTCTCCGCTCTACATCACTTGATTCAATTCGGAAACGACTAGCTGTTTGCCTTCAATGGCAAATGCCAATTCATCGTTCTCGACATGTATCCTTACATGACCGCCATTCGCCAAGCGCCCGAACAACAAGTCTTCGGCTAACGGCTTCTTGATTTTTTCCTGGATCAAACGCGCCATCGGCCTTGCCCCCATTTTCGGATCGCAGCCGTGCTCGGCCAGCCATGCCCTTGCATCAGGCTCCAAGGTCAACGTCACATTCTTGTCGGCCAATACCGCTTCCAACTCGAAGATAAACTTGTCGACGACGCTACCAACCACCGCCAAATCCAGCGGCTTGAACTGAACAATCGCATCCAGACGGTTTCTGAATTCGGGCGAGAAACCGCGTTCGATCACTTTCATGCTGTCCGACGCATGATTTTGCAAGGTAAAACCGATCGAGGCCCGGCTGCTTTCCTCGGCACCGGCATTGGTGGTCATGATCAGAATGATGTTTCTGAAATCGGCTTTGCGGCCGTTGTTGTCGGTCAAGGTGCCGTGGTCCATGACCTGCAGCAACAAATTGAACACATCCGGATGGGCTTTCTCCAACTCGTCGAGCAATAACACCGCATGCGGATGTTTGGTCACTGCTTCGGTCAATAGACCTCCCTGATCGAAACCGACGTAACCCGGAGGAGCGCCGATCAGACGCGAGACGGTATGCCGTTCCATATATTCCGACATGTCGAAGCGGATCAATTCGATGCCCAGCACCTTGGCCAACTGGCGGGTCACTTCGGTTTTGCCGACGCCGGTCGGGCCGGCGAACAAGAAGGAACCGATGGTTTTGGTAGTGTCACGCAGCCCGGCCCGCGATAATTTGATCGCGGCAGCCAGTTCAGAAATCGCTTCATCCTGACCGAACACCAGCATTTTCAGGTTCTTTTCCAGATTGGAAAGCTTGTCGATATCGTTGGACGACACCGATTGCGCCGGCACCCGGGCGATCTTGGCCACGATCTCCTCAATCTCGGCGGTGTCGATGGTCTCTTTACGCTCCCCAGCCGTGAACAAGCGCTGTCTGGCGCCGGCTTCGTCGATCACATCAATAGCCTTGTCCGGCAAATGCCGATCGGTGATATAGCGCGCCGATAATTCCACCGCCATCCGCAAAGCTTCCTGGGTGTATTTCAGGCCATGATGCTCCTCAAACCGCGATTTCAAACCTTTCAGAATCAATACCGTATCTTCGATGGACGGTTCGACCACGTCGATTTTTTGGAAGCGCCGCGCCAAAGCATGGTCTTTTTCGAAGATGCCGCGGTACTCCTGATAAGTCGTCGAACCGATGCAGCGCAATTGGCCGGAAGCCAACACCGGTTTGATCAAATTGGACGCGTCCATTACCCCGCCGGACGCCGAGCCGGCGCCGATGATGGTATGAATTTCGTCGATGAACAAAATCGAATCCGGCTCTTTTTTCAATTGGTTGATCAAGGCTTTTAAACGTTTTTCGAAATCGCCGCGGTATTTGGTACCCGCAACCAAGGCCCCCATATCTAACGAATAAATTGTGCTGTTCATCAAAATATCGGGTACCTGTTCTTCGACAATCCGCTTCGCCAAACCCTCGGCGATTGCCGTTTTACCGACCCCGGCTTCGCCGACCAGCAGCGGGTTGTTTTTACGCCGCCGGCACAACACCTGGATGGTGCGTTCCACTTCCAATTCGCGGCCGATCAACGGATCGATATTACCTTTTAGGGCCTCTTCATTCAGGTTGGTGGCATATTTTTCCAGCGGGCTGGTCAAATTCTCGTTGTTGCCGCGCTCGCCTTCCGGTTCCTCGCTGCTCTCTTTTCTGAACTGCTCGATTTTGGAAACTCCGTGCGCCAGATAATTCACCACATCCAACCGCGTGATGTCTTGTTTGTTCAACAGATAAACCGCATGCGAATCCTGCTCACTGAACAGCGCGACAAACAGGTTGGCACCGGTCACTTCTTTTTTGTCGGACGCCTGGACGTGAAATACCGCCCGCTGCAACACGCGCTGAAAGCCCAAAGTCGGTTGGGTTTCGCGCTGGATGCCTTCCGGGATCAGCGAAATGGTCTCGTCGATGAAGCGGGTGAGTTCGGCGCGCAACGCATTGACGTTGCAGCCGCAGGCGATCAGGATCGGGATCGTCGTCACGTTATCCAGCAAAGCCAACAGCAAATGCTCGACGGTGATGAACTCGTGGCGCTTGGCATGAGCCCCGGTAAAAGCGGCGTTCAGTGTCACTTCCAGTTCTTTACTTAGCATGGCTTACCTCTCACGCCTCTTCCATCGTGCACATCAGCGGGTGATGATGTTCACGGGAGTATTCGTTAACGATGTGTACTTTGGTTTCGGCAACGTCCTTGGTGTAGGTGCCGCATACCCCAACACCCTGGGTATGCACTTGCAACATCACCTGCGTAGCCCGCTCTTGGCTCATGTTGAAAAAGTCGGTCAAGATCTCCACGACAAAATCCATTGGTGTGAAATCGTCGTTGAGCAAAATGACTTTATACAACGGTGGCCGTTTCAACTGCGGCTTGGCTTCTTGCAGCGCAGTGGTGCCGTCAACGTCTTTAAAGGGTTCAAAATCGGACATAAACTTCTGTGGTGCAAAATCGCTGTGTTCTTAAAAATAGCGCCTTAGACATTAAATTTCAATCTTTACCCATATAAAAAACATTTCTAGTAAAATGCGCGCCTTTTAACGTTTTATGTCGACAATATGGTCTGGAAACCCCACGTTACCGTCGCCGCTGTAATCGAAAAAAACGGGCGTTTTCTAGTGGTCGAAGAGACAACGGCACATGGCATTGCGTTCAATCAACCGGCCGGACATTTGGAAGAAGGCGAAGACTTAATCGCCGCCGTCATCCGGGAAGTGCGGGAAGAAACCGCCTGGGAGTTTCAGCCCGAAGCCCTGATCACGACCCAACTATGGCGGAGAAACCCGGAAATGCCCAGTTTTTTGCGCTTCTGCTTCGCCGGCACCGTCGACAATCACAATCCGGCGCAAGCGCTCGACGATGGCATTATCGGCACTCATTGGCTCAGCCGCAACGAGATTTGCACCCGCCGCGACCAATTGCGCAGCCCGTTGGTGCTGACTACCATCGACGAATACCTGAAAGGCCAGCGTTACCCGCTCAGCCTGTTACAAACTTTTTTAGACCACGCATGAGCAAACACATCATCGTCGGCATGTCCGGCGGCGTCGATTCTTCCGTCACCGCATTAGCGCTGCAAGAACAAGGCCACAAAGTTACCGGTTTGTTCATGAAAAACTGGGAAGAAGACGACGGCACCGAATACTGCACCGCGATGCAGGATTTGGCCGACGCCCAGCAAGTCGCCGACAAATTGGGTATCGAATTAAAGACCGTCAACTTCGCCGCCGAATACTGGGACGAAGTATTCGAAGTGTTTTTGTCGGAATTCAAGGCCGGCCGCACCCCCAATCCCGACATTTTGTGTAACAAACACGTCAAATTCAACGCGTTTCTGAACTACGCCATCGAAGACCTCGGCGCCGAATTCATCGCCACCGGCCACTACGCCCGCGTCCGCGAACGGGACGGCGAATTCGAACTTTTGAAAGGTCTGGACCCGGCCAAGGAACAAAGCTATTTTTTGTATGCGATGGGCCAGAAAGCGCTATCGAAAACGCTGTTCCCGATCGGCCATCTACACAAAACCGAAATTCGGGCGCTGGCCGATAAAGCCGGCTTCGCCAACAGCCGTAAAAAAGACAGCACCGGGATCTGCTTCATCGGCGAACGTAAGTTCAGGGAATTCCTGGAACGCTACCTGCCCCATCAACCTGGCGAAATGCGCACCCCGGAAGGCAAATATATCGGCAAACACCACGGCTTGATGTATTACACCCTGGGCCAACGCCAGGGCCTGGGTATCGGCGGCGTCAAAGACGCACCGGACGAACCGTGGTTCGTGCTGGACAAAGACCTGGATAAGAACGTGCTGATCGTCGGCCAGGGCCACGACCATCCGCTGATGCTGCACAATACCCTGGAAGCCGGCCAACTGGATTGGTGCGCCAGCCAACCCCTGACCGAAACCATCCGTTGCGCCGCCAAAACCCGCTACCGCCAACCTGACCAGGATTGCGTCGTCGAACCGATTGACAGTGGCAGCCGCGTCAAAGTCCGCTTCGACCAGCCGCAACGCGCGATCACGCCTGGGCAGTCGGTGGTGTTTTATCGGGGCGAGGTTTGTTTGGGTGGTGGGATTATTGAGTCTAAGGCAAACGAGAGCTGATGAAGGTCGATTTCAAAAATGCCGCTCAGCGCCATTATCTCGATGCAGAGTTACTCTACAGCAACTCGCGATGGGCTAATGCAGACCAACTTTACGGTTTATCGTCTGAATGTGTTTTAAAGCGAATTATTTCCGGCCTCGATCCAGCCAGCGTCGACTCATCAACTGGCGACTTTAAAACAAAGAGCCATCGAAAACATTTCGACCAAGACGTTACCAAAGATTTATGGAATTATTTCTCTATAAACTTTGCCGGACGATTAGCGGCAAATCACCCATTACCGAATAACAATGAATTTAGTGATTGGGACATTTTTCAACGCTATGTTCATGATAATTGCATCGATCAACAACGGACTGCCGCTCATCGTTCGATAACCATAAGCCTACAGAACTTATTGCAACAATTATTTACTGACGGAGTTATTCAATGAACAATACTGTCAGATTTCAGGATGCCTTAACTAAAGCTATCGCTTTTACTGAAGAACACTATAACGCTTTAGATCACGACCCGATATTGATTCGCGATTTGTTCGGCAAAGTCCGCTTGTTTTTGCAATCAAATCAAACTGACCAACATAAAATATTGGCAAAAGAGCTCAGCACATTATTGGGCAATTTTTCTTATACTCCAGACGCCATTTTTTTATATCAGCAAGACATTTTCGATAGTCGAAGTATTATCGAGTCACCGGATAAGATACTCATTCACGGCACGGATCGACCTATCTACTTGCTGGATAGACAAATCACCGGCCAAGACTGGCTGCGCCAACCCATTAAAGAACAACCGCATCCGCCTAGAGTTACCTTGTTCGGTATCAAAGGCGGAGTCGGCCGTTCGACTGCGCTTGCGATTTGGTCATGGTATTTGGCCAAACAAGGCAAAAAAGTCTTGGTTATCGACCTGGACTTGGAATCGCCCGGCATAGGCCAGATTTTATTGCCACAACAAAGAGTGGCGGATTTTGGCGTGGTCGATTGGTTGGTGGAACAAGCCGTCGGCCAAGCCGACGAATGGCTGTTGCGCGACATGGTCGCCACCAGTCCCCTAGCGGAATCGACCGAAGGAACGATACGGGTAGTATCCGCCACAGGAAGCAAGGAGCAGGATTATATTGCCAAACTGTCCCGCGTTTATATCGACATCAACCGGGACGGAAAAGTACTAGATTTCGCTCACCGGCTCTCCGAATTATTGCAAGCACTGGAAGCCCAGGAAAAACCAGACATAGTTTTATTGGATAGCCGCGCCGGTATTCACGATATTGCCGCCATTGCCATTACCCGCTTGACGGACTTGGCCTTTTTGTTTGCGGTCAACACACCGCAAACCTGGCAGGCTTACCGTTACTTATTTAGTCATTGGGAAAAATGGAATGTGAATTTAACTAAATTCAGGGAAAATCTAAAGATAGTCGCCGGAATGGTGCCTGAACTAGGCAGGGAAGACTATATCATTCGTTGTCAAGAATCTGCTTACACCCTATTCTTAGATACAATCTATGAGGAAGCAGATGCGAATGAATATGATAAATTCAACTTTTCGTTAAGCGACGATGGTGCCCCTCATTTCCCTGTTGAAATATTATGGAATATAACGTTTCAGGAGTTTAACCCGCAATCGAAAGAATATTTCCGCAGCAATGACAAGCAAATAATTGCTTGTTATGGTAATTTTTTACAAACTGCCAGCCGCCTTGCCTTAGGTGAATATTTCGCATGAAAGCTTTTCCAATCGAAACTCTTCGCAAAGCATTTTTAGCCCTACCTGAACAGCAACAGCAATCAGGTGACAAGGTTATCGACATGCGTTTTTTTTATGTCCCCCCCATTCATACCAAAGCTCTACACCCCGACAATATGCTAGTTGAAGGGATTCGAGGCGCAGGAAAAAGCGAATGGTGGCTGGAATTGCAAGACCCGGATCGCCGCCAATTGGTATCCGACTTATCTCCTCGTTCAGAGCTTGCCAATATTGAATGCTATACCGGATTTGGCCAAACGCCATCCCCGCACTATCCTACAAAAAAGGTATTGGCCAGTTTATTAAAAAAAAATATATCTGCCCAAGACATTTGGAGTACAGTTATTGCTTGGGCAATTCTTGGCCCTGAGAAATTTGGTATATCAGACCAATCTTTATGGTCAGAACGAGTAGAACACTATAAATCTAATTTTGAAATCCTAGGTAATCAACTGCTTAAATTCGACACTCGGCTAGCCAGTGAAAATAAAAAATCTATTGTTTTATTCGATGCACTTGACCGCACAGCCGATGACTGGCGGTCGTTAAAAGAGTTGTTAAAAGGTTTATTACAAGTCGCTTTAGAATTCCGTTCTTTTCGTGCTATTCGTCTAAAGATCTTTGCCCGACCGGATATGCTGGAAGATCCTTATGTAACCGACTTTCCTGATAGCTCAAAGCTCATCAACAATCCTGCTAAATTGGAATGGAACAAATTAGAGCTATTTAATTTGCTCTGGCAATATTTAGGCAATGCTCCTGACGGCGGCGAGGAATTTCGAAACGGATGTTCACAACTCTTTCAACAACACTGGAATAAGCATTCTGCATTCGACGTCTGGATTATTCCAGAAGAAATGCAAAAAAACGAAACAGTACAACGGAATATTTTCCATGCACTTGCTGGCGAGTGGATGGGGACCGACGCGCGAAGAGGATTTCCTTATACATGGCTACCCAATCATTTGGGTGATAGTCGTGGCAAAGTTAGCCCAAGAAGCTTTCTAGCCGCTTTGAGAGAAGCCGCCACAGACAACTTAGTTAAAGATCAAAAATTTGCACTCCACTATCAGGCTATTAATAAGGGTGTACAAAAAGCATCCAATATCCGAGTCAATGAATTAAAGGAAGACTACCCTTGGGTGCAACTTTTGATCAGCCCATTGAAAGGAATTAGTGTCCCTTGTCCTTTTAATATGATTGAAGATATATGGAACAAACAGAATATTATCAGCAAACTAAACAACATTGACAGCGAAACGGTAAGACTACCTCCCAGCCGCTTAAATCAAGGCCCAGAAGGCATCAAACAAGATTTAGTCGATTTAGGTATATTCGAAGTCATGCGCGATGGCCGTATCAATTTACCGGATGTATATCGAGTCGGTTATGGCTTGGGAAGAAGAGGCGGCATCAAACCAGTCAAATAATTGAATCGCCATCCCATTTACCACTTTTCTTGAAAAATCTTTTACAGAATATGACTGACACTAACTTAACAGCCATCTCCCCCATCGACGGCCGCTACGCCAGTAAAGTCGACGCCTTGCGCCCCATTTTCAGCGAATACGGCTTGATTCGTTACCGGGTCGAAGTCGAGGTGCGCTGGCTGCAAGCCCTGGCCGCCGAAGCCAAGATATCCGAAGTACCGGCCTTGTCCGCAGAAGCGAACCGCGTGCTCGATAATATTGTCAGCGATTTTTCCGAAGCCGACGCCCAGGCCGTCAAAGACATCGAGAAGACGACCAACCACGACGTCAAAGCCGTCGAGTACTTCTTGAAGGAAAAAGTCAAAGGCAACGCCGAGCTGCACGCAATCAACGAGTTCTTCCATTTCGCCTGTACTTCGGAAGACATCAACAACCTGTCTTATGCCTTGATGTTGAAAGAAGGCCGCGGTCTGGTTCTGGCCGAGATCGACGCCACGATAGCAGCGATCAAGCAATTGGCCCTGGCCAGTGCCGAGCAACCGATGCTGTCGCGCACCCACGGCCAGTCGGCCACACCGACCACGGTCGGCAAGGAAATGGCCAACGTCGTCGCCCGCATGCAACGCCAACGGGAGCAATTGGCGAAGGTCGAATTGCTGGGCAAAATCAACGGCGCGGTCGGCAATTACAACGCCCACAGCGTCGCCTATCCGGAAGTGGATTGGCCGCAGTTCGCGCAACACTTCGTCGAGTCGCTGGGCCTGACTTTCAACCCATACACGATCCAGATCGAGCCGCACGACTACATGGCTGAGTTTTTCCACGCCCTGTCGCGCTTCAACACCATTTTGCTGGATTTCGACCGCGACGTCTGGGGCTATATCTCGCTAGGTTATTTCAAGCAAAAAACCATCGCCGGCGAAGTCGGCTCGTCGACCATGCCGCACAAAGTCAATCCGATCGACTTCGAGAATTCGGAAGGCAACCTGGGTTTGGCGAACGCGATTTTCGGCTTTCTGGCCGACAAACTACCGGTATCACGCTGGCAGCGCGACCTGACCGATTCGACCGTGTTGCGCAACATCGGCGTCGGTATCGCCCACACCAGCATCGCCATTCAATCGACCTTGAAAGGCATCTCCAAGCTGGAATTGAATCCGGCGGCACTGGATCAAGATTTGGATATGAACTGGGAAGTGTTGGCCGAACCGATCCAGACCGTGATGCGGCGTTACGGTATCGAAAAGCCTTACGAAAAATTGAAGGAACTGACCCGCGGCCAGCGCGTCACCGGCGACGGCATGCGCGCTTTCGTCGAAAAACTGGAGATTCCGACCGACGCCAAAGCCGAACTGTTGGCCTTGACCCCGCACAGCTACACCGGCTACGCCACCGCGTTGGCAAAGAAAATCTGATAGCCCTGCTCCCTGGCGAAGCGACCGGCCGCTTCGCCAGGGAGCACCGGCACCACCGAACTATTTCAGTGCGCCGGGATCGGTTGAGTCCGTTATTGGTGCGACCATTCCTCGTCGCGGGTCGCGATATCGAGATTACATCAATCGCGACTTGGGCCAAACAAGCTTTACCGCAACTCATTCCACCATATTCTGTAAGCTAAAACTCTAAAACAGGCCCGATACCCGCATAATCGCGCCTCAAATGCAAAGTCCAACCGAAATCGCAGCCGAGTTAAGCCGATCCGCCGGCCAAGTCGCGCAATCGGGCTGGCCCTGGCACCGCATTTGCTTGTAGCTGATACCAATAATCAAACCAGCAAACGCCTGCCGGCTCGGATAGACTGCACGGCTGTTTGGGAATAACTACACTCACCCGATGACCAGACTCAGCGACTACTTCGAATACCGCCAAGACCAGGACGGCAACTCTTACTTGGCGGTGTCTATCCGCGGCATGACCTTGCTGAAGTTGCCGGCCAGCAATAAAGGCACCGCTTTCACCGAGCAGGAGCGCATTGATCTGGGTTTGGACGGCTTATTGCCGCCGCAAATCACGACGCTGGAACAACAAATCGAGCGTTTGTATTTCAGTTACCGGCAGCAGGCCGACGATATTTCCAAATACCAATTTCTGCGAGCGATCCAGGACCGCTCCGAAATCTTGTTTTACGCAATACTGGAGCGGCATCTGGAAGAGATGGTCCCCATCGTCTATACCCCGACCATTGGCCTCGCGGTGCAGAAGTTCAGCTCGCTCTACCGCACCGCCCGCGGCTTGACGCTGTCGCCGAACAACATCGACCGCGCCGATGCGATTTTAAAAAACTACCCCTGGCACGACATCCGCATGATCGTGGTCACCGACGCTTCGGCGATTCTGGGCATCGGCGACCAAGGCATGGGCGGCCTGTCGATCTGCATCGGCAAACTGGCGCTCTATACGGTCGGCGGCGGCGTCTGCCCGTTCCAAACCTTGCCGATCAACCTGGACGTCGGCACCAACCGCGACGAATTGCTGGACGACCCGCACTATTTGGGCGTGCGCGCCAAACGCTTGGGGCGGGAGGCCTATTTTGCGATGGTGGATAAATTCGTCGCCGCCGCCCATCGGATCTGGCCCAAAGCCATCATTCAGTGGGAGGACTTTACCAAGGACGTGGCCTTCGACGTGCTGGCCCGCTACCGGGACAAAGTGCCCTGCTTCAACGACGACATCCAGGGTACCGGCGCAATGGCGCTGGCCGGAATATTGGCCGCCTGCCGCCGGCTTGGCCAAACGCTGACCGAACAGACCATTGTCATTGCCGGCGCCGGCGCCGCCGGTATTGGCGTCGCCAGCGTGATCAAGGCCGGCCTGATGGATGCCGGATTGAGCGAGGCCCAAGCCCGGCAACGCCTGCACGTGGTCGACATATCCGGCCTGGTCGTCGCAGACCGGGAACTGGAGCACTACAAACACGGCATCGCCCAACCGGCAACGATCGGCCAATCCTGGGGTATTCCTGAGCATAGCCAGCCCTCGTTATTCGAAGTGGTCAGCCACGCCAAACCTAGCGTCTTGATCGGACTAACCGGCGCCGCCGGCTTGTTCGGCGAAGAGCTGATCCGTACCATGACCGGCAACTGCCTCAACCCGATCGTGATGCCGCTGTCCAATCCGACCGCCAATTGCGAGGCGACGCCGGCGGACATCATCGCCTGGAGCGAGGGCCGCGCCATCGTCGCCACCGGCAGTCCGTTCGCCGATATCGAATACCGCGGCACCCGCCACAAAATCGGCCAAGGTAACAACGCCTTCATCTTTCCCGGCCTGGGCTTGGCGGCTATGCTCGGCGAGTGTCGCTGTATCAGCGACGCGATGGTGCTGGAATCGGCTTATGCCCTAGCCGACTACATCGCCGAATTCGAACCCGACGCCGGCGCGATCTACCCGCCTATTGCCGATTTGCAGAAAATCAGCAGCTACGTCGCGGAACGGGTGCTAGCCAAAGCCATCGCCGACGGCTCGGCTAGCCGAACCGATCTGGATCCGGCAAATTTGGCCGACTTTATTGCTGCCAACCAATGGCATCCACACTATTTGCCGTTTCGTTACGTGGGCTGAACCGCAGTGTCAGAGCGCTTGCACGAATTACTATTTTCCGCGCCGCCGACGAAGCTAAATTGCTAAAATAGCGCTAATTTTGCCGTTGCCAATCCAAATCGCCTTTCCTTGTGCTCAACCTGATCTGGGTCTTTTTTTTCCTGTCGGCCTTCGCCGTCGCCAGTTTCAAGCTCTTGCTGCTGGGCGACACTCGAGTATTTTCGGAAATGGTCGCGGCGATGTTCAGTCTGGCGAAAGCCGCGTTCGAAATTTCGTTGGGTCTGGGCGGCATCTTGGCGTTGTGGATGGGCATCATGAAAATCGGCGAACACAGCGGTTTCATCGAATTACTGACCCGCGCGCTGAACCCGCTGTTTAGCCGGTTGATGCCGGAAATTCCGCAGGGCCACCCGGCGCTGGGAGCGATTACGATGAACATCGCCGCCAATATGTTGGGCCTGGACAACGCCGCTACGCCGATGGGCATCAAAGCCATGCAGGAAATGCAAACGCTGAACCCGCGGCCGGAGCAAGCCAGCGACGCGCAAATTCTGTTTTTGGTGATCAACACCTCGTCGGTGACATTGTTTCCGGTGACGATTTTCGCCTACCGGGCCCAGCTCGGCGCCGCCAATCCGACCGACGTGTTCCTGCCGATTTTGATCGCAACCTATGTGTCGACCTTAACCGGCTTACTGGCGGTGGCCTGGGTGCAAAAGATCAACCTGTTAGACAAAGTGGTATTGGCCTATTTGGGCGGCATCAGCACATTGCTGGCCGGAATATTGAGCTATTTCTCCGGCTTGGGCCAAGCGCAGATGCTGGCGCAGTCGTCGCTGGCCAGCCACGTTATTTTGCTCGGGTTGGTGGTCGCGTTCATCGCCGCCGCCGTAAGCAAAGGCCTCAACGCCTACGAATTGTTCATTGACGGCGCCAAGCAAGGCTTTCAAACCGCGATCGGCATCATTCCGTATTTGGTGGCGATGCTGGTGGCGTTCGGTGTATTCCGGGCCAGCGGCGCGTTGAGTTTTATCACCGACGGCGTGCGCTGGCTTGTGGATTATTGCGGTATCGACAACCGCTTTATCGACGGTCTGCCGACTGCATTGATGAAGCCGTTCAGCGGCAGCGGCGCGCGGGCGATGATGATAGATACAATGCAGGCCCACGGCGCCGATTCGTTTGCCGGCCGGCTGGCTTCGGTGGTGCAAGGCAGCACCGAAACCACGTTCTACGTGCTGGCGGTGTATTTCGGCGCGGTTAACATCAAACGCATCCGCCATGCCGCGGCCTGCGGCATCATTGCCGACATCGGCGGCATCGTTGCCGCGATTTTGGTGACTTATTGGTTTTTTGGCTAATCGCCGAACCGGCGGCTCGATTCGCCGCAAAATTTGGAAACGAAGCACAAATGCAGATACATTTAAAAACCCTCGGTTGCCGTCTGAACGAGGCGGAACTGGAAACCTGGGCCCAGGCCTTTCAAGCCAAAGGCCATGCCATCACCCGCAACGTCAACGACGCGCAATTGGTCGTGATCAACTCCTGCGCGGTGACGCAGGATGCAGTGAAAAAATCCAAACAATTGATTCGGCGCGTGCACCGCGACAATCCGCAAGCCAAACTGGTAGTCAGCGGGTGTTATGCCACCTTGAACGAAAGCGAAGCCGCACAATTGATGGGCGTCGATCTGATAGTCGGCAATAACGACAAAAACCAGTTGGTCGAACGCACTTTGAGCGAACTGAACATGGACAGCATGCCGGCAATGTCGACCGAACCCGGCGAGGTGTCGTTGTTTAGCCGCGGCCGCCAACGCGCCTTCGTCAAAGTTCAAGACGGTTGCCGTTACCGCTGCACGTTTTGCATCGTCACCGTCGCCCGTGGCGAGGAACGCAGCCGCAGCGTCGACGAGGTCGTCGCCGAAATCAATGCACTGCATGCGCAAGGCATCAACGAAGCCATTATCACCGGCGTGCACCTGGGCGGGTACGGCAGCGATATCGGCAGCAATCTGGCCGAACTGGTGCAAGCCATTTTGGCGCGGACCGAGATTCCGCGTCTGCGCATGGGCTCGTTGGAGCCTTGGGAGTTGCCGGACGGTTTCTTCGAGCTATTCAAAAACCCGCGGCTGATGCCGCATCTGCATCTACCGTTACAGAGCGGCAGCGACAGCGTGTTGCGGCGCATGGCGCGGCGCTGCAAAACCGCAGAGTTCGCCGAATTGGTGAACCAAGCCCGCAGCACGATTCCGCATTTCAACGTCACCACCGACATCATCGTCGGCTTCCCCGGCGAAACCGAGCAAGAATGGCGGGAAAGCGTCGAATACATCCAGCGCGTCGGCTTCGGCCATATCCACATCTTCAGCTATTCGCCGCGCGAGGGCACCAAAGCCGCCGGGCTACCCGATCAAATCTCGCCGGACCTGAAACGGCAACGCAGCCGGGAATTGCACGCGCTGGCCGAAACAATGAAACAGGCATTTACCGAAAGCAACCTCGGATGCGTGGTGCCGGTGCTGTGGGAAGGCCAGACCGAAACGTTGGCAAACGGCGATCTGCGCTATTTCGGCTATACCCCGAATTATTTACGGGTGGCCTGCAACGTCCCGACCGGCCGATCTCTGGAAAACTTGATTGTGCCGGCCCGGCTGGAGTCGGTGGCGGCAGACTTAGTCAACACCAGCCTCGCCGAATAAAAAAGGCCGCGAGGCTTATGCCCAGCGGCCTTGGTTTAGTATCGGAAAAAACTTAATACGGGTTAGGATCCCACGGCCCGTAACCCTGGTCTTTCATTTCGTCGAATTTCAGCACGTCGTCTTCCGGCACGTTGCCGTCGTGGATCAGGTAGTTGCGTCTGGACAGATAGGCGTTCTTGAAAAATTCGTACCGATCCAACGCCGCTTCGGTCGCGACTTTTTCCAGACCCAACAAATCGGCACGGGCATCGATCACTTTCAACGCACCCGGCCCGATCGATGCGGCGGCGCCTACCCAACCCGGGTTCAAGTAGATGCCGGCATAAGTAAACGGATTCATCGCCGCGTCGCCGACCAACCCGAATACGCCGCGCGGCGAACTGGGTCCGAAGAACGGCAACACCAAATACGGACCGGTCGGAACCCCCCAGTAACCCAGAGTTTGGTCGAAATCTTCATTGTGTTTGGCCAAGCCTATCATGCTACCGACATCGATCAAACCGGCTACACCGGCCGTGGTATTGACCAGAAACCGGGCGCCGTCGGCTCCGGACTGGCCGAATTTGCCTTGTAGCGCGTCGTTGGCACAAACGCCGATATCGTCGATGTTACTGAAAAAATTGGTCACGCCCTGGTCGACGACGTCCGGCGTCACCCAGCGGTAGCCTTTAGCCACCGGCTTCATCACGTAGTCGTCGACGCCGTCGTTGAACGACTGTACGCTTCGGTTCCAACTCTGCCAGGGATCCTTAGGATCGACGGTGTGTACCGTCGCGCAACCATTGGCCAAAGCCAACAACCCTGCGACCAGCCAAGTGGTATTTCTATTTTGCATAACAAACCTCATCAAATTGAATATTGTTTATACCTATCCAAAACTCACGTAACATAGCATATAACCCATTTTTTTTACCAACCCGCAGCTCGATGCAAAGCACTTTCAACCCGTTAGGCGATCGTTTCAGAGGCTATTTGCCAGTCATTGTCGATATCGAAACCGCCGGTTTCAATGCCAAAAAAAACCCGTTGCTGGAAATCGCCGCGGTAATCGTCGAACCCGATGCGGACGGCCTGCTGCGGGTTACCGAAAAACACCATTGCAATATCATCCCGTTCAAAAATTCCGAACTCGACGAAGCAGCCTTGAAGTTCAACGGTATCGATCCCTACCACCCGTTCCGCATGGCAATCGAAGAAAAAGAGGCATTGAACAAGTTGTTTACGCCAATCAAGGCCGCCGTTAAACGCAACCATTGCAAACGGGCGATCTTAGTCGGCCACAACCCCGCATTCGACATCAACTTCCTGAATGCCGCGATCGACCGGACCAACCATAAGCGCAGCCCGTTTCACCCGTTCAGCAGCTTCGATACCGCTACCCTGGGCGGCCTGGTCTACGGCCAGACCGTACTGGCCAAAATCGCGCAAGCGGCAGGACTGGACTGGGATAACTCCCGTGCCCATTCGGCGTTGTACGATGCCGAGCAGACCGCGCAATTGTTTTGCCTGATTATTAACCGCTGGAAGAAATTAAGCGAGTTGGAAGCGCTCCAAAACTCGCCGATTAGCGACTTGGCGCACAATAACGCGCCTGCCGACAACCTCGCCGAGCTGTGACGCCGCACCGGCGGCGAAAGCAATAACTTAAGCCTGCCGGCTCAACACCGAAGCCAGATTGACCTGTTTCGGGCTGTAAATGCACAAAATGATAGGGCCGACGCTAAGCATGGCCAGTTTATGGTCGACGCCGACGATAACGATCTGTTCGATAGCTCCAAGACTCAACGAGACCTGACCGTGCTGAGCGGCACGAATGGTTTCCTGAATCACCGCGCCGAAAGCGTCGATATGCGGCGCCTCGGCCGATTGCGCCAGAATCAGGCCGTCGTGGTACGCCGCGCAAGCGGCTATCCCTTTGATTTTGACCACCTTGTCCACCAGCGCCTGTACAGCGTCGATAAAAGCCGCGCGCTTGGTCCTGGCGGATTCGCTGACATTGACGATATCGCCGCCCGATTGGCGTTGCGCGGCGAGATAATCTGCAGCGAGCCGATCCAATTCGGCCAACTGGGATTCAAACCAATGCATATCTGTCACTTCAATGCGTCTTAATTAGCCAGATAACTGCTAAACAGCCGTTTCAACACCGGAATGGTTTCTTTCAACTCAAAGCGCACCCGACCCAGCAGCGCCTCGCGTTGCGTCACCAAAGCCAGCATGAAACCGGCCTCGATCGGCGTCGACAAAATATAGCCCTCGGAATTTTCGCAAATCACCATGTTGGTGGAATGGTGGCCGACATGCTGCGCGGCTTTGGCGGCCGCACCGAACACCACCTGCACCGAGGCGCCGATGGCGTCGGTGTTGATTTCGAAATCGCGATGAATATGGGTGACAAAACCGTCGCTATCGACAATCGCCGCCGCCGATACTCCCTGGATACTCATCAGGTTGCGCAAAATCGAATCGATCTCGTTGTTTTGAGATTTCCGCGGATCGAGAAATTGGACGTTACTACTCATGCCGTACTCCTGATTATCGTTTTATATAGGCCTGCCTACAGCAAATCGACGCGGATCAGACAGGTCTTGTCGCCCAACGCGTTGCACTTGGTCTCGGTTGCCTTGACGTTGCGCTTGAAAAAAGTCTTGACGATACCGCCCACCATACCGGCCTCGAAATGGCAGATCGGCGCCGAGACATTGTGAATGCCGGCGCAGGACACGCACTCGTCGACGCGCAACTCCAGCACCCCGGCAGACAAATCGACTTTATCCGGCACCACCAGGCCGATGCTCAATTGCCGACACAGCATTTTGATCTTGCCGACGTAAGTCTCCAGGTCTTTATCGATGTTGGCCACGGCGATCTGACCCATGGCCAAACCCAGGCTTTGCCCGGAATGGTAAACCAGCGACGGCGCGCCCTGGCCCAGGATGTCCTCGACGTTGGACCCCAGCGCCACCATCCGCAAGGCTTGAAACAGGCGAATCGGGATCAAGGGCCCCAAATCGTTGCGGTTTTCGATTTCGAACTGGCCGGAAATAATGCCGTCGAGAATTTGCTGCTGGGCGATCTGATAATCTGATTTGGTATTTTGTAACATGGCCTATACTCTCCTCGTTCGGTTATTGGTCCAGGCAATGCAGTTCCACCCTGCGGTTCAACGCCTGGCCGGCTTTGGTGTCGTTGGGCGCCGCCGGCTGCGCCATGCCATCCGAGGCGGTAACGATGTTTTGCGTTGGAACACCGCGGGCAACCAGCATCTTTTTGACGGTATTCGCCCTGATCTGCCCGAGCCAGCGGTTGCCGGCGTCGGTCCCTAAATTGCAAGTATGTCCGAGCAAGCGGATTTTCCCGGAACAGCTTTGCGCCGCCGCCAGTAATTCGCCCACAGCGGCACTCGATTGCGACGTCAGCTGGCTGGAGTCGAATTTAAAATAAACGGTAAACCGTAGGCCGGCCGGCGCATTGACATCCGTCCCGCTTCCCGCGGTTGTTTTGGGAATACCAGCTGCAGTGGGTTCGATCGGCAATTGCGCCAAAATGTCCTCCGCAGGGGGGTGGGCGTCAATCGTCTGCCCGGCTTGATTCGGACTGGCGGCAGCAACTGGCTCCGCTTTCCCGCCATCGGCTATCGCTGGCGATGGGGCCAAAATCGCTGATTGTTTCGAGTCGGTTCCGGCTCCGCCGCCTGCCGCCGAAGCCAAAGAATCGGTTCCTGCCACAGGCAGGCTCGGCACATAGCGATCCAACCACAACGCCGCCGCCACCAACACGCCCAGTGCGGTAAACAGCGGTATCACCTTCGCCCGGCGCGGTTTGGCCGCTGTCGCCTCTCGCGACGAGGCGGACGCTGGTGCGGCCACGCCCTTCCTTAAATCAGGCAGTATACCGTCCAACCCGTCGCGGTCGAGATTGCGCTTTTTTTTCATTCGTGCTCCCGGACTGTTAAAACAACTCGGTATCTATTGGTGCAGACGACGGGGCGAACCGTCGCATATATCGGCAAACCACGGCTAAAGTAGGTCGCTTCCGTTAAAGCCACATCATATTTAATTTTTCACAATCCGCAAAATATTGAGAACCTCTTCGCAAAATCAAGCATAGTCCGAATTTTCAAAAACTTACCGCCCGCCGCTTTGCTCCCCAAGCGCCGGGTTGGGCTTGAAACAGGCCGGCGCAACGCGTACCGCAAAAGCGGCAATTGCCTGCAGCATCCAGGTTCCAGTCCGATAACACGTACCAGTCTCTGCCGATCAATAGTTCGCCACAGTGGTGACAGTAAGTACTCTCCGCTGCCTTGTCGTGCACGTTGCCGACGTAGGCGTAACGCACGCCGTTTTCCAGCGCGATTTTGCGGGCCATCAGCAGCGACGCGGCCGGCGTATGCGGTTTATCCGTCATTTTCCAGTCCGGATGAAAGGCGGTGAAATGCATCGGCACCTCCGGCCCCAGATTCTCGACCACCCACTGCGTCATCGCCTGCAATTCGGCTTCGGAATCGTTTTCGCCCGGAATCAGCAAGGTGGTCAGCTCAAACCAAACCTGAGTTTCCCGCTTCAGATACACCAACGTTTCCAACACCGACTGCAAATGGCCGCCGGTGATTTTGTGGTAAAAATCCTCGGAAAACGCTTTCAGATCGACATTCGCCGCATCCATGTTGCGGTAAAACTCGGCGCGCGGGTCGGCACAAACGTAACCGGCGGTCACCGCCACCGACTTCAACCCGAGTTCACGGCAGGCCTGGGCGGTATCGATAGCATATTCATGAAACACCACGGGATCGTTGTAGGTATAAGCCACGCTGCTGCAGCCCTGCTCCAATGCCGCCTTGGCGATCGCTTCCGGGCTGGCCCGACTCATCAAAGTATCCATTTCCCGCGATTTGCTGATATCCCAGTTCTGGCAAAACTTGCAGGCCAGATTGCAACCGGCGGTGCCGAACGACAGGATAGGCGTACCGGGCAAAAAATGGTTCAGCGGTTTCTTTTCGATCGGGTCGACCGCAAAGCCGCTGGAACGGCCGTAGCTGGTCATGACGATTTTCTGCCCCAGATTCTGCCGGACAAAGCACAAGCCGCGCTGGCCTTCGTGAAGTTTGCAAAAGCGCGGGCACAAATCGCATTGCACTTTGCCGTCGGCCAGGACGTGCCAATAGCGGGTGGCAGCAGTGTCGGAACTGAGTAATGTAGCCATGGTGTTGCTCCTTGAACCTCGCCGAAAAAATCCGGTCGTTACCGATGCAGTTAGCAGTAGAATAACGCCGGAGCAGGCGCGAACTGTAGTTATTTCGACAGCCGCAGCCGGCCCAGGCTTACTGATCGATTACAACTCTAATAAGGATCAGCGCATGAACAGAAAACCAGCGGTCGCCGGCCGCTTCTACCCGGCGCAACCCCAACAACTCCACGCCGAAATCGTCGGCTTTCTGCAGCAGGCCGAACCGGCGGACCAAGTTCCCAAAGCCATTATTGCCCCGCACGCCGGCTATATCTATTCGGGGCCGATCGCGGCCAGCGCTTATGTACGCTTGAAGCCGGCAGCCGGCTCTATCAAGCGCGTGGTATTGATCGGACCCTCGCACCGGGTGGCGTTCCGCGGTCTGGCGGTCAGCAGAACCCACGCTTACACCACGCCGCTCGGTGACGTCCTGGTGGACCGGGCCGCGGTGGAAACTTTATTGCAACTACCGTTTGTCGAATATATCGAGCAGGCTCATACCCTGGAACACAGCCTGGAAGTCCATGTGCCGTTTCTGCAGGAAGTCTTGCGGGACTTCAGCCTGGTGCCGATCGTGGCCGGAGACGCCAGCCCGGACCAAGTCAGTCAAGTGCTGGATCTGCTGTGGGACGGCCCGGAAACCTTGCTGGTGGTCAGCTCCGACCTAAGCCACTACCACCCTTACGCCACCGCGCAACGCATGGACCGCAATACCAGCCAACTGATCGAACAATTGCGCTACCAGGACATCGGCGGCGAGGACGCCTGCGGCAAGGTGGCGGTGAACGGCCTATTAAAATTACTCGAAGAAAAAGGCCTGTCGATCAAAACCATAGACCTGCGCAACTCCGGAGACACCGCCGGCGACAAGCAGCAAGTGGTGGGCTACGGTGCCTATGTCGTTGACTGACGACCAACGCCAACGGCTGTTGGCGCTGGCCCGGCAATCGATTAGCCACGGCCTGGAAACCGGCCGGCCGTCAAGCGTCGATCCGGCGCAGTATCCCGGCGAATTATCCGCCCGCCGCGCCACCTTCGTCACGCTGGAACGCGCCGGCCAGTTGCGCGGTTGTATCGGCATGCTCGAAGCGCAGCGGCCTTTGGCCGAAGACGTGGCCGAAAACGCCTTCGCCGCCGCCTTCCGCGATCCGCGCTTCCCGCCGCTGCGGGACAGCGAGCTGGCCGGACTCGATCTGCATATCTCGGTGCTGGCGCCGGCGGAACCGCTGCCGGTCAAGTCGGAAGCCGACTTGCTGCAGCAGCTTCGCCCCGGCGTGGATGGCTTGATTCTGCAGGAAGGCGGCCGGCGGGCGACGTTTCTACCGGCGGTTTGGGACGACCTGCCCGAACCGGCCCGTTTCCTGACCCACCTGAAACAAAAAGCCGGCCTGCCGGCCGCTTATTGGTCGGACAGCCTGCGATTTTTCCGCTATACCACGGAAAGCTTCGGCTGAGCCGTTCCTCCTGCACAACCCAGTAAAATCAAGGCTTCCAGGCTTTTTTCTTGTTCGAAAAGCTCTTGGAACGGTATAATGGCGGCATTTTCGGCTAATTTCGGCCCGCCGGATTTTGCCACCGTCCGGAACAGCCGCCGGCACCGAACGGATTTCAGCGTATTTGGGTACCATTGAATGAAAAACCACACTTACAAACCCTGCGACTTGGTGATTTACGGCGCGCTGGGTGATTTGTCCAAGCGCAAACTGTTGATTTCGTTATATCGCTTGGAAAAGTCCGAATTACTCGAACCCGACACCCGCATCGTCGGCGTCGACCGGCTCGACGAGACCAGCGAAGGTTTCGTCAAAATCGCCCGCGCCAGTCTCGAGGCGTTTTTGAACAACACCATCAACGAAGAAATCTGGCAACGTTTTTCCAAGCGCCTGTCTTATTTGAAAATAGACCTGACTCAGCCTGAGCAATACCTGCGGCTGAACACCGCCGTGGAGCCGGACAAACGGGTCATGGTCAATTATTTCGCCGTCGCACCGTTTTTGTTCAAAAGCATTTGCCAGGGCCTGCAAAGCTGCGGCGTGTTGACACCGGAATCGCGGATGGTGATGGAAAAGCCGATCGGCCACGATTTGAAGTCGTCAAAAGAAATCAACGACGCCGTCGCCGACGCCTTTCACGAAGACCAGGTCTACCGGATCGACCACTATCTGGGCAAGGAAACCGTGTTGAACCTGTTGGCCTTGCGCTTCGCCAATTCGATTTTCACCACCAACTGGAACCACAATACGATAGACCACATCCAGATCACGGTCGGCGAAGACATCGGCATCGAAGGCCGCTGGGACTATTTCGACAAGACCGGCCAGTTACGCGACATGTTGCAAAACCACCTGTTGCAAATTCTGACCTTCGTCGCGATGGAACCGCCGGCCGACCTGGAAGCGGAAAGCATCCACATGGAAAAAATCAAGGTTCTGAAAGCGCTGCGGCCGATCACGGCGCGCAACGTCGAAGAGAAAACCGTGCGCGGCCAGTACACCGCCGGCTTCATCAAAGGCCAGGCTGTGCCGGGCTATCTGGAAGAGGAAGGCGCCAACAAGGAAAGCACCACCGAAAGTTTTGTCGCGATCCGGGTCGACATCGACAACTGGCGCTGGGCCGGCGTGCCGTTTTATATGCGCACCGGCAAACGCATGCCGAACAAGCGCACCGAGATTGTGGTCAATTTCAAACAGTTGCCGCACAACATCTTTAAAGACAGTTTCCGCGACCTGCCCGCCAACAAACTGGTGATCCACCTGCAACCCAACGAGGGCGTCGAGGTGGTGATGCTGAACAAAGTGCCCGGCATCGACGGCAACATCAAACTGCAGCAAACCAAGCTCGACTTGAGTTTCTCGGAGACCTTCAAGAAAAACAGCATCTTCGGCGGCTACGAAAAACTGATCCTGGAAGCCCTGCGCGGCAATCCGACGCTGTTTTTGAGCCGCGAGGAAATCGAACAGGCCTGGACTTGGGTCGATTCGATCCAGGACGCCTGGGCACACAGCCACAGCGCGCCCAAATCCTATCCGGCCGGCAGCTGGGGCCCGATCGCCTCGGTAGCGCTTTTGGCCCGCGACGGCCGCGCGTGGGAAGAGTAACCATCTAAATCCATCACGAGTACAACGATTATGGTTAGAGAATTTTTTTTCGAACAGCGAAACCACTTGTTCACCGCATTGGTAGCGGAATGCCACGACGTGTTGTCGGAAGCGATCAGCAAGCACGGCCATGCCGTGCTACTGGTTTCCGGCGGCACCACACCGGCGCCGCTGTATGAAGCACTTTCCAAATCCGATCTGAACTGGAAAAAAATCAAAGTCGCGCTGGTCGACGAACGCTGGGTGGACGCTGAGCACAGTGCCAGCAACGAAGCCCTGATCCGCCGCAGCCTGTTGATCAACAACGCTAGAAACGTCGAGTTCGTCGGCATGAAAACCGCCGCCGCGACCGCCGCTGCCGGCCAGGCCGAAACCGAAGGCCGTTACCAGGCCTTACCGCAACCGTTTACATTGAGCATCGTCGGCATGGGCATCGACGGCCACACCGCGTCGTTGTTTCCGCACGCCTCCGGTCTGACCGAGGCGCTGAGCGAAAACAACACCCAACTGACCGCGGCGATCAATGCGGTGCAGAGCGAGGTCACCGGTGCCAATACCGAACGCCTGAGCTTGACCCGCAACGGCCTGCTGAACTCGGAGCGCATCGTGATCCTGTTCACCGGCGAGGACAAACTGGCCGTATTCGGTAAAGCCCAACAGCCCGGCCCGGTGGAAGACATGCCGATCCGGGCGCTGTTGAATCAGGAGCAGGCGCCGGTCGAGTTGTATTGGGCTCCCTGATCCCGGGCTGGCAACATCATAAATAACGCTGAAAAGGAGCCGCTTTTGTACACCGAGAACATTTGCAAAGACATCCTCCTTTTTTCGAAGGCTGTTGCCACCAATCAAATCGCCCGATTCTCGCCTGGCCTTTATGTCCGCCTTACCGGCCAAACCGGGCGCGGCGGCGATGAAGGCAGCTCTGCAGACGTTGCCGGCTATTTTTTCGAGTGCGTGGAAGATTACCGCCGGCAATTGGGTCTGGAACCGGCGGAATTCAAAACGTTTCTGGCCGGCAAGACTATTTTGGAATACGGGCCTGGCGACGTGCTCGGGGTCGCATTGCTGTTATACGCCTACGGCGCGGCACAGGTTCGCTGCGTCGACCGATTTCCGCTGAATAAAATCAATGCCAAAAACGCCGCGATCTATAAAGCCCTCTGCGAGGGCTTGACCGGCGACGAGAAATCCAGGGCGATGGCTGCCTTCAACAGCACCGGAGATCCGGAAAGCGGATTCAGCGCCGGCACCGTCAACTACGCGGTCACCCCAAACGGATTGTCGGGCGAAAGCCTGGCTTACGACTTGATTATTTCCCGGGCGGTGCTGGAACATGTCGACGATATCGATGCCACGTTTGCCGATATTGACGCAGCGTTAAAACCGGACGGAAAATCGATTCACAAGGTCGATCTGAAAAGCCACGGCTTGGACCGTTACCAAGCGTTCGACTTTTTAACCTGGCCGCGACCGCTGTACCGATTGATGTACTCCCACAAAGGCTTCCCTAACCGTTGGCGCGCAAACAAATACGTCGAAGCCGCGGGCAAAGCGGGTCTGGAGATTACGCAGTTGACGCCGATCGACCAGCTCGGCGCCGAGCAGATAGATCGCATCATGCCCAAATTGGCATCGGAGTTCAGGTCGGTGAGCCGCGACTTATTGAGCTGGTTGAGCTTTTGGATCATATTGGAAAAAAAGCCGAATACGCATTAGCCAAACGAACCACCCTAGCATGGGGAACCTTGTTTTCCATGTAGGCCACCAAGTCAAGCATCAGGATAATTTATGCATCCCTCTTTAGAAAAAGTCACCGCAGACGTGGTGAAACGCAGCCGCGAAACTCGTGCGGCTTATCTTGCCCGCATCGACGCCGCCGTCGAAAAAGGCCCGCACCGCGCCAAACTGGCTTGCGGTAACCTGGCCCACGGCTTTGCCGCTTGCGCCAGCGACGAAAAAGACGATCTGGCCGGCGCGCAAAAAGCCAATATTGCAATCATCTCCGCCTACAACGACATGTTGTCGGCCCATGAACCTTACAAGGACTTCCCGAGCCTGATCAAACAAGCCGTGCGCGAAGCCGGCGGCGTGGCGCAATTCGCTGGCGGCGTGCCGGCAATGTGCGACGGCGTCACTCAAGGCCAGCCCGGTATGGAGTTGTCACTGTTCAGCCGCGACGTAATCGCGATGGCGACTGCGATCGGCCTCAGCCACAATATGTTCGACGCCGCCTTATATTTAGGCGTCTGCGACAAAATTGTACCTGGCCTGCTGATCGGCGCCTTGAGCTTCGGCCATTTGCCGGCAGTATTCGTCCCGGCCGGCCCGATGCCGAGCGGCCTGCCTAACAAAGAAAAGGTTCGCATACGCCAGTTGTACGCCGAAGGCAAGGTCGGCCGCAAGGAGTTGCTGGAGTCGGAATCCCAGTCTTACCACAGCCCAGGCACCTGCACTTTCTACGGCACGGCCAACAGCAACCAGATGATGGTCGAAATCATGGGCCTGCATCTGCCCGGCAGTTCCTTTGTCAACCCCTATACGCCGCTACGCGACGAGCTGACCAAAGCGGCCGCTCGGCAAATTTTGAAATTCACCGCGTTGGGTGACGATTTTCGTCCTATCGGCCATGCCATCGACGAAAAAGCCATCATCAACGCCATCATCGGCTTACTGGCCACCGGCGGCTCGACCAACCACACCATCCATCTGATCGCAATCGCCCGCGCCGCCGGCGTCATCATCAACTGGGACGACTTCGACAAATTGTCGAAAATCGTACCGCTACTGGCCAAGATTTACCCGAACGGTTCGGCCGACGTCAACCACTTCCAAGCGGCCGGCGGCATGGGCGTCTTGATAGCCGAATTGCTACGCAACGGCCTGCTGCACGGCGACATTTTGACCATCGGCGACGAACGCGGCATGGGACAATACAGCCGGGAGCCGAAACTGACCGACGGCGGGCTGCATTGGGCGGAGGGCCCTAGTGCCAGCCAAGACGAAACGGTGATCAGCTCGGTAAGCAAACCGTTCCAACCCACCGGCGGCCTCACCGTGATGCACGGCAACCTGGGCCGCGGCGTATCGAAAATTTCCGCGGTCGCCGAGCAACACCAAGTCGTCACTGCTCCGGCGGTGGTATTCGACGATCAGGACGACGTGGTTGCCGCCTTCAAGCGCGGCGAGCTGGAAAAGGACTGCATCGTCGTGCTCCGTTTTCAGGGCCCGAAAGCGAATGGCATGCCGGAACTGCACAAACTGACGCCACCGCTCGGCGTATTGCAGGATAGAGGATTCAAAGTAGCATTGATTACCGACGGCCGCATGTCCGGCGCCTCCGGCAAAGTGCCGTCGGCGATTCACATGTGTCCGGAATGTCTGGACGGCGGCCCGTTGGCCAAGGTTCGCGACGGCGACATCATCGCGCTGAACACGCAGACCGGCGAAGTCAACGTCCAAGTCGATTCGGCCGAATTCGAAGCCCGCACCGTGGCAGCCAATAGCGCCAAAGGCCATCATTTCGGCATGGGCCGGGAATTGTTCGGCGGCTTCCGCGCCCACGCCTCGTCGGCGGAAACCGGAGCCACCAACTTGTTTTACGTGGATTAACAATAACTACAACCCAAGCCCGGCACAGGGAATACTCGATCAAGTCCCTCAGCCGGGCCACCGCGTCCGCCCGCGGGCGCAGCACCGCCAACAGAGAGAAACATAAGCTATGACCGTAACCATCAAACAAGTCATGACCACCTCGCCGGTAATGCCGGTTATGGTGATCAATAATCTGGAAAACGCCGTCCCGCTGGCGAAAGCCCTGGTCGACGGCGGCTTGAAAGTGCTGGAAATAACCTTGCGCACGCCAGTGGCCCTGGACGCGATCCGCCAGATCAAAGCCGAGGTGCCCGGCGCGATCGTCGGCGCCGGTACCATCATCAACGTTCAGACTCTGCACCATGCTCTCGACGCCGGCGCCCAGTTCATCGTCAGCCCCGGCGTCACCGAGAGCCTGTTGGATGCGGCATTGGAGACCAGCGTGCCGTTGCTGCCGGGCGTCATTACGCCAAGCGAAGTGATGCGTTTGCTGGACAAAGGCATCACCGCGATGAAATTCTTCCCGGCCGAAGCCGCCGGCGGCATTCCTATGCTGAAATCGCTCGGCGGCCCGCTACCGCAAGTCACATTCTGCCCGACCGGCGGCGTCAATCCGAAAAACGCGCCGGAGTATTTGGCGCTGAATAACGTGGCCTGTGTGGGCGGCTCTTGGATGGCGCCGGCCGATCTGGTCGACGCCGGCGATTGGGCCGAAATCACTCGCCGCGCCGCAGTGGCTTCGGCTTTAAAACAATAACACCGCAACCACCCGCTCTGATTAATCGCGGAGACCGTTCCGATCACCTTAACCGATAACGGTTAAGGCAGTTTCGGCCAGTCCGGCTCCGCGAACTCGTAAAGCTTGTACTTATCCACCAACGGCCGCAACACTTGCTGGGCGACGCGCAAATATTCCGGGTTTTTCAGAAACTGTTCGTACGCTTGCCGACTCTCGAACACGCCGTAAATCGCCACATCATAACTTTCGTCCAGCGCCGCGTTGGGCCGGCTGCGCTGAACTGCGGCCGGGGTGCCGGCTTCGTAGGCCACTACTCCAGGCAAGCCGGCCAGCGGCCGGCTGGCCTCTATATATTGCCGACGCAATTGGTCATTGCCCGGCTGTTTGAGCCAGACGATCGCCAAATGGTGTAATCGAGCCGTATCCGGTGCGGCCTGCGGTTGCACCGGCTGGGCACAACCGGCCGCGAACCACGCCGCCAGCACAAAGCCGTAGCAGGATTTAATCATTTGCTCACTCTTGATCTTGAAAAATCGGCAGCGACTCATTGACTGCGCAGACGGTTGATGCGCTCTTCGCTACTCGGGTGACTGGATAGATAATCCAAACCGTCGGCAAACTTCCGGTTGTAGTTGCCTTGCCGGGCCGCTTCCAATTTCTGCAGCATATCCGCCAGACGGCCGGGCGGAATGGCGTTGGCCTTTAGCGCATCGGCGGCAAATTGATCGGCATCGCGTTCGAATTCGCGCGAATAGCGGGCTTCCAGCAATAAGGCCGGCGCCGCGGCCAGCACTTGACTGAAATCGCCGACGTACCACGCCAGCGCCAAACCGACCGCGGACGCCTGCAACAACTGCCGCAAGGCATGCCTTCCGGCCACGTGTCCCATCTCGTGAAGCAAAACCGCGACGATCTGTTCGTCATCATCCGCCAATTCGATCAGAGCGTCCAACACAACCACATTGCCGCCCGGCAAGGCAAAGGCATTGGCACCTAATTCCGCACTGGCCCGGAACTCCAATCCGGCCGGCCGGCCGGCCTCATCGGCTAAAACCAAATTCCCGAGCTTGGCATTGATTTGCCCCTGGCGCTCAGGGCTTAACCGGCTGGGTTGCAACAGGTGCCGGTCCAGATCGGCCAGAACCTGCCGGTCCAGGCTCTGGGCCAGCTCGACCGGAATACGTTCCGCCAGCCGTTGCGCGGCATAAGGCAAGCCCCACACGTACCCGGCGCCGGCCACCACCAGAACCAGTAGCAGTGCCAATCCCGACCAGCGCCAACTATTTTCCAACGCAGCCACCCGGCTGTCGGTGCCGGGAAACAACTCGGCAAAGCCGCGGCTATCCGCCACCTCGCAACGAGCACCGTCAGCAAACATTATCACCCGTGGCGTGCTCGCGAGCGGCGGCTGAATCTCCAGGCCCGTCAACACCTCGCGGCGAACCACTTCCTTGCCCTGCAACAACAGTTTATCGCCCTCCAGGCATAACGTGACCGGATGAGCCTTAGCGCTACGGCCGTCGTAATAAACCGCTGCTACCCGCATTTACAAGCCGATATCGAAATCGAACATCTCGGCCATTTCGTCGCCAGCAGCCGAAGCGTTGGCCTGCAGTCCGGCCACGAAATCGTCGATACTGCCGGCCACCAGTACTTGCAGATGTTCGATCCGGTAACGCGCCAGCCTAATATCGGCAAACGGCTTATACAATCCCAGCGTCAGTATCACCAACACGACGTTACTCAACATCAGACCGAGCAACTGGTAAGCGCTGACATTGGCTACGAAACGGTGTTCGCCCAGCGTCGTCGTCGCCCAAACCAGATTCTGCAAACGCGCGGTGACGTAGGGATACGCAAATAACAGCAGCCCCAGATAGGTACCGAACGCCGCCAGCAACAAGCTCATTGCCGTCAACTGGCCTTCTTCCACGGCGAACCAACCGTTGCTTCCCAGCACACTGGTCAATACCGTCAAACCGGCGAACAGAACCACACCCAACATCAGCGTCATCAGGTAAATTCCGTAATACGCGGCGGCCGTCGCCGAAAAACGGAACTCGGCACTGCCGTACGCGCTGTGGTTGCGGGTGTAGGCAGCCATGCGTTGCTGGGCAAACGGCCATAACAAACCCAAGCTGAAACCGGCCAGTAGCGGCCACAGCAAAAACGCCAGATAAGCCGGCCCGGTCTGGCCGCGAAACCCAAAGCGCAAGCCGCGGTAGCTGGTATTGTGCAATCTGAAACGCAGCGACCGCACTAGTAACCAAGGCGCCAAGGCCATGATCAGAATCAGAATCATCGTCGCGGCCGCGGGCGAGAAACCGCTAGTCAGCGTGTACGCGGCGAACAGGGCAAAGGCAATCAGGCGGCCCTTCAAGATGGCTTTGGGGTCGCCGTGATAATCAAAACCGGCTCCGGCCAGACGAGTATGCCGGTAAAAGTACTGGTTGCGCCGCACTTTGGCCCAGGCCGAATAAACCCCGAATGTCACGATACTCAAACAAACGTTGACTATCCAAAGTCGAAAATACTCGCCGCCGCTACCGCTGAAATGCAGCGGCTGAGCCTGTTGTTCTGCCATGGGTGCCTCCCGGTGAAATGATCGGATCAAGCATAGTGCATGTCCTCAAGCTGGCAAAAATATCGGCAGCAAAAGCCGGCGCGCTCCTGGCCTATGGGTAACTCACCGGGCCTATTGCGCCGGCTTCCATTTGATATTGCAACCTATGCTCGGAATCTGTTCGGCACTGACCGGCCGGCCGGCAAGCAGATCGTCCAAGGCGTTGCGCAAATCGGCGCCGGTCACCGGCTCGGCATTCTTTGGCGTCGCCGCATCCAGCCGGCCGCGATAAACGCAGGCCAAATCGGCATCGAACAGATAGATGTCCGGCGTGCAGGCAGCCTGATAAGCCTTGGCCACCGCCTGGGTTTCGTCGTACAGGTAGGCGGCAAACGGATTACCCCACTCGGCCATCATCGCTTTCATCCGGTCCGGCGCATCCTCCGGAAAATTGGCGACATCGTTCGCGCTGATGGCGATGGTTGCGACGCCGGCGTCGGCATAATCGCGGGCGATCGCGATCAGCTGTTGCTTGACGTGCAAAACGTAGGGGCAATGGTTGCAGATGAACATGATCAGCGTCGCCCGCTCGCCGCGTAAATCCTGCAACGCGAATTCGCGACCGGTCACGGTGTCGGGCAAGCGGAAATCGGGAGCGACGGTACCGAGCGGCAACATCGCGGAAGCGGTGGCGGCCATAAGTTCTCCTTGGCGGAAAGACAAAAGCTTGCGATTATAGAACAAGTGCTTGTCCAGGAAACTTTCACAGGCATCGCCCCTTGAGCAATTGGCGCAATCGAGGAGGTATTCTTGGCGTTTTTGCAGAACTAAGACTTTGGAGACTAGCGCGGCCCGGGTTACAGCATCCGGTTAAAATTTCCACGATCCTCATTCTCGACGTTCAAAGAACTATCTCATGGTAAACACCATCTTGTTGGTTAACGAGAGTCCGGCTGAACCCAGCGCGTTCAATTCGTGCTTGACGCGCTTTGGAGCATCGCCGCATCCTGACGCCCGGCGCCTGCTAGAACAAACCCGCCCGACCCAGGACATGCCGGATAAAACGTCGGATATAAAAACCTTCGCAAGCTCTTTTACTCTGGATAATGGCTTGTATCAGAAACTGCTCGGCAACTTGTCGCGGATGTATCCAATAGTCGCGGCAAGCACGCCCCAAACGCAGGGTGCCGTCGTCCTGACCGTCAGAGCCAAAAGCTAATCCAGACTCTAACCGATGCCGCAGACTCTCAAACAACTGAAGCTGATGTTAAACACCATCACCGACGGCGTGATGGTGGTCGACCCGCAAGGCATCGTTCTTTACGCCAATCAAGCCGCCGAGCAACTGCTGGAACGCGGTCCGCTGACCGGCCAGACACTGGCAATCCCGGTGACCATCGACCAAGCCGTTCACCACGATATCAATCTGATCCGACCCAGCGGCATCGCCTGGGCCGAAATGCGTTCCACCCCATTGGAATGGGATGCGGCCCCGGCTTTTGTGATTGCTCTGCGCGACATTACCGCCCGCAAGCAAGCCGAAATCGCGTTACAGGAAAGCGAACTGTTGTTCCACACCTTGTCGAAGATCGCCCCGGTCGGTATTTTTCGTACCGACCGCGATGGAAGCTGCGACTATGTAAACCAGCGCTGGTGCGAAATTTCCGGCCTGAGCCACCATCAGGCGCACGGCAACGGCTGGGCTGCCGCTATTTTCATCGACGATCTGGAGCGCGTCAAAGCCGAGTGGGCCACGTGCATAGCCGCGGCCAAGCCCTTTACCCTGCAATACCGGTTTCAACACCTCGACGGCCAAATCCGCTGGGTGATAGGCCGGGCGGAGCCGGAATTGGACGAGACCGGCAATTTGCTGGGCTACGTCGGCACGATTACCGATATTTCCGAAATCAAAGCCAACGAAGAAACGCTCGGTCAGGCCGCAGCGGTTTTCGAAAGTACCCGCGAGGGCGTCATGGTCACCGACGCCGACCGCCGCATCATGATGGTGAATAAGGCGTTCACCACCATTACCGGATACAGCGCGGAAGAAGTGATCGGCAACAGTCCGCGCCTGCTCAGTTCCGGCCGGCACGATAGCGAGTTTTACCGGGAGATGTGGAGTAGCATCGACACGACCGACCACTGGCAGGGCGAAATCTGGAATCGCCGGAAACACGGTGACATTTATCCGGAGCTATTGAGTATCAGTACCGTGCGGAGTGGAGACGGCGCGGTCAGCCACTATGTCGGCGTGTTTGCCGACATCACCAAACTTAAGGCTTCGGAAAAGGAACTGGAATTTCTGGCCCATCACGACCCGCTGACCAAGCTGCCGAACCGAATGCTGTTTCTGTCTCGCCTGCAGCATACGATCGAAAAAACTCGGCGCCAATCGGCGCAAATGGCGGTGCTAATGCTGGACCTTGACCGTTTCAAGGATGTCAACGACAGCTTCGGCCATTTGGCCGGCGACAATTTGCTGCAAATGGTCGCCCAGCAATTGACTGCACGCCTGCGCAGCTCCGATACCGTATGTCGCCTGGGCGGCGACGAATTTGTGATCTTACTGGAAGACATCGGCCACCCGGAAGCCGCAGCCCACGTCGCCATCCAAATCATCAAGACCTTGAGCCAAACCTGGCGTCTGCCCGGTGGCAACGAGGTGCGCATCGGCGTCAGCGTCGGAATTTCGCTGTTTCCGGAGCACGGTACCAGCCCGGACGAGTTGATCCAGCACGCCGACACCGCACTCTACCAAGCTAAAAACGAAGGCCGCAACCGGTTCAAGTACTTTTCCGAAGCATTGACCCGCGCCGCCCGCGAACGTATCGATATCGAAATCCGCCTGCGCCAAGCGGTAGAGCACGGCGAATTACGGGTATTTTTCCAACCGCAAATCGATGTCGAATCCGGCGAGATTCTCGCCGCGGAGGCGCTGGTGCGTTGGCTGACCGTAGCGGGAGACTTGATTTCACCGGCTCACTTCATTCCGATCGCCGAAGAATCCGGATTAATCACTGTGATCGGCAATTGGGTGTTACGCGAGACTTGCCGTCAAGGCCGGGAATGGTTGGACGCCGGCTTGCCTCCGTTGCGGTTGGCGGTCAATCTGTCGCCGCAACAATTCCTGCACAGCGATATCCGCAGTGTGGTCACCAAAACCTTACAGGAAACCGGCTTCCCGGCTCATCTGCTGGAACTGGAATTGACGGAAAGCGCGTTGATGAAGCGTGAAAAGGAGGCGATCCAAATTCTGCACAATTTACACGATTTAGGGGTGCACCTGGCGATCGACGATTTCGGTACCGGTTATTCGTCGCTGGCCAATCTGAAATCGCTGCCGCTGGACGTGTTGAAGATCGACCGGAGTTTTATCGAGGATATTCCGCACCATAGCGACGACATGGAAATCACCGCGACAATCATCGCCATGGCCAAAAACCTGCGCATGCGGGTCATCGCCGAGGGCGTCGAGACTGCCGAGCAGCTGGCGTTTTTAAAAAGTCGGCAATGCGATTTATACCAAGGATTTTTGACCAGCGCCCCACTGAGTGCGGCGGAATTTGCGGCATTTTTAGCCACATACCGCCAGGAACGGCTGGAAACGGCATCATAGTCGGCCGCTGCCCATCCCGGTTTTAGCCAAACTGCGGAAAAAAGTTATAATGCCGCTTTTTAACCCGACCTATAAGGATCAAAAGATGGCTGACAATCTGATTGCACCTTCCATTCTTTCCGCAGACTTCGCGCGCTTGGGCGAAGAAGTCGTTAATGTTTTAAATGCCGGTGCGGATATCGTGCATTTCGATGTGATGGACAACCATTTTGTGCCTAATTTGACTATCGGTCCGCTGGTCTGCGAAGCGCTGCGCAAGCACGGCGTCACCGCGCCGATCGACGTCCATTTGATGGTCGAACCGGTCGACCGCATCATTCCGGATTTCGCCAAAGCCGGCGCCAGTTACATTACCTTCCATCCGGAAGCCTCGCGCCACATCGACCGCAGCCTGCAAATGATCCGCGACCACGGCTGCAAATCCGGTCTGGTGTTCAACCCGGCCACACCGTTGTCTTTTCTGGACCACGTGCTGGATAAATGCGACATGATCCTGTTGATGTCGGTCAACCCCGGCTTCGGCGGCCAATCCTTCATTCCGTCGGCGCTGGACAAGCTGCGTCAGGTCAGAAAGATCATTGACGACAGCGGCTTCGATATTCGCCTGGAGATCGACGGCGGCGTTAAAGTGGACAACATCCGCGAGATCAAAGAAGCCGGCGCCGATACTTTCGTCGCGGGTTCCGCGATCTTCGGCAAACCGGACTACAAAGCCGTGATCGACGAAATGCGCGCGGAATTGGCCAAAGCCAAATAAGCTTGATCGGCAGGCCGCTCCGAAATCCGATAGGAGCGGCTTTAGCGAACGCTTTTCGCTACCCTCGCCTGCCGCCGATGCGGGCTGAATCTGAACCTGTTCGACTTAAGCATTGCTGGCACCGATATTGCTTCAGTTAGGCAGAGTCATTACCGCATGCTCGGTTTTACCGGTATGTTTGTAGTCTCCAGCCATGGTTTTGAAGTTGAACTTCTAATCCGCAATGGCGATCGATAGAATCCGAATAACGTTTAGCAACCGAGATCAACCATGAGTATTATTGAAAAAATTCAAAATCAGTTATCCGAAAACCGCGTATTGTTGTACATGAAAGGCACGCCTGAATTTCCACAATGCGGGTTTTCCAGCCGGGTGGTGCAAATATTGGATGCCTGTAACGCCGAATACAACCACTTCAATATTTTCGAAGACCAGGAATTAAGGGAAGCGCTGAAGGAATATTCGAATTGGCCGACTTACCCGCAACTGTATATCGACGGCCAATTGGTAGGCGGTTGCGACATCGTCACCGATTTGTACAACAAAGGTGAACTGGCGACCATGTTAGCTGGCGCCAAGCAATAAATCCTTACTCAACAAACCCCGCCCGGCGGTGCGCTCGCGGGGTTTGACCGCACCGGCAGGCGACTGCCGCCGACTAGCAAAGACTATTTCGAGTAGTAATCGAAATCTTCTTTCTTTTCCAATTTAAAACGCGGCTCAACGTCTACCGGCTGATCTTTGGTCTCGTCCGCCGTTGCCGGCTCCGGTTGTTTGCGCAGCTCCTCTAGAAAATCCTTGAACCACTGACTATCGATTACCGCGACCATGTCGGCGTCCTGCAAAATGTTCTGCTCGTCCGGCAAACTGCCGAATTCGCGAGCGGTTTGCAACGCTTTAAGGCAAGCATCGTGGTCGCCGCGTAACGCGTGAATGCAAGCCAAATTGTAAGCCGCACTGCCTTTTTGAATTGCTCCGGCCTTTTCGAAAAAGTCCTCGGCGAATTTGTACAACTCCGGCTTTGCCGAATCCGGACTGATGCGAGCCAGTTCCATGAAGGCGACGCCGCCGTCGATGGCCGCTCCCAGATAATGCGGTGCGGTCAGCAAGCAAAACGAAAATTTTGAAATCGCGTCTTCGTAGATTTCGATCGCTTGTTGTGCATCCAGACTTCTGGCTTCGTGTAACAGCCCAAATCCCCAGTGATAAAGTGCTTCGGATACAATCAAATGGTCGGCGATAACGCTAGCGAAGCCTTGGTAGGCGCCTTTATACAGTTGCTCGGCCTTGCTGCCTTCGCTTTTGCGGGCTTGAGCGACTTGTTTGATGGCGGCATCCAAGGTCGAACGCTTCTTAAATGAACTCAACAACGACATGAAAATTCCTCATTTCTGTTTTAAAACCGGGTTGCGATAAAATAGCGCAGCATACTACAACATCCCGCCACAACCGGAAAATGTAAATGAGCGAGACCGTAGCCGATCTGGAAAAAGCCAAGATGAATCTGGAAACGTCGACTATTCCCTGGTCGGAATTGCAGCGTTTTTTTGCCGCCGGCCTGGCAATAGCCGTTGCCGACGAATTGGATTTAATCGAGGTCGCCAGCCAATTTGCGTTGGATAACAAACGCCAGGTCGAGGCTTGGCTGAATGCCGGACAAGTCGGCCACGTTTCCGACGCCCAAGCTTCTGCCTGGGTCGCCGCCGACAGCTCGGTCTGGGCCGTGGTAGTCAAACCTTGGGTGCTGGTACAGAATTATCGCAACTGAAGCGTTACCGATGGATACCTTGCACCCAAGCAAGAGTTTGCCGGCGTGGCGATACTATCAGTCAATTCCGTACCGGCGGCGCAACCAATAATCGGCGCTGACAAAACGGCCACCGCCCAAGAAAAATAGAGCCAGCAGCATCACCAAATAAGTTGCGGCAAATTCGATGCCGTTATTCAAAACGACCAAGGCACCGTGTTCGGTGATCCAGTCGTAGTCGCCTTGCGACTGCAAAATTTCCTTGGCCCGCTCCAGGCGTTCGATCGCGCCGACCGTCCGGTCGGTGGCAAAAATTCCGCTGCCGGTGGCGATCGCCAGCCAACCGTTTTGCAAATGCGCGGTGACGGCGGCAACCGCCATGATCACCATCAACGGTAGGCAAATCGGCCGGGTCGCAAAACCCAATAACATACATAACGCTCCGACCAGTTCGAACAGCGCCACCAAAAACACCAGCACGTAAGGCGCGGGCAAACCTAAGCCCCAATCGCCATTGCCGAACCATTCGGCCGTATCGGAAAAATTGGCGAATTTCTTGGTCCCGGCCATCCAGAACACCGGGGCCAAATACAAGCGGATCAGCAGCGGTGCCAGAAAATCCAAGGCTTTGGCTTTGTCGCATAAGCGGCTGGACAGCCGCATCGCGTCGGGTATATTGCCGATGAAAGTCTGAATTAGTGTGTTAAACGGCGTAGTATTCATTCGTAACCTCCCCCAAATTTTTTATTTTTATCTGCCTTATGCGCATCAGCAGTTCGTCTATTTTTACAGGCATTCCAGTTCAGTTGCCAGATGAATTATGCCAAACCTTGCTCGCCGCGCCCAATCTGCGCATCGAGCGCATCGTCTCGCGCGGGCATTTCACAGAAACGGATGCCTGGTACGATCAGGCCTGGGACGAATGGGTCATGGTACTGCAAGGCGCTGCGCGGCTGAGTTTTAAAACGGCGCCAGCGCTAGAGATGTCTTCCGGAGACTATGTGATGATCCCGGCGCATTGCCAGCACCGGGTCGATTGGACCAGCCCGGACCAGGATACAGTCTGGCTGGCTATCCACATCGGCGCTGCCGCCGCTAACGAGGCTTAGCGGCGTTAGTGTTGCCGCGGCGCGGTTTGCGCGGCTGGCTGCGTTTGCCCGGTTCGGACTTTTCGGTACCGGATTGGGCGCGGCGCCCGGTTTGCTGCGGTTTGGACCGCGCCGCCACCGGCTTTGCGTTGCCAGACTCCAGCGACACTCGCGGATAACCGGTATCGGCGATGCGCGGAATCTGCCGTTTCAATAACTTTTCGATTGCCGCAAGCAGATGCGCCTCTTCCGGATCCACCAACGAAATAGCCTGCCCTTCGGCACCGGCGCGTCCGGTACGGCCGATGCGATGGACGTAATCTTCGGCAACCTGCGGCAAATCGAAGTTGACCACATGCGGCAATTGATCGATATCCAGGCCGCGCGCAGCAATGTCGGTCGCGATCAACGCGGTAATCGTGCCTTTCTTGAAATCGTCCAAAGCCCGAACCCGGGCGCCCTGGCTCTTGTCGCCGTGCAAGGCCGCGCAGCGAATGCCGTCTTTGATCAATTGCTTACATAAGCGGTCCGCACCGTGTTTGGTACGGACGAAAACCAACACTTGTTGCCAATGGCCGTGACCGATCAAATACGACAACAGTTCGCGTTTGTACTCGCGCTGAATGCCGTAAACCAATTGCGAAACAGTATCTGCGGCCGCATTGCGTTTGGCCACGGCGATCTCGACCGGGTCGTTCAGCAATTGCTCGGCAAGTGCGCTGATCTCCGGGGCATACGTCGCCGAAAACAACAGGTTTTGGCGTTTTTCCGGCAACAGCGCGATGATTTTGCGAATATCGCGGATGAAGCCCATATCCAGCATGCGGTCGGCCTCGTCCAACACGAAATGCTCGACACTGGACAGATCCAAATGCTGCTGCTGAATCAAATCCAGCAAGCGCCCCGGCGTCGCGACAACGATATCGGTGCCGCGGCGGATTTTCTGAATCTGCGGATTGATACTGACGCCACCGAAGATCGCCTCGGCAAACAAGGGCAAATGCCTGCCGTACGTTCTGACGCTTTCATAGACCTGCAGGGTCAGTTCGCGGGTCGGCGTCAACACCAACACCCTGACCGGCCGCGGCTTTTGCGGAATCGGCTGTTGCTGCAGGATGTGCAGTAACGGCAACGTGAAGCCAGCCGTCTTGCCGGTGCCGGTCTGCGCCCCGGCCAACACGTCACGCCCTTGCAAAATAACCGGTATCGCCTGCGCCTGAATCGGCGTTGGCGTCTGATAGCCTTGCTCGGCAACCGCTCGCAGCAGTTGCTCGGATAAGCCCAACTCTGAAAATAGCATGAATCAACCTATAACATGGCGCCCGCCAATCCGGACGCGAATCCAAAATATCCAGCACCGCTTTGCCAACCAAAAATCGGCAAAACCCGACTTTTTTATCTAAAATAACCACCCTAACAGGCAAGTTAATCTTTCTAAGGAGGCGCCCGATGACCGAGAAACGTAATCACCCAAGATTACAACCCAAAGGCCTGCAAGCCGGCCTGCGCTTTTACTCCGCTGAACAGGAAATCGCACTGGACGCCGATATTCTGGACATCAGTTACAGCGGAATTCGCGTCAGACTGAAACAACCGATCGCGGCAGAAATCATCGGCCATATCAAAATTACGATGACGCTGCCCGAATCCGGTACCTGCTTCAGCGTCCACGGCATCCTGAAACACCAACAAAACGACTCCGAATGCGGCGTGCATTACGTGGATCACATCGACGGCTCTATTGACGATGTGATGTTCGAATGCATCGAGCTGGATAACTCCACCGTATTTATCAAGACGCATTGACCGCTAACTGGTAATCACGAACCGCACCGCATCCAGCCGTAACTGGGTATCCTGGATGCATTCGTGAGACAGCATGGTTTTCTGTTTCAGTTGTTCGATTTCTTGCGGTTTGATACCCGGATTGATCTTTTTCAAGCGCACCAGCCGCTTGATCTCGCCGGTCAAGGCCGCGATCATCCGATTGCCGCTCTCGGTAACCAACCTTTGCATCTGTGCCGCAGCCAGCCGCTCGGCCACCAGGATCATGTCCTGAATGTGCTGGCGCTGGCTGTGCAAAAACTGGGCTACCTGCAGTTTATCGAAGCTGTCACCGGTCTCGGTCAGACTATCGTGGCCGACGGCCGCCGTCAGATCTTGTTTGTTTTGGTCGACCAGGATGCGGATCGGCGTGTGCGGCAAAAACCGACCGAGCTGCAATTCGGCCGGTGCACTGCATTCGGCCACGAACAATAGCTCCAACAAAAATTGCCCGGCTTTCAACTGCGGATGTTTGACCACGCTTACCGCCGCGTTACCGGTCTCGCTGGACAAAACCAAATCCATCGCCGACAAAACCATCGGATGCTCAGCCGTCAGAAACTGCATGTCCTCACGGGCCAAGGCGATGTCGCGGTCGACCGTGACGGTCAGGCCGTCGTCCTGCAGCATCGGGAAATGGGCGATGCGCAGGTTTTCGCTGGGCCATAAGATGTAGCAATCCCGGGAATGGTCCTCGACATCGACCCCATAACAATCGAACATCGCCTCCATGTAAGGCCACAAACTGCCGTCCCGCTCGTTCTGATAGATCGTTTCCACCAAATGCGCAGCCTCCTGCGGCCGGCAGGAATTAAGTTCCAGCAATAAATCGCGGCCCTTGTGCAGTTCTTCTTCCACCCGGCTGTTCAAGTCGCGGGTTTTGGCAAGCAACATCTCGATGGCGGCCGGTTCGCGCCCGTGCAATACCTGGTCCAATTCGCTGCCGAGCAATTTCAACACTTGTGCGGCCCCGGAACAATTATGTCTGAACGCATCCAAGCCTTCCTCGTACCAGCGGTAGAGCACATGCTGGGCGCTGCCGACCAGATAAGGGATATGGATCTGAATCACGTGCTTCTGCCCGATCCGGTCCAGGCGGCCGATGCGTTGTTGCAGTAAATCCGGATTTTCCGGCAAGTCGAACAGAATCAAATGCCTCACGAATTGGAAATTGCGGCCTTCGCTGCCGATTTCCGAACACACCAACAACTGCGCTCTGCTCTCTTCGTCGGCGAAAAACGCGGCGGCGCGGTCGCGCTCGACGATGCTCATGCCTTCGTGAAACACCGCCGCAGTATGACCGACATGGTGCCGTAGCAACTGTTCCAATTGGATTGCAGTGTCGGCCCGTTTGCAAATCAGCAAGGCTTTTTCGTCACCCAACGCTTTTAATTTAGCAACCAGCCAATGCAAGTACGGACTGTTGGCCAAATCGGCGCTATCCTCGCCCTGCAACGGATAGGCGTGGCGTTGCCGGTCGGGAAAGCCCTGTACGGTATGCCGCGAATTGCGATACAAAATCCGCCCGGTACCGTGGTGATCCAACAACAGCTTGATCAACTCTTCGCGCGCGCCACCGTCTTCTGCGTTGACTTGCTGCAACCAGTTGTCGACATTGTCGTGCTGCAGCAACTTTTGCAACAGCGCTTGCTGCTCGGCATCCAATCTTTCGCCGGCTATCAACAGATTCGCCAGGCGGGCGACCGGCTCGAACTGGCTTTCCTCAGCCAGAAATTGCTGAAAATCGTAAAAACGGTCCGGATCCAACAGGCGCAGGCGGGCGAAATGACTTTCCTTGCCCAATTGCTCCGGGGTAGCGGTCAGTAACACCAAGCCCGGCGCCGCCGCGGCCAGTTGCTCGACGAACAGATATTCTTCGCTCGGCGCCTCCGCGCTCCATTCCAGATGGTGGGCCTCGTCGACCACGACCAAATCCCAGCCGGCATCCAGCGCCTGCTCGCGCCGCTCGGGAAAGTCGGCGAAGAACTGCTGGCTGCACAGAATCAATTGCTCATGCAGAAACGGATTGCCTTCGTCGGCAAACGACATGCAGCGCGACTCGTCGAACAGGCTGAAACGCAAATTGAAGCGGCGCAGCATTTCCACCAGCCATTGGTACATCAGGCTTTCCGGCACCAGAATCAAGACCCGCCGGCTCAGTCCGTTGATCAAGCGGTGCTGAATGATCAAGCCGGCTTCGATGGTTTTGCCCAAACCGACCTCGTCGGCCAGCATGATGCGGGGCTCGGAGCGGTTTGCGGCCTGGTGGGCGATGTACAACTGGTGCGGAATCAGCGCAGCGCGGGCACCCTGCAAGCCTTTAACGGCGGATTGTTGATGTTGCTGTTGCCGGCGCCAGGTCTCGTAACGCAGCAAAAACCAGGCGGTCGGGTCGAATTGGCCGGTAAACAAGCGATCTTGCGGCTTGTTGAATTGAATATGGTGGTTCAATTCCATTTCGTCGACTTGCTGCAACTGACCGTCTTCATCCAAGCCGATATAGGTCAGCAGGCCGGCGTGTTGCTGTACCTGCTGCACCGTGATCTTGGCGTATTCCACCGATTCGATAACGTCGCCTGCGCTGAACTGGACCCGCGTCAGCGGCGCATTGTCCTTGGCATAGACCCGCCGGTCGCCGGTGGCTAAAAACAAGACGGTGACGCGATTGGCTTCGGCCTCGACGACCATGCCCAAACCCAGTTCCGATTCGGTGTTACTGATCCAGCGTTGGCCGGGAATAAATTCGTTCATGTATTTCTTTTTTATTTAATTTCCAGTCGGCACAGACTCGAGCCATCGGTCGGTTCCCCGATAGCACTATAGTCCGGCCGGCAGACATGCCAAACCGAAAACGCCGTTTTGCTGAGCCACGCACATTTCGGCTACCGGTATAAACCGGTATAAACTAACGCCAATCGATATTCTAACGTTTAACTCAGCCTCGTGACCGCTATGCCGAAACCGATTACACCGCTACTTGCCGCCGACATCCTGATCGAATTGATCGACCATCCGCAACGCCCGTTCGTATTGATCGAACGCAAATATCCGCCTTATGGTTGGGCGGTACCCGGCGGCTTCGTCGACGTCGGCGAGACCGTCGAACATGCGGCGATTCGGGAAGCGAAGGAGGAAACCGGATTGGACGTCGAACTGACCGCATTGCTCGGGCTTTATTCCAACCCGGCCCGGGATCCGCGTAACCACACCGTCACTGCCGTATATTTGGCAACGGCCCACGGCGAACCGTTGGCGGCGGACGATGCGAAAAATTGCGGATTGTTTACATTCGACAGTTTGCCGGCCGTTCTGGCTTTCGATCACGCCCAGGTTATCGCCGACTACCGGCATTATAAACTGGCCGGCGCAGTAACGCCGCTGCGAATATAAGATATTGCTGATTTTAAGACGTTGAGGCCGGGCTCGAACCCGGCCGTTACCGTGCCAGGCTCAAGTTTTCAAGCCCAGCACGTCCTGCATATCGAACAGGCCTTTGGGTTTGTCCGCCAACCAAATTGCCGCGCGAACCGCACCGTTGGCAAACGTCATCCGGCTGCTGGCCTTGTGAGTAATTTCGACCCGCTCGCCTTCGTCGGCAAACATTACCGTATGCTCGCCGACGATATCGCCGGCACGAATCGTCGAAAAACCGATGGTTTTGCGGTCGCGGGCGCCGGTTTCACCTTCCCGACCGTAGATCGCGCAGTCTTTCAGAGCGCGCCCCAACGCCGCCGCGACGACTTCGCCCATCCGCAATGCGGTGCCGGACGGCGCATCGACTTTATGGCGGTGGTGGGCTTCGATCACCTCGATATCGGTGTAATCGCCCATCACTTTCGCGGTCATTTCCAACAATTTGAGCGAGAGATTGACGCCGACGCTGAAGTTAGGCGCAATCACCATCGCCACGTCGTCAGCCGCGGCCACTATGGCCGCTTTCTGCGCGTCGGAATAACCGGTGGTACCGATCACCACTTTTTTCCCGGCCTGGCGGCAAATTTCGATGTAATTCATCGACGCGTCGGGCCGGGTAAAATCGATCAACACGTCGAAGCGGTCGGCAACCGCCGCCAAATCGTCGGTAACGCTTACCCCAGCCGGCGCCAGACCGGCCAATTCGCCGGCATCCCGGCCGACGGCCAGACTGCCCGGCCGCGATACCGCAACGGTCAATTCGGCCTGCTGGGCGGCCAGTGCCGCTTTGATCAAACATAAGCCCATGCGCCCGGAAGCGCCGGCAACCGCGATTCTTTGCATGGCTTATCCTGTCAGTTTGTCGAAGAAGTTTTTCACACCGTCCATCCAGCTGTGTTCTTGCGGACTGTGGTGTTTGCCGCCGCCGGACAAGGATTCGCCGAGTTTTTCGATCAAGGCTTTCTGGTCCTTGGTCAAGTGCACCGGGGTTTCCAGCTGCACTTTGCACAGCAAATCGCCGACTGCGCCGCCTCTGACCGGCTTGACCCCCTTGCCGCGCAAGCGGAACATGCGGCCGGTTTGAGTTTCCGGCGGAATTTTCAGCATGACCTTGCCGTCCAGGGTCGGTACTTCCAAATCGCCGCCCAGACAGGCCATCGGGAAACTGATCGGCACTTCGCAATACAAGTTGGCGCCGTCGCGGGTGAAAATCGGATGGTCCTTGACCTGAACTTGCACGTACAAATCGCCGGATGGGCCGCCGTTCAGGCCGGCCTCGCCCTCGCCCGCCAAACGGATGCGGTCGCCGGTATCCACGCCAGGCGGCACCTTGACATTGAGGGTTTTGGTTTCCTGCACCCGACCCTGGCCGTAGCATTTCGGGCACGGGTCCTTGATTTGCTTGCCGGTGCCCCGGCAGGTCGGACAGGTTTGCTGCACCGAGAAAAAGCCTTGCTGCATCCGCACCTGGCCGTGGCCGTGGCAAGTAGTACAAGTGACAGGACTGCTGCCCTTCTTGGCGCCGCTACCGTTACATTCGCCGCACGCGACCAGCACCGGTACCTTAACGGTGGCTTCGGTACCGCCGACTGCTTCTTCCAACGTCAATTCCAGGTTATAACGCAAGTCGGCACCGCGCTGTACGCTGCTGCGCTGCTGACGGCCGCCGCCGAAAATATCGCCGAAGACATCGCCGAAAATATCGCTGAAACTCTCGGCCCCGGTAAAACCGCCACGACCGCCGCCCATTGATGGATCGACACCGGCATGGCCGAATTGGTCGTAAGCCGAGCGTTTTTTCGAGTCCGACAACACCTCGTAAGCTTCCTTGATCAGCTTGAATTTTTTCTCGGCCTCGTCCGGATTATCCTTGTTGCGGTCCGGATGGTATTTCATCGCCATCTTGCGATAGCTTTTTTTAATTTCGGCTTCGCTGGCGTTGCGATCCACTTCCAGCAGTTTGTAAAAATCTTCTTTTGCGGCCATTTTTATATTAAATACGAATTGCTTTTTTAATTGTTCTAACCGGATAATCTAAAACTAATTATCCAGGAATATTAGGCATCATCTTGATTGAGCCATCTCTCGAAACGTTTTTCCACCTCTTGGTGCGAAACACAGCCTTAGGTTTCTACACGCTGTAGGCTTCTTTGAATCTTAATTAACTACGTACTGACTGTATTTTGACTGATCGCTTAATAACTCGCGCGCTTTTATCGCCACAATTTCCGCGGAAATACATTCAACCAAGCCATCATCTATTTCTTTAGCTCGTCGCGATGCTTCATCAAGGGCATCTTTCATAGCTATGCCGCAGACTCGATATATCCGTTGTGTTCAAGTCGATTTAAGTACAAATCGATCACTGGAAAACACAAGTCATAATCACCCCAAACCAATTCGCCATATTCGATATGAAAGTCTGAAAACTTGGCAACATCAAGATAAGCACGTATATCTGGATGTTTTGATCGCACCAGAAAGTTTTTAAAATCGACAGTCTGTTGCTTTCCGTCATCAAATTGCAGACTGATACGATAATCGCCCAAAAAAGTAGCAGAGCTTATGTTAATAGTTTGATTCATTTTAGCCGCCTGCAAATACGTTCGGAGTGAATCGATTTATGCCAAACGAAATAGTCTATCCATTTCTGTACTATTTCAACCGCTCTCGCACTGACAATTTCGCGAAAATATTGCAACTCGCGTTCGGACAACATTTCACGACCGGTCACTTGCAAATAACGGATACTATCAATTTGCCCATCGGTCAAAATAATTTCCGCTTTAGCCTATCGGCCTTGGCATTTGCCATGGACATGCACCGGTTCATGTTCATTGGCGTAAAACATGATGATCAGGCCAAAATATTCGTAGAGTTTTGGCATTTTTCATCTCGCCTATTTATTCAACAATGTAGCTCCGATGAGCGTTAGCGTAATCGGACCTACGCGGGCTAGCTAGCTTACCCACCCGTTGCAGGCGGCGGCGGCGGCGGCGGCGCAGGCCTCAGTTTAGGTGCATGAGGATTACTATTTTTTGTTTCAACCTGACCATCTCCAGTCTGAACTGGAGGCGGAGGCGGAGGCGGATTTGAACCTTTTCTCATGTTACTTCTCCGTCGATATTATTCATAAACTCAACCCACTTAATGTCAGCGACATTTACGAGTATTCCATCCACGTTTTTCAGCTCTATTGTAGAGCCATCATCTCCCAACCATATCGGCTGCATGATGTAAAAGTGTCCTTTATCATATTGCGTTGGCCATTCTTTGGGCCACCCATATAATCGCCGACCATCTTTAAAATGGAGAACAATATAAGCAATATGTTCTGAAAAAACACCAACCCACTCCGACGGAAAAGAGGTTCTGGTTGTAAATCCAACCCGCCTAAGCTTTTTATGAAAAGAATCAGTGTTTATATAATAGGCAAGCAAAACGCCAATAATTATCGCAATTACGAGCCTCACAAAATTTTCAGCAGATCGATCCCATACGCCTAATTGAACGAATTTACCAAAAAAACAAAGTGCTGACTTTGCTGGTGGAATCAGTGCCTGAACAACAAACGTAAAGATAAGTGCTTGAATAATCCGCTCAAATTGAGATGGCTTGACTTGAGAAGTCAAGCCATAAAGGACCCAAGCGGAAACGAAACCTGGAAGCAAAAAACAAGCAGCGCTATAGCTTCTTTTTCTAATTCCGGCATTTAAAATTATCCTTGAGTCAATCTGTTGCCATTGTTCAAGACTTTAGGCGGATCGGCTTTTGCGATCCGCCCTACACCTTACTTCTTATCGTCCTTAACTTCCTCAAACTCAGCATCGACCACATTGTGATCGGGCTCGGCTTGTTGGCCGCCGGTCGCGTGTTCGTGAGCACCGGCGGCAGCCGCTTCGGCGCCGCCTTTTTGGGCGTAGACGCGTTCGGCCAGTTTACCCGATAGCTCGGTCAAGGCGTTGGTTTTGGCTTCGATGGCGTCTTTGTCATCGGTTCTCAGTACCGCATTCAGGTCTTTGATCGCCGCTTCGATCGCCGATTTTTCATCGCTGCTGACTTGGTCGCCCAATTCTTTCAGCGATTTTTCGGTGGCGTGAATCATGCCTTCCGCCGAGTTGCGGGCCGAGACCAGTTCTTTCAGCTTACGGTCTTCGTCGGCGTGGGCTTCGGCGTCCTTGATCATGCGTTCGACTTCGTCGTCCGACAAACCGCTGGAGGCTTTAATCACGATGGATTGTTTTTTGCCGGTGGCTTTGTCTTTGGCCGAGACGTTCAAGATACCGTTGGCGTCGATGTCGAACGACACTTCGATTTGTGGGATGCCGCGCGGTGCCGGCGGAATGTCCTGCAAGTCGAACCGGCCCAACGATTTATTGCCGGATGCCATTTCCCGCTCGCCTTGCAACACATGCACGGTGACCGCGGTTTGATTGTCGTCCGCCGTCGAGAAGGTTTGCGAAGCGTTAGTCGGGATCGTGGTGTTCTTCTCGATCAATTTGGTCATTACGCCGCCCAGGGTTTCGATACCCAGCGACAACGGAGTCACGTCCAGCAGCAACACGTCTTTAACGTCGCCGCCCAATACGCCGGCCTGAATTGCTGCACCCAACGCCACGGCTTCGTCAGGGTTGACGTCTTTGCGCGGTTCTTTGCCGAACAATTCCTTAACGAAAGCTTGCACTTTCGGCATCCGGGTTTGACCGCCGACCAGAATCACGTCGTTGATTTTTGCTGTGGAAATGCCGGCGTCTTTAATCGCCTGCAGACATGGGCCCTTGGTGCGCTCGATCAGATCGTCGACCAGCGATTCCAGTTTGGCGCGGGTCAGTTTGACGTTCAAGTGTTTCGGACCGGAGGCATCGGCGGTGATGTACGGCAGATTGATGTCGGTTTGTTCAGCCGAAGACAATTCGATTTTGGCTTTTTCCGCTGCTTCTTTCAGCCGTTGCAAAGCCAAAGGATCGTTGTGCAAATCGATGCCGGTGTCTTTTTTGAACTCGCCGGCCAGGAAATCGATGATGCGCAAGTCGAAGTCTTCGCCGCCCAGGAAGGTGTCGCCGTTGGTCGCCAATACTTCGAATTGGTGCTCGCCTTCGATTTCGGCGATCTCGATGATGGAAATATCGAAAGTACCGCCGCCCAAGTCATAGACCGCGATGGTGGTGTCGCCTTTCGGTTTGTCCATACCGAACGCCAACGCTGCCGCAGTCGGCTCGTTGATGATGCGTTTGACGTCCAGACCGGCGATGCGGCCGGCGTCTTTGGTGGCTTGACGTTGCGAGTCGTTGAAATACGCCGGTACGGTGATGACCGCTTCGGTGACTTCTTCACCCAAAAAGGCTTCGGCGTCTTTTTTCAGTTTCATCAACACCCGGGAAGACACTTCCGGCGGCGCCATTTTTTTACCGTGGCATTCCACCCAGGCGTCGCCATTGTTGGCTTCCATGATTTTGTAAGGCACCATTTTGATGTCTTTTTGCACCGCGTCTTCTTTGAAACGACGACCGATCAAACGCTTGATCGCAAACAAGGTGTTTTCCGGATTGGTGACCGCCTGACGCTTGGCGGATTGGCCGACCAAGACTTCGTTATCGTTGGTAAAGGCGATAATGGAAGGCGTGGTGCGGGCGCCCTCGCTATTTTCGATGACCCGCGCGGTGCCGTTTTCCAGTACGGCGACGCAGGAGTTGGTGGTTCCTAAATCGATACCGATCATTTTGCCCATTGAAATTCTCCAGACTTGAATAAGAGGTAAGTTAAAAAGTTGTTAGCGATATGCGGTTGATCGTTGGATTTTCAAGCCTGCTCATCGATTTTTGCACTATCGGCGGGTTTGTCGGCGGCCTTGGCCACCACCACCATGGCCGGGCGTAGCAACCGGCCGTTTAAAACGTAACCTTTTTGAAATACGTTCAATACCGAATTCGGTTCGGCCGTTTCGCTGGGCTGCATCACCATGGCCTGATGGAATTCAGGATTGAACGGCTGGCCCAACGGATCGATGGTTTCGATATTGAACTTGGCAAACACCGATTCGAATTGTTTGACGGTCAGCAAGCTGCCCTCGCGCAACTTGACCACTTCCGGGCTGTCGCCGCTGGCGGCCTGAATGCCCAATTCCAGACTGTCCAGCACACTGAGCAATTCTTTAGCGAATTTGGCCAAGCCGTATTTACGTTCGTCGTCCAAATCCTTTTGTACCCGTTTTTTCAAATTCTCCATTTCGGCTTGGGTCCGCAACGCTTTATCCAGATTAGCCGCCGCCTGTTGTTGAGCTTGTTCCAATTGCTGGCGTAAGGACTCGATACCGACCGTCTCTTCGCCTGCCGTTTCTTCTGCCGCCGCTTCTTCGAAGGCAGGCTTGGTTTGCTCCAATACCTCGGCGATCAATTCGCTATCGGGTTGCTGTTCGTGACTCGATTGCTGGTGACTCATAGTTTCTCCATGGTTCTAATTTTTTGAGTTGGGCTAACGATAAGGGCTTTTATTTCGGATTCAAGGCCGCGCCCAATAATTTTGCGGTTACGTCGACGAACGGAATCACCTTTTCGTAAGCCATCCGGGTCGGGCCGATCACGCCGAGCACGCCGACCACTTCGTCGTTGACCGAATACGGCGCGGTCACCAGGCTGCAACGCTCGAACACGCTATAGCCGGACTCTTCGCCGATAAAAATCTGAACGCCGTCGGCCTGCAGACATTGGTCCAACAAATGGATTACCCCGTGTTTTTGGCTGAAGGCTTCGAATAACTGTTTGAGCCGCTCCATGTCTGACAGCTCGGAAAAACCCATCAAATTGGTTTCGCCGCTCAACACATAATCGTCGTTGGGCTGCTGCGCGAAGGCCAATTGCGCCATATTCACCGCATCGATCATGCCCTGGTTGACCGAATGCCGATCTTTTTCCAGGTCCTTCACCACTAATTCCCGAATCTTGGCCAGACTGCGGCCGGAGAAAACCGAGTTCAAATAATTGGCAGCCTGCTGCAATTCGGCCGCAGAGAATTGTTTTTCGGTGTGGATGATCTTGTTATGAACTTCTTCGGTGTCGGTGACAAAAATCACCAGAATCCGGGTGCTGGACATCGGCAAAAATTCGATGTGCCGTAACGAAACGCTGTCGCGGCGCGGCAAAGTGACCACCCCGGCCATTTTGGTGACGTCGGACAACAGCTTGGAGGCCTTGCCCAATAGATCGCTGGCCGTCTCGGTCTCGCTATGCAACCCAGCCTGTAACTGGTCGAGTTCGTTGGAAGCCAAAGGTCTGACAGTCAGCAGACTGTCGACGAACAGACGGTAGCCGCTGACCGTCGGCACCCGCCCGGCGGAGGTATGCGGCGAATGGATCAAGCCCATCTCTTCCAAATCCGCCATCACGTTGCGGATGCTGGCCGGACTCAATTTCAAATTCGGGTCCTTGGAGAGCAAGCGCGAGCCGACCGGTTGGCCGTCTTGGATATAACGCTCCACCAGGGTTTTTAGCAAATAAAGCGATCGTTCGTTTAAATCCTGTCCGCCAGCCACATTCGATACCTTCAAAATTCGTTAGCACTCCACATTGCCGAGTGCCAGCAGCAAAGCTATCAGTTGCCCAAAACCTTGTCAATGTCGCTAAATCCTCGCCGACACCCGACAGAACCGGCGGTGGGCCGCATTTTTGGCGGCAGCGTCGATTTCCAGCCGATCGGCGTCAGACAAAGTGGCCGCTCTTATCTAAACTTAGCGCTCCTGACTGCTGACTCGCCCCGACCGATGCCTTTCATTCCGAAACGCCAGACCGATTATCGCTTGCACTGTCCGCGACACCCGGCTGCGAGCGGAAGCACTGGGCCGACTTAAGGAAAACGCGTGGACGCCAAAAAACACATCCTATTTGTCGATGACAACGAAAATGTGATTAGCGGCATTCAACGTCAACTGCGACCTTACCGCGAACAATGGAGCGTGTATTTCGCCACCTGCGGCAAACAAGCCTTGGAGATCATGCAGCATCAACCCATCGATTTGATCGTCAGCGACATGATGATGCCGGAAATGCGCGGCGACGTGTTGTTGAAACGGGTGGCCGACATCTACCCTGCTACGGTGCGTATGATCCTTAGCGGCTACGCCGACGAAGAAACGTTGAGTCGTGGCCTGGAAGTGGCTCACCAGTATTTGACCAAACCCTGTAGTGCCGAAGTATTGCGGGAAGCAATCACCCAAGTTTTCAAAACCCAGGATTACGTCAATAACCCGCGGATCGCGGCGGAAGTCGGCGAAGCCAGCCATTTACCGAGTTTGCCGAAAATCTACCACGACCTGAACGCCGCTATTGCCGACGAACGCGTCACCAACTTGCAAATCGCCGAAATCTTCGCCAAGGACATGGTGCTTTCCGCCAAGCTGCTGCATCTGGTCAATTCGCCGTATTTCGGTCTGCAACGCACCGTATCGAATCTGACCGACGCAATTAATCTGATCGGCCTGAAAAAACTCAACAGCCTGGTGTTATCGGTCCATATCAAGACCGCCTTCCCCGTCAGCGACCCGGAAATGGAGCGCTACATGGAATACCTGTGGCAAGACGCCAGCCGGGTTGCAGAACTGGCAAGGCTGATCTCACTATCGGAACAGCAAACCGGTGACAAGCCGGATCAGGCCTATGTCGGCGGGTTATTGCACAACATGGGTTTGCTTATTTTCATGTCGCGCGGCGGGGACAAATTCAAAATGCTCCGGGAGCAAACCACCCGCAGCAACACCCCCGTGGCCGCACTGGAAACTGAGATTTTCGGTTTTACCCGCTCAGCTGCGGCAGCTTACGTCTTGAGTTTATGGAAAATTCCTGCCCTGATCGTGGAATCGATCTTGTGGCAAAACGCGCCGAGCGAATCCGAATACCAGACGGTCAATGAGTTAACCGCAGTGCATGTTGCAGCTTGCCTGGCAAATCCGACAGAACGGCCGGGCAACGACCGCTTGTTCGAGATGCAGTTGGACGAAAGCTACCTGCAGCGAATCGGCCGACTGCATCGCCTCGCCGATTGGCAGACGCTGGCCGAAAAAGTAACCGCGTTCTTCGAAAAAAAATAGGAGCGAGCAATGGCGGACAATACACCGGAAAAAATTCTGTGCGTCGACGACGAAAACAACATGCTCCAATTGTTTAAACGCACTTTGGGCCGCCAGTTCGACTTATATACCGCCAGCTCGGCCACAGAAGCTTTGGCGATACTGCGCCGCGAATCCGATATCGCTGTGATTATGTCGGATTACGCCATGCCCGGAATCAACGGTTTGGATTTTCTGAAGCAGGCCGGGGAATTGTCGCCCGACAGCGTGCAAATCATACTGACCGGTAATATCGAACTCGACATCGCGATCAAAGCGATTAACGACACCCATGTCTTTCGCTACTTACCGAAACCCTGCCCGCTGGAAGTGACTAGAAAGGTCATCGGCGACGCAATTGCACAATACAATCTGGTCATTTCCAGACGCCAGTTAAGCATTCAACTCGAGCAGAAAAATCAGGAATTGCAGCAACGAAATGCCGAATTGGCGGAAAAACAGGCGCTGCTGGAACACGAACTGGAAGCAGCCAAAATCGTCTGCAGCAAGTTCGGTAAATACGGCTACCAAGTACCGGACGGATTGGAGTTTTTTCTATCGGCCAAAGACGGGGTCGGCGGCGATTTTATCTTGAACGCCGTCAGCCGCGACGGCCAGGCTTTTTACCTGATGCTGGGCGATTTGACCGGCCACGGTCTGCAATCGGCCCTGGGCGGTTTGCTGGTCACCGAGATTTTCGACCAGCAATGTTTGGATCATCCGCCATTGGAAGAACTCGTCGGTATCATTAACCGGAAAATGTGCCGCAAATTGCCGACCGGTTTATTCTGCGCGGCATCGCTGATTAAACTGGATTTGGCAACCGGCCGGTTTCGGGTATGGAATGGCGGCATGCCCGATATCTTCCTGTTCGACAGCTACGGCAAGCTCATAGAAAACTTGCATTCCGCCAATCTGCCGCTCGGCATTGTCTCCGGCAGCGGCTTGACCGACAACATCTCCGAATACGATATCAGCGGAATCGAATCGATTTTTGCCTACAGCGACGGGGTCACCGACCAAATCGGCAACGATCTGAGTTTGTTCGGTGCCGACAGGCTGCAACAGGCATTGACGGACACCCCGCCCGGCATGCGCCGGATCGACCATGTAGCCGAACGCTTGCACCTACATCGCCAGCAACAGTCGCAAACCGATGACATATCGATGGTTGACATCCATCTGCCAAGCATCCAACGGGCACTGACCCGCTAACGACCGATAGCGCCTGCCGGCCGCATTGTGGATTAAACTGAATCTAAGCCAATTCGGATTTTAAGTATGTTTATCGAAACCGAAGACCATTCCAGAATTTTGATCGTGGACCCCGATCCTGCTTTACGCGACGAGCTCGACTTGATGTTCAATGGCGACACGGCCGCGTCGCTGCAGAACGCTACCGAAACCCTGAGCTACATTTTTCAGGGCCGTACCGGCGGAACCGCGGCTGAAGCGGATATTTGTCTCGGCCTGGAATCGGACAAGCCTTACCAATTGATCTTTGTCGAAAACGAATTGCCGGATGGCGAAGGCATCGAGTTAATCCGCCGTCTGTGGCTAATCGATCCCAATTTGCACGCGGTACTCTGTAGCAGCGGACCAACCTTGAATTGGCAGCAAGTGGTCGCCAAACTCGGCGAAAGCGACCAGTTATTGATCTTGGAAAAACCGTTCAGTGCGCTGGAGTTGCGCCAGATAGTTCACGCCGTGTTACGCAAGTGGCAATTGAACCGGCAATCGCAACACATCATGCGCTACATGGACCAACAAATCGAGCTGCGCACCCAAGCGATCGAGCAAGCCAACAAAAACCTGCTGCAAGCCGAAAAACTGGCGGCGGTAGGCCAGCTTGCCGCCGGCATCGCCCATGAAATCAACACGCCGGCCCAATACGTCGGCGACAACATCAAAGCCATCGGCGACTTTTTCGGCAGCATTACCCGTCTGCTGGAACAGTACCGCAAACTATTATCGGCCCAGGCAGATAACAGCCCACTGATCGACGCCCTGGAGCGTAAAGAAGATCTGGCGTTTATTCTGGAAGACGCACCGTTAGCCATCGAACAATCATTGGAGGGGATATCGCAAATCGTCCGTATCGTCCAAGCGATGAAAGGTTTTTCCCACAGCGGCCAAAGTAATGCCGGCTGGATTAACGTCAATCTGGCGCTGGAGAATACGTTGCTGATCGCCCGCAACAGCTACAAATATATCGCCGAGATCGAAACCGATTTTGCCGAGGTGCCGAATATAGAATGCTTCCCCGGCGAACTAAACCAGGTGTTTTTGAACATCGTTATCAACGCGGCTCAAGCGATCGAGGATGGCGAAACAGGCCACGGCCGGATTCGGATCAGCACTGCAAGCGTCACCGATGGCGTCGAAATCCGGATCGCGGATAACGGGCCTGGCATTCCTGAGCCGCTTCAAGACCGAATATTCGATCCGTTTTTTACGACCAAAGATGTCGGCAAAGGCAGCGGCCAAGGTTTGTATATCGCTCACCGCATCATAAATCAGCAGCACGGCGGCTCGCTGAGTTTCGTCAGCGCAGCCGGCCAAGGCACCACCTTCCTGATCCGACTGAACCGGCAACTGCCCAAGTAAGCTGATTGCCGGCCGGTTTGCTTGATTATTCCTGCAATACGAAGCGTTTGCGTTCTTCGGCAGTTTTGCCCAATGCCTTAGCCATCCAAGGCGGCGGCGCGTCGAACACTTTCTGAAACTCGCGCAATTGATCGGTCGCTTCGATCACGTCCGGAATCTTGATCGGGTAAATGTCGGCGCGGATCACTTTAGCCGCTGCCGGACCACCGATCGATTGCACGAACAGCACGTGGCAATCCTTGATCAGTTCGGCGCGAAACAGGTTTTTATCCTCGGCCGCGTCGGCATCGACGGTGGAACGGATATCGACCAAGCGCATATCGTCGCGCGACAATTGGTATACCAGGAAGCGGATGCAGGAGCCGAAATGGCCGTTCAATGAAGCGCCGCTGTTGGAAGCAATCGCGACCCGAATCGACTCCGGCAAATCACCGTCTTTGTACGGTTGAATTTCCGGCAAGCCCTCGTCACCATCTTCTTCGCCCCAAAGATAACGCACGGCCAGTTTGATATTGGCCAAGCCGATATCGATGTCCTCGCCGTCCTCCTCGCCGTCGTGGCTGCCGATTCCGGTCTTTAAATTGGTGACGGTGATCGTCTTCAATTTCTCGTCCGACAGCGGCGAGCCGGCCTTTTCGTGCAAGATGCCGATTAGCGTTGCGATATCGACTCCAGGCAGCACCCGCGACGCCAACGCAATCCGCAACGCCAAATCTCGTGATAATTGTTCCATAGCCTTACCTTTATAGTTTGTGCTGCTCTTTCCAGTCGGCGTAACCGCCGGCCAGACTGTAAACCGCTTGAAAGCCGAAATCGCCGAACATTTCCGCCAAATGTTCGCTGGCGTGGCCGTAATAGCAGTAAATCAGCAAGGGCTTGGTCTTATCGCCCTTTCTGAGCAGGGAATCGCGCAATTGTTCGTGTACATGCATGGCGTTGTCGATATGACCGGCCCGGTAATCCTTCAGATCGCGGCAATCTAAAATCATCGGTTGCTGTTCGGCTATCAAATGTTCCGATTCGGCAACCGAAACCGTTTTAAAGTTTTTCATGCTCGCTCCCGACCTGGATAAAGCCGGTTTACACCGGTCCGTAGCTGGCTTCGCGCTTGACTTCGATGGTTTTGCTTAAAGCCGTTTGGTAGTCCACCGTCTCCGCCTTAAATTTAAAATCTTTGGCGGCTTCATATACCGTCACCACCTTGTCTTCGGCAGATTGACCTTTCAGGTCGGCCTTTTCGATGTACAGCAATTCCATGGTTTCGTTCCAGACCATGCCTTCGCTGTAGGGCACTAATTTGAATTTGACACCGCCGATTTCGACTTCCAAATTGCTGCCAATATTTTCGACGTACACCAAAGCCAGGGTTTCAGGAGTCAAACCCGCTTTGTACTTTTCTACGAACACTTGCAGTGAGTCGAGCTTATAAACCACGCCGTTGACGAACAAGATCTTCTCGTTATCAGCCAGCATCGCCGCTTGATGAATCAACAACTTCGGCGGATTACGATCGTTAGGATTGGTGGCGCCTTCGCGCATAGCGCCTTCTACCAACACCAGATCGCCGCGCCAGGCGGATACTCCGGCCGTACTGGTTTTGCCGAGCACGGAAGTAATAGTCAAAAGGCCTTGGCTGTCGTAGCTCTCGAGTAACATCGGGAAAGTCTCCTGTCGGATGAATGAAATCGTATTACTGTGCTGCAAAGCAAGAGGCTTGCCAGCTTGCCAAATCCTTATCATTCTTAGGATTATTCAAAGACAGCCGCATTTCTGCAGCGGAAAAACAAGCCAATTCAGCCGGCCTATGACCGACATTGTCGCAAACACGACATCACACCAGAACCTTTGCCGAAGTTTATGTAAGGTTTGCGACCAGGTTTTGCATGAAACCGCTGCGGCAACAGCCTGGGCCCGGCCAGCTTGATGTCGTTTACTCGGCTTCGATTACCGACACTGTGACGGCAACTTCTTGATTCCTGCCTGCGGGGTCTAGCCCGGTCGGCAGCTGTTCCAACATGGAATATCAAAATAATGAGCCCCTCCCAAACGACCGATGACGCCGCCGCAACGACTATCTCGCCTAACCGCGGCCTCGGGCCCGATTTCTTTGATCCGGCGGTGATTATTACCAAGCCGGAAACATACTATTCTCATTCTTCGTTATTTACGCAAAGATATAACGATGAGTAAGCTAATACCGTACTTAACCAAACCAGAGCCACAAACAGGGCGCCCGAAACAAATGGACTTAGACGTACGCTTGATCGGGCAACGGATCAACTTCGATGAATAAGGTTTAAAGATGAAACCACTACCCACCTGTAACCCACTGACAACATTGGCGGCCGGCAGTCTTTACTTGGCCAGCGCGGCAACTGCAGTCGGAGCTGCGGAACAGAAAACCTACAGCCGGCCGCCATTCGCTCCGTTTTCCAGTCAAATGCCCGATGCCTTGCTGGGAAACGATAAATACGAAAAGCCGGTTTGGAATTTGCACGATAGCCTTGGATTACCGAAATGGCTGGCAATCGGCTTGGAACAGCGCACACGCTACGAAACCTTGGACAATGCCTTCAAAGCCAACGGCAAAGGCAGCGACCAGCAAATTGCGCTGCAAAGCGATCTTTGGCTACAAGCCAGTTTCAACGCCTTTCGCCTCGGCGCGGAATTTCTGGATGCCAGAGCCTTGGCTGCCGACGGCGGTTCCGGCATCAACAATACCCTCGCCGACCAGGCAGACTTTCTCCAAGGCTATCTGGCCTGGGCCAGGCAGAATATGTTCTACAGCGGACTCGGCTTTGAAATGGTCGCCGGTCGGCAAACGCTGAATTTGGGCAGCCGACGCCTGATTGCTCGCAACGCCATGCGCAATACCATCAACAGCTTTACCGGTATCAAATTGCGCTTGTTAGATTACGACACCTGGCAATTCACCGGATTTGTGACAATGCCGGTCAACCGCTACCCGACGGCAGCGATCGATTTGCTGGCGGAAACTCATGAATTCGACGAGGAAGACAGCCACACTTGGTTTTCCGGAGGCTTTTTTGAACTTTACAATTTAGCCTGGCACACCAGCGCCGAAGTTTATTTGTACCATCTGGACGAAGGCGACAGCATCCGCAATCAGACTCGCAACCGGCGCTACTTTACGCCCGGCGCCCGCTGGTTTATCAAACCGGCCAAGTCGCAGTTCGACTTTCAACTGGAAACTATCGGCCAGTTCGGCACCGTAAGAGCCAGCAGCGGCAGTCGAGACGGACTTGACCAGAACCACTCGGCTTGGTACCAACATGCCGACATCGGTTATAGCTTTGACACAGCCTGGTCCCCGCATCTGACACTGGAATACGATTATGCTAGCGGCGACGACAATCCCCACGACAATAAAGACCAGAGGTTCGATACCTTATACGGCGCCCGCCGCTTCGAGTTCGGCGCCACCGGCATCTACGGCGCGTTTGCCCGCACCAACATCAACTCGCCCGGCGCCCGCATCACATTTTCGCCGCGAAGCGACCTGCAAGCATCGGTTTCCCATCGCTTGTTCTGGCTGGCCTCGCCGACTGACAGTTGGGCCGGCACCGGCTTGCAGGACAAAACCGGCCGCAGCGGCGATTCGGTCGGCCAACAGTTGGAATTGACGGCGCGTTGGGATTTAAACAGCAGCCTGAATTTCGAAACCGGCTGGACTCACCTGTTCAAAGGCGAATTCGCCAGGATTGCCCCGTCCGCGCCACGGACACCGGATACGGATTATTTCTACGTGCAAAGCTTGTTGAGATTTTAGGCCGGCCTCAGGCTGCGCCGAGCGGCGATAAGTCGTCTGCCAAAAAGTATTCGAGCTCTAGCGGCAAACACCCTTCCGCCTCGGCCAGCACTTTGTCCTGCGGCAGGTTGTAGCCCCACAAGGCAAAGCCGAGACGCAAGTCGGCAAGTTCCGCATGCTGCAAAACGTTCTGCAATGAAGGCAGACGGTCTTCGACAAAATAAATCGGCCGACCGGGGTACGAACGCTTCAGACCTTTCAATACGTCCGGTTTGCTCATATTCCGGTCCAGACCGAAAATACGTTCGGCAGCGAGCTCGATGTGATTCGCGTTTAAGATTTTTTTTACAAAACGTTCTTGTTTGGTCGTAACCACATACCAGTCATGGTTCGAACCCAACCGACGCAACTTGTCGGCGATACCTGAAAACAACGGATTTACGGCAATCCAACCGGCCTTATCCTGCGCGATCCATTGGTCGCGAGTGTCTCCAAACAACTGCTTCAAACCTTCGACCGTCAATCCGGCCGCCGTCATAATTTGATTGGCTTTTTCGCTGTAGCCAGCATAAATCGACTCTATGCTCTCTCCCGCATACAACAAACGAATCACCAGAATCGCCTCGTAGCCGGTTTCTATGATGGGACGCACGGCGCGAAAACGTTTGACGACTTCCGGCGGCGCAATGCCAGTCATGCCGCTCCAAATTGTGGCAGCAGCCTTCCAGCCAGTCAGCGCGGTTTCCAGCGCGCTATCGCAAATCACGCCGTCGAAATCCAGCGCATAGATAGTTGAATCAGTCATCAATACATCAGAAATACACAAAACAGGCGCTCATTGTACCGGACCCAGCCGCCGATAAACGCGACCGCGTCACCAAGCCGGAAAAAACCCGGCCAAAATCAACAATTTCAACGAATTATGTTATAAGTCGCACCAGATAGCCGTCACAACACCGCGGGTTTGGTCGCGACGCCGAAGGTTATCCGGTCGCTGAAGGAGGCTTGGCGGCCATTATAAAAAATCAACGCTGCCCAAATTGGACGCAGGGTCGGCTGGGAAAAATAACAACACTCTTTCAAAGGAGGACCGTCATGTTGGTAACTTTATCGATTCTGGGTATTTCGCTGCTGGTATTGGGCATTCTGGCCTGGGCTTTGCTCGGCCGTCGCAAAAAAGCCAATGCGGCCGCGGCGGAGTTGAAACCGTCGGCGACGCAGGCGATGTCGGCAACCGCTGATACAGCGCCGCAACAAGCGCAAACGACTCCGGCAACCGCGGCCGTAGAACCGGCAACATTTACAAAAACCGAGCCGGAACTGGCAAGCACGGCCGCCGCTAAACCAGCGGACACGGCATACACCGAGCAACCGCCGGAAGATTCGGTTTTGCACCGTCATTACGACGCCATGCATTCGCTCGCCTCCGCGGCCGAAACCCATTCGGATATTCCACCCATCCAGACCGCCGCCGCCATAGCAACACCGGCGGTCGCAGCAATGGCATCCACATCTGCCTTACCGCAGGATTCTGTCCTGAGAAGGCATTTTTTGGCACACATCACCCGCGAGATTGAAAGCGAACTACCTGCCAAACCGGCTGACTCTGTCCTGAAAAGGCATCACGAGGCCATGGTCGCCCACAAGCTGCAACAATATCTGGCACGGTTGCAATCGGTTTAAGCGACAGGTTTTGTTTTGACAAATCCGCGGCCAACGGTAAGCTTTCTCCGTTAGCGCCGCGGCGCACTCAACCCACTAACGAAAATATCGTTTCCGCCATCGGCAAATTTTCGGAAAACCCGCACACTTCCAAACCCCGTATCATGCCAACATGGCTCCGCCCACTAAATCACCGACATCTACCAGCGAAGTTTTCCCTATGAGCGATATCTACCAATTTTCCGTCTTGAATATTCGCGGCGAAAGCGTGTCTCTGGAGCAATTTCACGGCAAAGTCCTGATAGTGGTCAATACTGCCAGCCGTTGCGGCTTTACTCCGCAATACCGTGGTTTGGAAGCGTTATACCAGACCTACAAAAGCCGCGGACTCGAGATACTGGGATTTCCGTGCAATCAATTCGGCCAACAGGAGCCGGGTTCCAACCGCGAGATAGCCGATTTTTGTGAAGCAAACTACGGCGTCAGTTTTCCGCTATTTGCAAAAGTTGACGTTAACGGTGCCACCGCTGAGCCCTTGTTTCAATACCTCAAAGCTAAGGCGCCCGGTTTCTTGGGCAGCCAGTCGATCAAATGGAATTTTTGTAAATTTTTGATTGGTCGCGACGGTACCGTCCACCGCCGTTACGCACCTTTCGTACCGCCGTCCACGCTAAGCAAGGATATTGAGCGACTTCTGGCTAGGTCTTAGACCTTACGGCGAAGCAAAACTTTTCACCCAGTCTCCCGGTCGAACCACCCGAGTCGCCCCCGAGTCCAGACTACCGGCCGCCGTGTTGGCACTAACTTCCGAGACGGTCAAAATTCCGATCGACTCGCTCATTCCGCGTCCATCCGGCGCAATCCCGGCAGCGGAAAATATCATCAACTTGTCTCCCGCTTTGATTTTGTCCTGAGCACCGGCCGCGATCACGATTCGGTTATGGGTCGACTCCAGCACGCGGGTCGTGAATGGGTAACAGCCGAATAGCCGATGCAAATCCGCACTGGCCTGCTGAATCAATTCGTCGATTTTATGCCCGGACGGCGTGTCGTTGAAACGCTCGCTGCCGACGTTATAGCCGTTCGGCAGCGACACGTCGCCCAGGATAGAGGCACTGTAACGCTGCTGGAATAACAGCGCGCCGCTGAAACCATCGTGGACGAAGACGTCGAAATCGATACTGCGTCGACCGATAAATTCCCTGGTCATGGATTTGATTTCCGCCAACACCCCCGTACCCCGCACATATTCGGTCGATTCGGTGCGAAACCCGCGTATCACGCCGGACAACACGAACTGGGCATTGTATTGGCGGGCGACGTTAACGATCACCGACTCGGCCGAGCCTGTCGGCGACAGGATTTCCGGCGCGATGTCGGGGCGGGAATACAATACGGCGTTGGTCAGATTACGGCCGATAAAATCGCCGGTTTCCATTAAGCGATTATTGATTTCGCGCGGGATACCGCTAAACAAATCCTGGCTTTCGCTGCTACTCACCTGTTCGGCGTTCATTATCGGAAAACCGGTAGCAACGATCTTTTTGCGGTAAGGCGAAGCACAATGCTGACGCTCGGACAATACTGCCAAGGCCTGAACCCGGTAGACCTCGCCGTCTTGCCATTCGTCAACCACCTTGACGTCACTGATGACCGACCCGACGTTGCTGCGTTTCAACTGCGAAGAAGCGCGCATCACTGCGTCGTCGATCGCTGCACGCCGGGCTTCCTCGACACCGCCGACGCCGATTTGCGCAGCCCCTTGCACAGTGGTTTGGCGGCCCGACGCGTCAACCGCCCCGTCGCCGGCGCCGTATTTACGCATCAACGAGCCGTCGCAGGCGACCAATAGGATCGCCAACATCGGTGCAATCAGACTGTTAAAGCGTATTAAAGAAGCCATTGAATAGAAAGTATTGCAGAAATCCGCGAGCACCGGTATTGACGATACCTTGCGCGTCGTAAAAGCCGGCGTCCAACAAAACGTCGTCCAGCAGGTTCGGTTGTTTAGAGAAACCGCTGACGTAATACAGATCATTACAGTCACGCACACCGCAAGCCAGATTGGCGGATGTGACCGTCGCTTCCTTATAACCCAATCGGGTAAACGGAACCTTATTTTCTTCCTGCAAACATTGATTGACGTTACCGGCACCGCCACTCATGCACCGGTAAAACCGCGGACTGAGTTGCAACTCCAATGTTGCTTTCAAGTTGTCCTTTACGGTGCGGTAATCCGAGGCGGCAGCGCCGCGTAGATAGGTATCGAGATAGACACGATAGGTTTCATCGCGCATCACTTTTGCGCCGACCGTATCGCCGTTGTCGAGCGGCTCCCGGTACAACTGGTCCGCCAAACCGCGGAATGCCTCAAGCTTGGCCGCCTGTTGCGCTTGCAACCAACGCTGGTTGACCGAAAGCCGACCGCTGTTGTCGAAACTGCTGAAACCGCTGGCGCGCAAGGTTTTAGTCTGCTGCACCGACTCCGCATTCTTGCCGCTCAGGCTGGTACACGCCGCTAATCCCAAACATGCCGCTAAACCGATTATTCGCAATGCTTTCATAAACCCTCCACTCTATGCCTGAGTCATCGGCAGAGCAGAATTATTCTTTAGGATCAGCCTGAAAGTTTAGCTCGACCCGGCAAGCAATTTGCTTACGCGCCGGCGAGGTCAGGCCCTGGCCGCATCGCCGGCTACCGACCACAACTTCTCTAATTGATAAAGTTCACGCGCCTGTCCCGTCATCACGTGTACGATCACGTCGCCCAAATCCAGCAAGATCCAATCCGAACTTTGGTCGCCTTCCATGCCCAAAGCTTGCAGCCCGCTCTCTTTCACCTTTTCGAGCACGTAATCGCACAACGATTTGGCATGCCGCGATGAGGTACCGGTAGCGATCACCATGAAATCGGTGATACTGGTCTTACCCCGCACATCGATGGTTTTGATATTCAGGCCTTTGCGGAGGTCGAGTTCGGTTTCGACCAGTTTCACTAATTCTGCTGATTGCATTCGAATTCCTATTGATCAGTAGTTGCTTGATAAAGTTGATGCTGACGGATCAAAGCAATAACCCGATCAGGCAATAAAAACTGCGGACTGCGGCCAGCCGCGATTAAACGACGGATTTCAGTTGCGGAAATCGCCAAGGCCGTTACCGGTTGGAAGAACACCCTTCCGGCCGCTTCGACGCTCAACACACCGGCATCGTCGACGACCCGCTGTTGCAAAAAAACCGGTAACGGCCCGGGTTGAAAACCGGGTCTGGTCATCACGACGATGTGGGCAAACTCGAACAGGTGCTGCCAACGGTGCCAGCGCTCCAAACCGGCAAAGGCATCGGCGCCGATGAACAGCACTAATGGCGTATCGCCCGCTAACTCGCTCCGCAATGCCGCCAAAGTATCGACCATATACGAAGGCCCGTCGCGCTCCAGCTCGCGCCTATCGGCGTAAAACCCAGGCGTATCCGCCACCGCGGCGGCCAGCATCTGCATCCGAATCTCGGCGTCGGCCTCGGGTTGGCCGCGATGGGCGGGCAGCCGGCATGGAATCAGGTGCAGGCGCTGCAGTTTGAACAGCTCCTTGACTTCCAACGCCGTGCGTAAATGGCCGAAATGGACCGGATTGAAAGTACCGCCGTAAACGCCGATCATTTACTGGCGAATATGGCCGTCGCCAAGCACGATGTATTTCAGTGACGTCAGGCCGTGCAATCCGACCGGTCCGCGGGCGTGCAGTTTGTCGGTGCTGATGCCGATTTCGGCGCCCAAACCGTATTCGAAACCGTCGGCAAAGCGGGTGGAGGCGTTGACCATCACCGAGCTGGAATCCACCTCGCGCAAAAAGCGCCGCGCCAAGGTGTAGTCCTCGGTGACGATGGCTTCGGTGTGGGCCGAGCTATAGGTATTGATGTGGTCTATCGCTTCGTCGATATCGGCCACGATCTTGATCGACAAAATCGGCGCCAGATATTCGGTATGCCAGTCTGCTTCGCTGGCGCGGACGGCCTGTTTCACTAAGGAACAGGTTTTCAGGCAACCGCGCAATTCGACGCCCTGCTCCGCGTATTTTTCGGCCAAAATCGGCAGCACCGCCGGAGCGATGCTCTCGGCGACGAGCAGGGTTTCCATCGCATTGCAGACGCCGTAGCGGTGGGTTTTGGCGTTCATCGCAATCGCTACGGCCTTGTCGATGTCGGCTTTGCCGTCGATATAGACGTGGCAAATCCCATCCAAATGCTTGATCACCGGGATCGTCGCTTCGGCGCTGATCCGCTCGATCAGGCTCTTGCCGCCGCGCGGTACGATCACGTCAACATATTGCTGCAGCCGGATCAATTCGCCAACCGCGGCCCGATCGGTGGTTTCGACTACCTGTACCACCTGTTCCGGCAGGCCGGCCGCGGCCAAACCCTTGGCGATGCAGGCGGCAATCGCCCGATTGGAGTGAATCGATTCCGAGCCGCCGCGCAAAATACAGGCATTACCGGATTTCAGGCACAAGGCCGCCGCATCGACGGTAACGTTGGGCCGCGACTCGTAGATGATGCCGATCACGCCCAAGGGCACCCGCATCTGGCCGACCTGAATACCGCTGGGCCGATAACCGAGATTGCTGATTTCACCCACCGGGTCGGGTAAGGCCGCGACTTGTTTCAAACCCTCGACCATCGCGTCGATGCGGGCCGGCGTCAGTTCCAGCCTATCCAACGTGGCCGCATCCATGCCGTTAGCCCGGCCGGCATCGAGATCCTTACGGTTTTCGCTGGCTAATGTGGCGCTATCGGCCTCGAGCATGGCGGCGATATTCAACAGCGCATTGTTTTTACGACCGCTATCGGCCTTACTGATCTCGCGGCCGGCGTGCCTGGCCTGTCGCCCTAACTGCTGCATATAGTCAGTGATGTTCATCTTGACAAACCCAGTCATTTGGAAAAGTCGGCCATTATACCAAGCCGAAGCCAAGCACCGCGACCATCGCGAAATACTGCAGCCAATACCGGGACCCAATACTGAGATTGATAGTAACTTTGGATTACAACCAATTAATTACATTGAATTTTCGCTTTCGATCCGACATGGGCTAAGGTTATGATTACCACAGCAATCGGCTGGTTAAGTCATCAGCAAGAATGACGGAGCCTGTGCTGTTCATGCCGTTGGTTGCCAACTCAATTCCTGTCATAAACGCATACAAAAAAGGAAGGATATGAACAATCTCACTGAAGAAGAACGCAAAAAAATCCTGGAGAGCTCGCCGGTCGGCACCTGGGCTTTGATGTTGATCGTCGGCGGCGGCATGGTGATTGCATGGCTGCTGATGTATTACGGGGTATTTCTTCCCCGCGGCCATGTCGGCTAGGAGGCTGCCATGCATATCGACCGACTGGAAAAAAGATGGGCCGGCATCGCCTTGGGCATCGCCGGCCTTTTTGTTGCGGTGATTCTGGGTTCCGCCTTGGTCCACGGTATCCACGCCCCGAGTAATGTGGAGACCATCGATTCGGCAAAACTGCATTTGTCCGCAGAATTTGCCGAAGACAAATTAGGCGCCAGTATCAACCCGGACGGCAGCGTCACGGTGCGGATGGTGGCCGGACGGTACGGCTTTTATCCGAAAACCCTGACCCTGCCGGCGGAAACCAAAATCACCTTTCGCTGGGTCAGTCTGGACGTGATCCACGGCGTGCACATCCCGATGACGAACATGAGCACGATGATCGTGCCGGGTTATGTCGCTCAAGTCCAAACCGAACTGCATCATGCCGGCGACTATCCGCTGCTGTGCAACGAATATTGCGGCATGGGCCACGCCCATATGTGGAGCAACATCAAGGTGGTCAGCAAGGCGCAATGGGAAGCGCTCAACAAACAAGGGGGAGCAAACCATGGATAACAGCGTAGAAAAAAAATTGGCGCTGACCCATTTCTGGGTCGCCTTCGCCGCCTTCGGCTTGGCCGCGGTGATGGGCTTGTATCAAGTCATCGAACGCAGCGGCTTCTTTAGCTTTCTGGAATCGCGCGAGGTCTATTACGCCTCGGTCAGTACCCACGGCGTGCTGATGGGCTTTGTGTTGACCACCTTTTTCATCATGGGCTTCGGCTATTACGTCGCCACCAGCACGCTGAAATTGCCGGTGTGGAATAAAACCTTCGCCTGGACCGGTTTCGGCGTAGCCTTGGCCGGCGTGGTCATGGCGGCGCTGCCCTTGCTATTTGGCCAGGCTTCGGTGCTGTTTACCTTTTATCCGCCGTTGAAGGCCCACCCGTTGTTCTATATCGGCGCCACCTTGTTGGTGGTCGGCTCCTGGTTCTGGTGCGTGTCGATGATCGTCATGTATATGCAATGGAAAAAGGCCAACCCCGGCGTACCGGTGCCGCTGGCGATGTTCGCCACCACCGGCAACGCCATCCTGTGGTTGTGGACCAGCGTCGGCGTCGCTGCAGAAGTGTTGTTCCAGTTAATCCCGTGGGCATTGGGTTGGATCGACACCATCGACGCCGGCTTGGCCCGCACCCTATTCGCCTGGACCCTGCATCCTATCGTCTACTTCTGGCTGATTCCGACCTACACCGCGTTTTACTGTCTGGTACCGAAACAAGCCGGCGGCTTTTTGTTCAGCGACGAAATGGCCCGCGCCGCCTTCATCCTGTTGGTGGTATTCAGCTTGCCTATCGGCTTCCATCATCTGTATATGGACCCGGAACAAGGCCACGGCTGGAAACTGCTGCACGCGGTCGGCACCTTCGTCGTGACCTTACCGACCTTCATTACCGGCTTCACCGTGATTGCCTCGCTGGAAATCGCCGGCCGTTTGCGTGGCGGCAAAGGCTTGTTCGGCTGGATCGCGGCGCTGCCCTGGAACAACCCGATGGTACTGGCCTTGATTCTGGGTTTGTTAATGCTGATCTTCGGCGGCTTCGGCGGCCTGATCAACGCCAGTTACGCCATGAACGCGATGGTGCATAACACCGCCTGGATTTCCGGCCATTTCCATCTGATCTTCGGCGGCACCACCATCATCATGTACTTCGGTATCGCCTATTACTTCTGGCCGGTGCTGAGCGGCAAACCGCTGTACTGCCCGTCGCTGGCGATCGCCCAGTTGTGGAGCTGGTTTATCGGCATGATCATCATGACCACGCCCTGGCACATTCTGGGCCTGCTCGGCCAACCGCGCCGGATCGACAGCGTGCACTACAACAACTTGTTGACGCTGTCCTGGGAACCGTATGAGGTGACGATGATATTCGGCGGCCTGATTCTACTGGGCTCAGCCGGTTTGCTGATCTATATCCTATATAAAACCCAAACCAGCCAGGAAAGCTATCAGGGCGAGGTCGAATATGCCGAACCGATCCACGCCGTCAAGGAATTGCCCGGCTATCTGAACAGCTTCGGCTTGTGGAACGCCATCATCGCCGTATTCATGCTGATTGCCTTCGGTTATCCGATTCTGCAATTTTTCTTGATGGAAACCTTTGGTTCAGGCAGATGGGGGGTCTGATCATGAAAAAACTGATACTCACTACAGTCTTGCTGTTGCCGAGCGCATTGGCGGCGCAACCTTCGTCGCAAGTGGCCTGGACCGCCGAGGAGCTGAATTTTGCCAAAGCCGGCAACCCACAGAAAGGCCAGGAACTGGCCAAAACCTGTGCGGCTTGCCATGGCGAAAACGGCATCAGCACGATGTCCGGCACGCCATCGCTGGCCGGCCAGCTACCGACCTACCTGTACAAGCAGTTGCGCGATTACGCCGACGGTAGCCGCGACAATCCGATGATGTCGGGCTTGGCCAAATCGCTAAGCAAGCAGGATGCGGCCGACTTGGCGGCGTGGTTTTCTACCCGGCCACCGGCATTCAAATCGCGCAGCCCGATGGTCTATGAACTGGCGGAAACGCTGGTTTCGCAAGGCAGCAGCGACCGGATTTTGCCGCCATGCGAAGTTTGCCACGGCGGTAACGGTCAAGGCCAGGAAATGGATATCCCGGCTCTGGCCGGCCAAAATGCCGAATATCTGGTCGCGACCTTAAAGGCTTTTAAAACAGGTAGCCGCCGTAACGACATCTACAGCAGGATGCGTTTGCTAGCCGAATCGCTCAGCGAAGACGAGATCAATGAACTAGGCTTTTTCTACCAAAACGTCAAAAAGTAACCAGGCTGGCCGGGCGGCCGCAAATCGCGGCCGCCCGTTCACGCCTGCTCCGTCAACTCAGCGACCGGACAACCTATGTCGACCGAACCCAATATTCCCGTTAAATATGCCTACAAAGGCGCGAATCTAGTCAGCTTCGGCACATGTATCAAGTTGCTGTTCACCGGCTATCTGGTCACCATCGGCGCCGGTTACTTGATGGCGCTGACCCAAATCTTGTTCACTCACGGCATGGCCGACGGCAAGTTCGGCTTGTCGCTGGACGACATCGTCTATAGTTACTACGGCGACCGCTCGGGTTCGGTAATGGAATCGAAACTGAACGGCTCGATGAAAATGAACGCACCGGACCAGGATCGGTTCAAGATTATCCAGTGGGTGCGCGACGGCGCCGCCGAAGCGTCTTACAACGCCGACATCAAACCGATCGTCGAAAAGAACTGCGTGATGTGCCACAACGCCAATGCGGGCTCGTTACCGGATTTTTCCAAATTCGAAAACCTGAAAAAGGTGTCCGAATCCAACGAAGGCGCCACCTTTGCCTCGCTGACCCGGCTGTCCCACATTCATTTGTTCGGCATCAGTTTTATTTTCATGTTCGTCGGCCTGATCTTTAGCTTCAGCACCGGCGTACCGTGCAAATACAAGTATCCGGCCATCGTCATGCCCTACTTGTTTTTGCTGGTCGACATAGCCTCCTGGTGGCTGACCAAGTTAAACCCGCACTTCGCCTGGCTGATCATCGTCGCCGGCGCCGGGCTTGGCATCTCCTTCGCCTTCATGTGGACCGTGTCGATGTACCAGATGTGGATCCTGGGCGGCGTACTGAAACAAGCCGACCGGCGCAATGCGGTATTGCGGGATTAGCCGATACCAAACCAGCCTGACCGTCACCGCTGGCTACATCAACGGCAAGATTTGATCGAGCAATTTGCCGTTGGTGGCCAGGATTTGTTTGGGAAACACGCCGGGATTGCCGGCGAAATCGGTGACGGTGCCGCCGGCTTCCATCACAATCAAAGCGCCGCCGGCGACGTCGTATAGATTCAGCTCCTGCTCCCAAAACGCATCGACTTGGCCATCGGCGACGGTGCATAAATCCAATGCCGCCGAACCCAGACGGCGTTGGCCGGTGGTAGCTTGGGCGATGCGGGCGAAACGCGCCAGATTGTTGTCGGTAAGATATTGGCGCAGGCAGGCAAAACCGGTCGAGACCATGCTGGCGCCGAGGTCGGTTTCGTCGGAGACCCGGATCGGTTTGCCGTTTTTCCAGGCGCCCTTGCCTTTCTCGGCGCAGTAATAGTCGTCTAAAGCAGGGCCGTAGACTACGCCCATGATCAGTTCGCCGTCGATTTCCAACGCAACGCTGATGCCCCAGAAATATTGGCCCTTGGAAAAGGAATGGGTGCCATCAATCGGATCGACGATCCAGCGACTGGTTTGATTGGCGGTCTGACCGCTCTCCTCGCCCCAGAAACCGTATTCCGGGCAATGTTCGGTCAGCGCGTGTTTCAGATAATTTTCGACGGCAACGTCGGCGTCGGTCACTAAATCGCGCGCGCTTTTTTTGTTGACGGCCAGATTGGGCAGATCGTTGAAATAATTCATCGCCACACTGCCGGCGGCGCGAATGATGGGTTCCAGAGCTTGGAGTGTGATTGGCATGGAAATCTCGGCTTAAAATAGCGGTAGCGGGGTGTTGGCACACCCCGCCTGTTGAGTCAGCCCGCTATTTTAACCCGCAATGCTGCAGTTTACAGATTGTGGTAGCCGGTCTCTTCGTGCAGCACGATATCCAGGCCTTGCTGCTCTTCATCGTCTGTGACCCGCAGACCGATCAGCACATCCAAAATCTTCAACAAGCCGTAACTGAAAACACCGCTCCAGGCGGCGGTCACCAGCACCGCCAGGGTTTGGATTGCCACTTGGTGACCGATGCTGACGCCGTTCAGCCCCAGCCCACCGAAACTCTCGGCCGCAAACACGCCGGTCAGAACGGAGCCGACGCAGCCGCCGACGCCGTGTACCGGAAACACATCCAACGAATCATCGATTTTCAAGCGACGCTTGACGAATTGGGTGGCATAGAAGCAGACGCCGCCCGCGACCACGCCGATTATCAAGCCGCCGATAGGCCCAACGAAGCCGGAGGCCGGCGTAATGGTGCCCAACCCAGCCACCATGCCGGTAACGATGCCCAACACGCTGGGTTTGCTATAGCGGAGCCATTCGATCGTCATCCAGGTCAAGGCGCCGGCCGCCGCCGCGATATGGGTCACGACAATCGCCATTCCGGCCGACCCGTCCGACTTCAGCGCACTACCGCCATTGAAACCGAACCAACCGAACCAAAGCATGCCGGCGCCGGTGACCACCATCGTCATATTGTGCGGCGGCATCGCCACGGTCGGAAAACCTTTGCGCCGGCCCAACACCAATGCCGCAACCAGCGACGCAACCCCGGCATTGACATGAATCACGATGCCGCCGGCGAAGTCCTTAGCGCCCAGCGCCGCCAACCAGCCGTTACCCCAAATCCAGTGGCAAATCGGCATGTAGACGAAAACCAGCCACAACCCGCTGAACCAGAGCATGGCCGAAAATTTCATGCGTTCGGCAAAGGCGCCGACGATCAGTGCCGGCGTGATGATCGCGAACGTCATTTGGAACATGAAAAACACGGTTTCCGGGATATCGCCGGTCAAACTGCGGATACCCATATCCGGCAGAAAGATCTTGGCGGCGCCACCCAGCCACGGCTGCCAATCGCCGCCGTCGGCGAAGATAAAGCTGTAAACACCGGCCAGCCAGAGCAAAGAAACCAAACAGGTAATCGAAAAACACTGCATTAACACCGACAGCACGTTTTTGCTTCTGACCAGACCGCCGTAAAACAGCGACAAGCCCGGTATGGTCATGAACAAGACCAACGCGGTGGAGGTGAGAACCCAGGCGGTGTTGGCCTGGTTTAATTCATCGGCGAACGCCGAAACGGGTAATGCCCAGGTGGAGGCGATGAGCGTTAACGCTCTTATAATTGTTGTCATGGTCTATCACGAATATTGTTGTGTTGTTTTTTGACGGGCTATAAACAACAAAATCGCCCTGGTCTACGTTTTACCCGCAGACCAGGGCGATTTTTGCCGATCTTACGCCCGACTTTCTGATTATTATCGGTGCATCAAATCGCGTCTTCCCCGGTCTCGCCGGTTCTGATTCGAATGATTTGCTCCAGATTGGTAACGAAGATTTTACCGTCGCCGATTTTGCCGGTATTGGCAGCCTTGACGATGGTTTCCACGGCTTGGTCGACAATCTGGTCGGCCACCGCAATCTCCAATTTCACCTTGGGCAGAAAATCCACCACGTACTCGGCACCGCGGTACAGTTCGGTGTGGCCTTTTTGCCGGCCGAAGCCTTTGACTTCGGTCGCCGTCACACCGGCCACGCCGATTTCCGACAAGGCCTCTCTAACGTCGTCCAATTTGAACGGTTTAATGATTGCTGTAATTAGTTTCATGCTATCCCCAAAAAATCGAATGGTTAACGTGCTGTTTCGTGACAGTTGCGGCCAATGATAAAGAATTCCGCCGCAACCTACAATTTAGCCAGCCGCGTTACTGACAAGACATCCCGAGCTAACTGAAACGGGCGACCTGTAATTGATCGCCCGTTCCCTCAAGCATTTCGGTACGCGTAGCAATTAACTGTGGTAAGCGGTCTCGCCGTGCTCGGTAACGTCCAGACCCTCGCGTTCGGTGGCTTCGCTGACTCGCAAACCCAGTGCCACATCGGCAATTTTGAAAGCGATGAACGATACGACGCCGGACCAGACAATGGCGACGCCAACACCCCAGGCTTGGCTGCCGAGCTGGGTCAGAATGCTATAGTCCGGTGCCGTAGCATTGGTAACGTAATCCCATACTCCGGAACCGCCCAACGCCGGACTGGCGACAACGGCAGTGCCCAGCGCGCCGATGATGCCGCCGATACCGTGCACGCCGAAGGCATCCAACGAATCGTCGTAGCTCAAAGCGTGTTTAAGGTAAGTGACAGACCAGAAACACACCGCGCCCACCACCAGACCCAGCGCGATTGATCCCATTGGACCTGCCCATCCGCAAGCCGGGGTAATTGCAACCAAGCCGGCTACCGCGCCGGAGGTGGCGCCCAACATGCTGGGTTTACCGCGTACCAGCCATTCTGCGGCCATCCAGGCCAGGGTCGCGGCGGCGGCGGCCAGCAGAGTGTTCAAGAACACCATCGCCGCCAAGCCGTTGGCTTCCAGGTTGGAACCGGCGTTGAAGCCGAACCAGCCTATCCACAGCAACGACGCACCGATCATGTTCATCGTTACGCTATGCGGCGCGATGAATTCTTTGCCATAGCCGATACGTTTGCCGATCATCAAACAACCGACTAGGCCGGCAATACCGGCGTTAATGTGCACCACGGTACCGCCGGCGAAATCCAGGGCACCTTTTTGGAACAGAAACCCGGCTGTAGCCCCGGCAGTTTCCGCCGCTGCGGCATCGGTGTATGCATCCGGGCCGGCCCAGTACCAAACCATATGCGCCATCGGCAGGTAGCAGAAGCTAAACCACAATACGGTAAACAGCAGCACTGCAGAGAATTTAACCCGTTCGGCAAAAGCACCGACAATCAAAGCCGGGGTAATCGCCGAAAACGTCAACTGGAACGCGACGTAAATATACTCAGGCACGTAAACGCCTTTGCTAAAGGTCGCCGCCATCGAATCCGGCGTGATACCGCTCAGGAAGGCCTTGCTGAATCCGCCGAAGAACGCATTGCCCTCGGTGAAGGCGATACTGTAGCCGTAGGTGGCCCACAAGATCGCCGTCAACGAGAAAATCACGAAAACCTGCATCAAAATCGACAGCATGTTTTTTGCTCGCACCATACCGCCGTAGAACAAAGCCAGCCCCGGAATTACCATCAACGCCACCAACACTGTGGCCACTATCATCCAAGCGGTGTCGCCTTTGTTAATCGTGGCTTGTACCGCCGGTGCAGCCGCTTCTTGCGCAAACGCCGCGCCGGATAGCCCAAACAGCGCTAACAGCGCCATGCTTGTTAAATATCTCATTGTTTGTTTCCCCATCTTGATGTTAAAGAGCTTCTTCGCCGGATTCGCCGGTTCTGATCCGAACCACCTGTTCCAGATTAGTGACAAAAATCTTGCCGTCGCCGATCTTGCCGGTATTGGCGACCTTGACGATGGCTTCCACTGCTTGATCGAGCAACGCATCGGCCACCGCAACTTCGATCTTGGCCTTCGGTAAAAAGTCGACGACGTATTCGGCGCCGCGATACAGTTCGGTATGGCCCTTCTGCCTGCCGAAACCCTTAACCTCGGTCACCGTTACGCCCGACACGCCGATATCCGACAGCGCTTCGCGCACGTCGTCCAGCTTGAACGGCTTAACCACCGCTGTGATCAGTTTCATAGTTCAACACCTCGTTGCTTCAGTTAGTAAAATCCCGAAACCGACGAAGCATGATGCATGCCACTATTTATGTCCGTGATTTATAAGCGGTTGTTACAAATCCCCCGCCGAAACCAAATAGATTCGCACTCAGATGGTGCATCCGGCACAGACATGCACCACCACGACCCATCTCTTCAAGCACAGACTCAAACATTGACGCTAAGTCTCTTCATCTGATTGATTAGTCTAAGCAAACTTCCTCCGCACCAAAATAAATCACAAAATCGGAATTGCACCGTTTAGGTTCAAAAAAACCGGAACAAACAAACGTATCTTATTGATTTTTTATTAAAATGAAATTGGCCCCAAAAATGCTATTCTTAATGCAGTAGTCACACACCAAGAGGTAAACCTATGAAAATAATCCTTCCATCACTCAAACTTACTGCGAACACTTCGTTGGCGGCCGTCATCGCGCTGTGCTGCGGTAGCGCCACCGCCGAAACCTGGAGCCAAGCTCCCGGTTTGCTCAGCGCAGCCGGCATCGATCCCAACGAAAGCAAATTCATGCAGGATCATAATCTGAAGTTGGGCGGATGGTTTAACGCCAGCATTGGCGCGAACATGAGCAGCAACGGCGATGGTTTTAACGGCCCGGTCACGTTCAACGACCGCAGTGGCGAATTCCAGGTCAACCAGTTCTACCTATATTTCCAAAAAGCCGTTACTGTCGGCGGCGATGCTTTCGATATCGGCGGACGAGTCGACGCCATGTACGGAACCGACGCGATTTTCACTCAAGCATACGGCTCCCCGGGATTTGATCCTAAAACGCTTGAAGCCAGCGAACGCGGCAGCTGGGATTTGGGCTTGAGTGGTAACGGCGAGCGCTTTTACGGCTTAGCCTTACCCCAGGCCTATGCGGAAATCAACCTGCCGTTTGGTAACGGTATCGACGTCAAACTCGGTCACTTTTACACCCCCATTGGTTACGAAGTCGTAACCGCGCCGGACAATTTCTTCATCACCAAACCTTATACGATGCAGTACGGCGAGCCTTTCACCCATACAGGGGTATTAGCGACCTATGCGTTCAATCCAAACTGGACCGTAATGGGTGGCGCCGTTACCGGTAGCAGCACTGGCGGCTGGGACGGTAACTGGGACCGCGATTTGGGTAACTGGGCCTGGCTGGGAGGCGTAACCTGGACTAGCGACGACGCAGGCACATCTCTAGCGATTACGTCTACCGCAGGCAAACGTGCCGAGCATGTTAACGATAGCAGGTCAATGTACAGCGTGGTCGGCAAACACAATTTCACCGACAAGCTGCATTACATCATTCAGCATGACCACGGCTTCGCCCAAAACATTTGGATACCAGCTGATGCCAGCGGCAACGGCGACGCAGAATGGTATGGCATCAACCAATATTTGATTTACGACGTCAACGACAAAGTATCGGCCGGTTTAAGAGCCGAATGGTTCCGCGACCACAACGGCATCAGAGTTTACGGCCCAGGCCGCTGCTACGCTGCATCCGCTAACCAAGGCGACAACTTCGCCTGCGGCGGCAACTACCTTGCCAGCTATACCCAAGAAGGCTCAAGCTACTATGCCGTAACTGCCGGCATGAGTTACAAGCCGGCAAAATGGCTGAATCTGAGACCAAACTTGCGTTATGACTTTACCGACGACGCCAGAGCGTTCGATAACGGCACTCGGCAAAGCCAGTTTCTGTTTACCGCCGATGTGGTCGTGACTTTCTAAGCTCTACCCCGCTCGCCGACAAGCAATCACAAGACGCTTCCAGGGTGATTTAGGCACGCTGGAAGCTTTGATTTTTCTGGCTCTTGTTAGCAATTGATGCTATGGTAAGCGCCGGTTTTTTAAACCTAAAACAATAACCATCCACTAGGAGATTTTGGCCGATGTCAGTAGATAACGTACTAAAAATGATTCAGGAAAACGACATTAAATTCGTCGATTTCCGCTTCTGCGATACCCGCGGCAAGGAACAACACGTCACTTTCCCTGCGCACACCATCGACGAAGACACCTTTGAAGAAGGCAACATGTTCGATGGCTCTTCCATCGCCGGTTGGAAACACATTAACGAATCCGACATGATTCTGATGCCGGATCCCAGCACCGCCAAAATCGATCCGTTCTTCGACGACAAAACGCTGATCTTGCGTTGCGATATCATCGAACCGAAAGACATGCAAGGTTATGCCCGCGACCCGCGTTCCATCGCCAAACGCGCAGAAGCTTACATGCAATCTACCGGCATCGCCGACACCGCATTGTTCGGCCCTGAAAACGAATTCTTCATTTTCGACGACGTACGCTGGAGCGCCGGCATGGGCGGCTGCTCTTACCAAATCGACTCCGAAGAAGCCGGCTGGAACTCGGAAAAAGTTTACGAAAACGGCAACATCGGCCACCGTCCTGGCGTAAAAGGCGGTTATTTCCCGGTTCCGCCAGTCGATTCATTCCAAGACATGCGTTCCGCCATGTGCTTGGTGCTGGAAGAAATGGGTCAAACCATCGAAGTGCACCACCACGAAGTGGCCACTGCCGGTCAATGCGAAATCGGTTCCAAATTCAACACCCTGGTTAAAAAAGCCGACGAAGTGTTGGAATTGAAATACGTCATCGCCAACATCGCTCACGCTTACGGCAAAACCGCTACTTTCATGCCGAAACCACTGGTCGGCGACAACGGCAGCGGCATGCACGTCCACCAATCTCTGGCCAAAGGCGGCGTCAACCTGTTCACCGGCAACCTGTATGGCGGTCTGTCAGAAACCGCTCTGTACTACATCGGCGGTATCATCAAACACGCTAAAGCCCTGAACGCGATTACTAACGCGTCAACCAACAGCTACAAACGCTTGGTACCAGGCTTCGAAGCACCTGTGATGCTAGCTTACTCAGCACGTAACCGCTCTGCGTCCATCCGGATTCCTTACGTCACCAACCCAAAAGGTCGCCGTATCGAAGTCCGATTCCCTGACTCCACCGCTAACCCATACTTGGCATTCTCCGCCATGCTGATGGCCGGTCTTGACGGTATCCAAAACAAAATTCACCCAGGTGAAGCGATGGATAAAGACCTGTACGACTTGCCGCCAGAAGAAGAAAAAGCCATCCCGCAAGTGGCCTTCTCTTTCGATGAAGCTCTGGATGCTCTGGACAAAGACCGCGAGTTCCTAACCCGCGGCGGCGTATTCACCGACGACGTGATCGACGGCTACATCGAACTGAAAAAACAAGATGTAACTCGCCTGCGCATGAGCACTCACCCGGTTGAGCTGGATATGTACTACAGCCTGTAAAGGTTAAGCCTGTCTCGCGCAGGCCGAAACCGGCTCAAAACCCCGCAAGCTTCAAGGCTTAGCGGGGTTTTTTATGTCGCTCGTTACGACCGGAACCCATCCCAAAGTATCCCCATGCTTCGCATTATTTCCGCCAACTTGAACGGCATTCGCTCCGCTGCCAACAAAGGTTTCTACGACTGGCTGGCAGACCAAAACGCCGATTTCGTCTGCTTACAAGAACTCAAGGCCCAAGCCCAAAACCTGACCGCCGAGATGTTAAGGCCCGCCGGGCTATACGGTTACTTTCATTACGCCGAGAAAAAGGGTTACAGCGGTGTCGGCATCTATAGCAAGGTGCCGGCCGATACGGTCATCGAGGGCCTGGGCCACCTTGATATCGACAGCGAAGGCCGTTATCTGGAAATTCGAGTCGGCAATCTATCGATTGTCTCGCTGTACCTGCCGTCCGGCTCCAGCAGCGCAGAGCGCCAGGCTGTCAAGTTCAGTGTCATGGAGCGTTTTCTTCCGCATTTAGCCGACTTGATCGGCAGCGGCCGCGAAGTCGTCGTGTGCGGCGACTGGAATATCGCCCACCGCCCGGCCGATTTAAAAAACTGGCGCGGCAATCAGAAAAATTCCGGATTTTTACCGGAAGAAAGAAACTGGATGACACAGGTGTTGGCAGAACTGGGTTGGGTAGATACCTACCGTTATTTGTATCCCGACGCCACAGACGAATGTTACACGTGGTGGAGCAATCGTGGCCAAGCTTGGGCCAAGAATGTCGGATGGCGCATCGATTACCAGATCGCCACTCCAGGAATCGGCAACAAGGCAGCCGCAGCGCAGATATACAAACAACAGCGGTTCAGCGACCACGCACCGCTGACCATTGACTATCGACTCTGATCGGCCACAAGGCAACTCAACAGCATCAACCTTGTTATTTAAGTCGCACCGAGATGATCGGTAACCCCCTCCCAAGTCCAGTTAGCCTTAAAAGCCGGGCACCCTGAAAACCGGCGACCGCAATACAGCGCACCACTTTGGTGCTTTTGCTCCAGCATATGCACTAAAATAAGCGCACCATAGGCAACTTCGCCCGGCAAGGTGCATCCGCCCTGAGAATCCGGACATTGGCGTACATATTGCTTTAGCTAAACAGGACTTTTAAGGATATCCGTTTCCAGTGCACAAAAAAATACTCGATCACTTAAACGAAGCAATCCTGCTGTTCGATAAGGATTTGCGATTAATCTACATTAACCCGGCAGGCGAAATGCTGTTAGCAGACAGCGCCAAGCATTTGCTTGGCCACACGGCGCACAAACTATTCAAAACCGCACACAGCAGCTTGTTTAATGAATTATTGCCGCGTCTGTACATGCTGGAACCCCTGGTCGATAGAGAGCTGATCCTAGAACGGCTTAACCAGTCGATTACCGTAAATCTCAGCGCGACGCCGTTACTGGAAGACGGCGAACTCAGCGAGATATTAATTGAGCTACAGCAAGTGGACCGCCATCTGCGCATTACCAAGGAAGAGCAATTGCTGGCCCAGCAAAACACCAGTCGGATGCTGGTCCGCGGTCTGGCTCATGAGATCAAGAACCCGCTGGGCGGGCTGCGCGGTGCGGCGCAATTGCTGGATTTGGAGTTACAAGACCCGGAATTGAAGGAATACACCCAAATCATCATTGCCGAATCCGATCGCTTGCAAGACCTGATGGACAAAATGCTGGGCCCGAACAAGCCGGCGAATAAGAGCCAGCTGAACATCCACGAAGTCCTGGAACGCGTCCGCCACCTGGTTGCGGCGGAATCGACCAAAGGCATCGTCTTGGAAACCAACTACGACCCCAGCATTCCAGAGATTTTCGCCGACAAAAACCAGCTGATTCAGGCGATTCTGAACATCGTCCGCAACGCGGTGCAAGCGTTACAGAGCGACGGCGAGATCACCATCAAGACCCGGGTGCAACGGCATATGACGATCGGCCGTAAACGCTACCGGCTGACGGTAAAAATAGACATCATCGACAACGGCCCCGGCATCAAACCCGAGCTGATGGGACAAATTTTTTACCCGATGATCACCGGCCGCGCCGAAGGAACCGGGCTGGGGCTATCGATCGCGCAATCCTTGATCAATCAGCACAACGGCCTGATCGAATGCGAAAGCGAACCCGGCCACACCGTGTTTTCCATCTACCTACCCTTGGAGCAAAATCATGCAAATTCCTGACAAGGTCTGGATTGTCGATGATGACAAATCCATTCGCTGGGTACTCGAAAAAGCCTTACAGAAAGCCGGCGCCAACACGCAGAGCTTCTCCAATGCCGGCGATTTGTTGAAATCGCTGCCCCACGGCTTGCCGCACGTGTTGATAACCGACATCAGGATGCCCGGCATGGACGGTTTCGAACTGCTGCGCAACATTCAAAACAGCTACCCCGAGCTGCCGGTGATCGTGATGACCGCGCACTCGGATCTGGAAAGCGCGGTATCGGCATTCCACGGCGGCGCCTTCGAATACCTGCCCAAACCCTTCGACGTTACCGAAGTCGTCGAAACCGTACAGCGCGCCTGCGCCCACAGCCGGCAACGTCATAGCGATAACATTCAGGAACAGGAAAGGATGCAGGAGACGCCGGAAATCATCGGCGAGGCGCCGGCGATGCAGGAGGTATTTCGCGCCATTGGCCGTCTGGCCCGTTCGCACATTACCGTGTTAATCAACGGCGAATCCGGCACCGGCAAAGAGTTGGTAGCGAAGGCGCTGCACCGCCACAGCCCGCGCGCCGACCAGCCTTTCATCGCCTTAAACATGGCGGCGATTCCCAAGGACTTGATGGAGTCGGAACTATTCGGCCACGAAAAAGGTGCCTTTACCGGCGCCCAAGCCCGCCGCATCGGCCGTTTCGAACAGGCCAACAACGGTACCTTGTTTCTGGACGAAATCGGCGACATGCCGGCCGAATTGCAAACCCGGCTATTGCGAGTGTTGGCGGATAACGAGTTTTATCCGGTCGGCGCCCACACCTCGGTCAAGGTCAACGTCCGCATCATTGCCGCCACCCACCAGGATCTGGAGGCACTGGTCGCCCAAGGCCGGTTCAGGGAGGACTTATTTCACCGTTTGAATGTAATCCGCATCCATATTCCGCCGTTGCGCGAGCGGCGGCAGGATATCGGTTTGCTGATGCGGCATTACCTCTACCAAAGTGCGAAAGAGCTGAACACCGAGATCAAAGTATTGCGACCGGATACCGAAGCGTTTCTGAGTTCCTTGCGGTGGCCGGGCAACGTCAGACAATTGGAAAACATTTGCCGCTGGCTCACAGTTATGGCATCCGGCCGGGAAATCCATATCGAGGATCTACCGCCGGAGCTCAGCCAGAGCCACGCCGAAACCAGCGTAAATGAGCCCGGTAACGGCGACTGGGAAAACCAATTCAAAACCTGGGTCAAACAACAGCTCTCGTCGGGTAAAGTCGATATCGCCAAACATGCGATTCCGTCGGTGGAAACCTTGTTAATCGAGGCGGCGCTGAACCATACCCACGGCCGAAAACACGAAGCGGCCTTACTTCTGGGTTACGGCCGTAATACGCTGACGCGCAAAATCAAAGAGCTGGATATCAAGGAATAAGCCACCGCGCCCGACTCGTACATCCCGCATCCTCCCGGACCTGCCGTTGCTGGGGCGGCAGGTTTTTTTACTCCGATTAAAGCCTCGGTGTATACTCCCGCCGTCTGATGAACACCCCACAACTAGTAGAATAAGGTTCATGTATCATGGCGGAGAAAACGGTAAGCAAGCACCTGATCAATCTCGAGCGGCAATTCGCCGCCAACGACCCGATATTGCAGAAAACCGCAAAAATATTTCAGGACTTGGATGAAATCGAGTTCGAGCTGGGCCTGATCGACAACGACGAAACCACTGCGCGCAAAACCAGTTGGTGGCCTATCGTCAGCACCCTGGGCGGCTACTCACCAGCCAAATCCGAAGTCATCAACCGCTATCTTGGCGTGCAACTGAATACCTCTCGCCACAAATTCACAGTACTACAATATACGCCGCAAGCGACCACAGCCACTTTACCGGGTACCGCGCTGGACGCCGACCACCGCCTGCCGTTTTACCAGATCAGCCGCGTACTCGAACAAACTGCGACTGGAGAGGGCGGTAAAATCAACGCTTATTTGGAGCTAGTCACCGCCAATAGCGCCAAATTGAAAAACAAATTAGTCATAGACGCTCCGGTACTGAACCCCAATCAGGAATCCCAGATTTCGGCTTTGTTACGGAATTACGTAATTGGTATTTCGGATCTGGTTTTGGTATTTACGGATTTGTTCGAAGCCGACGCCGAATTGATCAAAGACACCCTCAGTACCATCGTTGCCCATCAGGATTCAAATAAGTTTCTGTTTGTCGTCGATCATTCCGAGATCAGTATCGACCCAGCCAAAAGCCAGGAAATTGCCGCGTCCTGGCAACGCCGTTTAGCAAACCTTGGCATCCACACCGGCCAGTTTGTGGTGCTCTCGCAATCCGGAGATACCACCCCGTTCGATCATCGGTTCGCTAACATCAACAACGACCGCTCTTACCGAATTTTGGATTCGCTGGAAAACAGCATCCTCGCTATCGATCAAGTGATAATGCCTGAAGTGGAAGAAGCGCTGAATACCTGGAAAGAGCGCTCCAATGCTTCGAGCTTGATCGTGTTGAGCTTCATTATCATGCTATTGCTGTTTGCCGAAATCGCAGTCGGCATACTCGACTTGGTATTCGACCCCATCATCGGCCCGATCATGGTCCTGGCTTTGCTCGCGATCATGACGCCACTGCATATGATTGTCAGCCGGGTTAATGCCAAATTCGTCATAAAACAACTGCTGAAGCGTCAAGCTCAACTCAACTTGAGCGAAGATCTTGTCGGCTTATTCGAGAAGAGCCTGGGATTCTGGAGAACTTTGCTGCCGATCACCGATCCAGTCGGCAGAAACAAAAAGAACCGGAAACGCCTGCTCGGCCTGATTGAGCAGAGCAAGGATCTGATCCAAGCGCTGAACGACCAGTTCAGCCACTTACAACAACAGGATTACCGAGGCCCTTACGACGCCTACCCGTATTCCGAAACGGAAGAATAAACCACAACTGTTAGGACACCGAGACGATGGACATCATCAGACAGTATTTTCCGCTGTGCTGGCTCAATGTCTCGGTCCTCAATCTGCCGGCCTCACCTCGTTTCTTTAAGCACAATCTGATTTTCTATTTCTCAATCGTGTTCTTCGTCCAATTCAACATGGTTGACGATATCGATTCGATTTTCGAGGTGATGCTGGAGACTTTGCTGACTTTAGCCTTTATTGCGCTGGTATTGCTAACCAACGGCACTTTCGGCGATTTTATTAAAGTGTCGTCGGCGATATTGTTCTGCGAGAACGTAGTGGCGCTGTTCCTGGCGCCAATTCTGTTTTGGGTGACCGTTGCCGAAGATACGCCCAGCTACATGACGCTAAGCTTGTTTTTACTGTGGGACTTGATCATTATCGGCAGGATTTTCAAAGACGCTTTGCGCATCAACAATACGGCCGGCTTGGTGATGTCTCTTTTCTATTTTTTGATCAGCTACGGCGGCGCCTACGGCCTTTACAGCTTATTGATTGGCTGACGGCTTAACGCCGTAATAATTGGACAGCACTCGATAAGCGCCTTCGGCGCCGGTAACGGCGGCCGCTTTCAAAGGCAAGCATTCGCCATTCCACTGCTTGATCTTACCGTCGAAATAAAACGCCCACTCGCCTTGCCAGCAACCGCCTTTTTTGGCGATGCGCCCGGCCATGACCGAGGTCACTTCGTAACGTGCGGAAACGGCCAACAAATTGCGCGAATCGGCACTGAGGACTTCGCTAACCGAAATCTTTTGCTGCTCTTCCAGATCCAACATCGGATAAATCATCGGAATACCTTTGATTTTGGCGGCAAAGGCCAATGCGCTTTCCACTTCCGGCATGGCGTCGGCGTTATAAAACTGGCGTACGCCGTCTTCGTCGACTACCAGCCAGACCAAGGTTTCCGGCCGGATCTCACTCCAGATCCCGACATGGCTATCGCGCATGACTTGCATCAATTGATCTTCGTCGAATTGCACCCGAATCAAGCGCGCCTCATTGTCCGGTTGCTCGTCAGCCGCAATCAGCGAAAATTGCGATTGTTTGACATAGTTTTGCGCACTGGCCAACGCTTGCTGCACCGCCGGAATTTTGGAAATGTCGTCCGCTACCAACACCCGGCTCAATACCGCATACATAGCCTGTTTGATAGCTTGCAGCCTGTCCTCGGCCGATTGGCTGCGGGCCACCAGTTCGATTTCATAAAGTCCCTTGACCTCAACGGCATCGGCAGTTACGACTCCGCCCAACAAACCCCATACCAGCAAGCCCCAACTCACGGATTTACGTTTCATAAAAACCTTGCTCACTCGCCTACCCTGACTCAGCATTAATTCGGAATATAGTACAATATCGGTCGTTTCAACCTGAACTTTAACAAGAGGCCAACATTGAGCGAACAACAAGACCGCCTGGATTACAAGAGTGCCGGTGTCGATATCGAAGCGGGCAACGCTTTGGTGGAACGCATCAAACCCATCGCTGCCAGAACCCGTAATGCAGGCGTGATGGCCGGCCTTGGCGGCTTTGGTTCGCTATTCGAATTGCCTCTGGACCGCTACAAACAACCGGTACTGGTTTCCGGCACCGACGGCGTCGGCACCAAATTGAAACTGGCCCTGGATTTAAATATCCACAACAGCGTCGGTATCGACTTGGTGGCAATGTGCGTCAACGACATCGTCGTGCAAGGCGCGGAACCGCTGTTCTTTCTGGACTATTTCGCAACCGGCAAATTGGCGGTCGATACCGCAGCCAGCGTTATCGAAGGCATAGGCCTGGGTTGCGAGCAGGCCGGCGCCGCTCTGGTCGGTGGCGAAACCGCGGAAATGCCGGGCATGTACGCCGATGGCGACTACGACTTGGCCGGCTTTTGCGTCGGCATCGTCGAAAAAGACCGCATCATAGACGGCAGCTTGGTTCAAGCCGGCGACAAACTGATCGCCCTGGCCGCTTCCGGTCCGCACTCGAACGGCTACTCGCTAATCCGTAAAATTGTGGCACGCAGCGGACTCGCCTGGACCGACGAGGTAAACGGCAGACCGCTCGGCGAGACCTTGCTGACCCCGACCCGGATATACGTCAAACCGCTGTTGGAGTTGCTAAAAACGATTCCGGTCCATGCCATGGCCCATATCACCGGCGGCGGTATCACCGAGAACTTGCCGCGAGTATTGCCGGAAGGCCTGCAAGCCAATATCGACCTGAGCAGTTGGCAATTGCCGGAAATCTTTCAGTGGCTACAGCAACAAGGCAACGTTGCCTTGGAAGACATGCTGGTGACATTCAACTGCGGCATCGGCATGATCGTTTGCGTCGCCGCCGCCGACGAAGCGGCCACGTTACAAATATTGCAACAGCAAGGCGAAACCGCATTTACCATCGGCAAGATTGGCGTGGGCAACGGCAAACCACACGTTAAATACCGCTGACCAATCGATGCCGCCGCTGGCAGTGATGTTTGCTGGCGCGGCACCCGCCCCTGCGCAGGCCACACCGAAGCACGGCCTAGGCCAATCTGCAACAGGCACAGGACTACCTCAACACGGCTGTGCTCAGCTTTTATCAAGAACGGAACGACCGAAATCAATGAACGACTTACCCAATTGCCCGCAGTGCGGGTCCGAATACACCTATCACGACGGTAACAATTTCGTCTGCTCGTTATGCGCTCACGAATGGACTCAGGACCCCGCCGACGCCCATAGTGACGACCTCAAGGTCATCAAAGACGCCAACGGCAATCTGTTGCAAGACGGCGACACGGTCACCGTAATCAAGGACCTGAAAGTTAAAGGTTCGTCGCTGGTGGTCAAAGTCGGCACCCGTGTCAAAAACATTCGCTTGGTCGAAGGCGACCACGACATCGATTGCAAGATCGACGGTATCGGCGCGATGAAGTTGAAATCCGAATTCGTTAAAAAAGCTTAATTCGGCCGGTCAAATCGAGTTGTGACGCGCAAAAAAAACGCCCTGCTTGGATTTCCAACTAGGGCGTAATGTCCACACTTGAGAACAGGTAGGAGTAACAACACACGCTTTAGTTGAAGCAAAGTTAATGCCAAGTCAAAAACACGTCGCTCCAAGCCTTTTTTCGCTCCTTTGCGCGATGAATCAACTCGGAAAACGCACCAAAACCACGCAATTCCGGGCAAAATTGCACCAAAAACAAGCTTCACCGTGAGCCGAATCGCCAAACTTGTCGAACCGATGTCGATCAGCCTCCACCATTCGGTCGAATACATGTTCGGCAGCTCTCCGATTAGGCTATTCCGACAGTCAATAAATTTCGCTTGCCCTTGACTGCTGAACAGGGCGGAGTGTTCGCCGCTTCGGCCTTAGACGCGCTCTATCCGCCTGGAGCCTCAGAGATGGCCTAGCCCAGTTTTACAGCCCGCCACCTATTTGGCAGGGCAATTTGTACAGCACCAGCGTGTTAAATTACTATGTGGGAAACAACCGACGAGGACAATAATGACCAAAACCGAAGCCATTCTGAACAAGGGCCAACCGCTTTTCGAGGACAATTCCTACATCCTGTTGTGGACCAAATTTTTGGGCCTGGGCCTGTTAGCCTTCACCTCTTACTACGTTTACGACAAACAGAAGAAGCTGCTGATCAAACTCAACGGCCGGGAGAAAACCTATCTAATGGGGGTGTCTTATTACTTGACCAACCAGCACGGACTCAGCCCGAGAGCGGTAATCGAAAATACCAGCCTGTTCAAAGATATCTGCCGCGCGATTGCCGACCGCAAAGGCGGATTTTATCAAAACTTGTTTTCCGAAAAATCTAAAGACCAAGCCAAGAATTACGCGGCGCAAACCTATCGGAAACACAAGAACGGTAAAAACTAGGATTTGGTACCGGTTAGAATCCCGGCTTATATGCTCGCCCAACTCAGTCTCAACTCGCCGAACTAAAATCAGGAAACGGACCGAAGCCGGCAGTTAAGGTAAACGCGGCTTGATCACAGCGTCCGGGAAGCCCAACTGCTTCATCGCTTCGTAAAGTACGATTGCGACAGTATTGGAGAGATTCAGACTACGGCTTTCCTGACGCATCGGCAGATACAATTGGTACTGGGCCGGATGTTCGGCGAGGAACGACATCGGTAAACCGCGAGTCTCCGGACCGAACAACAGCGCGTCACCCGATTGAAAACGGACTTCGCTGTATACTTCCGAACCCTTGGTGGTCAACGCGAACAACCGTTTGGGCCTGATTTTTTCGACGTAATCCGCCAACGAAGCATATTGGCGAATACTCACCCATTCGTGGTAATCCAGCCCGGCTCGCCGCAGCCGTTTGTCGTCCAGATCGAAGCCCAACGGCTGAATCAAATGCAGATGTGCGCCCGTATTGGCACAAAGCCGGATAATATTGCCGGTATTGGCCGGGATCTCCGGCTCGAACAGAACGATATCCAGCATCGCTGCCTTTAATTGTCGACCTTAACCGGTTCCAGTTTCCAGATATCGCGGTTGTATTCGCTGATAGTACGGTCCGTGGAAAACTTGCCGCTGGCGGCGGTGTTGATAATACTCATTTTGGTCCAGCGCTCTTGATCGCGGTACGCCAATTCCACCCGGCGTTGAGCATCAATGTAGCTGCGAAAATCGGCGATCGTCATCCACGGGTCGTGCGGGCTTTTGATCGAACCGATGATATCGTCGAAAATGCCCGGCTCGAATTGATTGAAATGGCCGCACTCAAGCAGGCGCATGACTCCTTGCAGATCGCTATCCTGATTAATATAGGGCTGCGGATCGTAATGCGGACGCAAGGCCTCCACTTCAGCCTCGGTCAAGCCGAACAGGAAAAAATTCTCAGCACCGACTTCCTCGCGAATTTCAATGTTGGCACCATCCAACGTACCGATAGTCAAGGCGCCGTTCATCATGAACTTCATGTTCCCAGTACCGGAAGCTTCTTTACCCGCCGTCGAAATTTGCTCGGACAGATCGGCGCCGGGGCAGATTTTTTCCATGGCCGATACGCAGTAATTCGGCATGAACACCAGTTTCAGTTTATCGCCGACGTCAGGATCGTCGTTGATCACATTCGCCACGTTGTTGATCAACTTGATGATTTTTTTGGCCATCACGTAGCCGGGCGCGGCTTTGCCGCCGATCAGCACACAACGGTCGACCCAGTTGGCCGTATCGCCGCGCTTGATCCGGTCGTAGAGATGGATCACGTGCAATACATTCAGAATCTGGCGTTTGTACTCGTGAATACGTTTGACTTGCACGTCGAACAAAGCATCGACATTGATTTCGATATCGTGCTCTTCTTTCTTGTAATCGACCAGTCGTTGCTTACTGGCGCGATTGAGCTCGTACCACTTCTTGCGGAACGCGGCATCCTCAGCATAAGGCCTGAGTTTGGCAAGTTGCGACAAATCGGTGACCCAGGCGTCTCCAATCGTCTCGGTAATCAATTGCGCCAATTCAGGGTTGCAGCCTGCCAGCCAACGCCGCGGCGTTACGCCGTTGGTTTTGTTATTGAATTTTTGCGGCCACAATTCGTAAAAATCTTTGAACAGGCCGTCCTTCAGCAACTTGGAATGCAGTTCGGCCACGCCATTGACCGAAAAACTGCCGACAATGGCCAAAAACGCCATGCGCACTTGTTTTTGATGACCTTCCTCAATGATCGACATCCGGGCCATCCGGGCGCCATCCCCAGGCCAACGCGCCGAAACCTCGGACATGAAATGAGCATTGATATCAAAAATAATCTCCATCAAGCGCGGCAACAGGGTTTGCATTAAGCGCACCGACCATTTTTCCAGCGCTTCGGGCAACAAGGTATGGTTGGTATATGCCATCGTACTGCGGGTGATACCCCAGGCCTCCTTCCAGGACAGGCCGTGAATATCCATCAACAGACGCATTAATTCGGCGACAGCGATGCTGGGATGGGTGTCATTCAGCTGAAAACAGTTTTTCTCGGCGAATTTAGCGAAATTATTGCCGTGACGGCCGACCCAGTTGGCAATCACGTCCTGCAAACTGGCAGACGCCAGTAGATACTGCTGTTGCAGGCGCAGAGCCTTGCCGTTTTCGTTGGCATCGTTCGGATACAACACCATCGTGATGTTTTCGGCAGTATTTTTCTCGGCCACCGCCTCGGCATAGTCGCCGGCATTGAATTCCTGCAGATTGAACTCTTCGGTGGCAATCGCTTTCCACAGCCGCAGAGTGTTTACCGTGCCGTTTTTATAACCCGGCACCGGCGTGTCGTATGGCATAGCCAACACGTCGTGAGTATCGATCCAACTGGTGCGCTTGTTGCCTTTTTCGTCGATATGGCTTTGGGTCCGGCCGCCGAATTTGATCCGATGCATGTATTCCGGGCGCTCGATTTCCCAAACGTTGCCCATTCGCAGCCAGTGGTCCGGGCGCTCGATCTGCTCGCCGTTGACGATTTGCTGAGAAAACATGCCGTATTCGTAACGCAAACCGTAGCCGGTGACCGGCAATTGCAAGGTGGCACAGCTATCGATAAAACAAGCCGCCAACCGCCCCAGGCCGCCGTTACCCAATCCGGCATCGGGCTCGCTTTCCACTAATTCTTCCGCTTCTAAGCCCAAATCGTACAAGGCTTGCGTGACGACATCGTCTACGCCCAAATTCAACATCGCGTTACTCAACGAACGGCCGATCAGGAATTCCATCGACAGATAGAACGCTTTTTTACAATCGGAATCGCGATAAACGTTGTAGGTTTTCTTCCAGCGCTCAACCAAGCGGTCACTGATGGCTAGAGACAGCGCTTCATAGGCGTAATGGGGCGAACGGCAATTTTCGTCGCGGCCGAGGCGGTGGCTGTAGTAGTGTTTGAAATCGGCAATGAAATGCTTTTTTTCCATGCCGAGTTTCGGCAATTTGGTGATATCGGCGGCGGGACTGCTTTTATGAAAAACTCTATGCGGCATAGTGATTACCTCAGGAACTAGTGGACTATTAAGCCTCGAGCCGCAATTGCGGGCGGCGAGCCGAGCTCTAAACTCCGAGCACCGAGTCGGTGCGGTGCCGCGCTTGCTAGCGGCACCGCAATCCCGATCACTCTAGCTTACCATGGCACTGCTTGTACTTTTTACCCGATCCGCAGGGACACGGATCGTTACGGCCGACCTTGGCGCCGTGACGCACGAAAGGCTGTTCCGCCAAACCGGACTCTGACTCCGGTTCCTGCGCGGCTGGAGCCGGTGCAGTCTCTTCAAATACGGATTGGGCTTCGGCGTGCTCGAAATGCATTTCCTGCGGCGCCTGACGCTGCTCGTCGATGGCCTGCACGTCTTCTTCCCGCGCGATCTGCACTCGGGCCAAAATCATCACGACTTCGTGCTTGATGTGGTCCAGCAAGCTGTTGAACATTTGGAAGGATTCGCGCTTGTATTCCTGCTTCGGGTCCTTTTGCGCGTAACCGCGGAAATGGATACCTTGACGCAATTGATCCATTGCGGCCAAGTGTTCTTTCCAGGCGTTGTCCAGCACTTGCAGCATGACCGATTTTTCGAAATGGCGCATGACTTGCGTCCCAACAGTCTGCTCGCGGCGCAGGCCTTCTTCCGCGGCCTTTTCCACAATCAGCTCGCGCAATTTCTGCTCGTTCAAACTGCGGTCGCTGTCCAACCAATCGCCCAGCGGCAAGCTCAAATGAAACTCTTGCTGTAAATGGGCTTCCAGACCACGCACGTCCCATTGCTCTTCCATCGTCTTCGGCGGAATGAACTGGGTAATCGCGTCGTTCAACACGTCGGCGCGAATCGCAGCAATAATGTCGCTGATATCCTCAGCTGCCATCAATTCATTACGCTGCGCGTAAATCACCTTACGCTGGTCGTTGGCGACGTCGTCGTAAGCGAGAATTTCCTTGCGGATATCGAAGTTACGGTTCTCGACTTTGCGTTGCGCGCTTTCGATAGACCGCGTCACCCAAGGATGTTCGATCGCTTCGCCCTCTTCCATGCCCAGCTTCTGCATCAGCGACGCCACCCGTTCCGACGCGAAAATCCGCATCAAATCGTCTTCCAGCGACAAATAAAACCGGGTCGAACCAGGATCGCCCTGCCGGCCGGAGCGGCCGCGCAATTGGTTGTCGATCCGCCGCGATTCGTGACGCTCGGAGCCGATCACGTGCAGACCACCGCTGGCCAACACTTGCTCGTGCCGATCCAGCCAAGCACCGCGAACCCGCTCTTTGTCGGCTTCGCTGGCGTCAGGCCCCAGCGCATCGAGTTCGGCATTCAAGTTACCGCCCAAAACGATGTCGGTGCCGCGACCGGCCATGTTAGTGGCAATCGTGACGGCGCCGGGCAAACCGGCCATTTCGATAATGTGCGCTTCCCGCTCGTGTTGTTTCGCGTTCAAGACTTCATGCTTGATGCCCTGCTCGCGCAGCATCGCCGAAATCCGTTCGGAATTTTCGATCGAGGTGGTGCCGACCAAGACCGGTTGGCCGCGCTTGGCGCAGTCCTTGATGTCTTCGATCACGGCTTTGTATTTCTCGCGGGCCGACAGATAGACCAAATCGCCCATGTCCTTGCGAATCATCGGCCGGTGGGTCGGAATCACCACGACTTCCAGACCGTAGATTTTATTCAGCTCGAAAGCTTCGGTGTCGGCGGTACCGGTCATACCGGACAACTTATGATACAGGCGGAAATAATTCTGGAAGGTAATCGAAGCCAGAGTCTGGTTCTCGTTTTGAATCGGCACTCCTTCTTTGGCTTCCATCGCTTGGTGCAAACCCTCGGACCAACGCCGACCCAGCATCATCCTGCCGGTAAACTCGTCGACGATAATGACTTGGCCGTCTTTGACCACGTAATCGACGTCGCGCTGGAACAAGACATGCGCCCGCAAAGAGGCGTTCAAGTAATGCATCAAGCGAATGTTGACCGGGTCGTACAAAGTGGAGCCTTCCGGAATCAAGTCTTGCTCGGTCAGCAAACGTTCGACTTTCTCGTAACCGGCTTCGGTCAAGTGAATTTGCCGCTGTTTTTCATCGACCGCGTAATCCCCCGGCATCTTGTCTTGCTGCTCCGGATCCTCGGCTTTTTCCTGCTTGGTCAGATGCGGAATGATGCGGTTGGTAATCGAATAGATGTCGGTACTACCCTCGGCTTGACCGGAAATAATCAACGGCGTTCTGGCCTCGTCGATCAGGATCGAGTCCACCTCGTCGACGATGGCAAAATGCAACTCGCGCTGGACTTTCTGTTCCAGGCTAAACGCCATATTGTCGCGCAGGTAGTCGAAACCGAATTCGTTGTTGGTGCCGTAGGTGATATCTGCCGCATAGGCAGTTTTACGTTGTTCGTGGTTCAAATCGCTGACAATGACGCCGGTGGTCAATCCCAGAAATCCGTAGAGCCGCCCCATCCACTCCGCGTCGCGCCGGGCCAGATAATCGTTGACGGTAACGACGTGTACGCCTTTGCCGGGCAAGGCGTTCAAGTATGCGGCCAAGGTTGCCATCAAGGTTTTACCCTCGCCGGTTTTCATCTCGGCAATCTTGCCGCTGTGCAACACCATACCGCCGATCAACTGCACGTCGAAATGGCGCATGCCGAAAACGCGGGTGGAAGCTTCGCGGACCGCGGCAAACGCCTCCGGCAACAAATCGTCGAGTTTTTCACCCTGGGTCAAGCGATCGCGGAACTCTTGCGTTTTAGCCTGCAAAGCGGCGTCGGATAATGTTTCGTACTCGGCGGCCAGCGCATTGACTTTCTTGACCAGCTTGCGTTTCTTCTTGACCAGCCTGTCGTTGCGGCTGCCAACTACCATTTTAACCAGCTTACCCAGCATGATACTTCCAGTGTGAGAGTGAACCAAAGTTTGCGATTATAAACGTTATGAGGCGGCAATGACCAGAAAACAAGCCTAACGCACTGAGCCGGCCGACGGCTTACATAGCGAACGAGGCCGGTTTAGCCCGGTTGTGCGCGCAGGTCGAAATCGTTGGCAAACTCTAATCCCCGCCGCGTTTTATACCAGCACCGCCAGCGCCGGTATCCGCAGGCAATTCGGCGCCGCCAAGCTCGGGTTTTAGCATGGACATGCCGGGCGATAGGCGTATAATCCGCGGCCTTTAACCCAGCTGGCTTAGCATCTAGCGGAATCTGTCCGCCAAGCCCTTATCCCCGGCGTTACGTGTCATGAAAATAGTTATATTAGGTGCCGGCGTGACCGGCTCATCGGTTGCCGGCGCCCTGGCCAGCGAAGAAAACGATATCGTGGTTATCGACAAAAACCCGAGCCTGCTAACCGAACTGAAGGGACGCCTGGATATCGCCACCATCGAAGGCAACGCTGCCCATCCGAGTATTTTGGAACAAGCCGGCATTCGCGACGCCGACATGGTGATCGCCGTCACCGACCGCGACGAAACCAATATGCTGGCCTGCCAGGTGATCAACACGCTGTACAGCAAACCCAAAACCATCGCCAGGGTGCGAGCGATCGACTTCCTGAACCATCCGCAATTATTCCAACCCGGCGGCATCGATATTGTCATCAGCCCGGAACAGGTCGTCACCGAATCCATCCACAATCTGATCAAATACCCCGGCGCACTGCACGTTTCCGAATTCGCCGACGGTTTAGTCCGTTTGTTTTCGATCCGGGTAGTGCCGACCGGTTTCCTGACCGGCAAACGCATCCACGCCGTCAAAGAAAAACTGGCCGACAGCATGATCCGGGTTGCGGCGATCTTCCGCGACGGCAAGGCAATCGCGGTTAACGGCGAAGCGGTCATCGCCAGCGGCGACGAAGTGTTTTTCGTCTGCCCGCGCGAGAAAGTCCTGAAGACCCTGATCGACCTGCACAAGCTGGAATCGCCGATCAAAACGATCATGCTGGCTGGCGGCGGCCATGTCGGCAAGCGTCTGGGCATCGCCTTGCAGCACAATTACCAGGTCAAAATCATCGAAAAGGATATCAACCGCGCCCGGGAAATCGCCAACGACCTGCGCCGCACCCTGATTTTGCACGGCGATTGCACCGACGAATCCCTACTGCAGGAAGAAATGATCGAGAACATCGACCTGTTCTGCGCGATTACCAATAACGACGGCATCAACCTGATCGCCGCCGGCTTGGCCAAAAAACTGGGCGCGAAAAAATCGATCTGCCTGGTCAACAATAACTCTTACTTGAAACTGCTGGACGGCAGCGATATCGATTTGGCGATTCAACCCAAACTAGAGACGCTGGGCGGGATTTTAAAGCACGTCCGCAAAGGCGACGTGGTCGGCGTGAGCTCGGTATGCGGCGGCAGCGCCGAAGCCATAGAGGCCATCGCCCACCGCAGCAAGAACTCTTCATCGGTAGTCGGCTTGCGCGTCGACCAAGTCAACTTACCCGACGGCGTGATTCTCGGCGCTTTGATTCGGGAAAAGGAAGTGATTCCGGTCCATCACGATACCGTGTTCGCCGAAGGCGACCACGTAGTGATGTTCGCGCTGAATAAAAAGCTGATTAAAGATATCGAAGAATATTTTCAGCCGATCTGATTTTCGAAATCGGCATCGATACAGGCCAACGCCCGCTGCGGCAGGCCTTCGGCGGTATCCGACTGTAACGACGCCCGACTGTCTTCGTGAACAGCCGTCATGAACTGCAACAGTTGCATTTCAATCTGCAATTTCTGCTGCGGTTCGTCAGTCTCCCACATCCGGTTCAGCAACTGTTTGGCGTGGTGATGGATCGTGAATGCGACCGCTTCCGGCAAGTGACCGTAGCTACGGCATAGCGAGTCTTTCAATTTATCCAGCGACTGCAAATATTGCTGGTAATCCTGCAAGTCTTGCCGACAACGGGTTTTCAGCATCGCCAGTTCATTCTGGTTGCGTGCCTTGTTCAAAGCCAATTCGTGCGCGAGTTGCTGGCTGCGTTTTTTTAATTCCGCCACCAATTCCTGCTCGGCCAAAGCTTGTTCGCGGCGCAGTTGCACCAGGTCGTCCTGCCGGGACAAGCGCCAATGCAGATTGTCGTCGCTACTACGCCGCCAAAACGTCAAGGCTTCCGCCAACCAGCGCCGCATCACGGACATGGCAATTGTTTGCGCAATGCCAGCATCGCGGCCGCATCCGCCTGCTTGTAATGTTGCCTTAGCGATTTGCGCAGTGCCTTATAAGTCGCAGCGGGCACCCGCTTGCGGACCGCCGCCAGCTCAGCTGCGATAGCCTGCCGTAATTGCCGCAAATGTTTACGGTTGTTTGCGGCAGAGATACGCCCACGCTCAAGTTGCATCCGATAACGCAGTTGCCGCGCCTCCGCAGCGGCGCGCAAGCCGGCGTCACGGAGTTGGTTGCGCAACGCCCACCAACAGCGAATTTCCGCGGCATCGCGCCGAAAATAGCTGCGCAACTCCCGATACAGTGCTTTTGCCAAAGCAATCAGACCAAGCACTCCCAACCCAACCATCGCAAGTAATAGAAACTTACTCGCTACAGCGTAAAAAAAACCGGCCAGTAAAACCAAGCCAAGCCGAAAACAGAAAAAACCGGTTACAAACAACAACATCGCCAGACTGCCAACCGTCAACCCCAGGTACATGATGCGCCCTAATCGCATACACTCAAGCCCGCTCGATGAACTCCAGCGCATTACCGTCGCGATCCCGGCAAAACAAAGCCCGACGTCCGGAAATACTTAGCGTATAAGCCACACCGGACGCCTCCAAATCGCTCCGCAACGCGTCCACCGAATCGATATGCATCGCCACGTGGCGGTCGCGACCACCGTGGGCCGGCCGACCGGTAGTCGGATCCGGGTTTTCCAGTTCCAACAAATGGATTTGCTGGTCGCCGATTGCCAGCCAAGCGCCTGGAAACGGCAACGGCGGACGTTCGATAAGCTGCATGCCGAGTACATCCCGATAAAAACGCAGCGACTGCTCGGTATCGGAAACAATCAGACTGGCATGGTGAATCGTGAAGTTATGCTTGGACATATTTCTGGTCTAACAATTGGACGTTATTTGGATTATACCGCGCGAATATTGCCTGCCGAGCAGCTTTTCAGCCAAGTAAGGCTATCGGCGGTTACTGCGCTTGGCCGGTATTCGGCTCCGGTCCAGCCTGCGTAATCGGAATCGCGAATAAGTTGGAACAAGGCTGAAAAATCCACTGCCCCGCTACCCGGTTCACCGCGTCCCGGACAGTCGGCAAACTGGATATGGCCGACCTGACCAATGTGGCGGCGCAGAAAATCGGCGCAATCCTCGTCCATCCGGCTCATGTGATAAATGTCGTATTGCAGGCGCAATTGCGGATGATTCAAGTCGTGCAGTATTTTCAGCATCTGCGCGCTGCTATCGACAATAAATCCCGGCATATCGAAACTGTTCACCGCTTCGAAAACGGTGATGATATCTCGCTCAGCAAACACCCGAACGGCGTAATCCAGGTTTTCCAGAAAGGTTGCCCGGTATTCGGCCAACCGTTCCGAGTTCTGGCAGCGGCCGGGCAACACGTTTATCGCTCCGGGCCGCAACACTTCGGCATAGCCTAGCGCCTGTTCCACTGCTCGTTGAAAATCCTGCCGCTTTTCCGGCACCGCGGCGAGACCTTCGCCGCCTTGCAACAAGGTATCGGCATCGACATTGAACAACACCAGCCGCAAACCGTTGTCATCCAATAGCTGCCGCAATTCCGCGGCCGGAACGCTGTAGGGGAACTGAATTTCAACCGCATCGAAACCGTTGGCCTTGGCGGCAGCGAACCGTTGCGCCAGCGGATATTCGTTAAATAGCAGGCTGAGATTGGCCGAAAACTGCAACATGGTTAAGGTTTGAGATATTGTTTGACCAAGGTCGAAGGGTCCTGCTCCAGAAATCCGCGACTGCCGTGCAATTGCATCAGTTGCGCCGCCAGCCCGGACATCGGCACCGCGCTGCCCTGCTTGGTGGCCAGTTCGACCGCCATGTTCAAATCCTTCAGCAAGGTTTTAACCCGCCACTTCACCGGTTCGAAACGCTCTGCCGCCATTTCCGGCCCCACGATTTGCAAGGGTTTGGAATCGGCAAAACCGCCGGCCAAAGCTTCCGGTATTTTGGCCGAGTCAACGCCTGCCGCTTTGGCCAGGGCCATCATTTCCGCAATCACCAGTACATTGCAACTGACGATCATTTGATTGCAAATCTTGGTGGTCTGGCCGCTACCGACCGGCCCCATATGAGTCAGGCGGCTGTATAAAGGCCGCAGCACCTCGCGCGCAAGGGCAATATCGGCCGCATCCCCTCCCGCCATGATGGCCAAAGTTCCTTGCTCGGCGCCGGCGGTGCCGCCGGAAACGGGGGCATCGATCCAAGCCATGCCGCACGCGGATTCCAATTCACGGGCCAGCCGCCGGGTGGCTTCCGGGTCGATACTGGACAAGTCGATCAGCAATTTACCGGGACCGCCGTTGTCCAATATTTGGCTTGCGACAACCTGTTCTACGGCGGCGGTATCCGACAAACACAAAATTGTCACATCGACTGCACGCACCAGTTCGGCAACGGAACCGCAAACCACGGCACCGGCCTCAGCTACCGGCTTGGTCTTTTCCCGATTTCGATTCCAAACCCAAACTTGGTCACCAGCTTGCAGCAGGCGCAACACCAACGGCCGGCCCATCAGGCCGATGCCGACGAAACCTAATTTGTAGGGTCGCCCAAGCATAGTAGCCCGCTTATTCGAACAAAGCCGGACTCAAGTCGATCCGTACCGAATCGCCCTGCCCACTTAATAGATGGCGCTGCAAAATTTGGAAGGCCTGGTCGAAATCGGCATTGACGAAACGCTGCGCCAGATGCACGCAGATGGAATACAAACCCGAGTAATGCACGGTTTCGCCCGATGCGCATTGGTTGACCTTATCGGATAAAACCCTGACCACCGACAAGACCGAACCGTCCTGGCGCCAGTTGGCCGCAACTGTCACCACATCGTCGCCGCGGGTCGCAATGGCCGCCAATGCGTTGAACGCCAAGTCCACCAAACCGGCCAGTATTTTTTCCAGATCGCCGGCGGCAATCGCTTTAAAGGTGTCGCTGGCGCAATCCAGCAACAAAGCCTGGCGTAGGACAATATCCATATCCGAAAGACGGCCGGCATCGCCTTCTTCCGGTTGGACGATGCCGAAAGTGTCGTGAAAAGCCCTGACTTGTTGCAGATGTTTATTCATCGTTTTCCCCAAACTTAACAAATGACCGGGCATGGTACAGGGCTAAAAATAAAACAGCAAAAAATCCAATCCAATGCGGCGCAAGACACTCACGCCACCACTACCAAAGTGAATGGTAAATAATATGCATTATCATTTACCTTTTGCATTAAGGAACGTATACTTCCGTTAACTTTGGTAAATACCCTACTTGTCTTATAGAAACTACCGATGCGGATCAACACCATGCCGAAAAAATATTCACACCTCTTGATACCCGGTCAAATCGCCATACTCCTCGGCCATTCTCCGATTTTGCTCGCAGCACCCGCCGCCGAAGATTCTGAGCTGGAAATGCCGGTGGTGGAAATCGTCGATTCCGCGGAAACCCTGCAAAAAATCCCCGGCACCATTAATGTACTGACCCAGGAAGAGTTGTTCGAAAGCCATGTGTTTAACGTCAACGAGGCGTTGCGAAAAATCCCTGGCGTCAATGCCCGCGACGAGGAAGGTTTCGGCATGCGGCCCAACATCGGTATCCGCGGCATGAACCCCACCCGCTCCACCAAAACCTTGTTATTGGAAGACGGCATCCCGCTCTCGTACGCTCCTTACGGCGATAATGCCAGTTATTACCATCCGCCGATCGAACGTTTCGCCAGCATCGAAGTGTTGAAGGGTCCGTCGCAAATCTTGTACGGCCCGCAAACCATCACCGGCACTATCAACTATCTGACGCCGAATCCGCCTAGCAAGCCCGGCGGTTATCTAAGCTTTACCGGCGGTACCCGCGACTTTTACGACGGCCATTTCAACTATGGCGGCACGGTCGGCGATTTCGGCGGTCTGGTCGATATCACTCACAAAGAAAGCCGCGGCGCCCGCGACAATACCCATTCCGACATCAACGATTTCAACATTAAAGGTGTCTACGATATCGACGCGAGCAATGCCCTGACCATTCGCTCCAACTATTTCCAGGAAGACTCGCAATTGACCTATTCCGGCATCACCGACGCCGAAATGCGCAACTTCGGGATTCGCTACAACCCGTTTAAAAACGACCGGATGATGACCGACCGCTGGGGTACTTCAGTCACCCACCAGTACAGCATCAACAATAACGCAACGTTGACCACCAATGTCTATTGGTCGCATTTCCATCGCGACTGGTGGCGCCAAGCCAGCACGACCACCGACAACCAGTGCGGCTTCAATACCGCCAGACTCAATGGCGTCGCGGTCAATCCCGACGCTTGCAACTCGATTCAGGGCCGGTTGCGGGATTACTACAGCTACGGCGTCGAACCGCGTCTCCATGTCAACCACAAAACCCTGGGCGTCGACAACGAACTCGACATCGGCTTCCGCGCCCACTTCGAAGAACAGCAGCGGATTCAGGAAAATAAACAATTTTTGACCGGCACGATAACCTCGTTCGCCGAACGTAACGAGCGCGAAACCGATGCCTACTCCGGCTTCGCCCAAAACCGGTTCATACTCGGCGATTGGAGTTTGACGCCGGGCGTTCGTATCGAACACGTCGATTTTCGCCGCCTGAACAAACTCACCAACGCTGCCGGCGATACCACGCTGACCGAAATCTTGCCGGCGTTCGGTATCGCGCATACCCCGAACGACAAGATCACCACCTTTTTCGGTTTTCACGGCGGCTTTGCCCCGCCGCGCGCGGAGGATACGCTGAGCAATGTCGGCACCGTCGTGGACGTCGGGCCGGAGAAAAGTTGGAATTACGAGGTGGGCGTCAGGACCAAACCATATAAAGGCGCCAAATTGGATGCCACCTTGTTCCACGCCGATTTCTTGCAGCAAAACGCAGTCGGCAGCATCGCCGGCGGTTCCACCCCGCTGGCCGCCGGACAGGCTCTATACCAGGGCGCCGAACTGTCGGCCCGCCAGGACTTCGGCCCGTTGTTCGACAGCGATCATAACGTTTACCTGCAAGCCGCTTACACTTGGGTCGGTACTGCCGAGATGACTTCCGCTTTCCGCTGTCTGGCCACCGGCACCGATTGCAACAACGCTACGGCAATTGCGATGGCCAACGGCAACTTTGTCGGCAACCGCCTGCCCTACTCGCCGGAACACAACCTGACCACCACCATCGGTTATGCCCATCCCAGCGGCTTCGATCTGCATCTGGAAACGGCTTACGTCGGCGAACAATTCAGCGATTTTGCCAATACCGGCACGGCGCCGGTCAACGGTAACGGCCAAACCGGCAAAATCGACGACTATGTAGTGTTAAACGTCGCCACCACCTATCACGCCAAACCGATCAACACCGATTTCTTCGTATCGCTGAAAAACCTGCTCGACGAGACTTACATCGTCGACAGGACCCGCGGCATTCTGCCGGGCTCGCCGCGTTTGGTCCAAGCCGGTTTTAAAGTCAATTTTTGATAACAAGCCGGCCAACTTGCGGCTGACAGGGACGTAGCCGCGGGGCAATTGCAAACCCACCACAAACTTGTCCGCTTAGCGGGCCGATTGCAGCATTGCCAGCTTTTCGACCCGCGCCATGCGCTTGATCTCGGCTTCCCGCCGGCTGGCGGTCGCCCTGTCGTGTTCCGACTCCGTGTAAACGATCCGAAGCGGCTGCTTGGACCTGAAATACTTGGCGCCAGTGCCGGTCAGATGCTGGCGAAACCGCCGTTCGACATCGGTAGTGATGCCGGTATACAGACTACCGTCACAACATTCGATGATGTAAACCGACCAACCCGCCATCGCACCGGCCGGGTCAAGCCGACTTATTCAACCAGGCGTTGATAGCCAGCGCGACCGCTACGCCAAAAGCGATGTAGGCGTACTGCACGGTGAATACCAACAAACCATTTTGAGTGTGACTTGCCGTATCTTTAATCATCGGCGTCACGATCAACGTCCAAAGCACCGCCGCCAAAAAATAGACCACTACCCCGGACACCGCCCAGGAAATCGCCGGCCGGCCCGAGCGCGCGGCCGTGTTGTAAAACCATACTGCGATTAACGCCGCCGCTACCGAACCTATCATGTATCACCTGTTTAATTATTGAGTAACCCGGCAACCGGGGGAATACCCAGGTTTGCCAACTGGTCGGCGCGTTCGTTGCCGGGAACGCCGGCATGGCCCTTGACCCAGACCCAATCGATCCGATGGCGTTGGATCGCCGCATCCAGACGCTGCCACAATTCAACGTTTTTCACCGGCTGATTGGCAGCCGTTTTCCAAGCGCGTTTTTTCCAGTTGGGCATCCATTCGGTAATACCCTGCAACACGTACTTAGAATCGGTATACAGCCTGACGCTACAGGGTTTGTTCAAGGTTTCCAGCGCTTGAATCGCCGCCATCAATTCCATCCGGTTATTGGTGGTTTCTGCCTCTCCGCCGAACAACTCTTTGCGGTGAGCCTTATAGTCCAGGCACACCCCCCAGCCGCCGGGCCCCGGATTGCCCTTGCACGCGCCGTCAGTGTATATGTTGACCGTTTCCGCCATGTTTATGAATCCTCGTGTGAGCGCGACTCCAAGCCCGCCGCAGCAGTCGCTAATTTGGTTTTACGCCGTTTTTCGACGGTCAGGGGTATCAGGGTATATTGTCTCTTTACCGCTCTAATGCCGTAGGCCATCGCAAACAACGCAGCGAATCCGGTTTGGAACTTGCCGTGGGAAATGGTGTAACTATCCAGACCGAACTCGGCCGCAGTCAACAGCTCGAAATTCATCAACTTTAACCAATCCAACATCCGCGATTTACTGATGAAATGCGCGCGCCAGGAATCGGCCATTTTTCGGTCCCACAGAAACTGAAACCGAACCGCCAGACTAAACGGACTGAAATTCAATACCACCAATTCGCCACCCGGCTTCAGCACCCGGTTGACCTCGCGCAGAGTCTGGAACCGGCGCGCATCGAACTCGAGTATATGCGGCAAAATCACCAAATCTATCGACTCGGTCTGTATCGGCAAGCTAAAGGCCTTAGCGGCCACTTTGAGCGCGTCGGCATCGCCCAACGCCTTGCCGTCGAGAATCAGATAATTGCGGTAAAGCGAAAAATCGACGAACTCTTTCTCCCAGCCCAGTCCGCCGATTTGCAATTGGTTTTGTTTGCAACTGACGGTAATCGAGCGTTTCAGGTAACTGGCTTCCATGGTTTGCAACAGCTTCCCCCTTGGGGTTTCGTATAGTGCAAACAAGAATTGTCTTTTCATCTATTCAACCGATAAGGCTATGTTTTTTGGCTATTTTAGAAAGCCATGCTACGATCTAATTTTTTTATTTTAGCGAGTTCAGACAATGCCCCGCTCAATTTCTAAAAAATCAGCCCGTCATCTGTCTTATCTACTACCTATTTTGCTGGTTACAGGTTGTAGCCAACAAGCTCAGAAAGATCATCTGACCCAGTCTTCCACGAGTAAGTTTTCCGTATTTACCCGCAATGGCAAAGCTATCAGCTCGTCTAAGAAACAGGAAGCAGCCAAAGAACATAACACGCTGTGGGACAGAATGTTGTCGCTGTATGCATTGCCTGAAATCGACCACCCCCGGATAGACCGCGAAGTAAATTGGTATCTGCGTAATCCGGACTATCTGTCCCGAGTCCAGCAGCGGGCGGAACCTTATCTTTATTTCATATTGAACGAAATCGAAGCCAAAAACATCCCCGGCGAGCTGGCCTTGTTACCGGCTGTGGAAAGCGCTTTCCGCCCGGATGCAATGTCGCCGGCGCAAGCATCGGGCTTGTGGCAGTTTATTCCGCCGACCGGCAAGCTTTACGGCCTGAAACAAAATAGCTGGTACGACGGCCGCCGCGACGTGGTCGAATCGACCCAGGCAGCCACCACGTTCTTAAAAGAGCTCAGCGAAACCTTCAATAACGACTGGCTGCTGGCGCTGGCGTCTTACAATGCCGGTAAGGGCAATATCAAGAATGCCGTGGACCGGAATGTCGAACGCGGCCAACCCACCGATTTCTGGTCGCTGGATCTGAATAGCGAAACCTCGGCTTACGTCCCCCGGCTGTTGGCGATCGCCAAAATCTTTGCCAATCCGGAAAAATACAACGTCAACTTGCACCAATTCGCCAACCAGCCTTACTTTGAACTGGTCGACGTCAAATCTCAGATCGACCTGGGTAAAGCCGCGGAACTGGCTCAAACCCCGCTGGACGATTTTTTGAAACTGAACCCGGGTTACAACCGCTGGAGTACCGATCCGAACGGCGCCCAGCACTTGCTGATTCCGATCGACAAAGCCGATAAATTCAAGGAAAAACTGGCGGAACTGCCGCACGAAGAACGCATCCGCTGGGAACACCATACGGTGGGTAAAAAAGAGACGCTGAAAAGTATCGCCAGCAAACACCACACCACGGTTGAAGAAATTGCCAGCGTCAACCACCTGGAAGACGAATCGGTGGCGCAAGGCAAAATCTTGCTGATTCCGGCGTCCAACCAATCGCAAAAAGGCGAAGCTACCAGCCTAGCCTCGTCGGCACCGGCAGCCCAAACCTCGGCGCCGATGCCGGCCGGCAAACAGGTGTATACGGTCAAGAAAGGCGACACTTTGTCCCGCCTGGCTCAGCATTTCGCGATCGATCAGGATGACATCGTCAGTTGGAATAAGCTATCGAAAAAAGCCGCGTTAAAACCCGGCCAAAAACTGACCATCAAAAAGACCAGCGGCAGCATCACCGTCGCATCCACGGCACCAGCCATCAAACAAATCAGTTACACCGTCAAACCGGGCGACACGCTGGGCCAAATTTCGAAAAAATTTAATGTCAACGTTACCGAATTGCGCAAATGGAACAATGTGCCGCGCAACAAAGCGGACATAAAACCCGGCTCGAAACTGAAAATCCTGGTCGAAACCAGCCATTCTTCAACCTAATCCCAAATGCGACCCGATCCTGGCGCCCTCGGAATCCGGGGGCGGGGTCGAATTGTAATCACACCAAGCGTAACCGGGATTCAACGCCGCTTGCCTGTAGCGGCAGTGCTCAGTCCGTCAACTGTTCGGCCGTTGCCAGAATATAACTGATCTCGTCATTTTGGCCGTCGAGAATGCGTTCGCAGGCCGCCTCGTCCAAGCCCAACAGCGTCGGCACGTCGTCGGGACAAGCCTGATTCGCGGCATCGCCTATACCCAACTTGCCCAACAGACAATCGCTGTAAAAAGTCAGCAAATTCAGCACGTGATGCTCACCGCGATAACAAGGATTGTGGTGGTGATAAACGATATCGGTGATTGTGCGCGGCATCGACCAGACATTCATTAACCAAGCGCCGATTTCGGTGTGATTCAAACCGAACGCGAAATTTTCCAGGTTAAATATCGCCAAATTCGGATTTGCGTTGATCAGGCCGCTCAGATAGTTGAATTCATCGGGAAACCGATGGCCCAATAACGGAAAGCCGATGTTGTGCATCAAGCCGGCCAGAAACAGCTCTTGGGAACTCGGCCGCATCGGCTCCGGCATAGCCGCCGCCAATTGCGACATTAAACGAGTACTGGCCAAAGCGTGAGTCCAGAACATCCGGGTCCCGATCTGCCCTTCCTTCGGCGATTTCAGCGGCGCCAGCACCGCCAGGCCCAGCGCCAGATCCAGTACGAAATTAAATCCCAGAACCCGGCTAATCGCGTCGTGTACGGTCGTGATTTTGCCGCGGTAGCCGTACAACGAAGAACTGGCCCAACGGATGATTTGCGCCGTCAATAGCGGGTCCAGCTCAATGATTTCAGCCAATTTGGCGACATCGGCATGCGGATCGCCGATCAGATTCAATATGCGCATTGCGCTGCCCGGCAACGGCGGCAACGCTTTGATCTGGGAAATCATTTCCCGCATATCCCGCGGCGGCGTGAAACCGTTACGTTGCTGGTTACCGATGTTGTCCAGCGTCCAGTTGATCAAATTGGATTCCATCATCGCGTCCCGTGGCCTAGTTCAAGTGCAGCCGGTTCAATTTCCGGTAAAGCGTTCTTTCACTGATATTCATTTCGGCCGCTATCAGCTTGCGGTTGCCCTGATATTTTTTCATCAGACTACCGATAAATTCCGCCTCGTACTGCGCCAAGCCGGTCAAGGCTGTTGGCTCGCGCTGCTCGGCAACGCCGTTTCCGGTTTCAGCGATCTCGGCCGGACGCTGCATAAAGTGAATGTCAGTGTCTTGAATCTTGTGTTCCTTACACAAACCGGCGGCCAGTTGTAGACAATTGCGCAACTCGCGGATATTCCCCGGCCAATCGTATTGGATCAACTTGACCAACGCCGCTTGCGTCAGGCTGTAACGCCCATCTCCCACCGCGAGTTGCCCCAGGAAATGGTCGATCAATATCGGCAGGTCCTGCTTGCGCTGGCGTAACGGCGGCGTTCCCACCGGAAACACCGACAACCGGTAGAATAAGTCTTCGCGAAACCGGCCGTTTTTGACCATTTCCGCCAAATTCCGATGGGTCGCACAAACCACTCTGACTTTCGCTTTTTGCATCGTGGTACCGCCCACACGACGAAATTGACCGCTTTCCAAGGCCCGTAACAACTTGGGTTGTTGCGACAACGGCAAATCGCCGATCTCGTCGAAAAACAAAGTGCCATTGTCCGCCAATTCGAATAGGCCTTTCTTCGCCGCGGTGGCGCCGGTAAACGCCCCTTTTTCATGGCCGAACAACTCGCTTTCGAACAAGTCTTCACCCAGGATGGTGCAATCGACAATCACGAATTCGCCATTCGCCTGCTTGGAGTTCCGGTGGACAAACTCGGCGGCCAACTCTTTGCCGGTTCCGGTCTCGCCAAGCAGCATTACCGCAGCTTGAGTATCGGCAGCCTGGCATAACCGGGTTTTAAACTCGGTAAAGGCTGGCGACTTACCTACCATCAAGGTCTCAGATTCTACAGACGGGCCTTTGTGCAATGGTGTCTGCACTTCCCCCAGATACAGCGTGGCATCGGCATCCAACAGCGGAAAACCGCGTACATTTAACGAGGACGGCGCCTCTGGATTACTGTAATCGGGATAGACCCCCGCATACGATTCCAAGGTTCTGAACATTTTCCGGTGCCGGCAATCGCTGTTGTCCGGACAGCACGGTTTACCTACCCGACTCTGCCGGGAAGCGCCAAACCCCAATTCCCAAGCCCGATTGACGGCTACCACATTCAAACCGGCATCGACGATAACCAGCGGCAAGTCGTGTGTTTCCAGCAAGGATTCCAGGGTAAAAGCATTTTGCGGCATACGCTCCATTCCGGCAGTTTTGATAGAAAAATAGGCAACCTCACGCCGCTAGACGGCAACGGCGGGATACGACCGTATCAACCAGCCCAAGGCCGCTCCCAGCAATCGGAGTAAGCATAACCCATAAGCGGAAAGTGGTGGCGAGGCGCGGAAAATATTCGCTGAAGTACCTTCGCCGGCCCTGTCGACAAGCGAGCTGATATTTCGCCGCCTGCGCGACTATTGAATTAAAGAAAGGAAGTTGGGAACACGCGCGAGAAACGGCGGTCGCGCCGCCAAAGGTATTCTCGGCGCGACCGCTGTTTGCAGAAGGGGGTTACATTTGCGACTGCAAATAGTTTTGCAAGCCGATTTTTTCGATCAAATCCAACTGGGTTTCCAGCCAGTCGACGTGTTCTTCCTCGCTTTCCAGGATGTGCTCCAATACTTCGCGGGAGATATAGTCGTTGACCGATTCGCAGTAAGCGATTGCTTCTTTCAACAACGGCAACGCCAGCAATTCCAACTTAAGGTCGCATTCCAGCATTTCCCGCGGATTTTCGCCTATCATCAAGCGGCCCAGGCTTTGCAGATTGGGCAAACCTTCCAAAAACAACACCCGCTCGATCAGCTTGTCGGCGTGTTTCATTTCGTCGATCGACTCGTGGTATTCCTTTTCGTTGAGCTTGTGCAAACCCCAGTTTTTAAACATCCGGGCATGCAAAAAATACTGGTTGATCGCGGTTAATTCGTTTTCCAATACCTTGTTCAGATACTCGATAACTTTCTTGTCGCCTTGCATGTCTAATCTCCTGGGTAATGTGGTTTGGTCAGTGCCGACGATTCGCCGTCTGCTGCAAAGGTCCGGCGGATTTATCGGTCAAGATTCGGGCAATATCCTTGTTGCATTTGCCGCAGTCGCCGCCCACGCCGAAACAATGGAACAGCTGCTTGCGCGAACACAACCCTCTGGCGATTGCGGCATCGAGCTGGCTATCGGTCACCGCTTTGCAAATGCAGACATACATCGCTTATGCCACTCGTCGCCGTTGAACTTGAGTGGGATCGGCGGTGATTTTACGGTAGATTTCCACCCGGTCGCCCTCTTTGACCGGAGCATCCAGCTTGGCTAGTTTACCGAAAATACCGACCTTTTGCGTTTCCAGATCGATCTCCGGAATTTGCTTCAACACGCCGGACAACTGGATCGCATCAGCGATGGTGCTGCCGTCAGGCACTTCCAGACGCAACCAAATTTGCCGATCGGCCTGTGCGTAACATACCCCTACGTTCATCTTCGCCTCCTGTTATTCCACCGCGACCGCATCCTCGTCAACCACCTCCACCGCCGCCTCCACTAGCGGGGCCGGCTTGAGCGCAATTCTGCGATCCAACAACCGCTTCAAGGCCACCATGAACCCGAGCATGATAAAGCCGCCCGGCGGCAACGCCATTAGTAAGAAACCTTTGTATTCCGGTATCAACACGGTCTCCAGAAAGCGAAAACTTTCGCCAAGCAAAACCGAAGCGTTGGCAAATAAAGTACCGGTCGAACTAATCTCGCGCATCGCGCCCAACACCACCATCGCCCCGGTAAAGCCGACACCCATCATCAGACCGTCCCACATCGACGGCATCACCGGCTGCTTGGAAGCGAAGGCTTCGGCGCGGCCGAGAATCACGCAGTTGGTCACGATCAACGGGATGAACAGGCCCAATACTTTGTGCAATTCGTGCATCCAGGCATTCAGAAAAATATCGACCAGCGTCACCAGCGCCGCAATCAGCAGCACGAAAATCGGAATCCTAATTTCCGACGGGATCAAATGCCGGCTGACCGAAACCGCGGCGTTGGAAGCCACCATCACCACCATCGTTGCCAAGCCCATGCCCAAACCGTTGGTTGCGGTTCCGGTCACAGCCAATAGCGGACACAGCGCCAGATTTTGGGTCAAAACCACATTGTTGTCCCACAAGCCGTCGCGGGCGATTTTTCGGTATTGTGCAGAGAATAGAATCGACAGATTCATGACAGCTATGCTCCCTTATAAAAACTTGGTTGCGATTCGTGCGCTATCGGCGGCGCCAACGCAGTCGCTGCTCAGTGAGCTTACTAACCGACGTTAACCGGCAGCCAGCAATTCCGCCTGGTGCGACTTGTAAAAGTCCAAACCGCGCTTGATGGCCTGCACCACTTTGCGCGGCGTGATCGTCGCGCCGCTGAATTGGTCGAACACGCCGCCGTCTTTCTTCACGGCCCATTGTTCGACGCTCAGGTTATCCAGCGATTTGCCGTTGAACCCTAACACCCATTTCGATTTGGTGACTTCGATCTTGTCGCCCAGACCCGGCGTTTCGACGTGAGAAATGACCCGTACGCCAAGAATTTCGCCGTTGCGGTCGACGCCCATCACCAGAGTAATCGGCCCGGCATAGCCGTCCGGCGCCACGAATTTGAAACATACCGCATTGACCATCCCGGCTTGCTTGGCTAAATACACCTCGATTTGCTCGCTTCCCAGATTGTTGTCGCGGGCATCCAGCATCACGCTGTCCTGCAGCAGATCGTTATCGTGCAATTCGGCCGGCACTACCTGGGCCAGATTGGCCTGCAAATCTTCGCGCAAGCGCAATTCAATCACGCCGCGGGTCGCCAGGTCGGCAACGCCCAACAGAATCGCAGCCAACAGCGCAAACCCGGCCAACACGCCGGCCTGAAATTTAACTTGCGGCCTTAATTGCTGCAAATTATCGGGTTCCAGCCAAACCGCCAGTTTTTGCCTGAACCAAGCCCAACGTTGCCGCGCCGATTCTAAAAATTCGCCGGCTTTGAGCCCGGTTTGAGGTTTTGCGGGTTCGGAACTCATGGCCGGCCTCAGGAGTTGGAAATATCGAGCGGTTTGCCGTTACGGTAACGGCCGTAGATCCGCGGACGGATGTAATGGTCGATCAACGGCGTCACTGCGTTCATCAACAAGATTGCAAAGCCGGTACCTTCCGGATAGCCGCCCCAGGTGCGGATCACGTAAATCAACATGCCGCAACCGGCACCGAAAATAATTTGGCCCAACGGCGTATTCGGCGAGGTCACGTAGTCGGTGGCGATAAAAAACGCCACTAACATCACCGCACCGGAATTCAAATGCACCCAGGGCCCCAGATAGTGCTGGCTATCCAGTAAATGAAACAGACTCGACAACAGAAAAATGCTCAGCAACAGCGATACCGGAATATGCCATTTGATTACGCCCTGCCGCATCAGCCAGATGCCGCCCGCCAAAAGTAGCAGCGAAGAGGTTTCGCCCAGACTGCCGCGTTCCCAGCCTAAAAAAGCCAGAAAACCGGAATAATCCAACAAACTGCCGGGCAACAACCGGCCTTGGGAGAATTCGGTTTTGACGTAACCCAAGGTGGTGGCGCCGGTCACGGCATCGGCATTTTGCAAACCGCCGAAGGTAATACCCAAACTATCGATCATCCCCGGACCCGCGAACAACGGCGACACGTTGGCCCAGGTCGTCATCTCGATCGGAAAAGAAATCAGTAAGGCCACCCGCGCCAGCATGGCCGGGTTGAACAGATTTTGGCCCAAGCCGCCGTAGACGTGCTTACCCAACACGATCGCGATGGCCGCACCGACCACGCCTATCCACCACGGCGCCCAGGGCGGCAAGGTCATGGCCACCAGCAAACCGGTGACGATGGCAGAACCGTCGCGCAAAAACGGCATGGCGGCAACGCCCTTCAGTTTCAAACTGAACGCTTCGAATAACAGTGCCGCGGCTACGGTCGTTGCCAGCAAGTAAAGGGCCGGCCAACCGAACAGAAATATGCCGCAGGCGATTGCCGGCGCCATGGCCTTAATCACCAGCCACATGATCTGGTCTACGCGGCGGGTCGCCGCAACGTGCGGCCCGCTGATCGGTTTGCTGCTCATGCGGTCTCCTCGGCGGCGACGCCCGGCGCGGATTTTTCGGTACCTTCGGCTTTAGCTTGCTGCGCCTGCTGCTGGGCGGCCAATCTGGCGGCACGGGCTTCGGCGGCGCGCTCGGCTTCGGCTTCGGCTTCCAAGCGAATGCGTTCCATCCGGTTGTTGCGGTCTTCGATCAAACGCTTGGTTTGCTCGGCTTTATGCTCGGCTTGTTGGCGCTTGACCAGTTCGCCGGACGCAAACTTGAAGTAGTGCACCAACGGAATGTTAGAGGGACAGACGTAAGAACAACTACCGCAACTGATGCAATCCTTCAGCCCCAAATCCACCGCCGCATCGAGTTGGTTAACCTTGATCCGGCTGGCCATCTCCAACGGCAACAAACCGACCGGACAGGCCGTCACGCAACTCGAGCACCGAATGCAAGGCTGCACTTCCGGCTCTTCGATATCGGCTTGCGACAATGCCAGAATTCCGTTGCAGGCCTTGACCACCGGCACCTCGGCGATCGGCAATGCGTCGCCCATCATCGGCCCGCCCATGACCAGCCGCGCCATTCTGGCTTTGTCCAAACCGCAATAGGCCAATACTTCCGACATCAGGGTACCGATCGGGACTTCGACATTCTGCGGCTGCGCGACCGCCGCGCCGGACACCGTCACCACCCGGCTAATCAAGGGCTGGCCCAAACAAACGGCTTTATAAACCGCGTACGCGGTGGCAACGTTATGCACTACGACGCCGATGTCGGTGGCGCGGCCGTCGGCAGGTATTTCCTGGCCGGTCAGATAGCGCAGCATTTGCCGATCCCAGCCCATCGGATAGCGGGTAGGCACTTGCGAGACGACGATATTGGCGAAGTCGCGGCTGGCCTCGCGCATCGCCGCAAAGGCTTCCGGCTTGTTGTCTTCGATCCCGACCAAGGCTTTGGGCGCATCCATCCCGCGCAACATCAGCCGGATGCCGGCCACTATTTCCGCCGCCCGCTCCTGCATCAAGCGGTCGTCGCAAGTCAGATAGGGTTCGCATTCGCCGGCGTTGATCAGCAGGGTATGGATTTTGTTCTTCCGGCCCAGACTCAGTTTCACCGCCGACGGGAATACCGCGCCGCCCAGACCGACCACGCCGGCCGCACCGACCCTCAGGCAAATTTCTTCCGGATCGAGCTGAAACGGGTCTTCTGCGACGTTCAACTCCGCCCATTGTTCGAGGCCGTCGCTTTCCAACACGACGGTGCGGATCGGCAAGGCCGACGGGTGCGGCGCCGGAAAGTCTTTGACATCGACAATGGTGCCGGAGGTTGGCGCATGTACCGGCGCCGAAATCGTGCCTTGGCTGTACGCCAGCAATTGGCCTTTCAACACTTTTTCACCGACCATGACCAACGGCTCGGCCGGCTTGCCCACATGCTGCTGCACCGGAATATACAGTTTCTTCGGCAACGGAAAATCGGTCGCAATCGGCAGCGCCGAGGTCTCGGTTTTGTGTTCTTCGGCGTGAATACCGCCGCGCAAACGGGGATTTTCGAACAATGCGAGCATAGGCTTCTCCGTCAGGCCGCCAGCGGTTTAGGCCAGCGCCAATTGCGCAGGGTCACTTCGATCGGATACATTTGCAAACATTCGGTTGGGCAGACTTCGACGCATTTTTTGCAACCGATACAGGCATCGGCAACCACGGCATGGATTTGTTTCGGCGCGCCGACGATCGCATCGGTCGGGCAGACTTTGAAGCAGCGGGTGCAGCCGGTGCAGGTTTCCTCGCTCACCCGGGCCACCATCGGCTCCTGGTCCTGGGTCTGGCTCAAATCGACTTCCACGCCCAGCAACTTGGCCAGTTGCTCCACCAGCGACGTCCCGCCCGGCGGGCACAAAGTCACCGGCGCCGCGCCCGATACCACCGCTTCAGCCGCCGGCCGGCAGCCCGGATAACCGCACTGTCCGCATTGCGAACCGGGCATCAACGCCTCCACTTTTTCGATCAGCGGATCGGCCTCTACTTTCAAATACTTTCCGGCAATCCCCAGCGCCAGCCCCAGTAACAGTCCCAGTGCAGTCAGAACAACGATGGCGGACAGTACGTACATAATGCGCCTCTTATTTAGTATAAAGACCCGCAAACCCCATAAATGCCAGCGATAAAATGCCGGCGGTAATAAAAGCGATAGGCGTCCCCGAAAAAAGCGCCGGTACTGCCATGAGCGCCAAGCGTTCACGCAGACCGGCGAAGAGCACCATCACCAGGGTAAAACCCATTGCCGAGCCAAAGCCGAACAGCAGGCTTTGCACGAAATCGTATTTCTCCTGGATGTTGAGCAAGGCCACACCCAGCACCGCGCAATTCGTCGTAATCAGCGGCAAGAAAATCCCCAGCACCTGGTACATGACCGGGCTGGTCTTATGAATCACCATTTCGGTAAATTGCACCACGGCGGCGATCACCAATATAAATCCCAGCACCCGCAAAAAGCCGATATCGAACGGTATCAGCAAGCGGTGTTCCAACACCCAGCTGGCGGCGGATGCCAGCGTCAACACGAAGGTGGTTGCCAAACCCATACCCAGTGCCGTGTCGAGCTTATTGGACACGCCCATGAACGGGCATAATCCGAGAAACTTGACCAGCACGACGTTATTGACCAACGCCGTACCCAATATCAGAAGTAAGTATTCGCTCATCGCCTTAAACCTGGTGTTTTGCAATGTAATCAGCATCAATTGTGCCAACGCTGCAAAGGCCCGTCAGCTCACCGTTTTAGTGCAAAAACCGCAAAATCGGCCCCACAAATTTCTGTGTCAAAAAACACAGAGGCAAAACAACCGGGTTTAAAATTGTCGCAAACCGCACAAATCGTCAGGATTTATCGAGCGTAGGCAGGCAAATTCGTATTTGGCGCCCAAATTGCATGTGTTTTGTGGACTTCATCAATCAGACGAGATCTATGCGCATGAGCAAATCGACTCCAGACTTTCTGCAAAGCCAGATCGATAGCGAAACCGCCGAACTGCTAACGGCCGCGCCCGGAAGCAGTCCGGCAGTAGCCGTTGCCAAAACGCCGAGCAAAACGCTGCCGTTTTCGTTGTTCGTTAAGGCCGTCGAGCAGGCGCCGGTGGCGATTTCGATTACCGACAAGAAAGCCAACATTCTTTATATCAACGACGCATTCACCGAAGTGACCGGCTATAACGCGGCGGAAATTCTCGGTAAAAACGAATCGCAACTGTCCGACAAGTCCACCCCCAGACAAATCTATTACGACTTGTGGCACACCATATCCCGTAAACAGGTCTGGCATGGGCAATTAGTCAACCGGCAAAAGATGGGACAACGTTATCTGGCCGATTTGACCATCGCACCGATGCTGGACGAAAGAGGTGCGATCAGCCATTACATCGGCATGCACCGCGACGTGACCCAGGCCCACTACGCCGAACAACAGGTCAACAACCAGAAGCAACTGATCGAATCGGTATTGAACGCTTCGCCGGTAGCGATGGCGGTGCTGGACAGCGACAAACGCGTAGTGCTGGACAACCAAATGTACAAGATGCTGATCAGCGAATTGGACAAAGACGAGCCCGCCCTGTTTTTTCTGGATGCTTTGGAGCAGGAAATGGGCGACTTGTGGGGCGCCGACATCAATCGCCACCAGGGTTTCGCCAACCGGGAAATCCGGATCGAAGGCAGCGGCTTGCGCGGGGCTCGCTGGTTTTCCTGCTCCGGCAACTGGTTCATCGAAAACGACGTCTGCGCCGACAGTTTTTTTGCCCGCCAATCCAAGGATTATTTGTTGTTGACGCTCAACGACATCACCACCTTGCGCCGGCAACAAGAAAAGTTGCAGATTCAGTCGTTACGGACTTTGCTTGCCGAAGAGGAACATATCCGCAGCATACGCGAGACCTTGCTGGGCGCGATGCACCAAATTCGCCAGCCCTTGAATCAAATCAATGCAGCGATTCAAATCATGGGCCAACGTAACGACGCCAGCAACGGCCCGTTACGCGAATTACTCGGCCAAGTGCAAAAAATGGGCGAAGAAACCCTGGAAACGCTGCAACGTTGCGTGCCGGAAATCCCGGAAGCGGCGGTGGTACCGGTCAATCTGAACCAACTGCTGCACGAAGTCATGCTGTTACACAGCAATAAATTCCTGGCCAACGGCGTCGTGGTCGACTGGCTGCCGAATCCGGTATTGCCCAATGTTCTCGGCTCCGAAAACAAATTGCGCATGCTGTTCAAACAACTGATCGATAACGCAGTGGATGCGATGAACCGCGCCGGCAGCCGCGAACGGCTGATCAAAATCACGACGGCGACCGACCGCGACTGGGTCAACGTCACTATTTCCGACAGCGGGCCGGGGATTCCGGCCAACCAGCGCAGCAAGGTGTTCGAGCCGTTTTTCACCACCTCGCAAAACCTGAAGAGCGCACAGGCCGGCATGGGTCTGGTGATGGTCAAGGAAATCGTCAATCAGCACAGCGGTATGATCGAAATCGATCCCGATTACCAAAACGGCTGCAGTTTCAAACTCGGCTTTCCCTGTCAAAAAAATTCCGCCATGGTGAGCATCCATGACTGAACGATTATTACTGGTCGAATCGGAGCTGGATACGCTCTACATGGTCAGCCAGTTGCTGAACAGCACCCACGAGTTACGCAGCAAACTCAAAGGCATCCTGGAGATTTTGCACAAACGTAGCGGCTTGCGCTTCGGCATGATCACCCTGCGCGACATCGAAGACGACAGCATGGGCATCTGCGAGATATACGGCGAAGGCATCGACCGCTCGGTACGTTACCAGCCCGGCGAAGGCCTGGTCGGGGCGATTTTGGATGAAGGCAGCACGATTGTAGTCGAACGCATCGCCGACGAACCGCGGTTCCTGAGCCGCTTGGGGCTTTACGATCCGGACCTGCCCTTCATCGGCTCGCCGCTGGCGGTGGAACAAGGCGAAGTGGTCGGGATTCTGGCCGCCCAACCCTGCGACGCCACGTTTCTGGGCGAACGCGCCCGCTTCATGGAAATGGTCGCCAACCTGATCGCGCATAGCGTCAACATGCTGCGGGTGATGGAACGCAAACAAAACGAGCTGTTGAATGAACGCGATTATCTGAAGCAGACCCTGGTCAAAAACTATCGCTTCGAAAACATCATCGGCCACTCCGAACCGATGTTGAAGGTGTTCGACATCATTCGTCAGGTGGCGAAATGGCATACCACGGTGCTGATCCGCGGCGAATCCGGCACCGGTAAGGAAGTGGTCGCCAGCTCGATCCATTTCAATTCCGCCTGCGCCAACGGCCCGTTTCTGAAGCTGAACTGCGCCGCGCTGCCCGACACCTTGCTGGAATCGGAATTGTTCGGCCATGAAAAAGGCGCCTTCAGTGGCGCGATCGGCCAACGCAAGGGCCGGTTCGAATTGGCCGACGGCGGCACGCTGTTTCTGGACGAAATCGGCGAAATCTCGGCGTCGTTCCAGGCCAAGCTGTTGCGAGTACTGCAGGAAGGCGAGTTCGAACGGGTCGGCGGCGTGCGCACGCTGAAAGTCAACGTCCGCATCATCGCCGCGACCAACCGCAACCTGGAGCAGGAAGTGGCCGACGGTAATTTCCGCGAGGACTTGTATTACCGGCTCAACGTCATGCCGATCAACATGCCGCCGTTGCGCGAGCGGATCGAGGACATCCCGGAACTGTCGGCCTTTTTATTGAACCGGATCTCCAAACAACAAGGCGGCCGGCCGCTGGAAATCAAGGAAAGTGCAATCCGCATCCTGATGAAACACGACTGGCCCGGCAACGTCCGCGAACTGGAAAACCGGCTGGAGCGCGCCGCAATCATGAGCGCCGACGGCACTATCGACCGCGACGTGATTGCCAGCACCGGCCTGGAAAACGAAATCGGCATCAGCCGCACCCCGCAATCGATCAAGCATATCGATCTGCACGACGAGAGTATGGACGAGCGGGAACGGGTGATTGCCGCGCTGGAGCAAAGCGGCTGGGTACAAGCCAAGGCGGCCCGCTTGCTGGACATGACGCCGCGGCAAATCGCTTACCGGATCCAAACCTTGAATATCAACGTCAAACAAATCTAAGCAGGCTCGAAAACCCGCAACAGCAGGCCGGCAGACTGCCGGCCCGAGCCTCCCCGCAGCCACAGCTTTCCTGCCGAAACCGGATACTCTCCGTGCGTATTCCCGATAGCAGCGGTTCGGCCTGACGAATCGATCACTCCCGGCAAGCTTGCCAGGGTTTGCCGAATACTAGCCGACGCACTGCCTTTGGCTACAGCATTCTCGTCCCCCTGCCCTTCTGCTATAGTCAGAAGCATCCGTTGAATTGGATTTGGCCCATAAAGCCAAACAATAGGCGGACCTGATCTTTAGAAAACCTAGTCGCAATTAATACAGAACTGATGAAGTGGCCCAATAACCCGTTCCAGATTACCCACGCCGACCATAATACGATCGTGTCAATGGAAGGCATTCGTGGCTTTGCGGTATTTTTGGTTTTTCTCGTGCATTACACGACGCTGGCAAAACCCTGGATCAATCCCGGCAGTTTCACTTACGCGGTTGCAGCCTATTTACAAAGCGTAGGCAATATCGGCGTCGACTTATTTTTCGTGTTGAGCGGCTTCCTGATTTACGGAATGCTGATTAAAAAAAGAAAGCCTTTATTAAACTATGTCAGGCGGAGAATTCAGAGAATTTACCCAACGTTTACCGCCGTATTTATTATTTATCTAGTGCTGTCGATAGTTTTTCCAAACGAATCCAAAATACCGTCCAGTCCGGTCCACGGTACGATTTACGTTATTAAAAACTACTTATTGTTGCCCGGCCTGTTCAACATCCAACCCATAATAACCGTTGCCTGGTCCTTAAGTTACGAATTTTTCTATTATTTAATCACGCCTTTAGTTATTTTTTGCTTCAATCTCAGATCTTGGCCCCACAAATTTCGGGTCCTGTTATTTTTGTTCGTCAGCGTTTTAATGTTCGTTTACTTCAGCCATTATCCCAGGCATATACGTCTGCTAATGTTTATTTCCGGGATACTGCTTTACGAAACGGTGAGCCACTATCCGCTGCGAAAGTCGCTATACCTGGGCCTACCGGCTCTGATTATGGCGCTCGGTTCCGTTGCGATCTTGCAAAAACTAAATATCGACGACTATTGGCGCTACCCGATTCTATTCGTTCTTTTTTATATTTTTTGCTTGGAATGTTTCAGCCCGCCTAATTTCAGCGCAAGGTTGTTTTCTTTGGACCCTATTCGCTGGCTGGGCAATATGAGTTATTCATACTATCTCATGCACGGGCTGGCGCTAAAATTCATATTCCTGATTGCCACGCGTACCTATCCGCCGATCAACGATCACGCCTGTTTATTTTGGGTATTTCTGCCGGCAGCGTTTTGCCTGACATTAGTGCCATCGGCTTTATTGTTCGTTTACGTCGAGAAACCCTATTCATTGAGTCCAAGGTCAGCCTGACGCCCGTCGATGACCCTCCGCTTTGATCCTGCTCAAACCGGTTCTTCGACCACTTTCCGGTAATTTTGCAGCATGGCGTAATACGGGTGTAAAGCGATCATCAACGCTCGGTAAAGCGTAAAAGCATCGGTCGGGTCTTTCTGTTTCAGCTCGGCGATTTCAGTCAGAAACCGGTACAGCATTTTGACGAAATTCTCGATCGTCATCGCCAGCCAGGCGTCGTTGGTGATCCATTTGTCGATAAACTCGTCCAACCGGGCGAAAGTCGTCTTCAACAACGGGTATGCGGTTTGAGTTTCCTTGAATTCCCGCAGCAGCATATAGTCCACGTACGCCCGCTCGGACGTCAGCCGCGGCCGATTGGTGATGCCGAGGTAGCTGGCTTTGTAATCGGCATAGGCAGCATCGTATCGATTGCAAAACTCGGTCTCGTTGTCTATCTCCAGCCAAGGTGCCAGCACGGCAGCCGTTTCGGCGAAGCAATCGCGTATCGCATTGCCTATTTTGTCGAGTTGCTCCACGAAGGCGGGTTTGGCCAATTCGCCCTTGATCAGCGTTTCAATTGCAGCCAACTCGCTTGCCGTGACGCAAACCGTGGCCAGTTCCTTGGTTAATTTAAGTTCTAGTGCCATTGTGCCGTTACCCGATTCCGCTATCTGAATAAAACCGATGCATGCCGCGCCCTGGCGCGTCAGGCGGTCAAATCGACGATTTCGGCAACGCAGGCGTTGTCTTTGACGGTGTGCAGCGCGTTATCGAACACCATGGCCGAACTGTATAAAACACTTTTGACGATGATGTCGCCCTTGGTATCTTTGATGACGAAGAATGTATCGCCCTCGGGCACCTTGCCGGCGGCGATCTGCTGGCTCATCAGCGAGCCGGTCCGGACTTCCTTAATCGCCTCCAGCGCTTCGTCCTTGTTGCCGTAATCGGCGCTCATCAGAATCAGCTCGCCTTTACCGTTCAGGAAATGAAAGAAATACTGGTTTTCGTCGTTGGTTTTCAGTTCGAAAGTCGCTGGCATGGGCTGCTCCAAAAGTTAAGGCTGGGATTAAACCGGTCGCCGGTCGAATTGCCGCCTTTGGCCTGCATACCGACGCTACAGAGCCTGTTGTCGGGAAACCAAAGCGGACTTGACTGACGCCACAAACCGGTCAGCAAGGCTTGTGCCAATAAAAACCATATTAAAATCAGAGACAAACATGGCATGGATCGACAATTGTCAGCTTTGCCACACGACATTGACGCCGTTCGTTAGCCGCCGTAACACGATGGCCAAACGAGTCGCGTTCGACGCGAGAGCGATATTGGGAGATCGAAAAGAGCAAAAGGCCGGGCAAAATTGCGGTGCAGACTGTTCCTTCAACTGGCCCTTACCAGCAGCAATCGCAAAGCCCAGAGTCTAATGTTGTTGGCAACATCCCCATTTGCGGCATATTCGGCGTCTGATTACGCCAGCTTAATCAGACGCCGCCAATTCGTGGACACTAACTGAAAAAATACGCCTGTAACGCTACCATGTCGTGGGCAGAGATGATCCGCTGCTGCCGACTGATATGCTCCTCCTTCAAGCCCGGAATATAAAACTGCCAAGCTTCCAATGCGCCCAGCTCGCTGGGAAGTATCGCATCTTTGATACCCATGCTACGCGCGCTCGGCGCCGGCCGGCCGCGGCTCATTTCGATACCGAGGTTTTGCTTATGCCGGTCGTCCCATTTTTTCTGGGGAGAGAATTTGCCCCAAAAGCCGGATGCTTCAACTTTTAGGGAAATCTCGATGTAGTTATCCAACGCATTCCAGTCTATCGGTACCGCCGACATGTAACGCACCATCGCACTCATATCGATTTTATTGAGCTTGGCTTGTTCGAAACGGCCGAGCGCGCCTTCACGGTCTTCTTTGAACGGCATCACCGACGACCACCACGGCGTAATACCGTATTTGGGATCGGCTTGCGCTTCGCCTTTGGTTAATTTGAACAATCTGAATCCGACCGGTAATTCCTCTACCCGGACCGTATTCTCGACAAATGCATCGTAATGCCCCTGCGGTATCGTCCAACCGTACCACTCCGACTTGCCTACTTTGAAATCGTAGATTGATAAATCGTCATTGACGCCCATAGTGATTCTCCTTGCTCGGACTTAGCCATTCCGCAGCCGCGCTATCCGTTTGAATCAGCCGGCCTAATCCGGCTCGCTATACGAAAGATGTTTTACAAAAAGATTCGTGCAATAACCGATCTAAAGCTACTGCGGAACTTGGTTGCCAATTCTAAGAGAGTCAAATCGATTTGCTTTGCGCCACGTCAACAAAGGCTTTGATATAGAAAGGAATTTGGCACTACATCGGCGGAAGGCTCGACCTCTAACGGCCATTGCCTTCTCATCCGACGTATAATCCTAACGCGCCGACTGATAGTCGGCCCGGACAAACTCGCGCAGCGGGTCAAAAACAAAAACCAAATAAGGACAGTCACCATGAGTAAAACCCTTGCCGCAACCCTACTCGCCACCAGCAGCTTACTTGGCGGATGTGTTGCCAGCGGAATTTATCAACCTCCGCAAGCCCCACAAACCCTGGAATATTCCCGCGAAGTCAATGCCAATTTCGACACCGCGTGGACCACAATAACCAACGTCGCCGGCGCTACTTTTTTCAGCATCAAGAACTTCGATAAAGGCAGCGGCTTGATGACATTGGAATACGACAATATTCGCGGCAACATCGGCGCCTACGTCAACTGCGGCGAGTTTGCCAGCAGCCAAGCGCCAAGTAAAACCTCGCACCCCAATCCCAAATCGGTCATCAACTATATGTCGATCAACGACATCGAGATGCACCTCAGCGGCCGGGCCAACGTGATGGCGCGGCCGGTATCGGACAGTAAAACCATGGTGCAAGTAAACAGCGAATATTTTCTGACCGTTACCAAACGCATCGGCGATAAGACCCACAAACTGGGCGAATGGCATTTCTCTTCGCGCGAACCGGACACCCAAACCGCCGATGTCAGTTACAAACCCACCCAGGTCACCTGCCAATCCTCCAACAAACTGGAAAACGATTTTCTGACCGAAGTCAGCGCCCGCCTGCCGGCCGGTAACGTCGGCACCAGCCAGCCGGCGCCGGATAGCGCCATCGCACCGGTTACAAAGAAAAAGCCGCGCAAATAAGCACCTCGGCTGGAGAGGCACCCGGTGCCTTGTCCAGCCGCATCGCAAGCTTCGGCGTTAGACGCAGCGCCGATTCGGCTTTATCATGCCCCCTCCGCCAATCCGCAAAATCGCCCATGACCGAAGCTACCATCACCTGCCCCAATTGCAGCACCGCCGTGCCGCTGACCGAATCACTGGCCGCGCCGCTGATCGCCGCCACCCGCAAGCAATTCGAAGCACAGCTCAAACAAAAAGACGCCGACATCGCCCAGCGCGAGCAAGGCCTGAAACAGCAACAACAGCAGTTGCAGGACGCCCAGCGCGAACTGGAAAACCAGGTCAAACAGCAGGTCGAAAAACAACTGCAGACCGAACGCCAGCGCGTCATCGAAGAAGAAAGCCGCAAGGCCAAACTGGCCGCCGCCGCCGAGTTGGAGCATAAAAACCGCGAACTGGCCGACTTGACCGAAGTATTGAAAGTCCGCGACGCCAAACTCGCCGAAGCCCAGCAAGCCCAGGCCGAACTGATCAAAAAACAACGCGAACTCGACGACGCCAAGCGCGAACTGGAACTGACCGTGGAAAAACGGGTGCAGGACAACCTGGCGCAAGTCCGCGATCAGGCCAAACGCGAAGCCGAGGAAGGATTGAAACTGCGGGTACTGGAAAAAGACCAGACCATCGCCGCGATGCAGCAAAAAATCGAGGAACTCAAACAAAAAGCCGAGCAAGGCTCGCAGCAACTGCAAGGCGAAGTCCAGGAGTTGGAGCTGGAAAACCTGTTGCGTGCCAAGTTCCCGTTCGACAGCATCGAACCGGTCGCCAAAGGCGAATTCGGCGGCGACGTGTTACAGCGCGTCGCCGGCCCTTCGGGCACCCCAGCCGGCAGCATCTTGTGGGAATCCAAACGCACCAAAAACTGGAGCGACGGCTGGCTGGTGAAACTGCGCGAAGACCAGCGCGCCGCCAAGGCCGAACTGGCCGTCATCGTCAGCCAGGCCTTGCCCAAAGACGTGGAAACCTTCGACGTCATCGACGGCGTCTGGGTCACCGGCCCGCGCGCCGCACTGCCGGTCGCGACCATCTTACGCCACACCCTGCTGGAAATCGGCTTGGCCCGCCTAGCCGCCGAAGGTCAGCACGGCAAGACCGAAATGGTCTACCAATACCTGACCGGCCCGCGTTTTCGGCAACGGGTCGAAGCCATCGTCGAAGCCTTCTCGACCATGCAGGAAGACCTGGACAAGGAACGCAAAGCCATCCTGAAACAATGGGCCAAACGCGAAGCCCAAATCGAGCGGGTCATGCACGCCACGGTCGGCATGTACGGCGATTTGCAAGGGATTGCCGGCAAGTCGTTACAGGAGATCGAGGGCTTGGAAATGCGGGCGTTGGGGGTGGATGAGGATTAACTGGCTGTTCGGTCTGCTCCAGGCTGATGGCGCTGGGTTGCTCTGCTCTGGTTCCCAAGCTCCGGCTTGGGAACCCCGGTCTTGGAAACTCCAGCTTCCAGTCTGGAAAGGGATAGGAAGCTAGAGCTTCCGAGATGGTGTTCCCAAACTGGAGTTTGGGAACTAGTGATATTAGCTTTTATTGTTAAAGGAAGTAATGACGCATGAAATTAAAAGAACTTAGGATTAAAAATTTTCGTGGCTTAGGCGGAGAAAAGAATGTAATCAATTTTGATAATGGCAATATTATATTTCTAATAGGTCAAAATAATGTTGGAAAATCATCCTTCCTAAATGCTTATGAGTTTTTTGTCGCTCCCAAAAAAACTGCTAATAAAGAAGATTTCTTTAATTATGACACATCAAATAGAATAGAAATTGAAGGGGATTTTGTATTAGAGGACAGCGATCAAGATAATGGGGATTTCAACAGAGAGCCAGACTGGGTAAGCAAATGGGTTCAAGATGGGGCTGAAATTATTACCATAAAAAAGGTCTGGAATGAAATAGGAAAGGATTTTGAAAAGTTTACCAAAGATAAAAATGGAGACTTTATAAAGGATGGCTTTGGAGGACTCAGTACGTTATTTACAAAATACTCCCCAACTCCTATTTTCATAAATGCAGTTGAAACAGCAGAGTCATTAGAAAAGAAAGTTAACGAAATCATTGACAAAGAACATCTAAAAAAAATTCAACAAGAACATAAAGATGACTATGATAATGCAATAAATGCCATAACAAATATTCAAGAAAAAATAACCTCTTCGGACTCAATAGAGGCATACAATAAAAATATTAACTCATCATTTCGAAAAATATTCCCAGAGCTTTCTCTTAAAATTTCCATAAAAGAAGAAACATCAGCAGCTGATGTTGTAAAAGCTTTCAAAACAAATCATTCAATCGATGTTAAAAAGGATGGCATTGATAGAAAAGAAACATTCGATCAACATGGCCATGGCGTCATTAGGCAAGCGTTATTCAATTTTTTTGCTTTTCTAAAAAGCCAAGCCGAAACTAACCGAAAAGAATATTTATTACTATTTGAAGAACCTGAATTATTTTTGCATCCAAAATCAACATCTTTGTTAAGGGAAGAGTTGTATAGACTGTCTGAAAACAGCCAATTCCAAATTTTGTGTGCAACACATAGCCCACAAATGATAGACATATCAAAGCCACATAGCTCTCTAGTGCGAATTACAAAAAATAGCGACGAATCAACAGAAACGCATCAAGTAGGACATAATATATTTATGGATAAAATCAATAAAGAGTTTGTCCAGATGATAAACAGATTTAATCCAAATGTATGCGAAACGTTCTATACAAATAATGTCATTATTGTGGAGGGCGATACTGAAGCGGTTATTTTTAGAGAGCTAATAAAATTAAATCACCCGGAATCAGATTGCTTTGTATTGAATTCAGGGTCAAAAAATAATATTCCATTTTTTCAGCGCATACTAAATCACTTTAGAATACCTTATGTAGTAGTTCATGATAGCGACACTCGATATATTTACACGGATAAAGAGCGTACAATCCCAAAAAACAACACCAATGGCGAGCAAGCAAAAAACTCGGCATGGGCTATCAATGAAAACATCTGGAACGAAATAGAAAGTGCAAAATCACTAGGAAATGATGCAAAAAGAATTGTATCAGTATATGACTTTGAATCTCAAAGTGGATACGTTTACGATAGTGATCTAGGTAAGCCACTATCTGCATATAAATTTGCAATTACCAACAATACAAAAACTGACAATTATGCAGTATCAACTCTCCGTTCAATAGTTAATAACAGTTTTTCTAAAGAATGGACCCAAGAACAAGTTGAAGAAATAAATGAACCTATTTAGCGTTACTAGTTTCTGCTAGTTCCCAAGCTCCAGCTTGGGAACCTCAACCCTCGAAAGCTCCAGCTTCCGTTCCACCTACCACACCCTAGCCCATGACCCGCAGCCGCTACCGAGTCCTCCAAAATCCCAGCCCGCATTTTCTGACCGCGACGATCAACCATTGGCTGCCGCTGTTTACCCGGCCGGCAACCGTCAATATCGTGCTGGATTCCTGGCGGTTTTTGCAGCGCGACAGCGGGTTTAAGCTGCACGGTTATGTGATCCTGGAAAACCACTTGCACCTGATTGCCGCGTCGCCGGATTTGAGCCGGGACATTCAACGTTTCAAGGCTTATACCGCAAAGCAAATCATTGCCTATCTGCAGCAAAGCAGCTCGGGGCGGGTGTTGGAGCTATTGGCGTTGCTGAAGCGGCCGCATAAGATCGAAAGCGAGTATCAGGTCTGGAAGGAAGGCAGTCATCCGCAGTTGATCGCAGGCGAGGAGGTGATGCGGCAGAAGCTGGATTACATCCACCGCAATCCGGTGGAGCGGGGTTATGTGGATTTGCCGGAGCATTGGCGTTATTCCAGCGCGCGAAATTATGCTGGGCTGGAAGGTTTGATCGAAGTGGTTCGGGACTGGTGATTTGCTCGGGAAGCTGGAGCATCCTGGCGGTGGCTTCCCAAGCTGGAGCTCTCATCGTTATACACATCTTTGTTTGGTAAACGTCATTCCGGCAGGGATTGCCGGAATCCAGGCTGCAAGGATCGCTTGAAGCTGCCGTCCATGCCACTGGATGCCCGCGTCCTGCGGGCATGACGGCACTTGTGTATAAGGATGAGAGCTGGAGCTTGGGAACCAGAGGTTAACGCTTCTCCGAGCTGTTTGTCGCAAACTCATCCCCCTGTCGGCCGGATTGTCGGCAAAATCACCAAGCGCAAGCCCGCAAGGCCCAGATCACTCGGCTGCTTTTTGAAGGCCGGCAGCGAATCGGCATTAACAGAACCGGCCGAATTTCAACGCTTGCCGGTATCCGGAAAGCTTTCCCGCGGCCGGCGAGCATCGCCGCCGTTCCAAAACAGCGAGTGGTTTACATTTTGCTTCGTTAAATGGACACCGTAATCCGAGGTTGAACCATGAACAAAATTGGCATTTTCTACGGAACCGAAGAAGGTATGACCGAAATGATGGCTCAAGTCATTTATCGCGTGCTGGGCGACGATATCGCCAGCGAACCGATCAACGTGAATCGGGCGTCGGTCGCCCAGCTGTTAAGCTATAAAGCCTTAATTCTGGGGATGCCCAGCTACGGGGTCGGCGAAATTCCCGGCCGCACCACCGGTAGCGAAGAAGGCAACTGGGAAGAATTTTTGTTCCGGCTGGACGAAGCCGATCTGTCCGGCAAGCGTATCGCCTTGTTCGGCTTGGGCAATCAGGAAAAATACTTTGATCGCTTCGCCGGTTCCTTGATTCATTTGTACCACTACGTGGCCGGCTACGGCGCCGAGGTGGTCGGCGCCTGGAGCACGGCCGGCTATCACTTTACCCATTCCAACTCGGTGGTGGACGGCAAATTTGTCGGCTTGGTTCTGGACCACCACAATCAACCCGAGATGACGAAATCGCGGATTCTGGATTGGCTGGATCAAATCAAACCGGCGCTGCTGGAGAAGCTGAATTAGTAATTCTTCTATTGAATAGCCTTTCGCTTTTATGCCCTTGGACTCTGAACCTGCCTAAGGGCGCACTCAATAAGGCTTTAAGCAGCGGGCCGGCGGCCAGCAGGTAGTCAAGCGACGCGCCGCTGCGAAAAGGCACGACGCTCTATCAACGCTGGCGAGTAAGCTAAACCGTAATTAAGCCGCCTGATCCACCAACTCCAAACCCCTAAACACCGAACAACGGATAAACACGTCCAGTGTCGGTGCCAGTTGTTTTTGCAGGCAGAACTTGGCGACCAGTTTGGTCAGGCCCTTGATGTCGCGGCCGGAGGCGCCGGGGAACAGGTCCACCAGTTGTTCGATCAATTCGTCCGCGACCGGCAACGCGAACTGTTCGGTCATCACTTTCCAGATTTTGCGGCGGTCGGCGCTGTTCGGCGAGTGGTAGCGGATCATCGCGATGCAGCGGGAGATGATGGCTTCGTCGATGTCGTCGACTCGATTGGTGGTCAGGAACAGCAGGCCGTTGAAGTATTCCAGCACCCGCAGGAACACGCCAACCACGGCGTTGGAGGCCAGATTGTCGGCGCGCTTCTTGATGTAAACGTCGGCCTCGTCGATCAGCATCACCGCGCCCCAGCGCTGGGCGCGAATCAGGGTTTCCTTCAGGGTTTTCTCCATTTCGGCGACGTTCAAACCGAGCTGGCCGGAATGTACCCGGTACAGCGGCCGCTTGATGATCTCCGAATAGACCTCGGCAGTCAGCGTCTTGCCGACGCCGGCCGGTCCGGCGCATAGCACCGTGGTGCCGCCGGATTTGCCTTCGACGATGTCGTCCATCAGCATGTCCATTTCGGCGGTGAGGATGTCGATCAAATCGGTCTGCTCGGGCGGCAGAATCAGCTTTTGCTTCAGTTCCGGCTGGTAGACGTAGGGCTGTATGTCGTCGACGTGGACCCAAACGTGGTGGTGCAATTCCAGATGAAACAGCAGGATGTAGCCGTGTACCGGCAATTCGGTGAACAAGCCCTTGCCGACCTCGGCCTTGGCTTTTTCCATCTGGCTCTCGGTTTTGCTGTCGTAGCGCATGCTTTTGCCGGCCTTGCGCAGATAGGTGCCGAAAATGTCGCCGGAGGCCTCCAAAGTCAGCGCCCGGTCGCTGAGAATGTTTTCGTCGTTAACCAAGCGACAGGCGCCGCCGCCGGACGACAGCACCACGGTATTCTTGCGGGTCCAGTCGTTGCTGCGGTGGCTGGCAGTCGGATCTTCGGCGTAGATGCCGGTGCCCCAGCCGGAGAATTGCTCGCCGTAACGGCCGCGCCAGTCGAAATAACGGCCGGCGGCTTCGTCGTAGCTGGCAATCAAATCGGCGGTTTCCTTTAAATAGCCCTTGCCGGCGAAGATTTCCGGGATGGTTTTATGGTCCAGGTCCTTACCGCGGATGATCAGGGTTTCGATCGCGATCTTGCCCTTGCTGTTGGCTTTTAACTCGATCAGGATGCGGCCGGCTTCTTCCTCGCCGGGCGGCGTGTAATCGACCCGGGTGATCAAATAGGCCAGCGTTCTACCGCCATGCTCGACATGAAACAACCAGCCGCGAATCGCGCCGTCCAGCAAGTAGCTGGCGATGTCGGGCAGCAGTTTTTCCAGATCGTCCGGGCCGTAGCGGCGCTGGTCGTCGCTCAAGGCCTGCTGTAAGGCGGTCAGCAGTGCGGCTTGTTGTTGCAGGCTCTCGCCTTGCTGGGCGTAAATGCCGGCCAAGGTTGCCATCTCGGCGCTGCTGAGTTGGTCGTAAAACACCTGTGCCTTGCTGCCGAAGCGCAATTGCTCGCTCAGTCCGTTCAAGCGCGGGTGAGCGGCCAACAGTTGCTGCAAGTGCGGTTTTTCGATAGATAATTTCATGCATCACTCCTGTGACGGTAAGGCAAGACAAAGTAATTCGGATAAATGCAGCGGCTTGCTGAAACCGCCGCCGACGATTTGTTCGCGGCAGGAAAAACCGCTGCCGACCAGCAGCGCGTCCGGCTCGGCGCGTAGTGCCGGGAACAAGGCCAGTTCGGCCATCGCCTGGGCGTCGGCGTAATGCTCGGCTTCGACGCCGAAGTTGCCGGCCATGCCGCAGCAGGACGCTTCGATCAATTCGAACGACAACTCGGGGATTTGCTTCAGAATTTTGCGGACCGATTTGATCGAGCCGACCGCTTTTTGGTGGCAATGGCCGTGCAGCAGCACGCGGGATGGGTCCGGAATGGCTTGAAAGGCCAAAGTCCAGCGCTTGGTGCTTTGTTCGCGGACGATGAATTCTTCCAGCAGCACGACTTTTTCGGCTAATTTCCGCGCCGATTCGCCCAGATCCAGTTTCAGGTACTCGTCGCGCAGACTGAGGATGCAGGACGGTTCCAGGCCGACGATGCTGCGGCCGGCATCGATGTGCTCGCCTAACGCGGCCATCATCCGGCGCGCCTCAAAGCGGGCTTGTTCGAGCATACCGTTGGAGAAATAAGTGCGGCCGCAACACAGCGGCCGCTGGTCTTTATCGTCGGCTGACGGCGTCGCGACGTGGACGTGGTAACCGGCCGCGCTTAACAGCTTTTTCGCTGCCTCGGCCGAGGCCGGATTGAAGTAGTAATTGAAAGTGTCGACCAGCAATACCACTTGCCGGTCGCTCAATTCCGGGTGCAGAGCCAGGCTGGTTTGTAGTGGCACATGGAATGGCTGCTCGGCCGGCAGCGGCAGTTCGGCCTTGGCGCTGATGCCCAAGCCGATTTGGGCCAGTTTGGCCAGCAGCGGCGAGCGGTTGCGCCAACCAATCAAACGCCGCAGCAGCGGGAATTCGAGCAAGCGCGGCAAATGACCCCACAATTTGCGGCGCAACGGCAACCCGCGCCGGGCGGCTTGTTGGGCCAGGAATTCGGCCTTGATCGCCGCCATATCCACTTCGTTTTCGCATTCGCGCTTGCAACCCTTGCAAGCCACGCACAAGTCCATTGCGGCAACCAAGGCCGGATCGAACAAGGCCTCAGGATTATCGGCGTTCAGCGCGGCTTTCAATAACTTGACGCGGCCGCCCGGCGACAAATCCGGATTGGCGCTGACCCGAAAACTCGGACACATCACGCCCTTGTCGGCCTGCTGCTGGCATTGCTTGCTGCCGATGCACACCGCCACCGCCTTGGCGAAATCGGCGCCGTGCTTGGGAATGTCGGCGTAGGCGTCGCCCATGCCGGCGTTGCGGTAAGACGACCAGTCGAGAAACAGTTTCATGAAGGCTGAGCAAGTTAAAACTTCGCTCAAGCAAAATCGGCGCCAGCACCGGTTGAATCCGGCGTGGCAGCGGAAATCGGCACTGACGCCGATGCTACCGCCGCGCGTGTCGGCGAGCGCCCGGTTTTCGGTAGCGAAGCCCGAATGTCGCAAATCCGACAAAGCCTACCGTCGCCGCAGCATTTACCACAGCAAATACGCGATTAATCGGCAGCAACCCGGAGAATTCGGCGGCGGATATTCCGGCACAATAATTGCGGAAATGTGGCTTTTGGTTTGTGAGGAACGAAACGTGGAATTGGATAACTGTGTTTGCCGCTATTTCATCAGCTATAGCGGGGTCAAATTACCGCTGAAACCGGTCAACGAACTGCCCGATGAAAGCCATCTGGAAAACCGCAACACTTACTTCCGCGGCTTTTTCGACACCGACCAACGCCTGCTATTATTGGAAAAACTGGTCTATGGCGATATCGAACTGCGCCATCGTTACCGCTACCACCCCAACGGCGTTTTGGCCGACGCCGAAATTACCGATGCGGACGGCGAGATCGCGGTATTGCGCTTCGACCAGAACGGTACTGCGATGGAAGACCAATCGGCTTAACCGGATTTTACCCACGCCGGACAAGGACTGCTTCAGTCCCCCGCACCATTCTGATTAACCCGGCCCTTAAATACCGTCCGCCTTTGTCCCCCGGAGGGTAGCAACGGAATACCAGTAAGAATTAGGGCCAGGCTAACAAAAGCTTGACGATCAATGCCGATCCAGTTCTTTAGGCTGGTCGGCACCGTCGAGCGCCTTTTCAATTAACGCAACGCTACCGCGTACCAACAACGCGAACAAGACTGCCGGCACAACAAAATCTATCGGTAAAATGCCCGCCAAACCGGCCGTAGCCAGTGCCGCGATCGTCAAACCGAAACTTCCGGTATTAGCGATTTTCATGTTGCCTCCCAGACCGTGATTCGGTCGTAATGAAAATACGCTTTCACTATACCGGTGCATTACAAATCGACAATACACGCTACGTTCAATTGATTGTTTTGATTAATAAAACAGTGCAAAAGGTAAGTGTATTACCCAAGCCAACGCGAACGGCGTCAGGCCGGCAATGCTAACTATCGGTGATCAGGGATGGCCGTTCAGGCATTGCTGTTCGTCGTGCGGCAGACCGGCGGCGAGCGTTCCGGCCAGATAGGCCGCGATCTCTTGCAGCGGCGAGGTTTCGCGGGTGGTGAGCAGTTCGGTATTGCGTTCCGCCAAGCGGCGAATCACGCCGTCGCCGGCCGACGCCGCGATCGCCACATCCACATCATGCAGCGGATGCCGGTTGCCGTCGCCGCGCACGTGCCATTCGTGCAGGCCGCCGAATTCGGTCAAATCCAGCGTCCAGGCCAGTTCCACCCCGGACTCGGAAGCGACGTAGACCCGCCAATTCGCCGCGCGGCCGGCGTGTGCCGCAATCGTACCGTCTTGATTCACTGCCACCGCAATAATTTTCTGTGTCATCGTGCGCTCACCCCTACCAAGAAAAATCCGCCACTCTCCGAACGCCCGGTTGCGGGCGCCAACGGAAAAACCAGCCGCAGATTACCGATTTAACCGCACATAAGGCAAGGAAATAGTGCTCGAAGCGGAACTGAATTTCAGCAAAGCACCAGGCCTGTGTCCCGTTTGGCTACAAGCCCAGGCGAATGCCGATGGTCCCGATGTAATTGTCGAAATAGGCGTGGCCGAGCAAAGCGTCGAAATTGGCGTAAGCCTGCCAGCCGTTGGGCATTACCGCGACCAGGCCGCCGCCGACATGGAAAAAGTCCCGGTCGGGCCGGTCGGTTTGGAAGCCGAACGTGGTCGGCAGCGCGCGGAAATCTTGAGCGAATTGCACGTAAATCGTGCGCTGGCCGTTGTCGTATTCGTGGGTCCAATCGGCGTTGACCTGCGGCACCAATACACCCCACGAGGTACTGATTGCATACGATGCCTGGGCGCCGACGCTGGATTGCACCGAGGTCAGCCGGTCCGCCAGATAGCGCAGTTCCAGGCCGGAGCTACCCTGCTCGCTATACGCGTCCATCGCCGCGTGGCGGTAGCGGACCGTGGCGCGGGGACCGAGAGTCAAACCGCCTAGCGTCAAGTCGTAGCCGGTAGACAGATTGCCCTCGAATTGGTCGGCACCGGGCGTGCCGCTGATCGCACCGCCGAAATTGGTGTTGTCTTCGCGCAAGTAATCGCGGCGATTGGCGTTGCTGCCGTCTTTGCGCAGGTATTGAAATGACAGGTCGGCGAAAAAGCCTTGCCAGGGAAACAAGGAGGCGAACAAGGTCGGCCCGTAGGAGTCGGTGTCGAAGCCGCCACCGTTAAGCTGGTCGCCGTGCCAGCGCGAGTAATTGACCGCCAACCCGGCCACGGCCCAGTCGGTCGGCATGGTGTCGAGACCCAGGCTGAAGCCGGCCTCGTTGGAGACATATCCCCGCTCCAATTCGGTTTGGCGCCGATCCAATGCTCGGTAATCGGCGTTGAAAAACAGATTCACGCCCGGTAACAAGGCCATCTCGCCGTCCCCGGCGGCACCGCCCTTGGCGACATCCTGGCCGGCGTCCGCTTGGCCGCGGCGTTTTTTCAGGACGAGATCGGCTTGGCCGAGGGCGGAAAACGCCGCGCCGGCAGCCGAACTTCCCGCCGCGCCGCCACCGGGCGCACCGCCTGGCGGCGGCGGATTCCCGGCCGGGATGGTGCCGCATAAACTGGCCAATTGCGGACCGAAATTCAACGGCTGCTGACCGCCGCCGGTCTGGCGCGGCGAACTGCCCACCAATTGCGCGCAACCGAGTTGGTTGCCGTCCTTGGCCAGCAGCGCGCGAATCTGTTGATCCAACGACGCGGCGTCAGCCGGGATGGTGGCGACCGCCAACAGCCCAACGGCGGCCAACCGATACGGATTTTTCAATAGTGGAGATTCATCGGCGCGGCAAACAGCCGCCGAACCGTTGAAGGCAATCGACCGCATATCGACGCGTACAGTCGGTTGCGACATCAGTTTGGAATGCTTCATCTGGTCTGACTTTCCGGGTTGCAAGGGTTAGGCCCAGCCGAATACGCTGTGGCAATGGCCGAGAATAATAGCGAATTATGTGATACGGATAACATATTTTTCAAGGATTCGCCGGCCCGGCAGCACTAGGCCGCAGGAAAACTCAAAACGGCCTTCACACCGCCGCCCTCGGCGTTGCCGACCTTGATTTCGCCGCCGTGCAACACGGCCACTTCGCGGACGAAGGCCAGGCCCAGACCGGTGCTTTTGCGGCCGGTATCCGGCCGAGGCAGTGAGTAAAAACGTTCGAACAGGCGCGGCAAGGCATAATCGGGGATGCCCGGACCGTGGTCGCGGATACACAAGTGCGCGCGCTGGTTTTCGCTGCGGCCATCGATTTCGATCAGCGAGCCGGCCGGGGCGAAAGCGATGGCGTTATCCAGCAGATTGGACAAGGCTTGGCGCAACAGGAATTCCTCACCCACCACCGGCAACTCGCCGGCAAACTCGAAGGCGACGCCGAGCTGCCGTTGCACCAGCGGCGCGGCTTTTTCGGCGGCGACGGCCTGCGCCAACACGGCCAAATCCAGCCGCTTGGGCTCGGCCAACTGCTGGCGTTGCTCCAACGCCGCCAAGCCCAACAGGCGTTCGATCAATTGGTCCAGCCGTTCCGCCTGCTCGCGGGCGTTGCCGGCAAAGCGGCGGCGCTCGGCGTCGGGCAACGGGTCTTCCAGCAATTCCGCCGCACCGCGGATTGCCGCCAGCGGGCTCTTCATTTCGTGGGTCAGAGTTTGCACGTAGCGTTCGACGTATTGCTTGCCTTCCAACTCTCGGCGCATGGTTTCCAGGGTTTGGGCCAAGGTCGCCAATTCCACGCTGTGCAATTGCGGCGGCGTGGCCTTGCCGCCGGAAGTCACGGCACGGGCGTAAGCCACCAACAAATCGATTGCCCGGGTCAAACGCCAGTTGAACACCGCGCCGAACAACAACGCGCCGCCGAACAACCACAGCGCACCGCGCTGTACCGCGGCCTTGCCGGCCTCGACGATGGGTTGCAGCAACGCGGTCGGATAAGCCACCGTGACGACGCCGATCAATTTTTCGCCGTCGCGCACCGGCGCCGCCACATGCATGGTCGAACTGCGCTTATCGTCCGGGTCCGATTGACTGGAACGGGCGCCGTAGCGGCCTTGCAAGGTTAGATAGACGTCATTCCAGCGCGCGTAATTTTCGCCGAGCGCGCTGCCGGCCGAATCGAAGCGGACGATGCCGGCGGCGTCGGTGACGTACACCCGGTAATCCAGACTTTGTTTCGGAAAGCCGAATATGGTCGCCGACACCGGCCGCTTGCTGTAGCGCCGCACCGCGTCGGCGAATTGGCCGTCGGCAATCGCCCCCCGTGCCAGCTCGGGTGCCGCGAGTTCGGCCAGCAGGTTGGCGGTGTCGACCAGGCTGGCTTCCAGGGCCATGCGCACGCCGGGGCTGATTTGCTTGACCACCAGCAGCAACACCAATTGCCCGGTGACCGCGACCAGCAGGAAATAGCCCAAAAACAGCCGTACCGACAATTTCATCGGCTTTCCAGGCTGTAGCCCAGGCCGCGATGGGTACGGATCGGATCGGCATCGGCAATGGCGCGCAGTTTGGCGCGCAAGGTTTTGATATGAGTATCGACGGTGCGGTCGAACACGTCACCCGGATCGCGCCAGACCCGTTCCAGCAGTTGCTCGCGCGAAAAAATCCGCGTCGGGTGCTCGATCAGCAGCTTCAATAACAAATATTCGTAACGAGTCAGTTCCAGCAAGCGGCCGCAATAACGGATGCGCCCGGCCTGGCGGTCCAACTCGAAATCGGCGTTGCCCGGCTGGATCGGCGTCGGCTGCATCCGGCGCAGGATGGCGCCGACCCGCGCGGCCACCTCGCGCGGGCTGAACGGCTTGGTCACGTAGTCGTCGGCGCCGATTTCCAGGCCGACGATGCGGTCGATCTCGTCGCCATGCGCAGTCAAAAACATCACCGGAATTTGCGAAAACCGGCGCAATTGCCGGCACAACTCGAAGCCGGAGCCGTCCGGCAAACCGACATCCAGGATCGCCAGCGCAAACGACTCGGTTTGCAAGCGGGCCAAGCCGGTTTGCAGCAAATCGGCATGCTCGGGCTGATAACCGTTTTGGCGCAGCGCGTAAATCAAGGTGTCGGCGATTGCCGGTTCGTCCTCGACGATCAAAATCCGCTGCGGCCCAATCGACTCGGCCATCAGTAACTCATGCAGGCGGCATTCAGTACCCCGGCCGCCAGCGAAAACCCGGCCAATACCACCGCCGGACCGATTTCGTCGCCGGCGATGCGTTCGCATAAATCGGCAAAAGCCAGACGCACGCCGACGAACACCAAGGTTTGGACGAAAAAGGCGACGCCGGCCCAGATCAGCATGTCGGTAAAGGAAACACTGTTGGCGATCGCTCCGGCCAAGGCCAGCGCAAACCCGAGCACGGCGCCGGTGAAGGCCAGTGCCGGCGCGGTTTTGCCGGCGCGGATCAATTTGAACTCGGCATACGGCGTGATCTGCAAATAGCAAAAACCGAACAGCGCGCTGAGCGCGACGGCCGCCAGAAAATGCAAAACAAAGCCGTTGGCTGCGGCCGCTAACTCGGCTAAATCGATGGTGGGCATAATCAGTCCTCGACGAAAAAATGCGGTACGAACCGGCTATTGTTGCCGGTGATTTCGGTTTTGTCCTCGCGAATGCCGATACCGGCCGGCTGGCCGGCGACGACCCAGGAACCGATCACCGGATAGTTGCCGGCAAACTCGGGCAGCGGCGTATAACGCTGGTAGATATAGCCGTCGTCGCCGTACAGGCCGGCGGACTCGACGACGCTGCTGCCGCGGCGGATTTCGATGTTGGCGCCTTCGCGCGAATACAGCGGCTTGCGTACAAAGTCGCCGAGCAGGGGCTTATCGGCGAAGCTGGCCGGCAGCAAGTTGGGATGGCCTTCGAACAATTCCCACAAGATCGGCAGAATGCCTTTGTTGCTGAGGATTTGCTTCCAGGCCGGCTCCAGCAGGCTCGGATTGGCTTTGGGCAGATAGGGGCCGAATTCCTCGCGCAGCAGCCATTCCCACGGGTACAGTTTGAATAGACTCCGAATCGGCCGATCCTGCAAATCAACGAATTGTTGCGCGGCCGCCTGCCAGCCGATGTCTTCGATCGCCAGCCAATGCGGACGAATGCCGGCCTGCAACGCGGTGTCCATCAAATAGGCAACATTGCCGGCATCCTCGTCGCTGTGGGCGACGCCGGCAAAATAGACCTCGGCGTGGCTGTGCCGATAGCCTTGCCAGAAGGCGATCAGTTTTTCGTGGATGGAGTTGAACTGGTCGGCCTGCGGGTAACAATCGCTCAGCCAGAACCATTGCGCGACGGCCGCCTCCGGCAACGCGGTCGGCGTGTCGGCGTTGTATTCCAGCAGTTTCGGTGGCCCGCTGCCGTCCCAGGCCAGATCGAAGCGGCCGAACAAACTGGGGTCGCCGCGTTCCCAGGATGCGGTCAGATAGGGCGCGGCCCAACGCGGAATCCGCAGCCGCTCGAACCAGTCGCGACGGATCACTTGTTCGACGGCATGCAAACACAGCCGATGCAGTTCGGCGGTGGCGTCGTCCAGCACATCGATCTGGCTGCGGCTGAAGCGGTAGCAGGCCGACTCGTCCCAATAGACGGCGCCGTCTATGGTATGGAAATTCATGCCGACCGCTTCCAGCCGTTGCCGCCAGTCGGCGCGCGCTTGCCGCTCCAGGCGCTGCATCTCAGCCGCCGAAAAAGCCGTGCGAACCGCCGAACGAGCCGAAACCGCCGCGGCGGGTGCCGCTGTGGCCGTCGTCGCTGCCGCCGCGGTAACTGGAACCGGAACCGCCGCCGTGGCTGCCGCTATGGCTGTTGTCGCATTCGACCGGATTGCCGTTGGCGTCGGTGCAATCCTGCCGAATTTTAAAATCGCCGGGCTGGCCGGCGTAACCGGCCAAGGACAGGCTGCCGAGCAAAGCCAGCGAGACCTGCAGCGAGCGGCGCGGAATCGGCGGCACGCTTTGACCTTCCGGGGCCACTTGCAACAACTGCTCCCAATCCGACAGCCGCGGATAGAAATCGCGATGGTAAACGCCGCCGACCAACAACAGCATGTAAAAATCCAGTTTGTTGCCGGTTAACAGGCACAGCGGCAAACCCAGCCAGGCTACGCCGTTCGCCAGCAAGGCCGAGCGTAAGGCCTGGCTTTGGCCGCGCTGTACCCGCTGGTTGTAATTGCGCTCGGCCAACGGCAGGCGGGCTTGCAGACGCAACAGCGGGTACGCGGCCAACGCTAGCGCGATGAACATTACTCGAATCGGCCAGATCAACGCCGACGGCGCATAACCGTTGAAGATCGGGTAATGCCAGGACAGGTAAGTGGCGTAGACGACGTACACCAACAAGTACAAGATCGTGAGGATGGTAATGAAACGAAAGCTGGCCACCGCCTTTTCGAACTCGACGCAAGCCGCGCTATTGCTGCTCGGCGCCCGCATAAAATCGCCGATCCGGTAAATATTGCGGCGGTAGGAATCCAGCCACAGTCGGTGCTCTTCCGACAGATAACTACCGTTTACAGTGACCGATTCGCGGCTATTTTTGTCGGTGCCGTGAAAAAAATACAGCGATTCGATGCCGTCTTGTTTGTTTTGTTTTAAGGCCAGAGAGTGGGTCGGAATTGCGGTTTCTCCAAACCAACCGCGCTTGACAATTTTATCGGGGTAGAACGTGAACCAACGCGTATTCAGAATCTGGCCGCACCATCTGAACACATACACACTAAACAGTACAAAACTCACTTCCAACAAATAAAAGTTACTGCTCAAACCCACCCAAACCAGCACTAACGCCAGGGGCAAGCCCAAACACAAAACCAACAGCTTTTTCCAAAAGCGATAGGTGACGGTCAGTTTTTTATTCAAAGACGGCGGCATGGCTGGCGAGGGTTAATAAAGTCGGGTAAGCATAGTTGCGAGATCGCAATTTGTCCGCTATCCGCAACCCGACACAGGCAGGCGCTCCGTCTGCTCAGGCCTGCGGCAAACCGCCGCGCAACAGGGCCTCGAAATCGGCGATCGGCATCGGCTTGCCGAACAAATAACCTTGAAACGCATCGCAACCGTGCAGCTCCAGAAAGGAACGCTGCGCACCGGTTTCGACCCCCTCGGCAATCACATCCATCCCCAGATTTTTCGCCATCGCGATGATGGTTTGCACGATCACGGTATCGTCGGGGTTTTCTAAAATGTCCCGGATAAAACTCTGGTCGATTTTCAATTGCGCAATCGGCAGCTTGCGCAGATTGGACAGGGACGAATTGCCGGTACCGAAATCGTCCATCGCAAAGCAGACGCCAAAATCGCGTAGCGCATGCATTTTGACGATGGTGTCGTCGATGTCGTCGAGTACCAAACTTTCGGTCAATTCCAATTTCAAATGACCGGGTTTGATTGCCGCATCCCTAACGATACGCACCACCTTGCCGACAAAATCGGCCTGGCGAAATTGTCTGGGGCTGACATTCACCGCCAATTGCAAATGCCGGGTATTGGGATTGGCTTCCCAGCGTTTTAACTGCCGGCATGCCGTTTCCAACACCCATTGGCCGATCGGGGTAATCAAACCGATTTCCTCCGCCAACGGGATGAAATCCTTCGGCGGAATCAAGCCGGATTCCGGATGCAGACAACGAATCAGCACTTCGGCGCCGGATACCTCATGGTTTTTACTGACCTGGGGTTGGTAATGCAGCAGAAACCGGTTTTCGGCCAAGGCCCGGTGTAACTCGGCTTCCAATCGCATTCTGGAGTTAATATTGGCCTGCATTTGCGGATCGAAAAAGCGCACGGTGTTTTTGCCGGCCTTCTTGGCTTGGTACATCGCAATATCGGCCTGCTTCAACAAGGCCTCGATATCGAATTCGTGGTCGCGGAATAATACGGCGCCGATGCTGGGCGAGTTTCTGTATTCGTGTTCTTTCAACAAATAAGGCTTGGTCAGCCTTGCCAGAATCTTGTTGGCAACGATCTCGGTTTGCGCCGAAGCATCGAGTTTGTCGTCACCCAATTCGCTCAACATCACCACAAACTCGTCGCCGCCGAGACGGGCCACCGTATCGCCCTCGCGCACGCAACCCGACAAGCGCCGGCCGACTTGTTGCAGGAGCAGATCGCCCATATCGTGGCCCAGGGTGTCGTTCAACATCTTGAAATTATCCAGATCGATAAACAACAACGCCCCCGGCCGGCCGCTGCGAGAACTGATCGCCAAACAGTGCTTCAAGCGGTCTTGCAATAGCCGCCGATTCGGTAAGCCGGTTAAAGCGTCGTAGAACGCCAAACGTTCGATTTCTTCGGAGGCGGCTTTCAACTGGCTGATGTCGATGAAGCTGGCGACATAGTTTTTTAGATTGCCCTCCTGGTCCGTGACCGCGGAGATGGCCAAATGGATCGGGAACAAACGTCCGTCGATGGACCGGAGAATCGTTTCCCCTTCCCAGGCCCCATCGGCCTCGACCGCATCCCACATCGCGGCGTAATCGCTAATTCGCTGTATATCCAGTTGCAAATCGCGCGGATTCTTACCGACCACGAATTCCGCCGGGTAGCCGGTAATCCGGGAAAAAGCCCGGTTCACCCGCAAGATATTGTGAGCGGAGTCCAGCACCAAAATGCCTTCCTGCGACTCGAACGCCGTCGCCGCGATTCGCAGCTCCGCATCCAGCAAACGCTGCGCCTTCAAGGCCTGGTCCAGACGGCTTTTTTGGGCCAGACCCTCGGGCAGCGTTATCGCCAGCATATTCGCCACACCCAACTCGACGTGGGTCCAGGGTGCGCTGCGGCCGCGCCATAACTCGCTCCAAACTTCGAAAGACTTGCGCGGCGTCAGCCGATAACCGCCGGCCTCGTCCGCTACCAGACCTTTCTCGGCATGACCGGCCCAGTTCACCGTGCGCGGCTTTTCCACCCGAAACCAGACAATCCCGTTTCGGACACCTGCGGACAACGGGGTACACAGTACACCGGAGGCGATATCCCGGTAGTTCATCGCCGGCGGAAAATGTTGCTCCAGATGGTCGCAACTGAACGAGCTGGTGCCGCACTTGCCGCTCAACCATTGCAACAGGCCGTCCAGTTGTTCGGAATCGGGCGCCAGGCCGTGGCAATGGCGCTTGCCTTCGACCAAGGCAACGACGCCGTCGGCATGCAACAACTGCATCAGTTCCGGCAGCAAGCGCTGCAAAATGGTCTCTTCCTGACTGGTAAAGATGTAGTTCAGCAGTTCGCCGATCAAGTGGTTAGCGCTCGTGACGTGACGGTGCTGTTCTACCGCTTCTATGCCCGAAAGCTTGGCCGAGGTCATCCGGCTGATAAAGGTCACGGCCTCGCGTTCGGCCAGCGACACCTGCTTAGGCGCGTGGTGATGACAGGCAATCAGTCCCCACAGCCGGCCATTTTGCATGATCGATACCACCATGGAGGCGCTTACGCCGATATTGCGCAGGTATTGGATATGGATCGGCGACAAGCAACGCAGAGCCGAATAAGTCATATCCAGCGGTTCGGCCGCCAAGGGATTCAGCGCCGGTAGCAACGGCACCGGGTCCGCCTCGATATCCGCAACGACGCGCACCAGATTCAGCGTGTACAAACGCCGCGCCTGAGCGGGTATATCACTGGCCGGAAAATGCAAACCCAAATAGGAAGGTGCGGTGTCGATCCGGCTTTGGCTGATCACTTCGCCGTTCCATTCGGAATCGAAGCGGTAAACCATCACACTATCGTAGCCGCACAGCGTCCGCACCAGGATCGCCACCTGATCGAAATAGCGTAAGTATTCGCGGTCGGTATCGATATGCAACAGGACGTCCTGCATCTGCAACAACAATTCCGCCAAGCGGGTTTCTTTGTGATCGGTCTGATCCGCCATCAATTCGACGGCAAAACCACCGTTGCTCAGATAGACATGCGCCTGTAGCTCCCGCGAGGCCCCGGCCACGACCACGCTGAGTTTGCCGGCCGCGGTGTCGCGGCCAAGTGCGACCTCGGTCAATGCCTGCAATTGCTCCGCCGCCCTGGCGCCGCCTAAATCGGCAAATGTCAGACCCAATGCCTGTTCGGCGGACACCTCGAAAATCTGGTCCAGATTCACGCTGGCTTGGACGATTTGCAGCGCCGATGCCGGATCGAGCACCAACAGCACACCGTGCGGCTGAATCTGGCCGATCTGGTGGATCGGCTCGGAAGCACATTTCTGCAATGCCTGCTCCAGTTGCTCGCGGGTAATGTTAGTCATGGTTGCCACTCCCGCTCCCGAACTCCGCCACTACCGCGAGATCGAACTGTTGTTGAAAAAAAGCGAATATCCGTTTGGCGGCAAGCTGCGCCGCTGTGACTTGTGCGGTGTCGGCGGCAATCGATTCGGCAAAATCGATAAAGCCGCGCCACATGCTCGTGGTGGCGGCGCCGTAACCGGCATAAAAACGGGCGCCGGCATCGGCCGATAGCCCCAAATTTTGACCGAGACACTTGGCAATCATTTGGCCGCCCAACGTGGACCCTTCGACCACGTAAAGCGCTCCGACGTAGTCGCCAATGCTGTCAATTTGCGGAAGCGGCAAATCGGCGGGTTTCAGCAAGGCCGAGTCAATCCCGAAGTGATCTAAATCGGCTTGCAACCACGACAGTTTGGCCCTGGCCACATAATCCAAACCGGCAACTTGACGCTTGGAAAATGCGGCGAGGCCAGGCTCCAAACCGGCGTAAGTCCGAAATAATGCCTGCAGTAACAATTGGTATGTGGCTAAAGCATAGTCCGGTCTAACCAATCCCGCCAATAAAGCATGCCGGTTTAGCTGGTCGTGTTGCATCCCGGTCGCATCGCGCAGCAAAGCACGTACGCCACCCTGGTCGTTGGAACCTGATTGCGGATTGGTTACGTTCATTTCCGAGCATGCCTAGTGCTAAGTGCGTAAGAGTTATCCTACAAATATACCATTCATTTCCAACCCTTCCAGGGTGATCCCCAGACATTAAACGCTACCGTATAGCGCCAGACCGAAGCGGCGCCGTCAGCCGCGGTTCTGCAACAAGCCGGGATTGCCGCCGATCGCGGCGGTATTGATACTGACGCTTTGCTCGACCGCAAACCGCAATAGGTAATTCGGTCCGCCAGCCTTCGGCCCGGTGCCGGACAAACCCATCCCGCCGAACGGCTGCACCCCGACGACCGCCCCGATCATATTGCGGTTGATGTACAAATTGCCGACTCTGGCGTGCCGCGCCACGTATTGCATCGTCGATTCCAGCCGGGTATGCAGACCCAAGGTCAGGCCGTAACCGCTGGCGTTGATGGCGTCGACCACCTGCTCCAGCTCGCCGCTGCGGTAACTGACAATGTGCAGAATCGGCCCGAACACTTCCCGCTCCAGCACGGAGAGGCTTGGAATCCGCACCAAAGTCGGCGGAAAAAAATAGCCGGCCGCACACTGTTCAGGCAGCGGCACCTGGAACAGCACTCTGCCGACCTCCGCCAGGTATTGCCTATGTCGATGCAATGCAGCCAGGGCGGCAGCGTCGATGATCGGGCCGACGTCGGTCTCGAACTCCCACGGCGAACCCACACGTAACAAGCGCATCGCGCCGATCAGACGCTCGCTCACCGCTTCGCAGGTTTCCTCGGGCAGAAACAACACCCGCAACGCCGAACAGCGCTGGCCGGCACTATTGAAGGCCGATTGCACCGCGTCCCGCACCAGCTGCTCCGTGTGCGCGGAACTGTCCGCCAGCATCGCGTTGAGTCCGCCGGTTTCGGCGATCAGCGTCGCAATCGGCCCCGGCCGCAGGCTCAATTGGCGGTTAATCAGATTGGCGGTTTCTACCGACCCGGTAAAGGCAACGCCGACCACGCGCGGGTCACTTAGTAGCTGCCGGCCGATGCCCTCGCCGTCGCCCGGCAGCAACTGCAACACCGGCTTCGGCACGCCGGCTCGGTGCAATAGCCTGACCGCAGCCATGGCCGTCAACGCAGTTTGTTCGGCCGGTTTGGCGATCACGCTATTGCCGGCCAGCAAGGCCGCGGCAATTTGGCCGACGAAAATCGCCAGCGGAAAATTCCACGGGCTGATACAAACGAATACGCCGCGGCCGCGATAACTGAACCTATTGTCCTCGCCGGTCGGGCCCGGCAGCGGCTGCGCCTGGCCGAACAAGGCTAAGGCATTGGCTGCATAGTAACGGCACAAATCGACCGCCTCGCGCAATTCGGCCAAGGCATCGCTCAAGGTGCGACCACCCTCGCGGATGCATAATGCCAGCAATTCGCTGCGGTGGCGCTCGAATAAATCGGCCACCGTTTGCAGGCAAGCGGCGCGTTCGACCACGGGTTGTAAGCACCAACGCTTGAATGCCGGCTCGGCGCTGGCCAATGCCGCGTCGATCTCGGCCGCGCTACTGGCCAATACTTGGCCGACCACTGCGCCCCGATCGAACGGGCTGTAAACCGGCTGGCCGCTACCGCTTATCCGCTTGCCGTCGACCAGCGGACAGGCCTGCCAGACAGTTGCGGCGTATCGGTCCAGTTCGCTGCGCAGATGCTGAAGTACGGATGGATCGCTCAAATTGGTACCGGCGGAGTTGCGCCGCTGCCGGGCAAACAGGTCCGGCGGCGCTACCAAATTCGGACCGGCCGCGACCTGCAAAAGCTCGGCCGGATCGATGGCCAATTGTGCGGCCGGAATCTGCGGATTCTCGATCTGATTGACGAACGAACTGTTGGCGCCGTTCTCCAACAAACGCCGGACCAGATAAGGTAGCAAGTCGCAATGGGCCCCGACCGGGGCGTAAACCCGGCAGGCCAATTCCGGCCCGGATTGTGCAAGCAGCGTGTCGTACAGCGCTTCGCCCATGCCGTGCAGGCGTTGAAATTCATAGCCGGGATGCGCGGCGCCGGCCAAGGCCCGAATCGCCGCCACGCTGTGAGCGTTATGGGTGGCAAACTGGCCGAAAAAACAATCCGGCCGCGCCAAAATCGCCTGGGCGCAAGCCAGATAGGACAAATCGGTCGCCGCTTTACGGGTGAACACCGGGTAATCGTCCCAGCCGGCCTCTTGGGCGCGTTTGATTTCGCTGTCCCAATACGCGCCTTTCACCAACCGGATCGGAATCCGGCGCTTGCCGCAAATGGCCAACGCCGCCAGCCAGTCGACCAATGCCAATGCCCGCTTTTGGTAGGCCTGTACCGCCAGCCCGAAACCCGACCAGCCGGCCAATGCCGGGTCGTTAAATACCGCAGCGAAAATGTCCAACGACATTTCCAGACGCTCCGCCTCTTCGGCATCGACCGTCAGACCGATATTCGCCGCCCTGGCCTGCTTGGCCAGATTCAACAGCTTTACGCTGATCGCCGCGACCGCATGGCCTTGCTGCAACACGTCGTAGCGCGGATACAAGGCGGACAATTTGACCGAGATGCCCGGATTGCGCAACAAACTGCCGCCCGCAACAGTTGCCAGCACGGCTATGGCCTCGGCGTAGCCGGCGTAATAGCGCTCGGCGTCGGCATCCGTCAGCGCCGCCTCGCCGAGCATATCGAACGAATACAGGTATTGCGGACGCTGGCGAGCCCGGTCCAAGGCCGAACCGATATCCTCGGCGATGACGAAATATTCCGCCAAAATACGCATGGCCTGAGCGACAGCAGCGCGCAGCAAGGGCTCCCCCAGCCGCTCCAGCAGCGCCGCGGCCAGGTTTAACCCGGAATCGGCACGCTGAATCAAGCGCTCCATGCTGCCGCCAAGTGCCAGACCGCCGCTGGCGAGGTTAATCAGCCAGGAATCGCTGTGTCCCCAATGCCGGCGCCAATCGCCGCCGGCCAGCTTGTCCTGCAGAAACCGGTTTTGGGTGGCCGGGTCCGGGATGCGCAGCAATGCCTCGGCCAAGGCCATCAATTGCAAACCTTCATTGCTCTGCAAACCGTATTCCTGCAAAAAATTCTGGAACAGATCAGCGCCGCTTTGCCGGTTACGCACCTCGGTAATCAAGCATTCGGCATCGGCGCTGACCGCCTGCCGGCTGTAATCGGCCAGCGCAGCTCGCAGCTCGGCGACCAGTTCGGCCTCCTCAAGCGTGTAAGATCGGCGCATCCGCGCCCTCAGTTCTTCCAGCTCCTGTTCCGCCTGCATCGCCCACCCCCCGGATTGCTTTGGTCAAATCGATGTCGCCGTACTATGACACTCCCCGCCGGGCCCGATTGTCAATCGGCTGATAAGGCCGACTCGGAGTCGCTTGTTGGATCGAACCGGGTCTGCTACTTTTGCCCGACACAGCCAATTTAACCAGGAGACGTTATGGCCGGCGGAATCGATTTCACGATGGGGTTTCAAACACGAGGCGCGCCGCGCAAAAGCTCCGGCGACGACGGCTACCGGATCTATATCCTGGGCAATTTCTCCGGCCGTAACGCGCCACCCTGGCCGCAACGGCCGATTCGAAAAATCGACGTCGATAACTTCGAACCAGTGATGCGCCAAATCGCGCCCAGCATCGCTCTCGGCCCCGATTCGATTTTGGAATTTAGCGCCGTTGAAGATTTCCACCCGGACGCCTGGATCGGCAAAATCAAGCTGTTGGCGGACCTGCAACAATTGCAGCGGGAATTGAACAATCCGCATACGGCCGAAGCAGCGGCCGCCAAAATCCGCGCCTTCTTCCCGGCGACGGCCCCAGCCCCGGCCGCCACCGAATCCGCCGACGAAAGCCAGGCAGACCTGTTGGAACGCCTGCTGGGCAAACGACCCGAAGCAGCGGCGGCCAACGACTCGGTGGAGCAAATGATCCGCGGCATCGTCGCCCCGCACGTGGCAAAGTCGGTTAGCGCCGAACACCAGGCATTGGCGTCGGTGGTGACCGCGACCGTCTCGCAGTTCGTCGCCACGCTGTTGCACAGTGCCGATTTTCAAGGCCTGGAAGCGCTGTGGCTGGCGTTGCGCGATCTACTAAACGAAGACCATGCCGAACGGCAGCAACTGTTTCTGTTGGATATCGGCCAGGACGAATTGGCGCAAGCTGCCCAAACCGAACCGGATATCCTGAAACAAAAGCTGACGGCGCATCTGCAGACAGCCGACGGCGAACAACCGCTACTGTTACTGGGCAATTACCAATTCAACGCCGACAGCCAGGACCGCGCGGCGCTGCGTTATTGCAGCGAGCTGGCCGCATGCTGTAACGGCAGTTTTCTGGCCGGTGCCGGACACGAACTGGCGGCGGCCCTACTCGACCCGGATTCCGCGCCGAGCCAACAATGGCCGGAGATCTGCCGGGCGGTCGGCGGCGAACGCTTGATCCTGGCCTATCCCGGCGTACTGCAACGCCTGCCTTACGGCGCCAAGCGCGACCCGCTGCAAAGCCTGGATTTTGAAGAATGCGCGCTGCCGCCCGATCCGGCGGAACTACTGTGGAGCAACCCGGCCTTTCTCGCCGCCCGCTTCCTGATCAGAGCCGAACACGCCACCGACGAACACACCGGGTTTTTCGGCGACGTACCGGCGTTCAGTTACCCGCTGGAAGGCGAAAGCGTGCTGCAAGCGGCGACCGAAACGGTATTAACCGAAAAACAGGCCCACCACCTCTGGGACCGCGGCCTGATGCCGGTCGTCTGTTTCCGCCAGCGGCGGGGCGTGAAATTATTGGATGCGGCGGCGTTGGTTTGACGCCGGCTGAACAGGGCTCGAGGCGCGTCGCAATATCCAACGGATAGAACGAATCCCATAATCTTTAGGCCAGACCGGCGCTTTAAAGCCTGCCGGGCCGATTCAAAATTTTGGCAATTCGACGGTAGGCAACCTAACCTTGGGCATCTTGCCGGGACTCGGCGGCGTTAATTCCAAAATGATTTTGCAGCCCAAAAGCTTTACCCGCGACTTGGGGCAAACCATGCCTGACGGACATTGAATAATCTGGTAACTGACACGTTTGAGAAAATCGGCGCGAGTCAAAATAGCGCTGCTCCAACCATAGTATCGGGCCAGATAAGCGCTATTCCAACTGGTTGCGGTTGCCCGTAGTTTGACCTGCCCGGCTGCCGAGCTACGTAAAATATCCAGCCAGCTTTCGAGTAAATGGTTTTGATAAGTTTGATTCATCTCGACCGGAGCCCACAAAATGCCGGCACCGGATTCGTCACCAAAGCGTGGTGCCCATAGATGAGCCAACTCCCACTGATCGCTAAAACCGAGTTCATAACGTTGAAAATAATCGGTACGGCCCTGCAGATTCTTCCGCTTAATAGGCGACTTAAGCCAACCAACAATTTCGAAAACATTACCTTCGCTTTCGGCAGCGCTGGCGTATTTTGCGACACTGATAATGCCACCGGTGCCGGCCGTTTTACGCTCGGCGTGGAGCAGATTACCTGTAAATTCGATCATAGCGACTAATCTCAAAATGCCATTTCAATTTAAATTAAAGTTTAGCGCAATATCACTTCAAATGACATACCGGAATAACCGGTGAAGGCTCACACCCCGCCCGGAATTTACAACCGGGCAAATCAAGTTAAACACTAGCCATATTCGCCCTTTTACCAATCGATTGAGCGAAACGTCTACTTGTTAAATTGGGCAGAAATCGATGGGAATTTTTATGAGTTTGAGTAATCGAAAACAATACAGCGCCCGTTGGCCATTACGATTATGGCCTTGCTAACGGAGCATTCGCTGGTAGAATCAGATTTTTAAAATTAAGCACACCAACATCAAAAATTATCAAGCAATACTACAATTTTAATAAAAATATAAAAGGTAGGAAAACATGAAAACAATAAACGCCATTTTATTATTGGGAGGATCAATATTATTAACCTCCTGCGCCAGCATTAAAAAAGAAGAACCTCAAATAAGCGATTCAAAAGCTAACAAATCGGTTCAACAAGTCATAGACGAGTTAGGTTTAGTCTATGTCGAAGAAGGTGCAAACTCGATTATTACCTACGATGAAGTGAATGCCGCACAACAAGCTTGGTGTGATGCCTTGGTAAAAATAGGAAAATTAAAGGAAGAAGGAGGAGATTATAAGGCGTATGCCGAAAAAGTACTGTCAGACGCCTACAACTACGATTACGGAAAAGTGTTTTTTAAGCCTACTTTGGCGTTCGGTGACCAAACATTTAGAAATAACAAAAAAGGCGCGTTGGCCTATTTCGTTGGTGGCGATCCTGATTATCCTAACGACAAAGGTTTCGCCCTTCAGCCATGGGTCAAAGCTCGATACGATAACGCAGGCAATAATAACGAAGGTATACAGATATACGGCTCTGTCGCCATAACCATGGGTAATGTATGGGTCACCGACAAGACCGGAAAGGAAGTAATGGTAGATAAAACCTGGGTTTTTAAAAAAGGTAAAGACGGTAAACTGAGAATTATTGTCCATAAATCGGCCTTACCTTATTCACCGTAACAACTTATACTTATTATCATCGTGTATTTCAGGGCGTGGCGTTTTCGCGCTAGTAAAACGCCGGATGGTTTCGCTGTTTTGGCGGATGGTAGCCATCGCTACCAATCCGCCTTACCGTCTTCGGTGGGAATCCATACCGTTTTATGAAGGCTTAATCCATTTCCGCGCCGGAGCTTGGGAATGATAAAGACCGCCTCCGACAGACATTATGCCAATCGCATCAAATTAACCATCCGGCACACAGGTAATTACTTTTCAGCTCGCTGGCAAAATAAGATTGCATCTCGCCAATCCAAACCCTTTCCGACCGCTTTTTCAAAACAATCTACGGTATTTTTTGCGTTATTGGTGCCGGCACAGAGATTGATGATATTTTGCCAATCCCAACTGATCCCTTTACCCCAGTTTACTCTGCCGTCCAGCACACTGAGATAGCAGGCACCGGGCTCGGCCGGCTTGGTAGTCCCGGCACAAAGTTGTTTGATGTTTTTTGGGTCCCAATTCATATTCTTCTCGTCATTCCAAGGTATTTTGCCTTGAACCGAGTTGAAGCATTCCGTCTCGTGATCGCTAGCCTGAGCGGATATTGGATTAAAAGACAATGTTATTAAACTAACAGCGACCGCCAATTTTATTAATCGGCATTGGGTAATTGATGTTTTCATGTATCACTCCCGGCAATTCTTAATTATGATGGAAACGCATCAAATAATAACGTCATATTTTCAATGAAAAGCCGCGAAATACTCCGGCCATTTCGTTCTGATTGACGCAATTGAATATTCCATGAAAACAAAATTTGTCGAGTATCTGAAAATTTATTAATACCTGTTTTTTAAACATCCAAAAATATCGGCGCAAACATACAGCCAAGCTCAACCGCTTGACTGATAAACGCTAATTATCACAATCCATTTTGATTCAGCGCGTCGTTCCAAAAATAGCGAGCCAAATCATTGCCGGAAAACCGAGCCAGCGAAAACTCTTCAATATCGACCGATATTCGAGATTATGCGACACGTCTGGCTCGTGGTAGCAAATCTCGTCCGGCGAGGTTTTAGCGCTTGCCGACTCATTGCCGTCACGTCGCGGTGAGAAATCAGCGCAAAGTCTACGACTTCCCCCTTGCAGCAACCGTTCCAGCGCTGCCCAATTTTCGCCGCCGATGACGACGCGGTGATAAGACTTGTTCATGATGCCTCCCGCTTGATCGGCAGATTCATACACAGTCCTGCGGTTATCATCACGCTTTTATGGCGGAAATGCCGCCGTCGACATGTTGGATTTGCCCGGTGATCCAGCGCGCCTTATCCGACAACAAAAACAAAGCCATTTGCGCAATGTCCTCCGCCTCGCCCAGACGTTTCAGGGGATGGCGGCCGGCAGCGGCCTGCCTCTTGGCGTCTTCTTTGAGTAAATTGGCTGCCAACGGCGTGTCGGTCAGCGAGGGCGCTATGGCGTTGACTCGAATTTTCGGCGCCCATTCCGCCGCCAACGCCCGAGTCAGCCCTTCAACGGCGCCTTTGGCCGCCGACACCGAAGTATGGAAAGAAAAACCGGTTTGTACGGCCACGGAACTGAACAACACCACCGACGCCGCTTCCGCCGCTTGCAGACTTGCCTGATACCGCTGCAGACACCGCACCGCCCCGATCAGATTGAGCTGCATATCGGCGACAAACTCGTCGGGGTGGATGCGGGCAAAAGGTTTCAGGTTGATGCTGCCTGGACAATAAACCAGGCCGTTCAGTGGACCATCGATATCGGGGAGTGGATCGTTCAAGACGTCGCAGCGGTGATGGGCGAAAACATCCGCAACCGTGTCGGCGCGCGATAAGGAATGAAGCTCGAAATCCGCCTTCCCCAACCGTGCAATAGCGGCGCCGATTCCGCTGCTGGCTCCTACAATCAAAACTCTACGCATCGCCACCCCTCGATTGAAGCGTTAATTTCCGTGGAGGTGGGGTACTAGCGATTTGTTGTTGTATGCGCTGTGACAGACTAAGTTTTTGGATCGCTAGTCCCCATGCTCGGAAGGCTACCGCGGCGATTTGCTTAGTCAATTCAATCGGAAAAACCAGGTTGAGAGCTTGGCGCCGCAAAGCCGGAGGCGGGTTCGGCCCCGAACCCGTTGGCCATGTGCCCTGGATTTGCAGACCTCGACTACCGACGATGGCTTGCGGCAGCCGAATCAAACTCGCCGCGCCAAAATCTTCTCGATCTCCCCTTTGGTCAACACGATCGGATTAGTCTGCATGCCGCCGCCGGTTGGCGACGATGAGGGAGAAGTCGGCTGCGGCGATGCCGTAGGCGCCGCGGCGGTCAAATAGCAGGGTATCGCGGGCTTGTTGGTCGTCCAGAACCGCAGGACGTTTTCGCGATAGCAAAACCGGGGGGCTGTCGCTACTGCTCCGAATACGCCTACGGCCTTGAAGCCGGCCGGTACGGGGCACGAGGCTCGTCACAATATCCGATGGATATAACGAATTCCATAATCTGTAGGCCAGAATAAGCCGAACGGCGTTTCTGGCGATTTAAAGCCCGCCGGAAACGCTAACGCTTATTCCGGCCTACTGGGCTTGAGCCATCACCGCCGGACAGTTAGCAAGGCGAAACTTCAGTTCTTGAACTGCAAACTGAAGCCGACGAAACACGGCGTCATTTCCCTTCTTGTAGCCAACAATTACCAATACGCTGAGAAGCGTCACGACGCTATACATTACGAAGGCGCTGAGGTTGTCAGAAATGACCTTCGTAATCTGCTCTGGGGCGATTTTCAAAGCGATGCTATTTACCTGGTTTAGGCCGTATAACAATAACGCCCATACTGTAGCCACCAACCATTTCAGAGTTTTCATTCGAGCGTATGTACGTTCTGCAATGTTGGCCAGATTTTCTTCGATAGCCTCGACCTTCTCTTCGTTATCGATTCCAATTGCGTAAATGTAGTCGGCTAGCGATTGGATCTGCGGAGCCTTGATTGAATCGAATGCAAATGTACTTGGGACGGCGAAGACCACCAAGAATAGCGGCGCATAAGTACAGGCCATGAATACGTAGCTCTTGGCTTCGGCAGACACTCAAGCCTGTGGGATAAGAAATGCGGCGAGAACGAGCAGCAGAAAACTTAGAAACGCCCACTTTGACGCAGGGCGAAGTAACTCTCCGATACCAAGTTGAAGAAACGGGAATGGGAGCATGATGTTCCGCATGATTGCGTCGGGAATCGCACCAGCTGGCTGGAAAGTCAGCACTCGGCGTTCAGTCTCCTGAACCACTGCAAGGGTCGCATCGAATAGGGAAGACTGAGGTGTGTTCATGTGGAGGCCCAACGCCCGCCATAACCGGACCTGAAAAGCTGAGCGCAGCGGCGCTGTTTGCGGTCCGAATTTATGGCATTGTTATGCATTGTTACCAATTCTCAATGTGTTAAAGCCTTCTTCAGCTGCTGGCTCAACAAAATACTTCGTCACCCGAGCGAACATCTCCGCTGTATCAGTGGCTGCCCTCTCAGGTTGCTCTATACGTCTTTTCTCGATCTGTTCGAGGCATATTTCATTAGAAATATCGATATATATCAACTGATGACAAGCTTCCGCCTCTGAGAAAATTTCCCTGAACCATTTTCTTTGTGAAACAGTATTTGCGGGGAAATCCATAACAACATCTGTGGCAGTATTTAATATTGATTGCACTAGCCTTTTAATAGGAGGCTTGATCTGGCTAGAATATTTAACATAGTCCTCTAGTGAAGCAATCATATTGGGGTATAAAGACGTCAGCCATTCATCCTCGGATAGCAATACAGCATTCCTTTCCAAAGCGACCTCCTGGGACTTAGTTGATTTTCCAGCCCCCATCTTCCCGCAGAAAAATATCAAAGTACCTTTTGGCATTTCAGATCTCGTTTAAATGCATAACGCCGCAAATAACCGGGCGCAAAAAGCGCGTAGCGGTTTTTGCGGTCCGAGTTAATTTGCATTGTTAAGTGTTTTCTGCACATAACTTCTTAAATGCGTTTTTGCTACAGTTTCAGGTTTTAGTCCTCTCAGTTCAGAGGTACACTGGCTACCATCAGGTAGAGTTACGGTCAACGTATCATCTACTATAAAGTATTCCGCCGTATATGATTTACCTTGGTGCTCAATTACTATTTCGTTGCACATTTAATAGGCCGGATATTCAGACTTAATTTTTATTCACAACTTCGGTATACATATACATTCCAGTTTCTCGCCAAGACCGTAATACCTCCCCACAGGAACAGGTAAATTTATCGTCATCTCTCAATGGTAAAGATTGGTATTTCACAGAATATTCTTTACCACAATTCGAACACGTTTCGTTCTGTAATTTTGTTTCGTCCCAAGTGGACATTTGTCACTCCTTTTTACAATTAACGCCCCAATTACCGGACCAGGGCCGTAGGCTGGGTAGAGCAACGCGAAACCCAGCAGATATCTTGAAACAACCGGGTTTCTTTGCATTCAAACTACTCTTTTATTATAACGAAACTTATCCGCTTCGAAGCTAGGTTTCATTATCATTCAACCCAGCCTACTTCTGCAAACCCAGCATCGGCCTAATATCAAATCGCGGACATTAATAAAATCAGAGCGACTGACGTTTAAGGATCGCAGCCAGCCGACCAAATTCACTCCGCATTTTAATCAAACCCTTCTCGCCAAGATCTCCTCAATCTCCCCATCCGTCAGCACAATCGGATTGGTCTGCATGCTGCTGCCGCGGGCGTTGGCGACGATGCGGGGGAAGTCGGCTGCGGCGATGCCGTAGGCGCCGAGGCGGTCCAGTTGCAGAGTATCGCTCCATTCGGCCAACAGTGCGATCAAGGCGTCGCGGGCTGGTTGGTCGTCCAGGCCGGGTTCGCCGCTCAGCAGGCGGCCGACTTGGGCGTATTTGGCCAGGGCCGGATTGACGGGCTCGCGGGTTTGCAGCGCGCGGATGTTGACCTCGGTGGCGGCGGCGACCAGCGTGCCGCAGACCACGCCGTGCGGGATCGGGAAGAAGGCGCCGAGCGGCGAAGCCAGACCGTGTACCGAACCCAAACCGACTTGCGCCAGCGTGATGCCGGACAATAACGCCGCGTAAGCCATCGCCGCCCTGCCCTCGCCGGCTTCCGGTTCGACGCCGCGCCAGGCCGGGAAGAAGCCGTCTTTGACCGCCTGCATGCCGCTCCAGGCCAGCGCGTCGGTAAACGGATTGGCCTTGGCCGAGACGTAGGATTCCAGCAATTGGGTCAACGCATCCATGCCGTCGGCGGCGATCAGTTCCGGCGCGCAGGTGGCCAATAAGTCCGGATCGAGGATGGCGTATTCCGGCACCAGGCATTCGTCGCGGAACGATTTTTTGAAGCCGTCCGGGCCTTGCACACTGAGCACTGAGTTCTTGGTCGCCTCGCTGCCGGTGCCGGCGGTGGTCGGCACCGCGATGAACGGCGTGCTGGGGCCGCGATAGGTTTGGTTGCGGCCAACGCCTTCCAGATAATCCATCACCGAATCGCCGCTGGGCAGCAGGCCGGCAATGGCTTTGGCCGCATCCAACACACTGCCGCCGCCGATGGCGACGACGACTTCGATATTCTCGTCGCGAAAGCGGCCGACCGTGTCGTCGATCAATTGCGGCGACGGTTCGCCGGACACCGTGCAGTGCCGCCATTCGACGCCTTGCCCGGCCAGCGCCTCGGTAAAACTTTGCCAACGCGGCGTACCGAAAAACGACTGTTTGCCGGTCACCAACAAAGCCTTGCGGCCGTAACCGGCAATTAAAGCCGGGGCTTCGTTTAGGCGGCCGCGGCCGAACAAGATGCGCGGCAGGCGGGCGATGTAAAACGGTTTGAAACTCTGCATGCTTAAGCCTCCGGAAACAAGGCTTTGTAGGGCACGCCCTGACGCGGCTGTGCCATCCAGTCGGCGACCGTGTCGCGCCAGCTCAGATAGTGCGCAGTCTGTTTGTGCGCCGCCGCGTCTTCGGCCGTGGCATAGACTTCGTACAAGATAAACTGGCTGGGGTTGTCCGGCACTTGCAGTACATCGAAGCGGCGGTTGCCGGCTTCCTGCACTGACGCTAAATGGTTCAAACGAGTGGCGGCGATGAAGTCGTGGATATGTTCGGGTTTGACGTGAACGTTGACTAAAGTGACATGCATAACAGTATCTAAATTATCGGTTAATCGGATTTATCGCGCTGGGCCGAGCCGGCTTCTATGAGCCTGACCGCACCTGGCCTGCTTGGGATTTGCTCGGTTTCGGCGAACACGCCGGTACCGGATCCTTCGGCCCAGGCCGCTGCTGCAACCGCAACGGCCCCGGCTCTTGGATTTTCCGGCCTAGCGGATAGCCAGTAGTGCGCGCAGCACGTCTATCCGGCTGATCATGCCCGCCAGTTCGCCGTTTTGCATCACCGGGAAACTGCGGGTGGACGTTTCTTGAAACTTGGCGGCGACATCAACCAAACTATCGCCGCCGTTGACGAGTTGCGGGTCCTTGGTCATGTATTCACCAACCGTACCTTCCAGGGTCTGGTTGTAGGCCGAGCCGACGAAGACTTTCATGCCGTCTTTTTCGGAAAACACGCCGACCAATTTGCCGCGCTCGTCCACCACCGGCAAACTGGTGATTTTATGGTCCAACAATTTCTTGACGGCCTGAGTAATCTCGGTTTCAGGAGTGACGGTTATCATTTTGGTCGACATGTAATCGACCACCGCAATTTTGGCTAACATGGTAAACCTCCTGCGCTTATTATTGTTGTCGGCAGCATGCCGGCGCCGGCTGAGTAAGCCCGAATCGGCTTCTGTACCGAGAGCGATTATTATCAATATTCGGCCGGGTATCCAGCATTATTACTCGGCCCAAATCGGCCGGCCCTTTTCGCATCGACTCGCCAGCATCGGCGGCATCGATAATCCGGCTGCACGCCGGCCATAACCAGCAGCGGACAGACCCTTATGCCCGAATATCGGCCGCCCGGCCCTTGCCACACGTCTTTCGCTCCGCCGCTGCCGGCAAGGCGTGGCGTAACCGGCCGATTACGACGCGGTGCGGTGCTGGCATGCCTAATTGCCCTGCACGATGCCGCAGCCAAAGATTGGTTTGTCGGGCCGAACCGGCCGCTGCAACGGCCCAGTCAAGCGGCCGCAGTGGCCCAGGACGGCGACACCGTCAATATCGATGCCGGCGTTTACCGGGCCGACGTGGCGGTGTGGCCGCAGCATCGGCTGAGCTTGCGCGGTGTCGGCAGCCTGGCCCGGTTATACGCCGACGGGCAAAGCGCCGAAGCCAAGGCCATCTGGGTGTTGAAAGGCGATGGGATCGAAGTGGCGCAAATCGAATTTGCCGGTGCCGCCTCGCCGGCATTAAACGGCGCCGGCATCCGCTACGAAGGCCGTTCCTTGACCGTCCGCAACTGCCTGTTCCACGACAACCAGATGGGCTTGTTAACCGGCGCGAACCCCGAGCGGGAAGTGACGATAGTGGGCTCAGAATTTCGCGACAACACCGTCGACTACCGGCTGTACGGCAAATTGGGCCACAACGTTTATATCGGCAATATCAAACGCTTTACGTTGCTTAACAGTTACATTCACGACGCCGCGACCGGCCACAACGTCAAATCCCGCGCCCGGCAGAATTTCCTGTTTTACAACCGTATCGGCGACGAAAAACGGGCGTCGAGCTATTTGGTGGATTTGCCGGACGGCGGCGAGAGTTATTTGATCGGCAACCAGCTGTATCAGGCCGCCGACAGCGAGAATCCGGCGATGGTAGCATTCGCCGCCGAACATAACCAGACCGAGCCGCACCCGCTGTATCTGGTGAACAACACGCTGGTCAACGCCAAACCCGGCAGCTACTTTCTACACAATCACAACGTCGCCGCAGCGGTATTGGTCAATAATCTGTTGATCGGCCAGACCTCGACCATCCTCGGCCCGCACCGGCAAGCACATAACCTGTGGGCCGACGGCGAGCGTTTCGGCAACGGCAACCGCTTCGACTATCGCTTGCGAACCGGCGCCGGCGCGATCGACCAAGGTAGCGCTGCCGGGGTTTCCGCAACCGGCGTGGATTTGACGGCCCGATTCGAATATCGCCATCCGCTGGGATTGGTGCCGCGGCCGATTCAAGGCTCGATCGATGCCGGCGCCTACGAGTTCGCCGGCAACCGCTAAAGCCTTTTAAATTACGCGGTTTTTCGGCACAATCGTCCGGTCCATGCACACTACGCCGTGAGGTAACCGTCATGCCGCAACAACGCCGCCTCTCCAGACTAACCCAAGCCCTACTCAGCCTATCGCTGCTGCTCGGCGTCGCCTCGGGGGCGCCGGCTGTAGCGGATCCGGCCAAAACCGGCTACGAGGTCGATGGCCGGACTTCGGCGTCGGTCCTGGCCGCGAAACGCGCTCATACTCCGAGCACACGCGACGAGACCGGTTTGGCGGTGTATTCCGGCATTTTCGTCATCGGCTTGATCATCTTTTTCGCTCAGCTATTGAACGCCAAAAAATAAGCCGCGGCCGGCGAGTCACAGCCGGTTGGCGGCTTGCACTTCGGCGCGGTGCAAGGTGTGGTCGATCCAAGCGTTGATGTCGCGCCAGATCACCGGCGCCTGCAGGTCGCGCAGCAACATGTGGTAACCGTTTTGGTAATAAGCGACGGTTTTGTTGTCCGGCCGGCCGGACAATAAGCCCTCGACGAACAAATTGGTCGGCTCCGCCGGGACGATCTGATCCTTTTGGCCGTACAACAGCAGCGTTTCGTCGTCGAGTTTTTCCGCAGCGCCCAGGGCGTTATCCATCAGATTAGTCAGACCGTAAATCGCATCGACCCGGGTTTCCTTGATCACCAACGGATCGCGCCCCAAGGCCCGCAACATCTCGATATTGTCCGACGGCATGATCTTCAGGCCCTTGCCGGTCAAGGTCATCCACGGCACGGTGTGGTACAGCGTCCACAGCAGCGAGGTCTGATACCAGGGCATGGTGTCGCGGCCCCAAACGGCCGGCGCCGCCAGGATCAGGCCGGCCACCGCCGGTTTGCCTGGCCGGGTCATCGCATTGACCACGACCGCACCGCCCATGCTCTCCCCCAACAAATAAACCGGCACGTCCGGATGCCGGGCCTGCACCAGCCGGGTGAATTGACCGAGATCGTCGGCATAGGTATCGTCGCCGGCCCAGCGTCCCGGTGTCCGGCTTTCGCCGAAGCCGCGCTGGTCGTAGGCATAACTGGCAATCCGCTGCGTTTGCAGATATTCGGCGGGGGTCGCGAAAAAGCGCCGGTAATCGTTGAAACCGTGCAAGGCGATGACGATTGCCTTGGGCTGCTCGGCCGGCCAGACGCTCAACGCCAACGCCTCGCCGTCGGCGGTGACGAAACGGTTATCCTCCAACCGGGCGGAGCCGGCCAGCGGGACCGGCGCCACCAGCGCCGGCGCACAACCGCTGGCGACTAACACCAGAAAAAACGCCGGCAACCAGCGGCGAATCGAAGCGGACGAGCGTAATACAACAGACATAAATCAACTTCCAGCCTAGGCCAAACAACAGGGCTACAGATTAATCTTTTTAGCCGCCACTGCAAGGACAATGCCGATAAAAATAAGTGCCGCGCCGGCCAAAGCCAAAGGGTGCAAGATTAGCGCAATTGGTATTTTTCGATCCGGTAGCGGACTTTTTCCCGCGTGGTTTTCAGGATACGGGCAGCCTCCATCACGTTGCCCTTGCATATCTCCAGCATCCTGCGCACGATCTCGCTTTCCATGTCTTCCAGTCCCATGCTGCCGTCAGTGGGGAATTGCAAATCCAGGCGCGTATCGCCGTCGGCCACAGGCTTGGCCGGGATAGCGTTAGGCTGAAAATCGGCAGCGGCCGCGCCGCCGGAAAGGCCTTCGTTGGGTAGCCACTGTTCCGGCAAGTTCTGGGACGCCGACAAAATCACACTCCGTTCCAGGACGTTGCGCAATTCTCTGACATTGCCGGGCCAACTGTAACTCTTCAGCAACTGCCAGGCCCTGGCCGAGACCTGGCCGACTTTTTTACCGGCCTGCAAATTGAATTCGGCGATTAACGCCGGCACCAAGTCGTCCAGGTCGTCGATGCGTTCGCGCAAGCTGGGCAGACGCAATTCGAACACGCTTAAACGGTAGTACAGATCGGAGCGGAAACTGCCGTTTTTGACTTCGTCCTGCAAATTGCGGTTGGTGGCGGCAATGATGCGGATATCGACGCTGATTTCCTTCTCGGCTCCCAAGCGGCGCAGTTTACGGTCCTCCAACACCTTGAGCAATTTGGCCTGCAAATCCAGCGGCATTTCGCCGATTTCGTCCAAAAACAACGTGCCGCGATGCGCTTGTTCGATCAAGCCGCGATGCCGGGCTTTGGCGCCGGTGAATGCGCCAGCTTCGTGGCCGAACAATTCCGACTCCAGCAAATCCTTGGGCAACGCCGCGCAATTTAACTCGATCAGCGGTTCCTTGGCCCGCTCGCTGTTGTAGTGCAGAATTCTGGCGGCCAGCCCTTTGCCGGTGCCGGTTTCGCCGGTCAGAATCAAGGCGCTGTAAGGCGCTTGACTAAGTTGGCGCAGCATGTCGCCGGTCTGCCGGGCGACCGTGCTGCTGCCGATAAAGGTGTCCGGCGCATACCGCTTGCCGGCGTTGACCGATTCGGTGGATATGCGCCGCTGCGCCTTGGCGCTCCGCAATGCGCTGCGTACCACCATATCCAGCTGTTCCTGGACGCAAGGCTTAATCAAAAAATCGAATGCCCCCAGCCGCAATGCCCGCACCGAGTCCGGCACGTCACCGTAACCGGTCAGAAACACCCATTCGCAATCGGAAATGTTGCCGCGAGTCTCCTCTAACAGGTCCAGGCCGCTACCATCCGGCAAGCTCAGGTCGGACAAGATCAAGGCCGGCCGCAGATCCGGGTTGAAAAGGATCTCGCGCGCCTGCCGGCAATCGGCCGCCCACAGCGCTTCGAACCCCAGACGCGCGTAATAGCGCTGCAATTCCGTACCCAATAAGACTTCGTCTTCGATGATTAAAATGGTGTCATTCATGGTGTGGAGTGATGCAGTTGAGGATAATTTCGACGCAGGCGCCGCGTGGCTGCCGGTTATAAAGTTTGATTTCGCCTTCGAGGTTACGGACGAAACGCCTGACCATGGACAGCCCCAGGCCGGTGCCGTCCGCCCGCTGGCTGACGAAATCGCGGATGCCGTTGTCCAGAAACTCTTGGGGAAAACCGTGGCCGTCGTCGCACACCGACAACGTCATGCGGCGGCCGTCGGTCACAGCCGAAATGCCAATTTTACCGCTATTGCCGTCCATTGCCTGCTGCGCATTCAGTATCAGATTCAGTAAGGCTTGGCGGAACTCGGTATCGGGTAAGCGGCATACCAGACCCGGGCAACCCTGGTATTCCAAACTTATGGATTTTGGTAGCTGGTAGCGAGCCAACATCAATAACTCACTGACGGCTTGGTCGACCAAAATGGCCCTGAGCGGCTCCGGCTCGTGGCTGGCGCCTTGCAAACAGTGGTTAAGAGTGCCGATGATGCGCTCGATTTCATTGATCACCAGCCCGATGCGTTGGGCGGCATCGGGTTGCATCTCGCCGGTTTGTAATTGGTTTTGCAGATTGATGCAAGCCATCTTGATTCCGGCCAACGGGTTGCGCAATTCGTGTACCAGGCGGGCGCCGATCTCGCCCAACGCGGCGAATCGCTCGGTTTGGGCCAGATTGCGTTGCTGGGCAATCAAGGTGCCCGCTGCTTGCTCGACCAAGGTCTCCAAATTCTGCCGGTTTTGGATATGTTCCGCCTCTAATTCCGAGAGACGCACCACCATGCTGTTGTAGTTGGCAAAGATCGGCGCAAATGCCGGATCAATCCGGTCCAGCGAAATTTGATGGTAGTGACGTTCGCCGAGCAATTCCATCATATAGCCCATTTGTTGCAAGGGCTGAAATATCCGCCGCCGCATCAGATAAAACAACAAGACTGCGCTCAGCGGCAAGGTTAGCGTGATTGCGATACCCAATTCCACCTCGAATCTGGCTGCCGCCGCGATCGATTCCGTCAGCACGCCGTGGGCGGCCGCTTCGTCACGAAAAATGCCGCGTAGTATTTTCAGCGTCTGTAACAAGCGTTGCTGTGGCTCCGGTGTTGAAGAGTTCAGCGCTTGCCACGCAGCGCGCAGACCGTCCGGCGTGTTCGCCACCAAGTGATTACCGCGCTGCAACAACTCCTGCAAATAGTGCTGCAAGCGACGTTGGATGGCTGGGCCGACCGGGCCGTTTTGCCTGTCGATTCCGGCCAGACTTTCCTCGGTATCGAACAATGCGTTCTGCAACCGCTCCAAATGGGCGATATGCTTGGGCAGCGGCAAAATTCGCTGGTAAGACTGCCACGCCATCGCCAATTGAATCATCAGCGAAATCATCAATAAGCCGCTCAGTAACGCAACGGTGATCCAAATCGGTAGATTGGCTTCGCGCCGGTCTGCCCGCATGCACTGCCCTCCGCAAAGTAACGTTTGTGCTGCCGCCATTACTCGACTCGAAGTTGAACCGGCGGCAGCGGCGAGATTTAGGTTTAGTTACGCAAAATGAATGCCGCTCCCGATAACTGTAAATTTGCCGGATTGCAGCTGGCATAGCCCCATTGCCACAGTGTCTATCAAAAATAGAACTGGCCGATTGGGGAAAATTACCGCTAGCGTGGTTGATATTCACCACTAGGTTACGGATCAACGCACCGTTGGCTGGAAATGCGGCAAGGCTACTCGGCGGCATCGTCGGCCACGCGCGCGGCAATCCCCTGATCCAGGCTTCTCGCCAGATAGTGGTACAACAACAGCATCGCTGCGGCCGAGGCAATCGTTACCGCTACGTAGTGTTCCATGTACGCCACCATGATCAGGTTGAAGCCGAGAAAGATACCCAGCAGCCGAAACAACCAACCGGTGGTGATACCGGCCAGAAATGTCCCTAAAGCCAGTAACAACAACAAGATCAAACCGGTCGCCTGATTGTCCAGACTGCCGATTTCGCGCAACTTGAACGCCATAAAAAACGCGGCCAACACGCCCAACCAATGCTGGGTTTGCCAAAGCAGAATATCCCGCAACGACTTGCCGCTATGGAGAATGGCTTGCCATTCCAGGAAAATACAGGCGGCGAAATACACCGGAACCATCCCCATCCAATACCAGTGTGCCGGGGTCTCGAACGCATCGGCGATACCAACCCCCAGTATCGACAGAAAAATCAGCACCGCAAAAATATAAAAATCCAGGCGTAGCGTTTTTAAGCTTTTAATCACCGCCGTTTGAGATAGGTTGAATGGTAGGTTCATGATGTGCTCCTGATGTTGACTAATTGGTTGTGTCGTCAACCAGCGATATCCGTGCCAGCAACCGGCATGTATCTGCTATCCGTGCTCTCCAATCTGCTTCGAGTTCGGACTTGGCACGGAGATTTCATATAAAACTGCAAACCGTCCGCACTACGACCGGTTAGAAGCAGGAGAATGAAGATGAAGAACAAACACTATGTTGCCGCGATGTTGGCGACCCTTTTGCAGGCGGCGAATTGCTTAGCAGCCGATACCAACGCTATCCCATTCGATCAGTTACCCGAACCGGTACAGAAAACGGTGTTGGAGATACTCGACCGGACCCAGATCAGTAAAATCAGCCGCATCACCGATAACAATCTGCTCAGGTTCGAGATCGAAGCCGATAAAACCGAGAACAATCAGGAATTGATGACTTGGGATATCGTTGTTGCCGCCAGCGGCAAATTGATGAGATTAAGTAAGGAAGTGCCCTATTTCGCGCTTAGCTATCCGCAAATGCAGACCATAGAAGCGAATTATCCGGGAATCAAAGTCACCGAGACCGAATCGGTGGATGTGCATTTCTACAATGTCATCGGCGACGTCAACGGCCGCCCGGTCAAATTCAAACTCTACGAAGACGGTTTTATCGAAGAACAACCCTAATCCCGAGGAACAGACCATGCCGCAACCGAAAAACCGCCACCTACTGATTAAAACCTTGCTGCTCGGCTGCTTGTTTGCCGGCTTGGTGTATTTGCTTCATCCCGAAGTCGGCCGCGTCAGTTTATTGGTCGATGGCCAACCGGTCGCCGACCCGTTATTCCGACTGGCGGCGATGCCGATCCTGCTCGTGGTTACGGGCCTGATCGGCGTGTTAGCGCTAATGGCGCTGTTCGGTATGGGTATGATGATTTTTTTCGGCGTATTGGGGTTTTCCGCAATTGGCATTTTGCTGCTCGCCCCCTATTCCTGGCCGATCTTGCTACTGTTCTGTTTGATGCTGTTAGCGATGTCGTGGCACGGCAAAGAAGACGAAGGCGGCTAATCTCAGTTGGTTATGAGCAAGGCCGAATCGGTAAGCCAGAATAAGCGGCAGGGTTTCTGGGGATTTAAAACTTGTCAGAATGCTTCCGCTTATTCCACCTGACGGGGCTTCAGCGCAAGATCAAGATGTTTGCTCGTATATTTTCGATTCACGTTTGCTCGGAGCGTAAAAGAACCCTTTCGACTCAAACTTAACCCCATATTGGTAATAAAAATCCCACGCCACGTCCGCCGCCTCAATTGCGATATCCACAGCTTTAGCCGAAGAATGGGAACTACGCCAAGAATCTAGCTTGGATTGAGGGATGTACTTGCCAATCAACAGGTCCTGCTCTCCGCTCCAACCAGGCTTATTGTCAATAATTACAGACGTTGGCCCTGTTGCACTGGAGTTGATCGCGGGGCCGTAATAACCGCGAAGTTTTACTCCAGCCTTTCCGCTGGAAGATAAGCCTCGACCCAATTCTTTGAGTCCGTGGGCGCCATAGCAAGCGAGTAGGTGAATGGCTTCGATTTTGGCGGGTAAGTATCGGCCAATCTTTTTTCCGAGATCGGACCAAGTGTAGACATCCCAGTTTGGTTTGGTTCCTCGTTGGATGGCAATGCCGCTAAAGTCAGAAATACCGTGTCCGACGATATAAAGCGTTTCTCCAGAAGCCATACTTTGCAACTGACTAAGGTTTGACATATCGAGAATGGTGAATGAGTGGGCGAGAGCGCCGGTCGCGGCGGGCGCAATGGCTTTTCGGACTTGGTAGGCGTTGTACAACTCAAGTTGCATCGCAAACTCGATATTGCCCCACATAATAAAATCCAGACATTCGCTCATGTCGTTGATCGTCAGCAGTATCATAACAACATCTCCGGAATTAGAAATTCGACTAGCCGATAGTATCATTCTTCGGCAACTTTGCCATTTTATTCTTCCGTCCATGTGTAAGGACACACTCGATCAATCTCTATTGATCGAGACCGCCTATTCTTCTTCATCCTTCACCGTCGGCGGCTCGATTAACTCGCCGTCAAAATTGTTTTCCATGATCGTCGGCTTATACCCTTGAAAAGGATCGGCGGCGGCTTCCAACGAAAACGGCAATGCCGAAATTAATATCAAGGCCGTGTATTTCGCAATATTGTGGATTGGATTTTTCATTGCTTACTCCTTTAACTGGCTTACGGAATCGAGCTTTTCATTTCAGTTTCGAATTCGGCTCTGATCGCATTTCAGCGATTTCCATGCCAACACTTACTAAAAGCCGGCAACGGTGAGCCATTGCTCCTATCTCCTGACACCAATTGAAATACCTGAACGACGCGCCGGGGCTGGTATAGCCCGGATTGGCAAAAATCAACGTTCGGAGGATTCTCAAAGAACCCGAACATGTCGCTACGGTACGATCTCCACCTCCCTGCTCCTTGTTTGCTAAGCAAGTGGGCAATATTCCCCGGATTGACGATTGCAATTGGGTAATTTTACCCATCTGGCAAATACACCAATCCAAAGCACTGATTTAAAACAATAAAAATATGGCACCAAGCTTGCAACACGTTAACAAAAAGCGCTGACAGCCAATGGGAACGGATATTACCGCCGTCAGATAACAAGTTTACCCAGGCAAGTATTCAATGATTTACCACCGCTGCAGAAATATTCGATGGTCAAAATTGATTATTTCGAATTTCCGTATCGGTATAGCCGTTAAAAGTATGGCTGATTCAAATTTTTTACTAAAAGTTTTACAAAATTATCCGTGAGATAACTGTCATGATAAATAAAACTCATGTCTTACTGAGCCTACTTGCAATTCTATTAACCGCCTGCCAGCCGGAGGATACCGAGTCTCACGCAGAAAAACCGAAATTGGAGGCAACTACTCCAATCCGGGAAAGCACGTCTGTTACCAAGGAATACGTATGCCAGATTCACGCCTACCGCCATATCGAAGTTCGCGCGCTGGAAAGAGGCTATGTCCAAAGTATCTTCGTCGACGAAGGCCAATTGGTCCGCCAAGGCCAATCGATGTTCAAGATTATGCCCAATATTTACCAAGCCGAATTGTTAAAGGCTCAGGCAGAAGCCAATAACATGAATATCGAATATCTGAATACTAAAGGGTTAGCCGACCAAAAAATCGTTTCGCCCAACGAATTGGCTCTCGCTAAAGCCAAATTGGACAAGGCCAACGCCGAAGTGAAACTGGCAGAGACCCATTTAGGATTTACCGACATCAACGCTCCATTCGAAGGCATCATGGATCATTTGAATGTCCGAAACGGCAGCTTGGTCGAGGATGGTGCTTTACTCACCACCTTATCCGACATTAGTAAGTTGTGGGTCTATTTCAACGTGCCGGAAGCCGAGTATCTGGATTTCAAAACCCATAAAAACGACGAGACTATCGCCAAAGTCAAATTAAGAATGGCTAACGGCCAAATTTATAACCAGGACGGCGTAATCGAAACCATAGAAGCCGATTTCGACAATACCGCCGGCAATATCGAATTCCGTGCCACCTTTGCCAACCCAGACAAACTACTCCGCCACGGTGAAACCGGCACCATATTAATGAAAAAGCCCTATAAAAACGCCCTATTAATCCCGCAAAAAGCCACTTTCGAAATTCTGGATAAAACCTACGTTTACGTCGTCAACGGCGACGGTAAACTCGAGCAAAGATTAATTAATATCGAAGCCGAATTACCGCATATATTCATTATCAAAAACGGCTTGAAAGACGGCGAAAAAATATTGTTGGAAGGATTAAGAAAAGTCCATGTCGGCGATCAAGTCGAACTCAACTTATTGCCGCCGGAAAAAGCGTTCGCCGAATTGCAGTTATACACCGAATAATGCCTTAGCCAGGGAATTACTATGTTTAGCATATTCATTAAAAGACCGGTCATGGCGATCGTGTTGTCGCTCAGCTTTCTGTTCATGGGCTTTTTGGCAATCCGTACCCTGCCCGTTTCGCAATTTCCGGATATCGCTCCGCCGCGGGTAACGATTTCCTTGTCCTTCCCCGGTTCCAGCGCAGACGTACTGGTCAAATCCTCGCTGATTACCATCGAGCGCGCCATCAATGGCGTACCCGGCATGAAGTACATCGTCTCGGACGCCACCAGCGCCGGCGAGGCCACGATACAGGTCTTGTTCGAGTTAGGCGTCGATCCGAATATCGCCATGGTCAACGTTAAGACCCGCGTGGATCAAGTGATGAGCCGCTTGCCGAATCTAGTGCGCTTGGAAGGCGTGGTGGTCAACTTCGTCCAGCCCAGCATGCTGATGTACGTCAATCTCTACAGCAAGGATAAGAACGCCGACCAGAAATTCCTGTTCAACTACGCCTACGTCAACGTCATCCCGGAAATCCAACGCATCTACGGCATCGCCCAAGCGCAAATCCTCGGCGCCCGCCAATACGCGATGCGGATTTGGTTGAACCCGGACCGGATGAGGGCCTATAGTGTTTCGACCGAAGAAGTCATGGACGCGATCGCCAAGCAAAGCATCATTGGCCGGCCCGGCCGCATCGGCCAAAGTACCGGCATGGCGGCACAATCCAAGGAATATGTGTTGATTTATCAGGGCTGGTACAACACGCCGGAACAGTACGCCGACATCATCATCCGCGCCAACTCCGACGGCGAAATCTTGCGTTTAAAAGATATCGCCAAGGTTGACCTGGACAGCGAGTTTTACAACATTTATTCAGACAAGGACTCTTTCCCGTCCGCGTCCATCGTTCTGAAACAAAACTACGGCACCAACGCCACCAAGGTCATCGAAGACGTCAAAGCCAAATTGGAGGAATTGAAAAAATCCTTCCCGGAAGGCATGGACTACGAGATCAACTACGACGTGTCGCGCTTCGTCGAAGCCTCGATTCATAAAGTGTTGCACACCTTAGGCGAAGCCTTTGTCTTGGTGACCTTGGTGGTATTCCTGTTCCTTGGAGACTGGCGCTCGACCTTGATTCCGATTCTGGCGGTGCCAGTGTCGTTGATCGGCTCGTTTGCGGTGATGTCGGCCTTCGGTTTGTCGATCAACTTGATCACACTGTTCGCGTTGGTATTGGCGATCGGCGTGGTGGTCGACGATGCCATCGTCGTGGTCGAAGCGGTGCATGCCAAAATGGAAGCCGAACATCTCAACCCCTATACCGCCTCGCGGCAGGTCTTGGGCGAAATCGGCGGCGCCATCGTCGCGATCACCTTAGTGATGGTGTCGGTATTCGTACCGATTGCCTTCATGAAAGGCCCGGTCGGGGTGTTTTACCGGCAGTTCTCGATTGCGATGGCCTCCTCCATCGTCATTTCCGCTGTCGTCGCGCTGTCGTTGGCGCCGGTATTGTGCGCAATGATCTTGAAAAACAGCCACGGCCAGCCGAAGCGCAAAACCCCGATCACGTTGTTAATTGACGGATTCAACTATCTGTTCGAAAAAGTCACCGGACGTTACGTCAAACTATTGGATGTAGTGGTCACCCGCCGCATCGTCACGGTCGCGGTGTTGGCGGCATTCAGTTTTGGGATTTTTACCGTCGACAAGACCTTGCCGGCCGGCTTCATCCCCGGCGAAGACCAGGGCATGATCTACGCCATCATCCAAACACCGCCCGGTTCAACCATCGAGGTCACCAACAAAGTGGCGCGGCAACTGGAAGAAGTTGCCGAAAAAATCGACGGCGTGCAGTCGGTATCGTCCTTGGCCGGCTACGAGGTATTGACCGAAGGCCGCGGTTCCAACGCCGGTACCTGCATCATTAACCTGAAGGACTGGAGCGAGCGCAAGGTTTCGGTGCAGGACGTGATTCGGCAATTGGAAGAAAAAACCCACGACTTCGGCGCGGTGATCGAATTCTTCCAACCGCCGGCAGTACCCGGCTACGGCGCTGCATCGGGCTTGGCCTTCCGCCTATTGGACAAGACTACCGGCACCGATTACTTCCAGTTCGACAAACTCAACCAGGAGTTCATGGCCGCCTTACGTAAACGCCCCGAGTTAACTGGATTGTTCACCTTTTATGCCGCCAACTACCCGCAATACGAGCTGAAAATCGACAACAAATTAGCGATGCAAAAAGGCGTGAATATCGACAAAGCCATGGAAAATCTGGACATCATGATCGGCAGTACCTACGAACAAGGCTTTATTCGCTTCAACAACTTTTTCAAGGTCTACGTGCAAGCCTTGCCGGAGTTTCGCCGCTTTCCCACCGACGTATTGAATTACTACGTGAAAAACGACGCGGGCGAAATGGTGCCGTACTCGGCCTTCATGACCGTCGTTCCGCAACAAGGTCCGAATGAGCTGACCCGCTACAACCTCTATAACTCGGCGGCGATCCGCGCCGAACCGGCACCCGGTTACACCAGCGGCGATGCGATCAATGCGATTAAGGATGTTGCCAAAGCGACTTTGCCGCAAGGCTTCGATGTAGCCTGGGAAGGCTTGTCCTTCGACGAAGCGGCGCGCGGCAACGAGGCGCTAGCGATCTTCGTCGTGGTGTTGGTGTTCGTCTATCTGGTATTGGCAGCCCAGTACGAAAGTTTTGTGTTGCCTTTGGTGGTGATTTGTTCCTTGCCGGCAGGTATTTTCGGCTCCTTCCTATTACTAAAAACCATGGGCTTGGCCAACGACGTTTACTCCCAAGTAGGCTTGGTGATGCTGGTCGGCTTGCTCGGTAAAAACGCGGTGTTGATCGTCGAATACGCGGTGCAACGTCAGGAACACGGTTTATCAGTGCGGGAAGCGGCCATCGAAGCCGCCAAAGCGCGGTTCCGGCCAATTCTGATGACCTCGTTTGCCTTCATCGCCGGTCTGGTGCCGCTAGCCTTCGCCACCGGCGCCGGCGCGGTCGGCAACCGCACCATCGGCACGTCCGCTTTGGGCGGGATGCTATTCGGCACCCTGTTCGGCGTGGTGCTGATTCCAGGGCTTTATTACATCTTCGCGAAATTGATCGAAGGCAAACGCATGATCAAACACGAAGACGTCAATCCCTTCACCGAAACCTATCACGACGGTACCCAAGATGCTGACGAATAAAATCAATGTTTTGCTAGTAACGGCCGTGGCAACGGCTATGTTGCAAGCCTGCGGTATTCCGGACATGACCAAAAAAACCGCCGATACCCAATTGCCCGAGCAATTCAAAACCGGTGTCAACGAACAAACCAGTTCCGCCAGCGTGAAATGGCAGGCGTTTTTCGACGATCCGAATTTGCGCAGTTTGATTGACACCGCCGTCGCGAATAACAAGGAAATCAACATCGCGCTGCAGCGAATCAGCATCGCCGAAAACGAAATCCAGGCGCGCAAAGGGGAATACTTGCCCTTCGTGACATTCGGCGCCTCGGCGGGTGGCGAGAAGACCGCGCAATACACCCGCAACGGTGCGGTCGAGGACAATCTGACCCTCGGCAAAGGCCAGTCATTCCCGGCCTTCCTCGGCGACTACCAGTTCGGCTTATTCTCGACCTGGGAAATCGACATCTGGAAAAAACTCAGAAACGCCACCCAGGTGTCGGTGTACGAATACATGGCATCCGCTGAAGGCCGGAATTTCTTGGTGACCAACCTGGTCGCCGAAGTCGCGCATTCGTATTACGAATTGCTGGCCTTGGATAACCAGTTGGATAACTTGCGGCAGAATATCGCGATTCAGAAAAACGGCTTGTTAGTGGTCAGACAATTGCAAAACTTCGCCAGAACCACCGCATTGGCCGTTAAGCGTTACGAAGCCGAGGTCGCAAAAAACCAGGCTCGGCAATACGAGATCGAACAGCAAATCACAGTCGTCGAGAACCGGATCAATACCCTGCTGGGTAGAACCCCGCAACCGATAGAACGCACGTCAAATGGCTTTATGGATATTAAACCCAAAGCCTTGAGTGTCGGCGTGCCTTCCGAGCTATTGCAAAACCGGCCCGACATCCGCAAGGCCGAATTGGAGTTAAAGGCCGCGGATTTGAACATCGACGTGGCCAGGGCCAATTTCTATCCCTCGTTCGGCATCAAGGCCGGTGTCGGTTTTCAAGCGTTTGCATTGAAATACCTGATCAATACTCCCGAATCGCTGGCGGCTATGGTCGCCGGCGAGCTGGTGGCGCCGCTGGTCAACAAAAATGCGATTACCGCGGAATACAAAAACGCCAACGCCAAACAAGTCAAGGCGGCATACGAATACGAGCAAAGCATCATCAACGCCTATGCCGAAGTCGCCAATCAAATGTCCAATATCGACAAGCTGGACAAAAACTATCAGTTAAAACGCCAGCAAGTGGATTCCTTGGTGAAATCGATCGAAGTCGCCAATCAGTTGTTCATATCGGCCCGAGCCGATTATCTGGAGGTATTGCTGACCCAGCGCGATGCTTTGGAAGCCAAGAAGGAATTGATCGAAACCAAGCAAAAGCAAATCAGTGCGATGGTGGATTTGTACAAAGCCTTGGGCGGCGGTTGGCTGTAACGGCTCATAACAGGCTGGTGAAAAACTTGCGCCTATTTTCCCTTACCCACGGTTCTCGTGATTTTTTCGCGTTGAAATCAGTCATAAAATCGAGTTTCAACGGTTAGGCCTCTGTTTCGAGGCCTTTTTATCCACCTGAAGCCGTCTTTGGACGGTCTTCAGGCGCACTTCGCCCTAGGTGGGCGTAGCCCACGCCGGTTTCGGCGTGAATACCAGTAAGTTCAGCAGCCGTGTCAGGTTGTACGCGGCAAAGCAAAATAAGGCTTGGCCCGCCACTTTGGCTAAACCAATGTGGCGGGTTTTGCGCAGGCCGCCGACCGTCTTGATCCAGCCGAAGGCCTCTTCGACGATTTTGCGACGCTTGAGGCTTTGGGCATAGCCTTTGCCGCGAGCGGTGCGGCCATCGATGGCACTGCCGGTCTTTTTACGGGCCACATGGGCTTTGATGTCTTGCGCATTGAGTTGGTTGACGAACGCCGGTTGGTCGTAGCCTTTGTCGGCACCGACGCTGCCGCCTTTGGGCACGCGGCGTTTGATCATTTTTTGGGCGGCTTCGATTTCGGCGGTGCCGGTGGCTTGGGTGGTTTCGACATCGACAATCAGGCCGTTGCGATTCTCGGACAAGGCGTGGGTGATGTAGCGCAGTTTGGCTTCGGTGTATTCACCTTTCTTGTAGAGCCGCGCTTCCGGGTCTGTCGTGCTTTGGTGGGTGGCGTTGCTGCGCTTTTCGCCGCTGAAGTCGACCTCGGGATTGCGGCCGGCGGGCTTATCCGGACCGCTACCGTCTTTTTTTACGAAGCTTTTGTGCGAGGCCCAGGCTTCGATCAGGCTGCCATCGACACTGAAGTGTTCGTCGGACACCAGGTTTTGCCATTCGGCTATGGCCAGCACTCGGGTGAAAAATTCGCGGCTGAGGGATTCGGACAATAGGCGCTCGCGGTTGGCGCTGAATACCGTGCGTTCCCAGACAGCATCGTCGATGCCCAAGCCGACAAACCAGCGAAACAGCAGGTTGTAGTCCAGTTGTTCCATCAACTGTCGCTCACTGCGAATGGTATAGAGCACTTGCAACAGCAAGGCCCGCAACAGTTTCTCAGGGGCAATCGACGGGCGACCGGTATGCGAGTAACGTTCGGCGAAAACCGAGTCCATCGAGGCCAAGACGCCATCGACCAATAGCCGTAAGCGGCGTAGCGGATGTTGTTTGGGAATACGCTCTTCCAGGCTGACATAGCTGAACCAGCTGTGTTGGATGGCATCGTGTCCGCGCATTGGGGCATCTCCAAATTTAGGTAGCCTATTTTAACCGGTACCAGCCGTTATCGGTCTCGGATTGCTTGGCTTTGGGAGTTTTTCACCAGCCTGATAAGCCCAATACTGCCGCCTAACGTGATCGAAAATGCTAGATGTCAACCGATGGCTACTCTTCCGCACAAAGTAGCCATTCCTTTACCATCTCCAACAAATAATCGCTGGTGATATGTGGCTCATCCTCTGCCAAATCCGCATATTTGCGGAACCAAGAGGCGCACACCTGAAGAAGCTCAATATTAACGGGTGAATCGTTGCGCATCGCCAATTGGAACTCGATGGCATATTCTAACAACCGTAAATCGCATTGTATTGACTGTTCTGGTTGATAGGCACGCCAACGTTCTCGATCCCTAGTACGAGAACAGCCGCGTGCAATCTTTTCGATCTCCTCGTAACTTAGCCTAAACATCTCCCGGTGGAATTTTACGAATTGAGTGCGCCGTGCCAGTAACGCCTCTTCTTCCGCATCCGGCAGCGGTTTCAAAAACCGCGGCTCGCAAATCGTCTTCAGGCCCTGGTCGTGAAGAAAACGGTTAATATAGGTGGGCATCATAATAGGCGAGCATTGGAAAGCAATTCGTTTCTCCGATTAGACTAGGATAATCAGAGAAATGCGGCTTGCTTAATATTCAGTCGCCAATCGGTTCAGGACCTGTCGTTATCGAATTGTCAGGTTGTAGATAGACCGGCTGCTCGTTAAAAATTGCGGCCAAAGCCGCAAGATCGGCGGCAGGTACGAATATCCAATTACTCCAAGCGCTTCCAACCAATTTAATCCTGTAAGCACTGCCTTTTTCAGGATGCCAACCGAGTGTATATTGTTCAATTTGCTGAGCCATGATAATTCCTTTGGTTGTTATTAATTAGAGCTGTATTTTTGGCGATAGATATTGATTGTTTATGTCGTTACATTGTTTTAACGTGGTAGGACAAGATGAAATCGGTGTAAACTACTATCCCTTGACCATAATAACGATACCGCGATATCCGTCGTAAGTATGAAGTTTCCATCCTTGGGATACGCCATTATCCAATACTTCTTGAAGCTGAGCGGCCGAAGTTTTTTCTGCAAGAACACGATATTCGAGCTTTGTTTCAGAGTCATTCAGCCCGGTTAAAAAAAGCATCGATATTACCGCTAAAAGAGAAATTGATATTGTTGTTAGAACCGAATTTTTCATGTTGGACCCCGGTTGGCTTTGTTTTCGTAAAGTCTGTAAGCAACGGAAATTGACCTAACTCGAAAGGTTAGCACCCGCTTAGCAGGTTGGTGAAAAACCATATTTCAGACGCTAATTTTGGCCAACTTAATCAATATATAGTGTCTGCAGTATCATAACTTAAACTAAATACAGACTGAGTCAGGGTCAAAAATGAGTTTTTCACCAACCTGTTGGGTTGTGCCGAGCAAACATCAACGCGCAACGGCTGCGCTTCCCGGCATTCGATACGTCCTATGCTCCGTGGACGAAATTCAGGCTTCATTATGCATCAACACATCTGTGATTCCGTATAAAACGGTAACTATAATATAAGCTCCCACCAAGACCACAAATGTCCTTTTCCCTGCCAAAAATTGATAGTGCGACCTTTCCAGGATTCAAGCAAAACTGATGGTGAGAAATACGCTCCTGGAATATGAAATTGAAATTGTTCTTCTAACTTTTGGCGAAGTTTTCTATTCCAAGTAAGTGCTTGATGCACGAAATAGAGGTGCCAAATACTGTAGCTGGCTGCAACTACCTCGAAAATTACTGCGAGAGTTTTAATCACTATTCGCCACTCACTATTTATAGATATATTCCTGGAAATGGCTGTCGCACCAACAAGCAGGCCAATCGCCCAAATCACAATTTGCCATTGATTATCTCGGTATCTGACAATTTGCGTATGGATCTGCCGATATAACTCCACTAAAGCTTGTTCAGAAATCAACTTTTTATCTTCCATTACGCATCTATTATTTGCAGTTTTAGCTCAACTACTTACTCGAAAATTAAATTTTTCGAAAAAATTCAGTATTAGCAGGTTGGTGAAAAACTCTTTTTTGGCGTTGAATGACTCTATATTTAGTGCCGACGAAGCTATTTTACTACTAAATACTGGTTCGATTGAGCAAAATTAGCGTCTCAAATATGGTTTTTCACCAACCTGTTAGGTGTCTAATTTGCTTCATGATAGTACTCCTATTTCGGCTTATTGTGTATCAACGTCGACAAAGCCCTCGTCAACTCCGCTTCGTCCTTTAAGGCTTGCGCGAGCCGCTCCGACAATTCTCCCAGAACGACACGAACACTGCTTGCCATCTCCAGGCATTGCTCGTCCGACATCGCATGCACCCCTTCGCTGAGTGCTGAATGTAACAGCAGAATCGGGCTATGCCCGTTAATCAGCAAACTTTCAGGCAAAGCCTCTTTGGCAATATGCAAAGCCTTACTGAATTGAGTTTCGCTAACCGCCGACTTTAATAGATTAATCTTATCTTCTGATGCACCAATTTTTTCGGAAACTTTGATTATTTCGCCCAGTATTCGGTTCTTTTGATTTTCAACAACTCGCCGATAGTAGATAAATGCACCAACCCCTAACCCCTGATTTTCGCAGCGACGGCCTTTTAGAAATTCGTCTCGATCAGGTCCGATCAACTTAATCAATTTAGATGGCACTGGAGGCCCGTAGATAGGTAACTCTCCAAACTTATAACAGGCACCCTCCGGTTCTCCGTCTGTCCTAACCATTGCAGCTAGGGCAAATACTTTTTCGACCTTCTGACAGTTAGAACAAAGATATGTAACAAAAAAGTACACATATTTTTTAACTGATAAAACTTGATCATCACCGGATACACATCTAAAAAACCTTATACCGTTGCAACTGTCATTTTCGCAATGCAACTGTATCTCAGGTGTATGCATGACATTAAATCTCCCATATTGGCCTCCCTTCCAAACCGATAGATCAGAAATATGAATAAGTTGATTGGGAGGTGTGCCTTCGAGAAAATCAGCGATAGTCTGATTTTCGATCTCTTGTTTAATTTCTTCACTCGCTTGGTCAGTCATCCTTGTTCCTTTAATATCAAGAATTGTTGTATCGAAAACAAATTCAGTACTCTATGAGGCCAATGTTGCGAAAGTGGGCACGATACCCGTGCCCATCTCAAACGTCAGTCCTAGTTGGATTCCTTCAATTCCACTGGCTTAAACATCGGCCGCACCTCGTCCAAAATCGCTTTTTCCCGCGCGACAATCGTGATCGTTACCCGGGTCGCATCACCCGAGTCTGGTCTTGCAATCAAGCATTTTTGTTAAGCATAGCTAAATTGAAAGCCCCAATGCAGATTCACGGTAGGCAATCGGTTCAACCACCGCTCAACCGGTGCGGCAGCCATTCGTGATAAGTCGTATCCAGTTCCCGCCCTCCGCCGCAGCGAAATGCCAGCGCTAAAACATGCTCCGGCCCCGGATAGCTTTGCGCGAATTGCCAAGCGGGGGCCTCTTCCGCGCTACTAGGACGGAAATAGATGGTTTTATCCTCGCCAAAGGTAAACCCAAACCGGTCCAGCTCTTGCGACAGGCCGGTGCCTTGGGCTTTGATGTAGGCTTCCTTCAGGGTCCAGAACTTCAGAAACGCCCAATTCCGTTCCGCTGCCGGCAAACGCCAGAGATATTCCCGTTCGGCTACGGTCAGTACCTGGCCGGCCATCGCTGCGAGGTCGCCCAAATCGCGCTTCGCCTCGACGTCGATTCCGCAATCCGTATCGCAATTGACCACTAGCGCCGCCAGTCCGCGCGCGTGGGACAGGTTGAAGCGGACATCGGCCATGCCCGGTTTGCGGACCAGTTCGGGGCGGCCGTAGCGATTGGCGGTAAACCGCAATTTGTCCGGCTCGGTATCCAGATAAGCGGCCAACACGAATCTGACCATGGCGTGTGCCACCAGATACAGCTGGCGGTCGCGCTCGAAATGAAACTTCCGCCACTTTTCCAACTCGTCCGCGGCCAGCAGATTGCGGCAGATTTCTAGCGTCTCCGGATCGGCAAAACGCTCGGTCCAGGCCAGCCAGACTTGCGCCCTCCCCTGTGTCGGCGCCGGAACCGGCGGAAACCGTTGCCTTAAATCCGCGAAATTCGGCGCAACGCCAGACCCTGCGTTATCCATGTTCATCTGCCGGCGCTCAGTCGAAGTAATATTTCACACCCAGGAAATAGATATTATTCAGATAGCCACCGAACTCGGTATCGCTACCGCCCAGATTGAATACCAGGTTGGCGGCCAGATTGACCTGTCCGAACAGGTTGTATTCGACAATCGGCACCAGTTGCGCGCCGCCGTCCTGCAGGTTTTGCGAATACAGCACATTAAGGCTGAGGTCTTCGACGATTTCGTGCACCCGGTAATTGGCGTAGAGGTAATGCTGATTCAGCGAGCGGATTTGCACCGACGAGGCCTGGGCCAGGGTGCCGGCGGCCAAGCCTTGCAAATTGGGATCGGCACCCAGCAGCAACCCGGCGGCGTTCTGGGCCATGCGCCGGTAAGCGGCACTATCGGCATTGCTGTAACCTTCGTTGCTGTGACGGTATTCCAAATTCAATACGTCGCCGTTGTCGAAGGTATAGGAACCGCCGGCCAGGAAGTCGACGAACCAGCCGCGGCCGTTGCCGTTCGGCGCCAATTCGTAGCCCAGCGGCGAATCGGATGCCTGCGGATACAAGCCGTAGCTTTTACCTTTCATGCCGACGTCGAAATACAGCAGCGTCGAATCGTTCAGCGTCCACTGGCCGAACATGCCGCCCTGCGGCAGGCCGTCGTTTTCGCGGTAGCCGGCAATCGCGCTCAGCGAATAATCGTCGCCGCGGTGGTCGTATTTCAGCGCCACAGTTTTCTTGAAATCCGGCGTTTCCAGCGTCGACCGGCCCCGAGCCACGCTGCCGATCAACGCCAGCGTGTTGGAATAATCGTGAAAATACTGCAGTTGCACGAAATCCTGGGCGCCGGGCTCGATGAAGGGGTTGGTCTGGTTGCTGTTCGGGAAGAACGGGTTGGACGGCGACGCGAACAACGACGGCCCCCAGTACAGCAATTCGCGGCTATAGGACAGGCTGAGGTCGTCCGTCGCATATTGCGCCAGCCAATCCTGGAAATAATGCTCGCCGGCCACGACGTTGCCGCCGTCGGCCTGGTTGCTTAAAAAGTAACCGAAGCGCGGACTGAGCTTGGCGCTGAAGCCGCCGTAACGGGTGGTGAATTTCGACCGCAGCCGGGTACCCTGCTGAAAATTGTCCAGTTGCGCGAGCTGGTTGTCCGGATTCAGATTGCTGTTCTTGGCAATATCGTAAATCGCACCGAAGCTTTGCAGCATGAAGCTGTGTTCGAACTCGAATTTGTCGGCTGCGGCGGCGATGCCCGGCAGCGATACGGCCAGCAACGCCGGCCGCAAGCCGCGCAGAGCATTCCCCGAAGCCATCGGCCGTTAGCGGCTGAGCAAGGCCCGCAGATCGAAGCGGCTCGGCGGTACCGCCGCGGCTTCGACTTTGTCGTAAACCAACACGGTTTTCTGGCCGGTTTGCACTTCGTCCTGAATCTCGATTTTGCTGACGAAAGGCTGGCTCTTGCCGGCAACCTCGACCCGGTTGGCATATTCCATCAATGCGGTTTTGAAATGCTTGTCGGAGACCGTCATGTATTCGGCTTTCAACGCCAACTGGCTGTCCTTGGCGACGTAATATCGAATCTTGTCGTAGGCCACGTTCGCATCCTTGGCTTTCAAGTCCAGTACGTAACACGGCTGCCCCGCCACGTCCGCTTCGCCGGCCGGGGTCGCGTCGTAATCGCGACTGTAATTGGTGGTGGCGACGTCGCCGTTGCTGGCCTCGCCGAGCAGGCGTTGCCGCGGCGAAATCGGCACCGGCTTGCTGACGTCGGGCGACAGGAACCACATATTCCGGTTCTGCATCAGCATCATCTTGCCGGCGGATGTGGCCGGTTTCAGGAAGGTAACCAACGAGTTGTCCTGGTCGGCCTCGATCTTCAGCGTGTAGCTTTTATCCTCGACATTGTCCTGGTAGGCGATGACGGTACTGGTCATGGTAATACCGCCGATCTCGCCGCCGCGGGCGCGGTCGCTGGCTTTCAAAAGTTCCAGCGGCGTCGGGTCTGCGGCCGCAGCAGAAGCCGCCAGCATTAATATTGCAAATAAAGGGGTGCGGACGAATTCAAACATGGCCCAGGGCTCCGACAATGGTTTTTTGCGTGGCGTGGCGGGCCGGGAAATACGAAGCGACCGCGGCCAACACCGACAGAGTGAATAAAGAACCGAACATGTTATTAAACAACAATTCGATCACCAGCGCGGCTTGTTCCGAAGAATCCGGCGGCGAATAAGTAATCTGCGCCAGATTGATGCCGGCACCGATGGCATAGGATAGTGCCATCCCGGCCAGCGAGCCGACGAAGACGATGATGACGCCTTCGATCACGAACAGGCTCTTGATCGTCATCGAGCGCATGCCGATCGCGCGCAAGGTACCGATTTCGCGGGTGCGTTCGGCAATCGCCATCGTCATGGTATTGACCACGCTGGTCATCGCCACCATCACCACTACCACCATGATGAACAGATACATCATGTCGAACAGGCCTTTGACTTGAGTGTAGTACACCGACAATTCGCTCCATTCCTTGATGTCGGCGTCGAAGCCGGCAGCCTTGAGTTTTTCCAGCAACACCGGCTTTACGGCCGGAATCGAATCGACCGCATCCAGCAATACCACAACCCGGTCGGCGCCGTCGCTGCCGTACAACTTACGCGCCAACGCTAACGGCAACAGCGCGAACTTGTCGTCGGTGCCCATCGAGCCGGTGTTGGCGATTTCGCCGACCCGGAAATCGACCGCGTTGACCATGCCGGACAGCGTCGACGCCATCAACACGCCGTCGCTGCCCTGCTGCAAGCCCATGATCTTCGCCATCTTCTGGCCGATTACCACGGCATCGTCCTGGCCCGGCGCCAGTTTGCCGGGCAGATAGGCGTATTCGGCGCCGCGCAGCGCCGTCTGGTCTTCCGCCGATATCGCTTCGCCGATGAAAATATGCGAGGTGGTGCCGTTACTGACCAAGCCGCTGACGGCCAGCCGCGGGCTGACCAATTTCACGCCAGGCACTTCGCGGACGGTGCGGGTCACCAAATCCAGCGCAGCCGCATCGAGTTGGAATTTTTCCGGGTCCAACGTCCCCTCGTCGAAGAAGCCGCGGCGCACCACGGTCAAGTGGCCCAGACGTTCGCCGACGATGGCCTGGTCTTTCAGAATCCGGTAGACGTAAGTGAAATAACCTTCGAACAAGCTCAGCGCCAGAAAGCCGATCGCCACCGACAGCACGGTGACCAGGCTTCTGCGCCGGTTTTTCATGACGTTGCGCGCCGCCAGTTTGCAGCGCATTGCGAGTGACATGGACATCAGGAGGCCTCTTTCAAATAAGTATTGTGGCGGTCGTCGACGATCCGGCCGTCGCGGACCTGAATCGAGCGGGCCGCGTAGGACAGCAAATGGGTATCGTGGGTGGCGAAGACGAAGGTGACCTTGCGTTTTTGATTCAGCTTTTGCATCAACAAAATGATCGCGTCGCTATTGGCCGAATCCAGATTAGCGGTCGGTTCGTCGGCCAGCACGATATCCGGATCGCCGATCAAGGCCCGGGCGATGGCCACCCGCTGGCGTTGGCCGCCGCTCATTTCGTCCGGCCGTTTGTGCAAATGCCGCTCCAGCCCCAGTTCCGCCAGCAGGTCGCGCGCCCGGCGCCGCGCCGTATCGTCGGCTTCGCCGCGGATTTGCAGCGGCAGCATCGTGTTTTCCTGGGCCGACAACACCGGCACCAGATTGAAGCTTTGGAAGATAAAGCCCAGATGCCGGCTGCGGAAATCGGCCAGCCGATTGTCGTTCAGCCCCAGGACTTCTTCGTTTTTGATCGCGATCCGGCCCTGATCCGGGCGGTCCAGCAGGCCCATCAGGTTCAATAGCGTCGATTTGCCGCTGCCGGAAGCGCCCCAGATACAGGTGAACTCGCCTTGCTGGATCGACAGGTTCAAGTCCTGCAGCACGTTGACGGCACCGTCGCCGTGGCCGTAGGACTTGGTGATATGTTCCAATTTGATGATCGGTTGCGTCATAACTAGTAGTCTCGTCATTTTAAAAGACCGGTTCGTAACCGGCTGCGGCAGGAGTCCGCGCCATCGGCAGCAGGATATCGTCTTTGATATGCTCGTTGACGATGTCCTGAAGCGCGCCCAGCACGGCGTCGCGGTTCTCCAGTAAAAAGAAGTGGCCGCCGCCGAACAGGCGCTGTTCGAAGCCGGCCGCGGTTTTGTCACGCCAGGGCGCCATATCCTCGCCCGGCACCAGATGGTCGGCCATGCCGGTGAAGGCTGCAATTGGGAATTGCGCCGCCGGTTGCGGCACGTGGCGGTAAGTTTCGTGGATGCGAAAATCGGCGCGCAGCATCGGCAACAACAACTGCATGGTTTCCTCGTGTTGCAACACCTCGTCCGGCGTGCCGCCGTAGCGTTGCAATTCGACGATGAATTCGCTGTCGCTCAGCGTATGCAACACCCGGTTGCGGCTGCCAAGTTCCGGCGAACGGTAGCCGGAAACGATCAGTTGTTTCGGCGGCCGCACCCCGCGGCGCTCCAGCTCCAGCGCCACCCGGTAGGCAATCAACGCCCCCATGCTGTGGCCGAACAACAGATACGGCCGGTCGAGCCGCGCGATCAGCGCCGGCAGCAAGCCGGCGACCAACGCGTCCAGATCGCCGATGGCCGGTTCGGCGATGCGGCGTTCGCGGCCCGGCAACTGCGCCGCCAGCACGTCTACGTTATCCAGCGCACCGGCCCAACTGCGAAACACGTTGGCGCCGGCCCCGGAATACGGAAAGCAGACCAGCAGATACGGCGCGCGGCCGCCCAGATTAAAATCGGTAAACCAATTGTCGGTAGTCATCGCTCTGTCTTGGTAGTAGTCAAATCAAGCCGGCAGCGCGGTCGGCGCCCAGCGTCGGGGATCGAAAAAGGCCTCGCTATCGTTGGCCGGCGCAAACGCGTTGCGGTTCAGCGCAATCGGCCGGGTGTTGACGATAAACGGATGGTTGAAATTGGTTTCGCCGTTGGCGCCGACGCTGCTCGGCAACAAGCGGGTAATCAACGGCTTGTTCCATTTGATGGCTTCGGTGCAAATCGCTTCGATCAAGGCCGCGATCTGGCCGACGCCGACGTCCAACGCCAGCGGCACCATATCCAGGCCGCAGCCGCACACCGTAGAGTACAGCAGCAAATCCTTGACATCGACGCTACCGTTGCCCACCGCCCGCGCCAGATGGCTGTCTTCCAACACCGACAGCATGGTGCCGTTGTAGCCGACCTGCGGAAAATCGGCCAAGCCCTGCTTCAGCAAATTGTTCACCGCATACAGCGAAAACAGGAATTGGAAACTGCCAACCGGACTGCCGGCCAGCGCCTCGATCGCGCTGACGGCGCTAGTGTCCTCGCCGGGGTAAGGTGCCAGCGAGAAATCGATACCGCGAAAACCGACCCCGGTCTCGGCGGCCAGCGCCTCCGCGCACTCGGCCGCCTCCTGCGCCGCCCGCCGCACCTGATTGCGGAATACCGCCAGTTTCTCGTCGAACGGCAAGGGCTGCGAAAACGCGGCGTTGGCCAGTTCCGACAACTCCAGCGCGATACTGAATCCGGCCTCGCCCTGGTGCCAGGACGCCGGAAAAAACGGCGTACTGGCCTGGACATTGGACATCACCGCAAACCGGAAATTGGCCTGATGCTGTTGGTCCAGCATAGCCAGTTCCCGCACCACCGCAGCGGCCCGGCGCAACGCGCCGCGGTGCATGCCGGCCGCCGAACTGACCAAAGTATTCATGAATACGTGGCGGGTGGCGCCGATCACGGCCGGCACCAGCGCCAGCAATTCCGGGTCGTCGGCCGCATCGACGAAAAACGGGCCGGGCATGCAAAACCAGATATCGCCCAACGCATTCTCCATCCGCACCGCAAATTCGGCCGCGGCATTGGCCCGAATGCGGCGGCCTTGCAGCAAGCGGTCCAACGGTTGCCCGGCCAGCCGGAAACAACGCGCCCGCAGGCCGCTTTCCGCCAAACGGTTGCCGGCCTTCCCGAAAAAGCGCCGCGCCGCTTCCGCGCCGCGCTCCGGCTGGTCCGGGTCCAGGTTCAGCCCCAATGTCACGGTGCGCACCACTGGCGACGGCGGCCGCGTTCCGAATTCTTCCTGAGCAGTCATCGGTTTCATAGCGTTCTCAAGCTCAACGGCCGGATGTCGGGCCAATGTTGATTGACATAGTCCAGACAGTTTTCCCGACTGTCGGCAGGTTTGACCTGCTGCCAACCGGCGGGCACCGGCTTGAAAGCCGGCCATAAGGCGTGTTGCTGTTCGTGGTTGCAGACCACGACGAAACCCGTTTCCAATTCTTCAGCCATAGCGACCATTCTCCAATTCTTAATTTAAGTTCAATGCCTGCGGGCGACCGCGTTGCTAAAACCAGCCGCGGCGTTTGAAGGCTACTTCGCGGCCTTCGCTAACGAACAAGCGCTCGATGTAACGTTGCCAGGCCGCGCGATCGATCTGCGGCGCCGGCAGATCCAGTTCGGCCAGCCGGCGCAGGGTTTTCGCCTGACCGATCTGCAAACTGCCCTTGTCCGGCGCGCCGCGGTCGGTATCCCAATAAAACAGGTAGGGCGCGAACGGCAGCGGGGTTTCGGTCGAAGCCTGCTTGACCCGGTCTACCCAATGGTCGGCGCGGATGCGTTTCAGGCCGACGCTGCCGGCCACGTGCTGGGACAGCAATTTGCTCCAGTCGTAGCTTTCTTCGCCCATCAAATGGAATATTTCGCCGCCGCCGGGCTGTCCGGCCAAGGCGATAATCGCCCGCGCCGCGTAATCCACCGGTATCGCCTTTTCGACCAGCGGGTAATCCGGATAGACCCCGAGCTGGATGCAGGTGCGCAGATACAAGCCGATGAAATCGTCGTCGCGGCCGGCACCGCTGCGGCTGTCCACCGCCACCCGGCCCAGACGGAAAATCTGGATCGGCAGGCCCATCCGTCCGACTTGCCTGACTGCCGCTTCCGCCACCCATTTGCTGGCGTTGTAGCCTTCCAGATCGGTAAAGCCTTCGCCGGCCAGATCGCTGTCTTCGTCCACTTTCCGCCCCGAGATTTCGGTGTTGAACACGCCGCCGGTTGAGACGTAGGCGAATCGTTTCAAGCGGTTGTAGGCGGCCAACTCCAGCAGGGCCTTGGTCGAACCGACGTTGGCCGCGGCCAGTTGGCCGTAGCGCAACACGTGGTTCAGATGAGAGCCGTTATGCAGAATCAAGTCGATTTCCGAGGCCAGGTAATCGCGCGCCTCGCCGCTCAAGCCGAGGTTGGGCTTGGCCAAATCGCCGACCACCACTTTGATCCGCGGCACATAGCCGTCCCACCACAGGCCGTATTCCTCCAGATTGGCGCGAATCCGACGCAAGCCGTCTTCGGCCGAACTGGCGCGTACCAGACAGTGCACCGTGGTCCCCGGCCAGCGTTCCAGCATTTGTTCCAGCAAATAAGCGCCGACAAAACCGGTGACGCCGGTCAGCAATACGTTTTGCATCCTGCCGCTGGCCGGCGGCAACGGCGTCGGCAGCGCGATGGCGGATTCAGCCTCCAAATCCACCGGCCGCGGCGGCAGCAGGATTGCGGTGTCTTCCGCGTCCGCTTGGGTTTCCGCTCCGGCCGCATCCAGATAGGCAGCCATGCTGCGCACGGTCGGCGCCACGAAAAAGTCTTTCAGCGGCATCGAACGCCCGCTTTGCTCCCGCACCTGCGCCATCAACCGGGTCGCGCTCAGCGAATGGCCGCCCAGTTCGAAAAAGTCGTCACTGACGCCGACCGTGTCGACGCCGAGAATCTCCTGCCACAATTCGACCAGCCAGCGCTCGCGCTCGGTTGCGGCCGGTTCGCAAACCCGGCTTGCCGTGTCGGCAGCGCCCGGTAACGGCAGCGCCCGGCGGTCGATCTTGGCGTTGGGCGTCATCGGCCAGGCAACCAATACCATCACCGCCATCGGCACCATGAAATGCGGCAAGCTTTCCCGCAGCCTTGCCATCAGCTCCGCGGCCAAACCGTCGGCGTCGGCTTCGCACAGCACGTAGCCGACCAATTGCCGGTTGCCGGCATCGATATCGCGCACCAACACCAGCGCGTCGCGCACCCGTTCGTGTTCCATCAGCCGGGCTTCGATTTCGCCCAGCTCGATACGGAAGCCGCGGATTTTGATCTGGTTATCGATCCGGCCCAGGAATTCGATGGTGCCGTCCGCCAACCAGCGCACCAGGTCGCCGGTGCGGTACAAGCGCTCGCCGCTCTCCGGCCGGAACGGATGGGCGATGAATTTTTCGCCGTTCAATTCGGGCCGGTTCAGATAGCCGCGGCAGACACCGCCGCCGCCGATACACAATTCGCCCGGCACGCCGAGCGGCACCGGCCGCAGTTTGCCGTCGAGGATGAACAATTCGGTGTTGGCCAGGGCGTGGCCCAAAGTCAATTTGGCGTCGCCCGGCCGGTAATCGGCCGCCATGCAAATCACCGTGGTTTCGGTGGGACCGTAAGCGTTGAAAAAACGCCGGTTCGGGCTCCAGGCTTCGGCCAGCGCCTGCTGGTAGCCTTCGCCGCCGACCAGCAAATGGTCGAGGCAGGCCAGTTTCGCCGGGTCGAGATAAGCCAATAACGACGGCGGCAACAGCGCGTGGCTGGTCGTCGCGGTAGCGACAAAGTCGGCGAGCCGATCCGGACTTTTGATCACGTCGTCGGCGGCCATGCACAGGCAACCGCCGTTGGCCAAGGCCACCGCCCATTCCCAGACCGAGGCGTCGAAACTGAACGAGGCGAACTGCAACATGCGGCTGCCGCCGCGAAAATCGAAGCGATTCGCCAACGCCACGCTGACCAGCGCCAGGTTGCGGTGTTCGATCAAGGTCCCTTTCGGCCGACCGGTCGAGCCGGAGGTATAGATCACGTATGCCAACTGCTCCGGCAGCATGCCGGCGACCTGCGGTTCTTCGACCGATTCGCGGGCGATCGCTTCCCTCAGGTATTCGCCGTCCAGCGCCAGCAAACGGATACCGGCCGGTAGCGGGATGCGTTCGGCGATATGGCTGTGGGCGATCAACCAGCGGCAATCGGCATCCTCCAGCATGAATTGCTGCCGGTCCGCCGGATAGTTCGGGTCCAGCGGCACATAGGCCGCGCCGGATTTCAACACCGCCAGAATCGCCACGATCCAGTCCGGGCTGCGCTCCAGACACAAACCCACCCGCAATTCGCTGCCGACGCCCAGCCGGATCAGGAAATGAGCCAACCGATTGGCCCGCCGATTCAACTCGGCATAACTGATAACGCTATCCTGGAACAGGACTGCCGGAGCTTCCGGCCGGTTGTGCACCTGCTGCATGAACATCTGCGGAAACAGGCGACCGTCCAAATCCAGGTTTGGCCCTTTACCCAAAGCCAACATCTCGGCGGCACCTGTGCCGTCCAACAAATCGTAATCGGCCAGCGCCCGGTCCGGATCGGCCACCAGTTGCGGCAGCAGCACCGCGAACGATTGCGCCAGCCGCTCTACGGTTTCCGGGCGGAACAGCGCGCGGCTGAATTCCCATTGCCCGCTCAGGCCGTCCTGCTCGTTGAACACCACATACAAATCCCAGCGCGCCACCCACTCGTCGCTATCGACTAGCGACATGTCCTCGTAAGCGTTACGCAACGCGAAACAGACCTGGAAGAACGGGTTGTAGGCCGCGCTGCGCGCCGGTTTCAATTCATCGACCAGCATTTCGAATGGCAGATCCTGATGTTCGTAGGCGGCCTGCGCCGTTTGTTTCGCCGCCGCCAACAGGTCGTTGAAGCTATGGCCGGCGTCGATCCGGGCCCGGATCGGTAAGGTATTGACGAAGAAGCCGATCACCGGCTCGGTCTCTTCGAGATGGCGGTTGGCGATCGGCGTACCCAGCACGAAATCGTCCTGGCCGGACCAGCGGTACAACAACAATTCGAAGGCCGCCATCAGCGCCATGAACAGCGTCGCTCCCTGTTTTTCCGCCAGCGCTTTCAAGCCCTGGGCCAGTTCCGGCGCGTAGCGGTCGCGGACCATACCGCCCCGCCAGGACAGTTGCGCCGGCCGCGGAAAATCGTAAGGCAGGCCGATGGTATGCACCGCGCCGTCCAGCTCGCCGCGCCAGTAGGCCAGCTGGGTTTCGCGCAGCTCGCCAGTCAAAAGCTGGCGTTGCCACAACGCATAATCGGCGTACTGCAGCGCAAGTTCCGGTAGATCCGGCTCCGTGCCGTATCGGTAGGCGGCGTAGGCCTGGCGAAATTCGCGCACGAAAATATCGGTGGACCAGCCATCGGTGACGATGTGGTGCAAGGTCGCCAACAACACGGCATTTTCGGGATTCAACAACAGCCGATAGCGTAGCGGCGGCGCGGCGGCCAAATCGAAGGTCGCCTGCGCTTCCGCCGTGGCCAGCTCGGCCATGCGCAGCTCGCGTTCCGGCTCCGCCAACGCCGACAGATCGTCGATGACCAGCGGCGGTTCGAAATCGGGCAAAATCTGCTGGCGCGGTTCGCCGCCGGCGGCCGGGAAGCAGGTGCGTAGCGATTCGTGGCGGCGGGTCAACCAGGCCAGTACCAGGCGCACGGCTTCGACATCGGCCGGCGCATCGAGGAACACCGCGTTGGGAACGTTATAGGCTGGATTGTCCGGCGCATATTCCTGCACGAACCAAAGCCGACTCTGGGCGTAGGACAGCGGCAAGGGTTCGGGCCGTTCCTGCCGGACCAATGCCGGATAAGCCGGCGCGCCGCCCGCTTGCCGGTTGCGGATCAATGCAGCCTGCCCGGCGATGGTCGGCTGTTGAAACAGTTCGGACAGGCCCAGCTTGACCTCGAACAGCTTCGGAATCCTGGAGAACACCTGAGTGATCGTCAACGAATGGCCGCCCAAGGCAAAGAAATTGTCGTTGACGCCGATGTCGTCGCGGCCCAGCACTTTCTGCCAGACGCCAAGCAAGGCCTCTTCCACCGCGTCGGCCGGCGCTTGCGCCAGCGCGGCCTGCAGCGCATCGCTTGCCTTCGGCACCGGCAGCGCGGAACGGTCGGCCTTGCCGTTGGCGTTCAACGGAATCGCCGCCAACAGGACGAAGACGCTGGGCACCATGTAATCCGGTAGGCGTTGCGCCAGATAAGCCCGCAACTCGGCGCGGAACTCGGCCGGCTCGGCGATAGCCGCCGCCGGCACCAGGTAACTGACCAGTTGTTGGCGGTCGCCGCCGCTGACCACGGTCACGGCGTCCTGCACCGCGGCGTGGCCGCGCAATACCGTATCGATTTCCTCCAGCTCGATCCGGTAGCCGCGAACCTTGACTTGATAATCCACCCGGCCTTTGACGACGATGCTGCCGTCCTCGCGGAAGTAGCCCAAGTCGCCGGTGCGGTATAAGCGTTCGCCGGCAACTTCCGGCTGCGGATGCGGAATGAACTGGCTGGCGGTCAAGCCCGGATTGTTGAGATAGCCGACGCCGAGCGAGACGCCGCCTATCATCACCTCGCCGGCGATGCCGGCCGGCAACGGATTGTTGAAGCGGTCCAATACCAGCATGCGCACGTTGGGCAGGTTTTTGCCGACCGTGACCGGCCACTCCGGATGCTCTAGCTCCTCGCGGCTGAAGCGATGGGTGGTGCAAAGGTCGGTGCATTCGGTCGGGCCATAGGTATTGACCAATTCGCAGCGGCTGTGTGCCGACAACAGCCACGGCGCCAGTCTGGCCTTGTTCACCGGCTCGCCGCCCAGCAGCAAGTAGCGCAGCGAGGCCAAGTCGCGGTAATCGACGTCTTCGCCTTCGGCCAGCGCGTAGCCCATGCTCGGCGTACAGTTGATCCAGGTAATGCCCTGCTCGGCCACGCTGCGGCGCACATAGTCCGGATCGAAATGGTCGCCGACGGCCAGGTGCAATTCGCCGCCGGTGAGCAAGGCGCCCCAGACGTTTTTCTGCGCCAGATCGAAGGTAATTTTATTGATCAACAGACATTTGTCGGCGCTGCCGAAACCGAATTCGCGGTTCCACCACAAGATGAAGTTGATGAAACTGTCGTGGTAGACCCCGGCGGCTTTGGGCTTGCCGGTGGAACCGGAGGTATGGATCACGTAGAACAGCCGCCGGGTATCGACAGTCACGGCCGGCGCGGTGTCCGGCTGGCTGCTCCAATTCGCCCAAGTCCGGTCCAGATCGATAATCTGCAGCCCGTCCGCCGCCAGCGCGTCGCCGCGGCCGCCGTGGCTGAGCAGTTGGCTAAAGCTCAGGTCGTGCAACATGCCGGTCAACCGGGCGGCGGGCGCCTTCGGATCGAGCGGCGCGTAAGCATTGCCGGTTTTGACGACAGCCAGTATCGCAATAATTAGTTCCGCCGAAGGCTCCAGCAATAGCGCGATTTGGCCGCCGGCTGAGGCACCCTGCGCCAACAGAAAATGGGCCAGACTATTGGCGCGCCGGTCCAGTTCGGCATAACTCAGGCGGACGTCGCCGACTGCCAACGCGGTCCGCTCCGGGTGCAACGCCGCCCGCTCGGCGAACAACGCGGCCAAGTCCCGCTCGCGCGGAAAATCGGTCGCGGTCGCGTTCCAGGCCGCCTGGCGCAGGCGTTCGGCTTCCGCCATCGCGCTGAGCGTGGCCAGCGGCCGCTCGGCATCCAGCAGCATCTGGTCCAGCACGGTTTGCCAATGGTCGAGGAAACGTTCGACGATTGCCGGCGCATAGCGGCGCGGATCGAACATGGCGCGGATATTCATCTCGCCCGCCGGTTCGACCACCAGCGTCAATGGATAATTGGTCTTTTGCGCCACCGCAACGTCGGGCAGTTGCACCTGGCTGGACTGCGGAAACGATTCCACCGCCAGCATCGAATCGAACAACGGCAGCCCCGGCCCGATCGGGCTCCAGGCCTGAATCTCGACCAACGGGCTGTGTTCGTAGCTGCGCAAGGCCAGCAAACCGTCCTGCAACTCCCGCAACCATGCCGCTACCGGCTGGGCGGCGCGGATGCGCACCCGCAACGGCAGCGTATTGATGAACAGCCCGACCATGTGCTGCGAGTTTTCCAGTTCCGGCGGCCGGCCGGACACGGTACAGCCGAACACGACGTCGTCCTCGCCGCTGTACAAAGCCAGCAAATAGGCGTACGCACCCTGAATCACGCTATTCGGCGTCAAGCGCGCGGCGCGGGCGAATTCGCGCAAACGCTCCGCCCGCGCCTGGCCCAGCGCCCGACGGACCACGGCGTAGTCGCAGTCCGGCTCGGCGTCGGGATTGCCCTCGACCAGGCCAAGCGGCGTCGGCGCAGCGAAGCCGGCCAGGTAATCGCGCCAGAAAGTCTCGGCCGCGGTCCGGTCCTGTTGCCCCAGCCAGCGCAAGTAATTTTTATACGGCGCACTGGCCGGCAACGCCGGCTCGCGCCCGTCCGCCAATGCCATGTAAGCCTGCAGGGCCTGATCCAGCACGATAAAGGCTGACCAACCATCGAGCAGGATGTGGTGGTAGGTCCACAGCAACACGCTCTGCTCCGCCCCGGTCCGAATCACCCGCAAGCGTAGCAACGGCGCCTTGGCCAAATCGAACCCTGCTTTGGCGTCCGCGGCGCGTAGCGCTTGCAGGCCTTGCTCGCGTTCCGCCTCGGCCAGGTCCGCCCAATCCAGGGCATCGACCCGGATTTCGGCTTGGCGCTGCACCACCTGCACCGGCTTTTCCAAGCCTTCCCAGAAAAAGCCGCTACGCAGAATGTCATGGTGGGCGATCACATGGTTCCAGGCTTGCTGCCACAGGCAGGCATCGACGTCGAACGGTACGGTTTGGCTGAACTGTTCGACATAGACCCCGGAGTCGGGACTGCTCAGGGAATGGAACAACATCCCTTCCTGAATCGGCGTCAGCTTGTAAATGTCGGCGATGTTGGCGCGATCGATGGTCATGGCTCTATCAACTCGTTATTCGATGGTTTGGAACAAGGTAGCGAAGTCTTCTTCGGACAAACCGGCGTCGCCGAAATCGGCGGCAGTAAATCCCCGGCCCTGGGCCTGTTCGGCTGCAGCCAAGTAGGCAATCACGGTGCTTTCCAACGCCGTGCTTAGTCGCGGCAATTGCTCTACCTGTTCGGCATCCACAGCCAACCGCAACAGCAATCCGTCCGCTGCCAGACAGGCGCTGACGGCAAAGGCTTCGCCGGCGGCCAGCACGGCCTCCGGTTCGAACCGGCCGTTGCCGTACTGGCCCAGCCAGGTGAAGCGCACGCTCGGCAACGGCAATCCGGAAGCGGCCAATTCGAAACCGAAACCGGCGCTGGGCGCTTGCTTGCGGGCAGCTTTGGCCAGGGTGGTCGCCGTCAATGCATCGCTGTCCGTTTCCAGACAGAGCGGATAGCTGTAGCGCAACACGGCGCCGGATTCGGCAACGATATGGGTTTGCGCGTAGCGGACCGCGACCGGCTCCAGCGCAAAACATTCGCCGATGCTGGCCGCGAATGCCGCCAGCAGCAGATCCTCGGCATCCAGATTCAACGCGGCACGCAGGCGTTCCAGGCCCTGAAGTTGGTCGGCCTCGATCCGGATTTCGGCCGCGGCGGCGCAAGCGCCGGTCGCTGCCAGCGCTGCGGATTGATCCGGCACCGCGGCATAGCCGGCGCTCTCGGCCTGAGCATCGCGCTCGCCGGCGGCGGCAGCCAAATCGGCGGCGGCGGCCGGACGCCAGGGCGCGAGCGGCGCCGCAGCGGCGCTACCCGACAAGCGGGCCAGCACGGCGGCACCGATTTGGCTCAGCCCGGCCGCATCCAGACCCAATGCTGGCCGGGCTTGCAGCACCAGCCAACGGCCATCGGCTAAGACCCGGAACGCGGCGTCGCCGCCGGCTTCCGCCGCCGCGTCCGCCGCCAGAATTGCAACGGTTTCCGCCTGCGCCCAGCTCGGTGTCTCGCCGTTAGTCTCGATCCGGGCCAGCAGCAGCGGGTAGTCCGCCGCCACCGCGGCCAGCGCCGCGGCCAGATCGTCGGTAGTGACTGCAACAGGCAGTTCCAGCTGCAGGCTGTCCCAACCCCGGCCGGCCGCCAGCAATTCGCGCTGACCGAAAGTCAGCCAGGCCGGTTCGGCCGCCGCCGGCGCCGAAGCACCGATCGCGGCCGCCAACGCGGCAACGGTCTGGTGTTCGAACAACTGGTTGGGTTTCACGGTCAAGCCGAAGCGCTTGGCTTGCGACACGACTTGTATCCCCATCACCGAGTCCACCCCCATGTCGAAGAAATTGTCGTGGATGCCGACCGGTTCGATGCCCAACACGCCCTCCATGATGCCGACCAGGATTTCTTCGGTGGGATTGGTCGGCGGCGCGGCATCGGCGTCCTCGCGCTGCAGTTTCGGCTTGGCAGCCGTTGTTCCGGCTTCCTCGGCGGCACGTTGCGCCTGCATCCGTTCCAGCAAGGCATCCAGCGGCTGCGGGCTGATCACCCACTGCGGCGAGGCGGCAGAGGCCAACGCCCGTTGGAAGATCTCCAGGCCTTCGGCGGTGGACAAGCTATCGTCCTCGCCATGACTATCGGCGGCGGTGGCCGGCGGCAAGGCAAAAGCGCCGGCCGGCACTTTCTTCAAGGTGAATTCGTCGATTTGGGCCAGGCGCTGCCCGGCCATGTCGTACAAGGCAATATCGAAACTGAGCGATTCGCGGTCGCCGCTCAGGCCGCGGAAACAAACGTGACTGAGAAATTCGGCCGGTAGCGGCGCGGCGATCGTCAGCCGGCCATAACCGAACGGCAGGTACTCGCCGTCGATATCCAAATCCAGCCGCCGCAACAGATGGCCGGTGATCGGACCGCTGGCCATGTCCAACAGGCTGGGATGCAGCATGAACTGATTCAGGTCGTCGGCAAAAGCGGCCGGCAACTGCAAACGGCCCAACAGATGGTCGCCGCCGCAGCGAATCTGGCTTAGCACTTGCCAGCGCGGCCCCAGGCTGAGGAAGCCGGAATCGTCCTGCACCGCCTGCGGCCGGCCGTCGCTGAAATCCAGCACCTCGCCGGCGCAACTTGCCGCCAATGCCTGCGGGTCGATCCGGGCCACCGCCAGCTCGGCGGCGTAAATATCGCCGGCCAGCAGCGGCGCCTTGACCCCGGCTTCGCGGGTGTAGACCTCGAAGCCGTAGCCGCCGCCCGGCAACGCGTTAAAGTCGCAATGCACTTCGGCCATGTCCAGAGCCGGCACCATCAACGGCCGGAAGAAATACAAATTATCGATCGCGACCTGTTCGGAGCCGCGGTAATCCTGGAACGCCGCCCGCACCATTTCCACCAGGCCGGTACCGGGCATCGTCGCCACACCTTCGATCCGGTGTTCGAGCAGCGCCCAGTGGTCCGGTTCGCGCAGCCAGGCCGTGTAGCTGGCGTGTTGCGCCGATTTTTCCTGGCACGAGTGCAGATAAGGATGAGCCAGCGTCTTGCCGGCCGGCAGCGGCGGCAGTTCGCGCCGGGCATATAAGCCGGCATCGACCGCCATGCCGGTCTCGCGCCAGCCGCCGAAGTTCAACGACACCACCTTGCTGGTGCCGAAACCGGCGCGGGCATAGGCGTCCAGCACGTTGTTGGCGGCGGAATAATCGACTTGGCCGATACCGCCGATCACGGCAAACAAGGACGAAAACAGCACGATGAAGCCCGGCTCGGTATCGGCGGCGCGGAACGCCTGCTGCAAGGCCAGAATGCCGCGCACTTTGGGCCGCAATACGGCTTCGGCCGCATCGCGGGTTTTCAGTTGGATCAAGCCGCCGCCGGCCACCCCGGCCGAATGCACCACCCCGGCGATCCGGCCGTATTTGTCCAGCAACGCCGCAACCAGTTCGGTCATACGCTCGGCGTCGACCACGTCGCCTTGGCAGATTTCCACTTCGGCGCCGCGGGCTTCGATCGCCGCCAGTTTGCGGATGCGATCGGTGGTCCGGTCCTGCGCCTCGTGTTCGGCCAGCCAACGCGGCCATTCGGCTTTCGGCGGCAAGGCCGAGCGGCCGAGCAGGACGATGTGCTTGGCGCCGCGGGCGGCCATGTAGTCGGCCACGGCCAGACCCAGCCCGCCCAGACCGCCGGTCACCAGATAGGCGCCGTCGGCGGTGAAATCCAGCGGCGCCGGGTCGATCCGGGTCGGTTCGTAGTGCGCCGCCCAACGGTAACCGTGGCGGCAGGCGGCGAAATGGTCGGCCGGCGCCAGCAGCGGTTTGGTTTCGCCGCGCAGCCGCGCCAGTTCGCCGACAGCGCGGTCGGCGCTGACGGCGATGGCAGCGGCGCCGACCAGATCGTCCGGGCTGAAATCCAGATTGCGGCTCAGGAATTTGCGGTATTCGTGGCCCAGGCACAGATGCACGCCAAGCAACGCCGCCTTCAGCGGGTTGACCGGCTCGGCCGGCAACACGTCGTGGATTTCGCTGGACAGCGTCAGCAACGGCAGGCGGCGGTCGCCGGCCTCGGCCGAAAACTGCTGCGCCAGAAACACCAGACTGTGAAAGCTGCGCTCCAGCCAATAGTCCTCGCTGTCGAGTCCGGCCGCGGAGCGCGGTGTGGCGCACAGCGCATGCACGATTGCGGTCGGCTGAGCCTCGGCGAACACCGCCGCCAACCGTTCGAAGTCGGCGGCGTCGCCGATATTCAGGCTGTAGCCGCTTTCGCCGTCGTCGGCGAAGCCGGCGCCCGGCGCGACAATCACCGCGCTGCCGCCGGCCGCCTCGATCCGCTCGGCCAGGGCCCGGCTGAATCCGTTACGCTCGGCGACGATCAACACCCGCTCGCCGGACCAATCTCCTATGTCCGGCAGGCGGCCGGGCTGGCGTTTCCACGACGGCGCGTAAAACCATTGCGCCGGATCGGCCAGACGTTGCGCCGGGTTTTCCGTGCCGGCGGCGCCGGCTTGCGGCGGTTCCAGCCAGTGGCGCTCGCGGGCGAACGGATAGGTCGGCAGCGAAATCCGCCGTCCCTGGTTATCGCTATCGATCCGTTCCCAATCCAGCTCCAGCCCGGCCGCCCACAAATCGCCCAGCGCCTGGCGCAATACCAGCGCATCGGGCTTGGTTTCCTTGGGATGGCGCACGGTTTGCACCACGGCCGCCGCCGCTTTGGCGGCATTGATCGCGTGTCTGGCGAAGGTGCTCAACACGTTGCCGGGGCCGATTTCGATGAAATAACTGCCGCCGCCGGCCAATAAGGTGGCCATACCCTGGCGGAAGCGGACGCAACCGAGCAAATGCCGGGCCCAGTAGTCCGGGTCGCAGGCGTCGGCGGCGGCCATCCAGTCGCCGGTCAGGTTGGAGACGTAGGGCCGGCTCGGCGGCTTGGGCGCCGCCTGCCGCACCGCGGCGGTAAAATCGGCGATCATCGGCTGCATCATCGCCGAGTGGAAGGCGTGCGAAGTCAGCAACGGCCGGCAGGCGGCGCCGGCCACTTCCAGCCGCTCGCGTACCGCCGCGATCGCGGCGTGCGGTCCGGACAACACGCAGGCATTCGGACTGTTGACCGCGGCCAGGCTGACCTCGCCGCCGACATAGGCCGCTACCGCGGTTTCGTCCAGCGACACCGACAGCATGGCCCCGGACGGCATGGCTTGCATAAGCGCGCCGCGCAAAGCCACCAGCCGCAAGGCCGCGTCCAGCTCGAACACCTCGGCCAGGCAGGCTGCGACGTATTCGCCCAGACTGTGGCCGATCATCGCGTCCGGCTCGATGCCGAGCGCCTGCATCTGTTTCGCCAGCGCGTATTCGAAGGCGAACAGCATCGGCTGTGCCAAGCGGGTCTGCCCCAGTTGTTCAGTGAGCGCCGCATCGGTCGGATCGGCGGCCAGCACGAAATCGCGCAAATCCAGCCCCAAATGGCTGCGCAGCTGGTCGCAACAATCGTCGAATACCTGGCGGAATACCGGCAGATTTTGGTAAAGCCCGCGCCCCATGGTCAGATACTGGCTGCCCTGGCCGGTGAACAGGAATACTTTCTTGGCGTCGGCCGGCAGCGCTTTGGTTTTGGAGGGATTGTCGCGAATCGCGGCCAACCCCTGCTGCAAGGCTTCCAAACTATCGGCAGCGACGGCGGCGCGTACCGGAAAGGCTTTGCGGCCCTCTTGCAAGGTAAAAGCCACGTCGTCCAAATCGACGCCGGGTTGGCGGCGCAAGAAATCGTCCAGATTTGCCGCGGCCCGGCTCAAGGCCTTGGAAGATTTGGCCGACAACACGAAGCTGCGCAATTTTGCGCCGGAACGGGTGACCGGCTGCGGCGGCGCTTCTTCCATGATGGCATGGGCATTGGTGCCGCCGATGCCGAACGAGCTGACCGCGGCGTAACGGGTACCGGCGCAATCCCAGTCGCGCAGAGTGTCGTTTACGAAGAACGGGCTGTTGGCAAAATCGATGCGCGGATTCGGCGTGCCGAAATGCAGGCTGGGCGGCAGCGTGCGGTGCCACAAGGCCAGGGCGGTCTTGATCACCGAGGCGACGCCGGCCACCGGTGCCAGATGGCCGACATTGGTTTTCAGCGAGCCCAGCGCGCAATAGCCGGTGCGTTCGGTATGCTTGCGCCAGGCCCGCGCCAACGCGGTAATCTCGATCGGATCGCCCAGCGGCGTCGAGGTGCCGTGGGCTTCGACATAGCTAATCTGGTCCGGATCGACCCCGGCATCGGCCAAGGCCCGCTCGATCACATGCATCTGGCCGTCGATACCCGGCGCGGTATAACCGGCCTTGAACGCACCGTCGTTGGTTACCGCAGTACCGCGGATCACCGCATAAACCCGGTCGTGGTCGGCCAACGCATCTTCGAGGCGTTTCAATACGACGATGCCGACACCGCCTTCGCTGAACACGGTGCCCTCGGCTTTGGCGTCGAAGGTACGCAACAAGCCGTCCGGCGAAGCCATGCTGCCTTCCTGGTATTGGTAGCCCAGGCCGCCCGGCACGGTCGCCAGGGCGCCGCCGGCCAGCGCCGAGTCGCATTCGCCGGCGCGCAAGGCCCGGCAGGCCAGGTGGATCGCGACCAGAGAGGTCGAACAGGCGGTTTGCACCGTGATCGACGGCCCGGTCAGGTTCAGCTTGTATGCGGTGCGGTTGGTGATGTAATCCGGCTCGTTGCCGATGCCGGCGATCAAGTCCTTGGACGACGCGAACATGATGTCGCGGTTCGGGAAAATGTTATTGAAAAAATAGCGCGACAAGGCGGTGCCGGCATAGACGCCGACCGTGCCGGGGCAGTCGTCCGGGATGTAACCGGCGTCTTCCAGCGCCGCCCAGGCGCACTCCAGGAACAGGCGCTGCTGCGGATCGAGCAGTTCGGCTTCGGCCGGGGTATAGCCGAAAAAACCGGCGTCGAATTTATCGACGTCGTCCAGGTAATAACCGGCGGCCACCCAGGAACCGCCGGCCACTTGCTTGCGGACGTAGGGAATCGAGGCGGCGTCGTGCGCGGCGATGCCCTGCTGCACTTCGTCCTGAGTGTAATGCCGCAACGCGTCGCGGCCGGCAACCAGATTGTCCCAGAATTCGCTGACCGAATTCGCTCCCGGAAAACGGCCGGCAAGGCCGATGATGGCAATGGCGCCCGAGTTGGCTTGATTTGCTTGCATGTGCTTTGCTTCCGTTGTCTATGTTTCGATGAAATTGGCGGCAGGCGGGCTTATTCCGCGCCGCTGCGGCGACGCGGCGCCCGGCCGGAGCGTTCCCGTTTCGCGCCGTCTGCGGCCGCAGTGGACGGTGCCGCGGCGCGCGGTTTCGGTTGCAGATAGTCGACCAGCGCGGCGATGGTCGGATAGACGAAAAACATGTCCAGCAACGGCACGTCCTTGCTCAACAAAGGCCGCAGCCGGGTATGGATCTTGATCATGTCCACCGAGGTACCGCCCAGGTCGAAGAAATTGTCGCCGGGGCCGACGCTGTCCACGCCGAGCACTTCGCGCCAGACGGCGCAGATTTGCCGGGCCAGATCGGAATCGGCCACCGCCACCGCGGCGACGGCCTCGACTTCCTTGCGCGGTTGCGGCAGGGCTTTGCGGTCGAGTTTGCCGTTGGCGGACAGCGGCAGTTCGTCGAGGCGGATAAACAGCGACGGCACCATGTAGTCGGGCAGTTTCTGGTTCAGGTAGTCGCGCAAGCGGCTTTCGAAACCGGCGTCGGAATGCTGGAACCGGGCCTGCGCCAGTTGCAGTTCGCGCAGTTCCGCGTCGCCGAGTTCGACGCCGCCGACCAGCGCGTGCAGATAGGCCGAACGCTGTTCCAGCTGGAACAGCGGCCGGGCCCGTTCGAAATCGAAACCGCCGAGCTGGCAGGTAGCCAGACCGAAGCGATGCGCGTCCTGCTCCAGAATTTGGGTGATCAGGCCGCTCTCGATCCGGCACAGGTGCATGGAATCCTGGCCGTACAGCGGTTCGATGGCCTCCAGATTGGCGACCAGGAACAGGTGGAAGGCGGCGCTGTCGACCATCGCCGCGTTCCAACTGCCGTAATACGCGGCGTCGATCCGGCCGTTACCGGGCAAATGCACCAGACGGTGCTGGTCCGGATCGTAGTAATACATGCCGCCGGCCAGGCCGGCGATCCGGCCCGGTACCGCATAGAGATAGAGTTGCACCGGATACAGCGAACCCGCCGAACCGTAGCGGTATTTCGGGGTGGCCGCAGTCGGATCGCGGCGCAACCGGCTCAACAGCCGGCCGAGACTGCCGAGATCGACGGCGGTGTCGGGAAACAGCCGCTGCGAGCGGCGGCGATAGCCGGCATCGCTCGCCTCTGGCTCCGCGGCCAGCGCCACCGCCTCGGCCGCGGCGTCGAAGCGGCGCAGGCCGGGCTGCGACAGGCGAAAGCGGATTTTGTCGTTGTCCTCCGTTTTGGCGGCGGCCGGTGCCTCCGGGTCGCGCACGTAGTAGGCGATCAACTGCCGCGCCCGGCCGCTGTCGCCGGTGACGGCGCACACCGCCGCCTTGACGCCGGCAAAGCGCGCGATATTGATTTCCACTTCGCCCAATTCGACCCGAAAGCCGTTGATCTTGACCTGGAAATCCTTACGGCCGAGAAACTCGATGTTGCCGCAGGGCAGCAAACGGCCGAGGTCGCCGGTCCGGTACAGCTTTTCGCCGCTGCGAGGATGAGTGACGAATTGGGCCGCGCTGCGCTCGGCGTCGCGCCAATAGCCCAGCGCCACGCCGATGCCGCCGATGTACAGCTCGCCCGGCACCCAGACCGGACAGGCTTGCATCTGCTCGTCCAGCACGTGAAAGCTTTGGTTGAGCATGGCCTTGCCGTAGGGAATGCTGCGCCAGTCCGGGCTGAGCTCGCCGATCGGATAGATGATGGACCAGATCGAGGCTTCGGTGGCGCCGCCCAGGCTGAACTGTTGCGCATTGGGGCAGCTACGCCGAATCGCCTCCGGCAGCGGCAGCGGAATCCAGTCGCCGCTCATCATCACCAGCCGCAGGCTGGTATTCGGCCGCCGCGCCACCTCGTCCAGATAGGTGGTGTAAATGTCCATCAATGCCGGCACGGTGTTCCAGAGCGTGACGCCGTGGCGCTGCACCATCTCGTCCCAATGGCCGGGGTCGCGCTGGCGGTCGGCATCCGGCAACACCAGCGCACCGCCGGCACCGAGTACGCCGAAAATGTCGTAGACCGACAGGTCGAAATTCAGCGCCGACAAACCCAATACCCGGTCGTCCGGACCGACTTCAAAGCGCTGATTGATGTCGACGCAGGTGTTCAGGGCGCCGCGATGGTCGATCATGACCCCTTTCGGGGTACCGGTGGAACCGGAGGTGTAGATCACGTAGGCCAGATCGGTCGGCTGCCGCATTACCGGCAGCGCTTTGACCGGCTGCGCCGACGCCGCCAATTCGGCGACCGTCAGCACTTCGATACCCGCCGGCAGCCTCAGCCCGGCAGCGGCATCTGCCGCCACCACCCGCTGCAAGCCGGATAATTCGATAATCTGGGCGATCCGGTCCGGGCCGTAACCGGGTTCGATCGGCAGATAGGCGCCGCCGGCCTCGAGAATGCCCAAGGCGGCCACCACCTGCCAGCGGCCTTTCGGCAACAGGATGCCGACCAGCTCGCCGCTACCGGCACCGCTCTGCCACAAGCGCTGCGCCAAGCGATTGGCCAGCCGGTACAGCTCGCCGTAACTGAATTCGGCCTCGGCGTCGATCACGGCAATCCGCTCCGGATTGGCACGGGCCTGGCGTACGAAAGGCTCGTGCAGCAATCCGGCCGGCACCGGCGCCGCTGTGGCGTTAGCTGCTGCGATCAATTGCCGCTGCTCCCGCGGCAACAGGTCGAGTTCCGGCCGTTGCCAGAGCATGTCGTCCTGAGCCAGACCTCCGACCAGTTGCCGGTAGGCGTCGAACATCGCTTCCAGGAAGCCGTCCGGAAACAGGCCGCTCACCGAGTCCCAATCGTATTCCAGTTTGCCGGCGTCTTCGGTGACCTGATGGTCCAGCCAGACCTGCGGCGTCTGCGTAATCGTGTAATGCACGTCGCCCAGCCACGACATCGCCGCCGGGGTGTCGTCCGCCGGGTTCGGTTTGATCGCGCTGGTAAACACCACCGGGAACAAGGAGGCGTTGGCGTCGCGGCGCTGTTCGGTCAATTCCCGCAACACTTGCACGCCGCTGACGTAGCGATGGTCCATGTCGCGCCATAACTGCGCCTGCACCGACTTGACCCGTTCCGAAAATGACGCCGGCCGGGAATAATCCAGCTCCAGCAACACCACCGACGTAAAGTCGCCGACCAGCACATTGACTTGCGGATGAAACGGCAGCCGGTTGAACAGCGTCAAGTTCAAGGTAAAACGTTTGCGGCTGCTCCAGCGGGCGACGACGGCGCCGTAGGCGGCCAGCAGCACCGCCGACGGCGTCACGCCCAGGCGTTGGGCGCGGCTTTTGATTTGGCCCCAGCGCGCGGCGTCCAGGCTGGCGGACAGGCGGCGGAATTGCGGGCGGGCTATGCTTTCCGGAGCCACGGCCAGCGGAAAATCCGGGCCGGGCGGCAGGTCCTTGATTTTTTCCCGCCAATAGTTGCAGGACTCGCGGTAGGCTTCGGTTTGCTTCATCAATTCCAGACCGCGGACGTAGTCGGCGTAGGACAGTTCCAGCGGCGGCAATTCATCGCCCTGGTACAGCCGGCGCCATTCCTCGCTGAGGATGTCGAAGCTCAAGGCGTCGAAAATCAGCACGTCTATGCTCAGATGCAGCCGCACCACGCCGTCCGCCAGCAGGCTGGCGCGAATGTCGAACAAGGGCCACACCGCGGTATCCAATACCTGGTGCGACATTTCCTCGCGGACTTGCTCGAGACTGGCGTTGCTGTCGTCCCCGGCGACACTGGCGTCCAGCACTTCAAAGCGATATGCGGGGACCGTTTTTAAAATCTGTTGGCGACCGTCGGGATTGACGACGGCGCGCAGCATGTCGTGGCGCTGGATCAACCGGTTGAAAGCCGTTTCCAGCCGCACCAGATCCAGGCCGCGGCAGTCGACTTCCATGTAGCCGTGGGCGGCGATATTGCCCAGATCGAATGCCGCCTGCCGCCCAACCCAATACGCCTGCTGAATGTCGGTCAGCGGAAACGGCTCGAAGCGGGCCTCGCCCATTGGCTGCAGTTTCGGTACGTAGAAGTCGGTTTGGGCTTGGGACCTATCGTCCTGCGACCGTTGTTGCAGTCTGGCCATCAGACTCTGGCGCTGTTCGTTGCTCAGCTCGGCGATCAATGATTGTGTGTTTGCCATCTCTTTGTCTCCAGTTAACCCGTTGGCTCAGGACGCGGCCAATTCGGCGCCGTCGCGCACCAGTTCCGCCAGCAGCGCCTGCAAATCCGGCGAATCCTGCAATGCGTGCTCCAATACGGCTTCCGCCAGTTCGGCCACGGTCGGGTGTTTCATGATGTCGGTCAGCCGCAAGCGGCAGCCGTGGCGGCGATTGATTTCGTACAGGATTTGCGTCGCCAGCAGCGAATGGCCGCCCAGGGCAAAGAAATCGTCGCCGATATGGATGCTGTCCAATTGCAGGTGCTCGGCCCAGATCGCGGCGATTTCGCTTTCCAGCGCATTGCGCGGCAACTGTCCGCCCAGCGCGGCCTCGGCCGCTTCCTGACCATGGGCCAGTTGCGCCAGTTGGCGCCGGTCGATCTTGCCGTTCGGGCTCAACGGAAATTCCGTCACTCGGGTGCAGACGCCGGGTACCATGAATGCCGGCAACTTGGCCGCGGCGGTTTGTTTCAGCACGTCGCCCAGCTCGGTCTCGGCGCTGTAGAAAGCCAGCAGACGCTGGCGGCCGGGCTCGCCGTCGGCGATGACCACCGTCCGCTGCACGCCCGGCACTTGCGCCAGCACGGTTTCGATCTCGCCCAGCTCGATGCGGTGGCCGCGAATCTTGACTTGAAAATCGGAGCGGCCCAGGTATTCGACCATGCCGTCGGGATTGAGCCGGCCCAGGTCGCCGGTGCGGTACATGCGCGCTCCCGGCGTCGCCGAAAACGGATCCGGCAGGAACGCGGCCGCGGTACCGGCCTGGTTACCGAAGTAGCCCCGGCACAAGCCGTTGCCGGCCAGATAAATTTCGCCCTTGCCACCGGCCGGCACCGGATTCAGATCGGCGTCCAGCAGATAAAGCTGGCTGCCGGCGATCGGCCGCCCTATCGTCACCGGCCCCTGGAACCGTTCCGGGAAACGGACGAAGGTGCTGTAAGTGGTATCTTCCGAAGGGCCGTACAGGTTGTAGACCGCCACGTCCGGATAGTGCTGCTGGATGCCCTGCACCAGGGCCAAGGGTAAGGCTTCTCCGGCCAGATTGATGGTGCGTACCGATGCCGGTACCGCCCGCTGCCGCAGAATTTCTTCCATCGCCGACGGCACCGTGTTGATCACGGCGATATCGTCCTGGCGCGCCAGTTCCGGCAGGTGCAGGATGTTATCCACCATCACCACCTTGCCGCCGTGCGCCAGCGGGTAAAAGATTTCGTAAACCGACAGGTCGAAGCAGACCGAAGTCGAGGCCAGCATGCCGGCGCCGGCCGGCAACGCGAATTCCTGCGCCGCCCAGTCGATCATCGACGCAGCGTTGCGATGTTCGATCGCCACGCCTTTGGGCAGGCCGGTGGAGCCGGAGGTAAAAATGATATAGGCCAGATGTTCCGGGCTGACCGTGCTGGCCGGCGCCGTGTCCGGGCACGAGGCCAGGCGCGGGTCGGCCGGGCTCAGCATCGGCGCGGCGTTGGCGGCGGCCGAGATGGCGGCATCGGCCGTATCGGCGAGCAACAGTTTGGCTTCAGCGCAACGCAAGATCACGGCCCGACGTTCGGCCGGATAGTTGGGATCGACCGGCACGTAACAGGCGCCGGCCTTCAATACCGCCAGCAAGGCCACCACCAATTGCGGCCCGCGCGCCAGGCATACCGCCACCCGGTCTTCCACACCGACGCCATGCTGTTGCAGCAAATGCGCCAGCCGGTTGGCCTGGGCGTCCAGTTCGCGGTAGCTCAACTCGGTGTCGTGCCACCGCAGCGCAATCTGTTCCGGCGTGCTTTTGGCCTGGTCCGCGCATAAATGATGCAGGCAGCGGTTGTCGTAGGCGATGGGCGGATTCATGCCCAAGCCCTCGCGTTCCGCATCCAGCAGCAAATCGATGCTGCCGAGCCGGGTGTTCGGCGCCGCCGCCAGTTGCGCCAACAGCTTGGCGTAACGCGCCAGCAAACGTTCCGCGGTGTCGGCTGCGAACAGCGCGGTGTTGTAGGTCAGCACCAGCACGGTCTGGCTGGCGTCGGCCACCACGTCCAAGGTCAATTCGTATTTGGTGTGGGCGCTTGGCGGCACCAGCGGCGTGAAACGCAAACCGCCGCCGGCCAGAGCGCCGACCGCCTCGTAATTGAACACCGCGCTTACCAGCGCCGGCCGGCTCGGATCGCGCTCCGGATTGACGGCGCGCACCAGTTCGGCGAACGGAAAACCGCGGCGTTCGAAAGCTTGCAGAAAGTCGTGCTTGGCCTGTTGCAGGTAGTCGGCGAACGTGGCCTGGCTATCGCTGTTGCCGACGATAGGCAGGACGTTGACCCCAAAGCCGATGAAGCTTTCGCCGGGCCGGTCGCCGTGCATCGACACCGGCACGCCGATCACCGAGCGCTGCTGGCCGCTCAGACGGTTCAACAGCAAGCGGTAGACGGCCAGCATGACCATGAACGGCGTTGCATTGCAGCGTTGGGTCAGCGCTTTCAATTGGGCCGCGACCGCGGCATCCAGCACCAGGCAGGTGCGCTGGGCGGCAAAGCGCTGTTCCGGCGGGCGCGGATAATCGGTCGGCAAATCCAGTGCCGGGACGCCCTGGCCGAACTGCTGCAACCAGAATTCGCGATCCTGCGGCCGTTGCGCGGCAACCCGGCGATTGGCTTCCGCCAGCGTCACCGGCCGCGGCAGCGCCAGCGCGCTACCGTCGCGCAGGTGGCGGTAGAACTCGACGATTTCCTGGATCAGCAAGCCGTAGGAAATGCCGTCGATAATCATGTGATGGGCCAGAAACAGCAACCAGTAGCGGTCGTCGCCCAGCCGGGCCAGAAACGCTTTAATGAGCGGCGGCCGGGTCAGATCGAAAGGTTCGGCGCTGCGCGCCAACACCCATTCCCGGGCCTTGGCTTCGGCCAGTGCATCCGGCAAGTCGGAAAAATCGGCTTCGACCAGCGCCGCATCCGGCTCCTGGCCGATAACGACCTGGCTACGCTCCTCGCTCAATGCAGCGCGCAACGAGTCGTGCCGGGCCACCACGCCGCGAAAGGCCTGCTCCAATTTGTCCCGCTCCGGCGCTCCGGCCAGCTCGAACAGCACCACTTCGTTGTAAGCCGCCTGCACTTCCTCGCTCAATTCCAGATGCACCAGGATGTCCTGCTGCGCGCCGTTCAGCGGCAACGCGGCCGGCGCCTGCGGCAGCCGCGCCGTGATAACCGCCTGATAACCGGCATGGACTTCGGCGGCGGCTTGGATAAAGCCGGCGCGTTGCAGCAAATCGGTCCAGGCGGCGGCCGGCAGCAACGGATAGTCGGCTCGTAACGTGCTGTCCTGAAACGCCCACCAGCCGTCGGTCAGGCCGAAGATCAAGTCCAGCCAGGGCTGGCGACCGACGCATTCCAGCAACAGCAGGCGGCCGTTCGGCGTCAGCAGGCTGCGCAGATGGTTCAGGGTTTTGCTCAGCTCGGCGGTCGCATGCAGCACGTTGGAGGCCACGATCAAATCGAAACTTTGCCGGACAAAACCCTGCTCGGCCGGGTCGCGTTCGATATCCAGGGTGGCGTATTCGACCTGCGGGTAGCCGGCGAATTCGCGCTCGGCGCGGTGTAAAAAGGCGCTGGACAGGTCGGTAAACAGATAGCGCAGATCACGGCGGCTCAGGCCGGGCAACAATTGCGCTGTGGCCGAACCGGTGCCGGCGCCAACTTCCAATACCGCGGCTTTACCGGAAACGTCGGCAACGGCGGCGGCCGCCGCCCGCGCCAGAGCCGCATTGGCCGCGGCAGCGCCGGGGGCGTGGCGGTAAAGCCGTTGCAGCAAGGCGTAGTTTTCGCCGCCGAACAGCACTTCCGCCGCATCGCTGCGGCCGCACAGCACGGCCGGCAACGCGGCGGCGCACTGCAACAATAAGTCGACTGCGGCGGCGTCGGCCGAACTGCGCGCCTCACGTTCCAGATCCGCGGTCGCCACCGGCAACGCTTGCAGCAACTCCCAGTCTTCGCCGACGGCGCGCAGCCAGCCGGCTTCGTTCAACATCGCAAACAGGCGGCCGAACAGGCGGCGGCGCTTGGGCGCCACGCCGATGGCGCCAGCGGCGCGTTCGACCTTGCAAATACCGCCGATATGTGCCGGCAAGACTTGCAATTCCTGCAAGGCCTGGGCCGCCAACGCGGTCGCCAGTGCATTCAATGCCTGGGCGCCGGCTTCGCTGCCGGCCGCGTCGCGGCTGGCCGGCAATGGCGATCCGGCCGGCGGCGGGAAGAAACCGCCTTGGCGCAGGGCCTGAGCCGATTCGCGCCCGGCACGGACGATAAAGTCGACGTCGGCGTCGCTATGGGCGCTGCTGAGGAAGCAGGTGTGGCCTTCCCAGATGTACACGCCGCGCAGCGTCATGTGGTAGAAAAACAGATTGGCTTCGATGGGCTGGAATTCGACGCTGTAATTGTCAAAAAACACGAAGCGAAACAAGGAGCCGGCGTGGTTGACCCGAATCGCGAAACCCTCGGCGGCGAAATAGTCGTTCAATTCCTGTACCAGCCGCGCAGTCTTGGCGGTGATACCGGCTTGCAAGGCCGGGCCGGCATCGCGCAACTGGAGCAGTACCGCAACGGCGGCGGCCATGGTCAGCGGATGGCCGCTGAAGGTGCCGGCAAAGAAAGTCGCGGTGGCCGCCGGATAAGAGTCGTCGTCGAATTGCCAGGGGCCGCCGTCGATCGCGTTCATGAAGCGGGCGTTGCCGGCGACGATGCCGATCGGCATGCCGCCGCCGGCCACCTTGCCGTAAGTGACCAAGTCGGCGCGGACGCCGAAATATTCCTGGGCGCCGCCCGGCGCCAAACGAAAACCGGTGATGATTTCGTCGAATATCAACGCGCAACCGGCGGCGCTGGCGATTTCCCGCAAGCGCTGCAGAAACTCGCGCGGTTGCAGGCCAGGCCGCCGGCTTTGCACCGGCTCGACCACGATGGCTGCCAGTTCGCCGGCATGGCCTTGGATCGTAGCCAGCGAGGCCTCGTCGCCGTAGGCCAGCACGATGGCGTCCTGCGCCACCGAGAGCGGCACGCCGGGCGCGATCGGCAAACCGCTGCCACCCTCGCCGCCGGCCTTGACCAGCATGGTATCGGAATGGCCGTGGTAAGAGCCGGCAAAGCGGACGATGCGGGTGCGACCGGTGACGGCTCTGGCCATCCGTACCGCGGTCATCACCGCTTCGGTGCCGGAATTGGCGAAAGCCACCCGCTCGCAACCGGTCAGATCGCGCACCAACTGCGCCGCCTCGCCGACCAGAGGGCTTTTCGGCCCGACCTGGATGCCGTCCGCCAGCTGGGCGGCCAGGGCTTGCTTGACCAACTCCGGGTTGTAGCCGAGCAGGCTGGAACCGAAGGCCATGGTCAAATCGACGAATTCGTTGCCGTCCAGGTCGTAAATCCGGGAACCGGCCGCGGTTTTGACCACCAGCGGGAAGATCATCGCTTTGGTCGCTTGGCGAAAACCAAGCGAACTGCGGTAATCGGCGAACACCTCGCGGTAGGTTTCGGCATAACGTTTCGAGCCGGCATGCTTGGCCTGGTAGGCAGCGGCCAGTTCGCGCAGATGTTGCTGTTGCGCCGGGTTCAAGCCGGCCGCCGCGGCATTACCGGCGGCCGGCAACGGCGTTGCCGGCCGCAAAGCCGGAGCCGGAGCAGCTGCCGGCGCCGGACTGGGGCTGGATGCCGGCACGGCAGGCGCCGGTTGCGACGGCGAAGAGACGCCGCCGCGCAACAAGCCGAGTTGATCTTGCACCAGGCGGTTGAACGCATCCAATTGCCGCTCCAGCAGACCGTGCCATTCGCCTGGCGCGGCGGCACTGGGAGCGGCAGACGGCAACGGCGCCTGTTCGGATTCGGCCGCCGCCGGTAATGCCGCGGCGGCGGCCGGCTCGGCGTCGAGTTTCGGGCTGGCGGCGGCAAGCGCCGGCGCCAGCGTGTCGATGCTGGACAGCTCGGCAAACAAGCGCGCCATCCCGATATCGACCGCATAACGTTCGCTTACCAGGCGCAACAGTTCGGTCAACACCAGCGAGTCGGCGCCCAATTCCAGGAAACTGCGCCGGTTGTCCAATTCGTCGGCCGGGCGTTTCAGCAACAGGCCGAGCTGGCGTTGCAACCAGCTAGCGACCGCTACAACGGCAGCGGCCGACTCTGCCTCGGCACCGGCCGGCAAAGTAGCGCCCTGCTCCGCCAGCCAGACGGCCAGCGCCTGCAGGCTGCGCAAGTCTTCGAATAAACTGTGAATCGCAACTTGCACGCCGAAACGGCCCTGCACCTGACGCAGAAACTCCACCAGCACCAGCGAGTCGGCGCCCAGTTCCAGGAACGAGCGGTTGGGGTCGATGTCATCGGTTGCGCATTTCAGCAACGGGGCTAGTAAACGGGCAAGTTCGCCGGTCGTGGTGGTGGCGGTCGCGGTCGTCATGGGTGTCCTGGTGGTAGGTTGGAGCCAAAAACGGCTGGGTTGAAACGGATAGCCGGGCAAATCGAGGTGGTCGAAGGTTTCGCCGGCCCAAGCGGCGCCGAAATCGACGCGGTAACCGGCGCGCCACAACTCGGCCAGGGCCGAATTCAGCGCCAGCCAGTCGGGGCGCTGCGCATCCAGGCTGGAGACGACGGCCGGCGCCGGGTCGAAGCGACGCAGCATCGCGGCCAATGCCGGTTGGGCGCCGATCTCCAAAAACGTTCCGACACCTAACGCCTCGGCGGCGGCGATACATTCTCTAAAGCGTACCGGTCGGCGCAGATGTTCGACCCAATAGTCGGCGTCGAAGCGCGCTACCGGCGCCGCGTGCAGGTTGCCGATCACCGGCAGCCGCGGCGCTTGCCACGCCACCTGATTGGCGACGGCGCGGAATTCTTCGAGTATCGGTTCCATGTCGGCGCTGTGAAAAGCGCGCTTGACCTTCAACGGCAGCACGGCGATACCCGCAGCCTTGGCGCGTTCGGTCAGCGCTTCCAGCGCCGGCAGCGGACCGGAAACCGTGACCTGCGCCGGGCCGTTGTCGGCTGCCAGCGCCAACGCCGGGTCGGCGGCGATCAGTTCCAGAGCGGCGGCCTTGCCGGTCAGCATCGCCAGCATGCCGCCGCGGTCGGAACAACGATGCATCAGTTGCGCGCGCAACACCACCAGGCGCAAGGCATCGGCCAGCGACATCGCCCCGGCAAAGCAGGCGGCGACGTATTCGCCCAGACTGTGGCCGACCGCGACGGCCGGGGCCAGGCCGCAGCTTTCGAAATAGCGCGCCAGCGCGTAGCCGACCACGAACAGTGCCGGTTGGGCGGTCGCGGTTTCGGCCAGATGGTCGCTATCCAGCGCATCCGGGCCGTACAACAACGGCGCCACCGGTACCATACCGGCGCCGCTCAATAACAGATCGCATTGGTCGACCGTGGCCCGGAACACCGACGCATGCGCGTACAATCCGCGGGCCATGCCGGCATATTGGCTACCCTGCCCGGTGAACAGGAAGGCCAGCGGTTTCGGCGTGCCGACGACAACCGCCGGCCCAGCCAGGCCGCTTTGCGCCAGCCGGGCCAGGCCGGCCAGCAATTCGCCGCTGTCGGCGGCATGCAACACGCTGCGGTAAGGCAAGCCGCTGCGGCCGCGGTTGGCCTGATAACACAGGCTGGCCCAGCGCTCGGCGCCGGCTTGCAGAAAATCCAGGTAAGCCTCAGCCAACGCCGCCAAATCGGCCGGCCGCTCTGCCGACAACAACAAGGCGTAATGCGAACGCTGCGGCCGATTTACGGCGGCAGCGGCCGGTTCCGCCCGGCGCAGCACGACGTGGGCGTTGCTGCCGCCGAAGCCCATCGAGGTGACGCCGATGTGGCGTAACGGCTGTTCTGTCGCGAAACGGCGCAGTTCGGTATTGACCGCCAGCGCCTTGGCATCGAAGCGGATGTGCGGATTCAGCGCGCTGAATCCGGCCAGCGGCGGTACGGCATTGTGTTGCAGGCACAACACGGCCTTGATCAGGCCGGCAATGCCGGCCGCAGCTTCGAGATGGCCGATGTTGGCCTTGACCGAACCGATCAGGCATGGCCGCTCGCGGCCGGCCCCGACCACCTCGGCCAGGGCGCCGGCTTCGATCGGATCGCCCAACGCGGTGCCGGTACCGTGCGCTTCCAGATAATCGACCGTACTCGGCTCCAGTTTGGCCACGGCGTAGGCCCGGCGTAACAAGGCGCGTTGGGCGACGCCGTTCGGCGCGGTCAGACCGAAGCTGTGGCCGTCTTGGTTGATCGCGCTGCCGGCGATGTAAGCCAGCACCCGATTGCCGCGCGCGGCCGCCTGCGTTTCCCGGCGCAACACCACCAGCCCGACGCCTTCGCCGCGCACGTAACCGTCGGCTGCGGCGTCGAAACTGTGGCAGGCAGCCGTAGCCGACAACATGCCGGCCTTGCCCAGCGCGCGGGTCAAGGCCGGATTCAGCATCAAATTGACGCCGCCGACCAGAGCCGTGTCACATTCGCCGGCCAGCAGGCTTTGGCAGGCCAGGTGCACCGCCACCAGCGACGAGGAACAGGCCGTATCCACCGCCAGGCTGGGACCGCGCAAGTCCAGAAAATAAGAAAGCCGGTTGGCGGCGATACTGGCGGCGGTGCCGGTGCCGGCGTGGCCGTCCAGGCTGCTGTCGCTACGCCAGGCCAATTGCCCGTACTCCGAACCGCTGATGCCGATGAACACGCCGGTAGCGGAGCCGGCCAATTCCTCGCGGGAAATGCCGGCCTGTTCCAGCGCGGTCCAGGCCGCGGTCAATAGCAAGCGCTGCTGCGGATCGAGTATCTCCGCCTCTTTCGGCGAAATATGGAACGGCGCCGGATCGAACAGGTCGATGCCGTCCAGCCAGCCGGCGGCACCCAGCGCGTCGACATCGTCCACCAAGCCGGCCAGCAAGGCCTTGCGCTCGGCGGGTAGCGGCCGCACCGCGCTGGTGCCGGCGCTCAGTAAATCCCAGAACGCCGCGGTGTCGTCCGCCCCCGGAAAGCGGCAGGCCATGCCGACGATCGCGATGTCGGCACTCGCTTCGGCGCCGGATTCGCTAGCGAGCGTCTCGGCTTCGCCGCGGCATAAATACTCCGCGACCCGGTCGATGCTGGGGTAGTCGAACAATAGATTGGCCGGCAAGCGGCCGTAGCCGAAGGCTTTTTCCAGTTCGTCGGTCAGGCGCACCGACAGGTTGGAATCCAGGCCGAATTCGCCGAACGCGGCATCGCAACCGATTTCGGCCGGCTCCAGACCGGACACTTCAGCTACCCGCTGCCGCAACCAGGCGCGCACCGCCTCGGCGTCGGGCCGGGTTGCGGCGGCGCCGGATTCGGTTGGCGCCAGTTGCCGTTCCAGATTGCGATTGATCCATTGCGCCAACGGCTGCAAGCTGTGTTGCAGGAAGCTGCGCTTGGTTGCCGCGCGCTGGATTTTGCCGCTGGTGGTTTTCGGGATCGCACTTTCCCGTAACAGCGCGATGGCGGCGGTTTGCAGCTCGTGGCCGTCGGCCACCGCCTTGCGGATCGCCGCGAACAATTCCTGCGCATGCTGCTCGGGCTTGAAACGGCGCGAGGTTTCGGCGACCACCACCAGGCGTTCCTCGCCGTCGGCGGTGACGGTGAAGGCCGCGGCGCCGCCCATCTTTAATAACGGGTGGGCCTTGTCCACCGTCCATTCGATATCCTGCGGATAATGGTTTTGGCCGCGAACGATAATGACGTCCTTCAAGCGGCCGGTGATGTAGAGTTGATCGGCGTATAAAAAGCCCAGGTCGCCGGTCCGCATCCAGCGCCGGCCGGAATCGTCGCCGGCCACGCAGGCGTGAAAGGTTGCTTGGGTCTGCTCCGGATTTTGCCAATAGCCCGGCGATACCGCACCGTTACGCACCCAGACTTCGCCGACCCGGTCGGGCGGGCATGGCGTCAAGTTGTCGGGGTCGACGATCAGCAATTCGGTATCGGCAATCGGGTAGCCGCTACCGGCCAGCGACAATGCCGACGGGTCGTCGGCGCTGGCGAATACCAGCCGGTTGCGTTGCAATTCGGCGGCGCGGACCCAGACTTCTTCCGCCGCCGGCCGCTCGTGCCGGTGCTGGCCGCTACTGGCGTAATGCAGGCCGGTAACGATACAAGCCGCTTCCGCCAATCCCCAACTGGGGCTAAACACGCGGAAATCGAAGCCCGCCGCGGCGAAGCGTTCGGTGAAGGCGCGCATGGTCTGCATCCTGACCGGCTCGGCGCCGTTCAGCGCGTGTTGCCATCGGCTCAGGTCCAGACCGGCCAATTGCTCGTCGCTGACGCCGTGCAGGCACAGGTCGAAGGCGAAGTTCGGCCCCATGGTATGGGTAATGCCGAAGCGGCTGATCGCTTCCAGCCAGCGCGCCGGCCGTTGCACGAAGGCGGCATTGGGCAGGATGTAACAGGCCATGCCGCAATAGACCGGCGTCAGCAGGCCGTAAATCAGGCCCAGATCGTGAAACGGCGGCAGCCAGGTCAACAATCGGGACTCGGCGCTGTGGCCCCCACTGCGGTCGAAGTAGTGCATGTTGCACATCAGATTGGCGTGGGTCAGGATCACGCCCTTCGGCAACGAGGTCGAACCCGAGGTGTATTGCAGGAAGGCGATATCGTCGGCTGCGACTTCCGGCTTACGCCAGGCGGCGGCCAGCCCGGCATCCAAGGTATCGGTCGCCAGCCAGCGCATCGCCGCAAACTCGGGCAGGCTGCCGAAATGTTCTTCGGCCTTTTCCTTGACGGCCTGCGTCGTCAACACTGCCACCGGTTGCGCCGAACGGGCGATTTCCAGGACTTTTTCCAGGGTTTGCAGCATGCGCGATTGGCGCGGCGGCGGTAACGGGATCGCGATGTGCTTGGCGTACAGGCAACCGAAATAAGAGGTAATGAATTCGATACCCGGCAAATACAACAGCATGACCCGCTCGCCCTCGGCAGCGATGCCTTGCAAAGCCGCGGCCACGGTTTTCGCCTTCAAGGCCACGTCTCGAAACGACAGGGTTTCCGCCAGGTCTTCGCCGTCGCGCAGGTAGTGATAGATCGGAAAATCGGGTTGGGTTTCGGCACGGTGTTCCAGCAAACCCAATAAATCGGCAACCGGCGCCGCTGCGGCGGAATCGGCATTTTTTTGCTCGGCTCCGAGCACGGATGCAATTGAATCGCTAGTCACGGGTTTCACTCTTTAAGGCTCTCTTCGTTTCGAATCGGGGTTGTTTGCTGTGCAAATTCAGCGTTAGCCGATGCAGCGTTACGATATTTTTTTTGGAACTTTGAATCAGTAACGGACTTATCCCAAATAACGTGAAATTGTTCACAGACATATCCGAAAGCAGCATAAGCAGAGACAGGAATCAGCCACACCACCGGCTATTGTTGGCGGTCGCGGCCTGCGGTGTTGTCGTTACGCGCCATCGGTTTCCGCATTGCGCCCGGCGTCGCCTGGCTAGACTCCGTAATCATGCGACAAAAGCCAACCCAGCCCCGCGACATCACGGCACGTTCCGTAAAATTGGTCACTATTTTCTGCACGTTTCCGGTATTTTCTGGATTTTGTCAGCACCTTATGCAATTAACGCGATAAAGAATAAGGGAGGTATGTTACGGCTCAGTTAAACTTGAGAATAAATCGGCGCCGTAGCATGGGCGCAAGACGATTGCGGGTTCGCGGCGGCTGAGCCGGCGTTGAAGCTGGGGAACGTTAAGCTAAGGGTTACCGGTGCCGACGGTCCTCCGCTTTATGCCTTACCGGGCAAGCGGGACTGTGAAAACGGTGGAGATGAGAGCCGAACAGATGACGCCGGTTACGGCAGCTTCAAGAGCGGCGGCGTTGGCCGGCAATCCAGTAAACCAGGCCGCCCAAGGCATTCCAGATCAGGAAATAGGCTTGCGTTTGCCACGGCAGGCTGACGAACAGATAGCCGCAGCCCAGAATGGCGAGCGGGCCGGTCAGCCAGGGCAGCGGCGCGCGGAAGCGGCCCGGCGGCGGCGGACCTTGCCGGCGGGAGATCAGCATGCTGGCGGCGACCGCGCTAAACGCCAGCAAGGTTCCGGCATTGGCCAATGCCGCGATCTCCGCCAGCGGAAACGTGCCGGCGATGGCGCCGACCAACAACGCAGTAAAGGCCGTGGCGCCGGCCGGCGTGCCGCGCCGGGAAATTTTGGCCAGCGCGGCCGGTAACAGGCCGTCCCGCGCCAGCGCATAGAAAATCCGGCTTTGGCCGTAAAAGAACGCCAGAATCACGGTCGGCAATGCGACAACGGCAGACAAGCCCAGAAACCGCGCCGCCAATGGTTGACCCAGTTCGCGCAACACCAAGGCCAACGGCTCCGGGCTGGCAGCGAACCGTTCGTAACTCAGCGCCCCCAACGCCGCCAGCGCCACAGCAATGTAAATCGCCACGCAGACCAACATCGAACCGACGATACCAAGCGCCAGATCCCGCTCCGGATCGTGGGCTTCTTCGGCCGCGGTGGCGATCGCATCGAAACCGTAAAACGCAAAAAAGATGATGGCCGCGGCGACCATCACACCGCGCTCGACGCCGTCGGCGCCGGTTTGTTTGGCAAAACCGAACGGCATGAAAGGTTGCAGATTGACCGGGTCGAATTCGCGCGCCGCCAGCACGACGAACAGCAGCAAGGCGACCAGTTTCAAGCCCACCAGCAGTGCGTTGAAAGTTGCGCTTTCCCTGGTACCGTAGATCAAAGCTGCCGCCACTGCGGCGATGACGGCCACGGCAGGCAGATTGGCGCTGCCGCCGGCCTCGGGGCCTTGCATCCAGTGCCACTGAATCGCCAGCACGTCGTGCAGCAACGGTGCGGCATACCCCGACCAACCGACCGCGACGGCGCTGACCACCAGCGAATATTCCAGAATCAGGCTCCAGCCCACCAGCCAGGCGATCCGCTCGCCGATTACGAGCCGGGCGTAGGTGTAAGCGCCGCCGGCCTGCGGCATCGCAGTCGCCATTTCGGCATAAGCCAGCGCCGCGCAAGCGCAGACCAGGCCGGCAAACACGAAAGACACCACCACGGCCGGACCGGCCTTGCCGGCACCGACGCCGATCAAGGTCAGAATGCCGGTGCCGACGATGGCGCCGACGCCGAGCGCGAGCAGATGGAACCAGTGCAGGCTGGGCCTCAGCCGGTCCGGCGGTGGGGCGATGCCGGTCGATTCCGATATTTTCTCAGCGCGCCGCGTCATGCCTCTACTCCGCCGGATTGGCGCCGGCCTGACCACGAATCGCGGCCTGCAAACCGGTCAGGCTGTCCTGGCTGACCTGAATCAAACCGCGGTGCGGCCGGTCCAGATCAAGAATGATGAACACTAACACCACGATCAAGCCGACCATGATATGAGTGACGAAAGAAGCGCGGTGGCCGGACAGGCCGGTGGCGTAACCGACGATAGCGCCGGTCATCAGGAAAGTAGCGTACAGTAGCAACAGCACGAATTCCGGTACGTGCCGGTTCATCTCGGCGTCGCGCTTGCCGAAATTGTCGATCATCTCGTTCAACGCCGGAATGAACAAGCCGGTCGTCACCGGGCTCGGTGCGGCGGCGTTAGCCTGGCTGGCATATTCCCATAGTCTGGCCTGCATTCTGCCGGCTTCGGCGATCAAGGCTTTACGCCGCACCCGCTCGGTCAGATCGACGTTACCGGTCTGCACCCGCAAATCCAGGTACTCGCGTAGCAAGGCCAAGGTCTGCCCGCGGTGCGGTTCCGCCAGCAATTGCGCGCGCAAATAGGCGGTGCCGATTGCGTTGGCCTCGTCGACCACCGCCTCGCTGCGGCTATCGTAACGCTGCAAAGACAACGAAAAGGTAAAACCCAACAACAGGGCCAGGATGCCGACCAGCGATGCCGAGGTCGCGTTGACATGGGCCTTGAAGTCGTCGCGCACCGTCGGCATGATGCGCAGGCCCACACGATATCCGATCTCTATCGCCAGCAACATCGACAATAACAATAACAATGCGATCAACAGACTGCTGACGTCGTACATAATTTCTTGCATAAGCCCAAACCCGAAATGGCCGAAAGCCTTATTTATACAGTTTCGGCGCTATCCGTTCACGCTTTTGTCGGCCAGCGAGCTTGCCGCTGCCGCCGCCGCGATCAAGCCAGGTTAGCCGCAGCGGGATTCGACTGCGGCTACCACCTTCTCGGCCGGCTCAATCTCCTACCGTGTAGTCTCGCGCTTCCATCATATTTTCCAGCATGCCGAACAAGCGCTGCGGTGTAATCAAACATCCCGCCGCCTGGCCTCGCGGCAGGATTTCCACCACCACGTCCTGACCGGCGGCGCGATTCAGCGTCTGATAGGTGAAATAGTCCACCGACTCCGGCACCGGCTGCAGCCCCTCCCAGTCGCCGTTGGCGGCAGCCTCGGCAAAGATTTTATACGGCCAAACCGGCAGCGTGTCCCGGCCGGCCACGTCGCGTAGCACCGGTTGCCCGGCGTCTTTCAGACACCAAACTTCGTCGGTCTCGAACACGCGGTACAAGAAATACTCCAGTAATTCTTCATCGGACATCTCGGGAACGGCAGCAATTTCGTCTGAGTGAGGTTCGTAGCGCATCGCAATATTCCAGGCAGTGAAAGATACCCCGAAACCAGCAAAAACCAGACCAGATAGCAAGATCGTGCAGACCGAGTTTCACCGTGAAACCTAAACGGCTGGACCAGCCCAGCCGGCCTTGACGGTCGACAAAACCCAGCTCTCTTGTAGGAAATGCGACAAGACGATCCCGGCATAACCGGACCACGTTTTGCGAAAAATGAATCGGCTTTCTTTCGCCGGCTCCGCCGGGAACGCCGCGGCCAACGGGCATCGGCAAACTTTGCGCCGGCCGTTTCCGGTCCCGCCGTGCTCCGCGACCACGACGTGGCATGGCGCTTGCTCTGAGCCAATCGCACCCGAACAGTGTCGGAGCGGAGTCCTGCCAGGTCATTCCAGGCCGTTGGCGCGGGATGCGCCGGTCGACGACATTCGGGCCCAACCTGCAATCCAACATACTTTTATGAGGTAAAGACCATGGCTGAGTTTTACGTCGAAATCAATGCTCAAGCAAACGGAGATCATCTGGTTCACAACGCGGCCTGCACCCTGTTGCCGGCCAAGGACAGCATTCGCTACTTGGGCTCTATCGCCAGTTGCGCCAGCGCAGTCAAAAAAGCCGCCGAATCGTTCCGCCAAGTTAACGGTTGTCCGCAGTGTGCCACGTCCTGCCACGTCGCTTGAGCGTTCGCTTTGAAGCAGATTTTCAGCAGCCGCTTGCCGGCATCCCATTGGTAAGTGCGGATGCCGTCGTCGGTGAGTTTGCCGGCGGCGTCGTAGCTACAGGCCACGCCGTTGGCGCTGCTGATCTGGTTGACGTTGTGACAGTCAGCTCGGTGCTGGCCGTCGGCATGGTGAGAGTGCTCGGGTTGTCGCTAGGGTCGTATTCGTAGCACACACAAAAAGGGGTCAGGTCTAGAAACATAGCAAAACTTTTCAAGGATGCTTAATTGCTAGACCTAATGGAATGGTCCGCCCCACTTCACCAACCGGCTCAAGTGGGCCAAGATAGTCATTTTAAAATGACAGTTGAATTAGCGCAGATCATGAAAGAAACAAAAAATAAAGAGATCAAGGTATTA